>NZ_JAYEEU010000006.1:0-241333 GCF_034653295.1 Erythrobacter epiphyticus | reverse complement strand
CGATCATCTCGCGCGCCGCCCTCTGGGCGCGGCTGGCCGAGACAGTCACCCCGCTACCGGGGCGGAAGGCCCCTACTGCTTCGCCTTCGCCGGTTGCGGCGCCCAAAGCCGCCAACCCGGCCCCTCCGCCGCCTGCGGCCAAGCCCCTGCCAAGCCCCGCGCTGCCCAAGAAGGGCAAGCATCAGATCCCGATGCCCCCGCCGCCACGTGTGCCGGTAGGCGTAAGCCTTGATTCGCATTGGGAACGCCGGTTCAAGAGCGGGCGGATCGAGCCTGATCTCACGCTTGATCTGCATGATCACTCGCTCGATGCCGCCTATACGCGCGTCATCGCCGGGCTTGATCAGGCGCGCAGCATGGGCGCACGGGTGGTGCTGGTGATTGCCGGGCGCGAGCGGCCGGTCGATCCCGCCGATCGCAGCGAGCGGCGCGGCGCCATCCGCGCCAAGCTGCTCGACTGGCTCGCCGCGAGCCATCATGCCGGCAGCATCGCCGCAGTGCGCCGGGCGCATCGCAGCCATGGCGGCGAGGGTGCGCTCTACCTCGTGCTCAAACGCGGGGCGTAGAAAAACCCCCGGCGGGTGAGGCCGGGGGGTTTCGTGGTCACATCCTGACAGATCAGGCGTGATATTTGGCGTGGGTCAGATCAAACCGATCCGCGTTCATCACCTTGTTCCAGGCCGAGATGAAGTCGCACACGAATTTGCCTTCATTGCCGGCCTCGGCATAGACTTCGGCCTGCGCCCGCAGCATCGAGTTTGAACCGAACACGAGGTCGGCACGGGTGGCGCGATATCTCTCCGCACCCGTCTTGCGGCAGGTGCCGACATATTCCTCGTCATCCGAACCATCGACTGGCGCCCACTTGGTGTTCATATCCAGGAGGTTGCGGAAGAAGTCCGGTGTCAGCGCGCCGACGCGGTCGGTGAAGACGCCGTGCCGGGTGTTGCCGCTGTTCGCGCCGAGCACCCGCATCCCGCCGACCAGCGCGGTCATCTCAGGGATCGAGAGCCCCAGCAGATGCGCCTTGTCGATGAGCATTTCCTCGGTGCGGACGACCGCCTTGGTCCTGAGGTAGTTGCGGAAGCCATCGGCGAACGGCTCGAGCGGTTCAAAGCTCGCCGCGTCGGTGTGTTCAGCGGTGGCATCGCCGCGTCCGCCGGTAAAGGGCACGGTGGTTTCGAACCCGGCATCCTTGGCCGCCTTCTCAACCGCCGCCGCGCCTGCCAGCACGATAGCATCGGCCATCGACAGGTTGCCACGATGCGCCTCGATCACGCCCAGCACCTTGGCCAGTTCCTCGGGATCATTCGCCGCCCAACCCTTTTGCGGGGCGAGCCGCACCCGCGCGCCATTGGCACCGCCGCGGTGATCCGAATTGCGGTAGGTCGAGGCTGACGCCCACGCCGCCTTGACGAGTTCGCTCACCGTTAACCCGCTGCCGAGGATCGTCGCCTTGAAGCGCGCGACATCGGCATCGGACGGCATGGTGCCAGCCGGGACCGGATCCTGCCAGATAAGGTCTTCCGTCGGGACTTCCGGCCCCATGTAGCGGATCTTCGGGCCCATATCGCGGTGGCACAGCTTGAACCACGCGCGGGCGAAGGCATCATCAAGCGCTGCCTGATCCTTCAGGAACTTCTCCGAAATCTTGCGATATTCCGGATCATTCTTGAGCGCCATGTCAGCGGTGGTCATCATCGTCGGCACGCGCTTGTTCGGATCGCGCGCGTCAGGCGCGAGGTCTTCGGGATCGGGGTTGATCGGGGTCCACTGCCACGCGCCCGCAGGCGATTTGACGAGCTCGTAGTCATACTTGAACAGCAGGCGGAAATAGTCACCGCCCCATTGGGTCGGATTGTTCGACCAGCTGCCCTCGATCCCCGAGGTGGTGATGTGGCCAGCGGCGATTTCCTGCTCGTCGATCAGCCAGCCGAAGCCCATCTGGTGGAGATCTTCGCTTTCGGGCGCACCGGCGAAAGTGTCTGCCGGGGCTGCGCCATGGGCCTTGCCGAAGGCATGGCCGCCTGCGGTGAGGGCGACGGTTTCCTCGTCGTTCATCGCCATGCGGGCGAAGGTTTCGCGCATGTCGCGCGCGCTTTCGAGCGGATCGGGATTGCCGCCCGGGCCTTCGGGATTGACGTAGATCAGCCCCATCTGGATCGCGGCGAGCGGGTTTTCGAGGTCAGCGCCGTCCGTCGGGCGGATGCGGGTGGCGACGCCTTCGTTGACCCATTGCTCCTCGGTGCCCCAGTAGACGCTCTCGGGCTCGAACACGTCGGCGCGGCCGCCGCCGAAGCCGAACACCGGGCCACCCATGCTTTCGATGGCGACGTTCCCGGCGAGGATGAACAGGTCAGCCCAGCTGATGTTCTTCCCGTATTTCTGCTTGATCGGCCACAGCAGGCGGCGGGCCTTGTCGAGGTTGCCGTTGTCCGGCCACGAGTTGAGCGGGGCGAAACGCTGCTGCCCGCTGCCCGCACCGCCGCGCCCGTCACCGGTGCGATAGGTGCCCGCCGCGTGCCAGGCCATGCGGATGAAGAAGGGGCCGTAATGCCCGTAATCGGCCGGCCACCAGGGCTGGCTGTCGGTCATCAGCGCGGTGAGATCGGCCTTGAGCGCCTTGTAGTCGAGCGCGTTGAAGGCCTCGGCGTAATCGAAATCCTCGCCATAGGGGTTCGCGCTTTTGCCCTGTTCGGTCAGGATGTCGAGTTGCAGCGCCTCGGGCCACCAGTCGCGGTTGGTGCGTCCGAGCAGCGAGCGCATCTGCCCGCTTGCGGTGAAGGGACAGCCGCTCATTTCTCCGGTTTTTGCGTCCATGGTTGTGGCTCCTCTCTGGGGTGGGACTCAGCCTCACGGGCCAAGCTTATGAAGAGAGGATGACTCTTTCGGGATAGCGCGTCAAATCGATTAAAACGCCAAGTTTGATTGAGTGAGACGATTAGTGAGCTTCGTCATTGCGAGCGTAGCGAAGCAATCCAGAGCGGCACACAATACGCTCTGGATTGCTACGCCGCTTCGCGGCTCGCAATGACGAACAGGCAGGAATGAGAAACGGGCTCCCGAATGGGAGCCCGCAAGGCCGACCGGCCGCCCGCAGCGACGCGCCCGCAGGGCGTGTGAGCGAGGATGCCCGCTCGCGGAGGCGAGCGGGCTCCAACAAATTAGGCCGCTTGCGCGACGTCCTCGACCGGCTCGTTGCGGATGAGGTAATCGAACGCGCCAAGGCCAGCCTTGGCCCCTTCGCCCATCGCCACCACGATCTGCTTGTGCGGGACGGTGGTGCAATCGCCGGCGGCATAGATGCCCGGCAGATTGGTCGCGCCGTGATCATCGATGATGATCTCGCCGAACTTGGACAGTTCAAGCCCCGTCTCGCGCAGGAATTCGGTGTTGGGCACCAGCCCGATCTGGACGAACACGCCTTCGAGCGCGATCCGCCGTTCATCGCCGCTGGCGCGATCCTTGAGCACCAGCCCGCTCACCTTCGCGCCGTCGCCGAGGATTTCGGTCGTCTGGCCGTTGGTGACGATCTCGACATTGGGCATCGAGCGCAGCTTGCGCTGGAGCACCTCGTCGGCGCGCAGCTTGGTATCGAATTCGATCAGCGTGACATGGCCGACGATCTTGGCGAGATCGATCGCGGCTTCGACGCCCGAATTGCCGCCGCCGATCACCGCGATGCGCTTGCCCTTGAAGAGCGGGCCATCGCAGTGCGGGCAGTAGGCCACGCCCTTGTTGCGATATTTCGCTTCGCTCGGCACGCCGAGATTGCGCCAGCGTGCGCCGGTCGAGAGGACGAGCGAACGGGCATGGAGCGTCGCGCCATTGGCCATGAGCACGCTGTGCATCGCGCCGGGCTCGCTGGCAGGCGTGATCTGCACCGCGCGGGCGAGATCCATCAGATCGATCTCATATTCGCCGACGTGGCTCTTGAGGCTGTCGGTCAGCTTGGGGCCTTCGGTGTAGGGCGTGCCCGGCAGGTTCTCGATCCCGAGCGTGTCCATCAGCTGTCCGCCAAAGCGTTCCGCCGCGATACCGGTGCGGAAGCCCTTGCGCGCGGTGTAGACCGCCGCCGCTGCGCCGGCCGGGCCGCCGCCGATCACGAGGACTTCGAACGGGTCTTTCGCGCTCAGCTTTTCCGCGGCCTTGGCATCGGCGTTCTTGTCGAGCTTGGCGAGGATTTCGGCCAGCTCCATGCGGCCATTGTAGAACGGCTCGCCATTGAGGAAGGTCGCGGGCACGGCCATCACGCCGCGGGCTTCGACTTCCTCCTGGAAGCTGCCGCCTTCGATCAGGGTGACGGTGATGCGCGGGTTTTCGAGCGCCATCAGCGTCAAGGCCTGCACCACATCGGGGCAATTGTGGCACGACAGCGAGAAGAACATCTCGAAGTGATAATCGCCTTCCAGCCCGCGGATCTGTTCGATCAGGTCGGCATCGACTTTGGGCGGATGGCCGCCCGCCCAGAGCAGGGCGAGCACCAGCGAGGTGAACTCATGGCCCATCGGCAGGCCGCCAAAACGCACCCACTTGTCGGCATCGCTGGCGCGGCGGATGATGAAGCTGGGCTTGCGTGCGTCGGTGCCATCGAACCGCGCGGTCACGAGATCGTGCAGCGACGCGATCTGTTCAATCAGCGCGCGCGTCTGGCGGGACTTTTCACTGTCGTCGAGCGATGCGACCAGCTCCACGCCCTCGCGCAGATTGCCGAGATATTGCTTGAGCTGGGCCTGAAGATTGGCGTCGAGCATGGCAGCCTCCGAAAGCGTTGGGCGGAAAAAAGGGGAAGAAAACGTAGCAACGCGGGATCGGCTGGCTGGATGGCTGCTCTCCAGAAGGGGGGAGGGGAGCAACCTGTTTCGCCAGCCGATCCCGGCTACGACCCGAGGGCTTTTATGCTCTCGGGATTTTACAGCCAGCGCGCTCGAGGGGGGAGGGAGAAAGTCGCGCTGGCCGGTTTGGTTCGGTTGAACCGATCAGATCTTGCCGACCAGATCGAGCGAGGGAGCCAGCGTTTCGCTGCCTTCTTCCCACGCTGCCGGGCAGACCTGACCGGGGTTGGCGCGCACATACTGGGCGGCCTTGATCTTGCGGGTCAGTTCGTTGGCATTGCGGCCCACGCCTTCGCAGGTGATTTCCATGATCTGGATCACGCCATCCGGATCGACCACGAAGGTCGCACGGTCAGCGAGGCCAGCGCCTTCGCGCAGCACGCCGAAATTGTTCGACAGGACGTGGTTCTGGTCACCGAGGAACGGGAACTTGAGCTTGCCGATCTTGTCCGAGGTGTCGTGCCAGGCCTTGTGGCTGAAATGCGTGTCGGTGCTCACGGCATAGACTTCGACGCCCATCGACTGGAGCATTTCGTACTTCTCGCCCATGTCTTCAAGCTCGGTCGGGCACACGAAGGTGAAGTCGGCCGGATAGAAGAAGAACACCGACCACTTGCCGGCGAGGTCTTCGCTGGTGACTTCGAAGAAATCCTTGCCTGCCTGAAACGCGGTCGCCTTGAAGGGCTGAATGGTCGAACCGATGATACCCATGTGGAGTCTGTCCTTGTGTTGGGTGGTTGAGAGGAAACTTGACGCCGCCTACATAGTCCATGCTGCGCTGCAAGAAAGTTG
Organism: Erythrobacter epiphyticus; assembly: GCF_034653295.1. NCBI lineage: Bacteria > Pseudomonadati > Pseudomonadota > Alphaproteobacteria > Sphingomonadales > Erythrobacteraceae > Erythrobacter > Erythrobacter epiphyticus. The sequence continues at coordinate 235,706 of NZ_JAYEEU010000006.1, read as the reverse complement.
ATTTGTGCGATTGCACAAATCGGTTTTTTCAATCTGTGGGGCGGGAACCCGAGCCTGACGACCTAACGGGTTTCCTCGGTCGAAGGATTATGCCATCGCTGACACATGGCTTTGGCAGGATGCAGTTAAATGGATGCGGCGACACTCGTCCTGCAATTCGTGACCCTGCTTGTCGTGGTCGATCCGATTGGCACTTTGCCGGTCTTCTATCACGCCACGGCGCAAGTACCGCCTGAACATCACCGATCATTCGCCGTGCGCGGCGTTGTTGTGGCGACGATCGTCCTGCTCTTCTTTCTTGCTGCGGGGCAGGTGTTGCTCGAAACTTTGGGCCTGCGCTTCGGCTCGTTCAAGATTGCCGGCGGCATAGTGCTGTTCCTGTTCGCGATGACGATGATCTTCGGCCATTCAAAAGCGGAAGACGAAATCGACGAAGCCGAAAATGATCCCCTGGCCGGAGCAGTCTTTCCCTTGGCCATGCCGTCGATTGCCTCGCCCGGGGCCATGCTGGCGGTGGTGGTGTTGACCAACAACCAGTCGAGCTCGTTCACCGATCAGTTGGTGACAGCCGGATTGCTGCTGGCGGTGATGGCGATCACGCTCATTTTCCTGCTGCTGGCAGCACGCCTCAAGTCCGTGCTCGGCTCCACGGGCGCCAATGTCATAAGCCGGGTAATGGGTATCGTCCTTGCGACGATTGCAGTTGATGCGGTGCTTAATGGTCTTGAAGCGGTCGGCATGGTTACCCTTCCCGACGCGCTCTAGGCGGAACCCGGCTCCGCTCTACCCCACTTGCGCGCGGTGCAGCAGCTTGTGATCGGCCAGCACCAGCGCCATCATCGCCTCGACCACCGGCGTGCCGCGGATGCCGACGCAGGGATCGTGGCGGCCCTTGGTGACCACCGCCACCGCCTCGCCCGCAGAATTGATCGATTCCACCGGGGTGAGGATCGAGGAGGTCGGCTTGAACGCCACCCTGCACACCACCGGCTGCCCGGTCGAAATGCCGCCCGCCGTTCCGCCCGCGTGGTTGGCGAGGTAGAGCGGCTTGCCGTCCGGGCCGGGCCGCATCCGGTCGGCGTTTTCCTCGCCCGTCAGGCGCGCGGCTTCGAAGCCGTCACCGATCTCGACGCCTTTGACCGCATTGATGCTCATCATCGCGGCGGCGAGGTCGCTGTCGAGCTTGGCATAGATCGGCGCGCCCCAGCCTGCCGGGACGCCCTCTGCGACACATTCGACGATCGCACCGAGCGACGATCCGGCTTTGCGTGCTGCGTCCACCTTGGCCTCCCAGCGCTTGGCCGCTTCGGGGTCGGGGCAGAAGAAGGGATTGTTGGCGATTTCGGCGTAGTCGATCCGCGCCGGGTCGATCCGGTCGCCGCCCAATTCGCAAACATAGGCGGTGATGGTAACCTCGGGGATCACCAGCCGTGCCACCGCGCCCGCCGCCACCCGCGCCGCCGTCTCGCGCGCCGAGGAACGCCCGCCGCCGCGATAGTCGCGGATGCCGTATTTGGCGTCATAGGCGTAATCGGCATGGCCGGGGCGATATTGCTGGGCGATTGCGGAATAGTCTTTCGACCGCTGATCGGTGTTCTCGATCATCAGGCTGATCGGCGTGCCGGTGGTCTTGCCCTCGAAGGTGCCCGAGAGGATCCGCACCAGATCATCCTCGCGTCGCTGGGTGGTGAAGCGGCTGGTGCCCGGCTTGCGGGCATCGAGGAAGGGCTGGATGAACTCTTCCGAGATCGCGAGCCCCGGCGGGCACCCGTCGACGACCGCGCCCAGTGCGGGCCCGTGGCTCTCTCCCCAGGTGGTGAAGCGCAGCATGCGCCCGAAGGTGTTCCAGCTCATGGTGCCTCCATTACCCAAAGCGCCGTTCGTGTCGAGCGTAGTCGAGACACGCGCGCTCCTGCCTCTCGACTGACGACGAAGTCGGCAGTTCATCCTGAGCCTGCCGAAGGGCTTGAGGCGAACGGGGATTGTGGACGGGTTCGCTCTAGCCAAGCCTGCCGGAATCCGGCAGGAACAAACCATGATTGCGAAGCTCTCAGGCAGGCTTGATGCGACCGGCGAGGACTGGGCGATCGTCGACGTTGGCGGGGTCGGTTACCTCGTCCACTGTTCGAGCCGCACGCTCGCCGCGCTGGGCGAAGTGGGTGAGGCTTGCACTGTCCACACCGAATTGCAGGTGAGCGAGAACGATATGCGCCTGCTGGGGTTCGCGGAAGCATCCGAGCGTGACTGGTTCCGGCTGCTGACGGGCGTGCAGGGCGTGGGGAGCAAGGTGGCGCTGGCGATCCTCTCGGCGCTAGCGACCGGAGAGCTGCGCGACGCCTGCGGCAAGGGTGACGCGGCCATGGTCGCCCGCGCGCAGGGCGTGGGGCCGAAGCTGGCAGGGCGGATCGTCAACGAGTTGAAGGACAAGGCGGGCGTGATGCCAGGGGGCTCGGGCGGGTTTGCGGTAAGCGCCGCAGCCGCCCCCGCAGGCAGCAAGGGCGCGGATGCGGCAAGCGCGCTGGAGAACCTCGGCTTCAAGCCCGCGGTGGCGGCGCAGGCAGTCGCGCGCGCGCTGGAAGAACTGGGTGCGGGCGCGAGCGAGGGTGACCTCATCCGCGTCGCACTTAAGAAGGCGGCCGGGTGATGGGAAGCCAAGTTCAGCATGACGAGTTTGTATGACTGATCCCCTCCACACCCCCGCCCGCCAGCCCGGCGATCCTGATGCGGCGTTGCGGCCCAAGCGCCTCGCCGAGTTTATCGGGCAAGAGGCCGCGCGCGATAACCTAGCTGTCTTCATCGCCGCTGCCCGTGCACGGGGCGAGGCGATGGATCACACGCTGTTCTTCGGCCCCCCGGGTCTCGGCAAGACCACGCTGGCGCAGATCATCGCTGCTGAACTGGGCGCAGGGTTTCGCGCCACCTCCGGCCCCGTCATCGCCAAGGCGGGCGATCTTGCCGCGCTGCTCACCAATCTCGAACCGCATGATGTGCTCTTCATCGACGAGATTCACCGGCTCAATCCGGTGGTCGAGGAAGTGCTTTACCCTGCGATGGAAGACCGTGCGCTCGATCTCATTATCGGCGAGGGGCCATCCGCGCGCTCTGTCCGCATTGATCTGCCGCCTTTCACCCTGATCGGCGCAACTACCCGGCAGGGCCTGCTGACCACGCCGCTACGCGACCGGTTCGGCATTCCGGTGCGGCTCAATTTCTACAGCCACGAAGAGCTGGACCGGGTGGTGACCCGTGCCGCCGGGCTGCTCGGCCTTGCCATTGATCCGCAAGGTGCTCGCGAGATCGCGCGCCGGTCGCGCGGGACGCCGCGTGTCGCCGGGCGCTTGCTGCGCCGCGTGCGTGACTTTGCCGATGTGCGCGGTGCGGGCATCGTCACCCGCGACGTCGCGGATGAGGCGCTCACCCGGCTGGAGATTGACCGGCTCGGGCTCGATGCGATGGATCGCCGCTATCTCAGCATGATCGCCACCACCTACAAGGGCGGCCCGGTCGGGGTGGAAACGCTGGCCGCGGGTCTGGCCGAGCCGCGCGACACGATCGAGGATGTGGTGGAGCCTTACCTCATCCAGCTTGGCCTGATTGCCCGCACCGCGCGCGGGCGGGTGCTCAATGATGGCGGGTGGGCGCATCTCGAAATGGTGCCGCCTGCGCCGCCCGCGCCCAGTCAGGGCGGACTGTTCAGCGAGGACGGTTAGAGAGAGCGCCGCGGTCTGCCCCCGGGCAGCGAGAGGATCAGCAGCCTTGCTGGCCATCCTTGTCGCAGGCGCCAGCAAGCTTCACCCGATCACGCCACGCCAGAATGCCGCCGGGCATGTGGGTGACCGTCTTGCCGGTTTCGCTGGCCAGCTTGGTCGCCGCCATTTCCGAGCGCTTGCCCGAACGGCAATAGAGCACGACTTCGCGCCCGTCGTTGTTTTCGAGCACCGAGGCGTCAAGCTGGTCCATCGGGATATGTTCCGCGCCGGGGATGGTGCCGCCATCGGCGACTTCGGCATCGGTGCGGATATCGATCAGCCGGATTGAACCCGTTGCCAGCGCACGGGATACCTCTTCGGGAGAAAGCTCGGCAACCGGCGCGGCTGGCACTTCGCTGGCTGCGGCGGCGGCCATTTCGAAGCCGAATGGCGCGCCGCTGCCGCCGCGCTCGCTCTTGCCACGATCAGATCCGCCCCCGCAGGCTGCGAGAGCGAGGACAGTCGCTGTCAGTACAAGAGCGCCGGACTGCTTCATCGCTCTCCTTATGCCGCAAGTTTGCGCAAAACGTAATGGAGAATCCCGCCGTGGCGGTAATATTCCATCTCGTTTGCGGTATCGATGCGACACAGGGCAGTGAAGCTGAACTGCGAACCGTCTTCGCGGGTGACTTCGACAGTGACGTCCTGACCCGGTACGAGGTCGGCCAGGCCGCGGATCGAGAAGGTGTCGGTCGCCATCAGGCCAAGGGTCTGGCGGGTGTCGCCTTCCTTGAACTGGAGCGGCAGCACGCCCATCCCGACGAGGTTCGAGCGGTGGATGCGCTCGAAGCTCTCGACGATCACCATGCGCACGCCGAGCAGGATCGTCCCCTTGGCCGCCCAGTCGCGCGAGGAGCCGGTGCCGTATTCCTTGCCGCCGATAACCACCAGCGGGGTGCCGTCTTCCTTGTGCTTCATCGCCGCGTCGTAGATCGGCATGACTTCACCGTTGAAGGTGGAGAACCCGCCTTCGACGCCCGGCACCATCTCGTTCTTGATGCGGATGTTGGCGAAGGTGCCGCGCATCATCACTTCGTGGTGGCCGCGGCGCGAGCCGTAGGAGTTGAAGTCCTTCTTGCTCACCTGATTGCCCATCAGGAACTTGCCTGCAGGGCTGTCTTCCTTGATCGAGCCGGCCGGCGAAATGTGGTCGGTGGTGACTGAATCCCCGAGGATCGCCAGCGGCTTGGCATCGACGATGTCGGTGATCGGCGCCGGGGTCATGGTCATGCCCTCGAAATAGGGCGGGTTGGCGACGTAGGTCGAACCCGCGCGCCAGGTGTAGGTGTCGGACGGCTCGACGGTGATCGCCTGCCAGTGCTCGTCCCCATCATAGACGTTGGCGTAGCGCGATTCGAACATCGAGCGGTCGATATTGGCGGCGCGGTGTTCGGCGATCTCGGCGTTGGTCGGCCACAGATCGGCGAGCATCACGTCATTGCCGTTCTGGTCCTGCCCGATCGGGGTGGTGGTGATGTCCTCGGTGACAGTGCCCTTCAGCGCATAGGCGACCACCAGCGGCGGCGAGGCGAGGAAGTTGGCGCGCACATCAGGCGAGACGCGGCCTTCGAAGTTGCGGTTGCCCGAGAGGACCGAGGCAGCGACGATGTCGTTGCCGTTGATAGCAGCCGAGATCGGCGCGGCGAGCGGGCCGGAGTTGCCGATGCAGGTGGTGCAGCCATAGCCGACAAGGTCGAAGCCGACCGCGTCGAGGTGCTCCTGCAGGCCCGACTTCACGAGGTAGTCGGTCACCACCTGCGATCCGGGGGCGAGCGAGGTCTTGACCCACGGCTTGGGCTTGAGGCCCTTCTCGTTGGCTTTCTTGGCGACGAGACCCGCGGCGATCAGCACGTCGGGGTTCGAGGTGTTGGTGCAGGAGGTGATCGCGGCGATCACCACGTCGCCGTCACCGATGTCGTGGTCCTTGCCCTCGACCGCGACGCGCGCGGGCGCAGCCTTGCCATAGGCCTTGGTGAGGTCCGAATTGAACAGGTCGTCGACCTCCTGGAGGATCACCTTGTCCTGCGGGCGCTTGGGCCCGGCAAGGCTGGGGACGACGGCGGCCATGTCGAGCGAGAGGGTCTTGGTGAACACCGGCTCGTTGGCGGGGTCGAACCACATGCCCTGCGCCTTGGCATAAGCTTCGACCAGCGCAATGGTGTCTTCGCTGCGGCCGGTGAGACGCAGGTAATCGAGCGTCTTGTCGTCGATCCCGAAGAAGCCGCAGGTCGCGCCGTATTCGGGGGCCATGTTGGCGATGGTGGCGCGGTCAGCGAGGGTAAGGTTGGCCACACCGGGGCCGTAGAACTCGACGAAGCGGCCGACGACGCCGACATTGCGGAGCATCTGGACGCAGGTCAGCACGAGGTCAGTCGCGGTCACGCCTTCGGCCATGCGGCCTTCAAGATAGAAGCCGACCACTTCGGGGATCAGCATCGAGACCGGCTGGCCGAGCATCGCGGCTTCCGCCTCGATCCCGCCCACGCCCCAGCCCAGCACGCCGAGACCGTTGATCATGGTGGTGTGGCTGTCAGTGCCGACGCAGGTGTCGGGATAGGCGACCATCACGCCGTCCGGCCCTTCCGACGACCACACCGCGCGGGCGAGGTGTTCGAGGTTCACCTGGTGGCAGATGCCGGTGCCCGGGGGCACGGCGGTGAAGTTCTTGAAGCTCTTCGAGCCCCACTTGAGGAAGTCGTAGCGTTCGGCATTGCGCTCGTACTCCAGAGCCATGTTGGCTTCCATCGCCTTGGGGTGGCCGAATTCGTCGACCATCACCGAGTGGTCGATCACGAGGTTGACCGGCACCAGCGGATTGATCTTGGCGGTATCGCCGCCGAGCTTCTTGATCGCATCGCGCATCGCGGCGAGATCGACCACGCAGGGCACGCCGGTGAAGTCCTGCAACAGCACGCGCGCCGGGCGGTACTGGATTTCCTCGCCGGTGGTAGGGTTGTTCTGCCAATCCACGACCGCCTGAATATGCTCGCGCGCGACGGTGAAGCCGCCGTCCTCGAAGCGCAGCAGGTTCTCGAGCAGCACCTTCATCGAAATCGGCAGCTTGGAGATGTCGCCCAGCTGCTCAGCGGCTTTCGCGAGCGAGTAATAGGCGTACTGCTTGCTGCCCACATTCAGAATGTCGCGGGTGCCAAGCGTGTCCTTGCCGATTGCAGTCATGGCGGCTGTCGTCCTTTCAGCGATGTTCCAGATTGCCGCGCCCCGATCCGTGGGAGCGGCCCTTTCGCCGAGGCGATTGCGCTTTCAGGGCCGCAAGGTCAAGGGGGCTGGCGGCAGGAAATTGCGCCTGTGCGGGCGTTTCTGCGGGCGTTTTGGCCTGCCGCGTGACGAGCCAGCAGCCGCTGACGATCAGCGCCGTGCCAGCCCAGGTGGCAAGGCCGGGAACCTCGTTGAAGAACGCAAGGCCCAGCACGCTTGCCCACAGGAAGCCCGAATATTCGATCGGCACCAGCACCTGCGCCTCGGCGCGGGCATAGGCCCACGCCATCGACAATGCGCCGGCCACGGTCAGGAACCCCGAAGCAATCAGGGGCAGCCATGCCTGTGATGGCGGCGTCACCCAGACAAAGGGCGCAAACCCCAGCAGTACCAGCGCGCTGATGGTGCTGTGGAAGGTCGCGATCTCGACCGGCTTTGCGACTTGCGATTGGCGGCGCAGGATCACGAAGTTGTAGGCATAAAGCAGCGCCGAAATCATGATCGCACCAAGGCCGAGCAAGGCGCCATCATCAAGCGCGCCTTGCCCGATCTTCCCGCCGATGATCACCAGCGTGCCGACAAAGCCGAGAATGCTGGCGCTGATCGCCTTGCGGCTGATCGTCTCGCCGAGCAGCACGCTCGCCAGATAGAGCGCGATGATCGGCGCGATGAAGCTGAGCGCAATCGTCTCGGCCAGCGGCAGGCGGGTCAGGGCAAAGAAGAAGGTCAGCGCCATGAACGCGCTGATCAGCCCGCGTTCGACATGCAGTTTGAGCACGGCGGGCGCGGGCCATGCCGGGCCGCGCGCAAGCCAGATCGGGGCAATGATGGCCGCCCCCAGCGCCGAGCGCAGCAAGGTTGCGGTATAGGCGCCCGCCAGCAGCGCGGCCTCTTTCATGAAGGCATCCATCACCGACAGGAAGCCGACGCCGGCAAAGGCGACAGCGATCGGCAGAAGGGAGCGCGTGGCAGGCTGCATGGCCGGGTGGCGCCTAGCGCGTCGCAAGGGCCAAGTCACGCGGGGCTTGCGGGTTTTGCGGCATCGCAGCTGTGCAGATTCATCGCGCGGCAAGGCTCAATAGTTGATAGACTGGTACCGGGCGGCCTATGGCCCGGGCGAAAGGCGCGGGCGCCGTGCAAGACGGGCCGCGCAGTGCAAAGGTGTGTGATGAGCAAGTGGGTGGGTTATCTTGGTGGCAGTGCGGCGCTGGCGGCACTGATGGCGGCAGGCGTCAGCGCGCAGCAGCGTCCTGAAGCGCCGCGTGCGCCCGTGCCTGCGCCTGCGCCCGCATACTCGCCATCGCCCTCCTTCCAGCAGGCCTTTCCCCAAGTGGTGTCCGAACCTGTCGTGCAGCCCAGCATGGCAGTGATCCACCCGCTCACCCAGCCGTGGACCGTGGCGCAGGCCCGCGCGCTCATCGCGGTGATCGAAGGGATCGGCGCCGAAGGGCTGATGCCCGCGGATTACGAACTCGCCGCGCTCAAGGTGGCGATTGCTTCGGGGCCCTCGCAGGAATTGGACGAGATCGCCTCGCAAGCCTTTGTCTGGCTGGTCGAGGATCTGCGTGATGGCCGCACCCCGATGGAAGCGCGCCGCCAGTGGTTTGTGGTCGACACCGATGCCGAGCGCTTCCCCACGGGCAAGCTGCTGACTGATGCGCTCGCCAGCGGCGACATCGCGGGCACGCTGGCGCAATTGGCGCCGACGCATCCCGATTACACGCGCCTGCGTGAAGAGCTGGGCCGGACACCGGCCCGCAATGCCGAGCGGCGCAAGCTGATCCTTGCCAATATGGATCGCTGGCGCTGGCTGCCGCGCGATCTCGGCTCGCAATATCTGATCACCAACGTCCCCGAATACCAGCTGCGTCTGACGGTGAACAACCGGATCATCAGCACCTATCGCACGGTCGTGGGCAAGCCAGGGCGCACCGCGACCCCGCAGCTTGCCGAGACGGTCGAAGGCGTGGTGTTCAACCCGACTTGGACGGTGCCGCAATCCATCGTCAAAGGCGAAGGGCTGGGCGCGCGCGCACTCGCCAATCCGGCATGGGCCAAGCGCAATGGCTATGTCGCGACCAAGGGCGCGAATGGCTTTGTCACGGTGGTGCAGCAGCCCGGCCCCGGCAATTCGCTCGGGATGATGAAGCTCGAAATGCCCAATCCGCATGCGATCTTCTTCCACGATACGCCCTCGCGCCACCTTTTCGCCAATGATGACCGCGCGCTGAGCCACGGCTGCATCCGCACCGAACGCGCGCTGGAACTCGCGATCACCATGGCGATCCTCGGCAAGGGCGCGACCAAGGAGGAAGCGGTCGCAATCTCGACTTCGGGCAGATATACCAAGGTGATGCTGGAAAAGCAGTGGCCCGCCTACATCACCTATTTCACGATGGCGTCGGACATCAACGGCCAGATGGCGACCTTCAACGACATCTACGAGCGCGATGCCCCGGTGCTTGCCAGCCTCGACAAGCCGCGGGTGCGCGAGCGGACCCAGCAGCCGGTCGACGAGGTGATCGTGATCGAGGATGATCTGCGGGATAGCTAAGCTGAACCGCGCCAAGGCGCAGCAACCGATCAATAGGATCCGGGCGCGTAGCGTTGCAGATCATTGGGGCGCTCGGAACGCAGCAACGCCAGTTCCGCCATCGGCTGGATGCTGCCGTCTTCTTCCAGCCCGAGGCTATCGGCATAGAGCAGCCGCCCGCCCGAAAGCGTGAGCAGCGCGGTGCGGAACTGATCCTCGCCAAAGGCAAAGCAGCCATTGGAACGGCCAAGGCGACCCCACTTGGCGAGGTGCGCCGGCTCGGCATAGGCGGCGCGGTGCATCACGATGTAGCGCCGCAGCGCGGCTTCATTGGTCGGATCGAGCCCGCCCAGGCGCACCGAGGTGCCATAGCGCCCGACATACCATTCCCATGTCACATAGGCGCCGCGGCTGGTCGCGTTCGAGCCTTCGACATTGGAAAACTGCTTGAGCCAGCCATCATGCTCGTAATCCGAACCCATGCCATGGCTGACATGGAGGCTCTGCACTTCGCCACGCTCAAGGTTGACAAGGTGGAACCGCGGCTTGGCCGAATGCAGCCCGAAATCAGCAATGCCGACAATATCGCGCTTCCAGATCGCGCTGCCCGCCCGATCAAGCTCGCGCTTGGCGATATCGAACAGCATGCGCTCGCGCGGGTTGCCGGGGGCAACCGATGCCGCGAGCCGCGCAGGCAAGGCCAGCGCCGCGCCTGCCACCAGCGCCCCGCCAAGCGTGCCTTTGAGAATGTCGCGCCGCGTTGTCATGATGGCATACTATATCGGCTCATGCGCCTTTCCCAAGAGTGAATTTATGGCGGGCTGTTTCCGGCCTGTCGCCCGGCGGTATCGCTCCAGCGTGTATTCTCGTCAGCCATGGCCAGCATCGAGGCGGCGTGGCGCGCCGCAACCGCGCGCGGATCATCGCCATATCCGCCCCCCAAGGCGCTCGCCACAGGCAGGCCGCGCTGGCGCGATTCGCTGATGACGAACCGATCGCGCAGGGCCAGCCCGGCATCGGTCAGCGCCAGCCGCCCCAGCTTGTCAGCATGGTGCGGATCAACGCCTGCCTGATAGAGCACGAAATCGGGCGCGAAATCGGCCATGACTTCGGGCAGGTGGCGGGTGAGAGCCTCCATATAGCCTTCATCATCCACCCCGTCGGGCAGTCCGACATCGCGGCTTGAACGGGCCTTGCGCACCGGGAAGTTCTTCTCGGCGTGGAGCGAGAGGGTGAAGATATCCTCGCGTCCCGCTGTCAGGCTGGCCGTGCCATCGCCCTGATGCACATCGCAATCGACAATCAGCACCCGCCGGGCGTCGCCTTCGGCGAGCAGGCGATTGGCGGTGACGGCGAGATCATTGAACACGCAGTAACCCGCGCCCGTATCATGCAGCGCATGGTGGCTGCCCGCGGCGGAGTTGGCGGCATAGCCGTGATCCCTTGCGAGCTGCGCGGCGAGCCATGTCCCGCCATTGGTGTGGCGCACCCGGCTGACGATTGCAGGCGTCACCGGAAAGCCGATGCGCCGTTCCTTGTGTTGCGGCACTGCGGCGCGGAACACCTCGTCAACATAGGCCGGGCAATGCACCGCTTCAAGCCACGCGCGCGGAATCGGTTCGGGCGCGTGTTCGGTGATGGCTGCGCCGCTGCGGCGCAATTCCTCCATCACCAGCCAGTATTTGTCGAACTTGAAGGTGCCGCGTTCGGGCTTCGGGGCCATGTAATCCGCGTGGTGGACGACGTGGAGCATTAAGGTTTGGCCGCGTTCAGCTTTCAGTTGGAGACAATTGAGACACTGTCATAAGCGCAAAAACCTGCTGCCGGTTCCGTCGGCAGGCGTTGCGGCGTGGCAAGAAGAATGGGTGAGCGCATAGCGTTCATCATGCCAGCATGCCAGCAGGTAGGACAGCGCTTTGCGCGCGGATCACAGCCAGCCCGAATGCTCGGCGAGGATCTTGCACCCGAGTGCAATCAGGATCAGCCCGCCCGCGCGCTCGGCCCATGGGCCGAAGGCATCACCGGCGCGCCGCCCGAGCAGCACCCCGCCAAGGCTCATGATAAAGGTGACGATGCCGATCAGCGCCACGGCGAGCAGCGGTGCGACGTCGAGCGTGGGGAGCGTGATCCCCGCCGCCAGCGCATCAATGCTCGTCGCCACGCCGGCCAGCAGCAGCGTGCGCCCGGTGAGCGCGCGGGCGGCTTCGTCCTCTCCGGCGTCTGTCGCGTTGCCCCCCCCGAGCATCCGCGCACCGAGAAAGGTGAGCAGGCCGAAGGCGATCCAGTGATCGAGCGCTTCGACATAGATCAGCGCCACCGCGCCGATGATCCAGCCCGCGAGCGGCATCGCCGCCTGAAACCCGCCGAACGTCGCCGCAATTGCCAGCGCGCCGCGCGCATCGGGCCGGAACTTTGCCCCTTGGGTCAGTGCCACGGCGAAGGCATCCATCGCCAGCGCGACGGCAAGGAGCATCGCGGCGATCATGGGGCGGGCGTATCAGCCAGCGCTGCCAGCTCGGCAAAGATCGCCTCTTCGCTGCGGCTCGCAGCGTTGCGCCAGGTGGCGGCGGTGTCGCGGTTGATGAGCTTGCCCTCTGCTGTCAGCACCAGCAGGGCGGGGGTGCCGGGAACGCTGTCGAGGCCGAAGCGGCGGGCGATCTCGAGATTGCGGCCCTTGCCTGTCTGGGGCACGCCGACATCGACATAGACGACGTCATAGCGCGCGGCAGTCAGCGCGGCAAAGCGCGGGGTCGCCAGCCAGCCCGCCAGCGCGGTGCTGTCATGGCACCAATTGGCCCCCATCACCAGCAGCACCCGCTTGCCCGAGGCCGCCGCGCGCGCCAGCGCGGCATCGACCTCGGAGGCCGCATTGGCGGTGACGGCATAGGGCCGCGCTTCGGGATAGGACGGCGTGTCCGGCACTGTCGCACAGGCGGCAAGCGCCGCTGCGAGACCCCCGGCCCAGACCTTGCGGATCACTCGGCGGCGACTGTCGTCTGGGGCGCTTGCTGCGGCGCGGCGTGGGGATCGAAGGCGGTCGCCTCGCCCCGCTCGATCTCGGCGGCCTTTTCCTCGACAAGGCGCACGATGTGATCGAGCATGTCCTCGTCCTGGATGGTGTGATCAGTCACCCCGCGCAGATAGACCATGTGCTTGCCCGCGCCGCCGCCGGTGAGGCCGATGTCGGTCTCGCGCGCTTCGCCCGGGCCGTTGACGACGCAGCCAAGGATCGAGAGGCTCATCGGGGTCTTGATGTGTTCAAGCCGCGCCTCGAGCGCCTCGACCGTGCGGATCACGTCAAAACCCTGCCGCGAGCATGAGGGGCACGAAACGATGCGCACACCGCGGGTGCGCAGGCCAAGCGCCTTGAGCATCTCGAAGCCGACCTTGATCTCCTGCTCGGGCTCTGCGGAAAGGCTGACGCGGATGGTATCGCCGATCCCCGCCCACAGCAGGCTGCCGATGCCGATCGAGGATTTCACCGTCCCGCCGATCAGGCCGCCTGCCTCGGTGATGCCGAGATGCAGCGGGCAATCGACCGTCTCGGCCAGCCCGTGATAGGCGGCGACCGCGAGGAACACGTCGGAGGCCTTCACCGCCACCTTGTATTCGTGGAAATCGTGGTCCTGAAGGAGCTTGATGTGGTCGAGCGCGCTTTCGATCAGCGCCTCGGGGCAGGGCTCACCATATTTTTCGAGCAGGTCTTTTTCGAGCGACCCGGCGTTGACTCCGATGCGGATCGCGCAGCCATTGGCCTTGGCGGCGCGCACGACTTCGGCGACGCGATCGGCCGAGCCGATATTGCCCGGATTGATGCGCAGGCACGCCGCGCCAGCGTCTGCCGCTTCGAGCGCGCGCTTGTAGTGGAAGTGGATGTCGGCGACCACCGGGATACGCGCGGCGCGGGTGATCTGCTTGAAATTGGCGGTGGATTCCTCGGTCGGGCAGGAGACACGGATGATATCCGCGCCCACTTCCTCACAGCGACGGATCTGGTCGATCGTCGCCTTGACGTCCTCGGTCGGGGTGTTGGTCATGGTCTGGACAGTGATCGGGGCATCACCGCCAACGGGGACATTCCCCACCATGATCTGGCGACATTTGCGCCGTTCGATTGTGCGCCAGGGCCGGATTGCAGACATGCAGGCTCCTATAGAGGGTCAGACAGTGGGATCAAAGCCGCAATTCATAGAGAAATTCATCATCGCGGTGGCGGCCGACATAGAAATCAATATCGGCAATCTTGGCAAAGCCATAGCGGTGGTAGAACCGCTGCGCGCCGTAATTCTCGCTCCACACCGATAGCTGCACCGCATCGCAGCCCTTGGCGCGGGCGAGCGCAAGCGCCCATTCCATCAGCGCTGCGCCGATGCCTTCGCCGGTGCGCCCCGGTGCGGTGTAAAGCTGACCCAGCGTGATCGGGTTCGCGGCATCGCCGTGGCCGGGATAGCCGCCGGGGTATTTCAGCTTCACATAGCCGGTGAGTGCGCCGGTCTCCTCGTCCACCGCGAGTTGGTGGAAGATCGCCGGATCAGCGATTTCATCCGCCACTGCGTCCACGGCGTGCACCTGTTCGAGGAACGCGGCGAGATCGGCCGGATCATAGAGATGTTCGAACGCCGCACAGAATGACGCCCGGCCCAATTCGGCCAGCGCTTCGGCATCGTGCGGCAGGGCATCGCGCAGAATCATGCCAAGCCGTTAGACCGGATAGGAAATTCCGGTCAATTCCTCGCTAATCTGCCACAGCCGCGCCGCGCGTGCCGGATCAAGCGCATAGGCACGCACGCCGCCGCCGCTCGACTGGTTGTCCACCGCGGCGACATGGCAATCCTCGCAATAGACCCCGCCTGCGCCTGCCAATTCGGGCGCGGTCGCCGCCCAGCAGCTTGTCGCCGCGCCCTGCGGGATGGTCTTCCAGGCAAAGCCGCTATCCGACTTGGTGACCCGCGCCATCAGCGCTGCGCGCATCGCATCGGTGAGGTGGCGGCCAAGGTTGGTCTCGATCCCGCCCGGATGCACCGCATAGGCATGGATGCCGCTTGGCCCGTAACGCCGTTCGAGTTCGACCGAGAACAGCACATTGGCCGTCTTGGCCTGCCCGTAGCTCACCCAGGGATCATAGGCGCGCCGTTCGAAATTGGGATCGTCCAGATCAACATCGGCCATGTGGTGCGCGCGGCTCGACAGGTTGACGATGCGCTTCGCGCTGCCCGCCACGATCAGCGGCCAGAGATGCGCTGTCAGCGCGAAATGCCCGAGGTGATTGGTGCCGAATTGCCGTTCGAAGCCATCGGCGGTGTGTTCAAACGGGCAGGCCATCACGCCGGCATTGTTGATGAGCAGATCGATCCTGGCGAACCGCGCGCGCGCTTCCGCTCCGCATGCCGCGAGGCTGGCCAGCGCGCCGAGATCACCGGTGATGGTCTCGATCTGCGCATCGGGCTGCCCGGCGCGGATCGCTCCGGCGGCCTCCGCCAGCTTGGCCGCATCGCGCCCCATCAGCACGACATGCGCACCGCGCGCCGCCATGGCGCGGCCGGTCTCCTGCCCGAGCCCGGAATTGCCCCCGGTCACGAACACGGTGAGCCCGTTCAGATCATGGCCCGCCAGGACCTCGTCGGTGGTTGATTCCCTGCCAAATCCGCTCATCACGCCTCTCTCTCTTGTCCTGTGCCATAGGCCTAGCGTGCGCGGGCGCTTTGCGGTAGCCATCACAGCCTATGAAAAACGCCATCACGCTCGCGCTCGTCGCTCTCGCACTTTGCCCCGTTCCCGCCTTGGCCGAGGAGGCTGAGCCAAAGTGGTCGCTGGCGATCCATGGCGGAGCGGGCACGCTCGACCGGGCCGAGATGACCCCGGAAAAGCGCGCCGCCTACGAAGCGGCGCTGCAAGCCGCGCTAGATGCCGGGCGCGCGGTGCTGGCGGCAGGCGGCAGTGCGATGGATGCGGTGAAAGCCGCGATCATCCCGATGGAGGACTCGCCGCTGTTCAACGCCGGGCGCGGCGCGGTGTTCACCTGGGAAGGCGAGAATGAACTCGACGCGTCGATCATGGACGGGCGGGATCGCTCGGCCGGGGCGGTCGCCGGGGTCAAGACAGTGAAGAACCCGATCCTGCTCGCCGATACCGTCCGCACCGCCAGTCCGCATGTCTTCATGATGGGCAAGGGCGCGGAGGCTTTCGCCGCCGAAAAGGGCTTTGCCGTGACCCCGCCCGAATGGTTCGCCACCCCGGCGCGGCGCGAAGCGCTTGAACGGATGAAGGCGGAAAAGCTCTCGGCGCTTGATGTCGATCTCAAGTTCGGCACGGTCGGCGCGGTGGCGCTTGACCAGAGCGGGAATCTTGCTGCGGGCACGTCAACCGGCGGGATGACAGGCAAGCGCTGGGGCCGGATCGGCGATGCCCCGGTGATCGGGGCGGGCACCTATGCCGATAACCGCGCCTGTGCGGTCTCGGCGACGGGCTGGGGCGAATATTTCCTGCGGGTTGGCGTGGCGCACGAGATTTGCGCCAAGTTGCGCATGGCCCCCGCGGCAGGGGCGCAGAAGATCGCCGATGATGTCATGGCCGAAGTGGCCGCGCTCGGCGGGGATGGCGGGGTAATCCTTGTCACCCCCGCGGGCGAAGCGCTCTACAGCTTCAACACCAACGGGATGTATCGCGGCCGCGCCACCAGCGCGGGCGTGAACGAGGTGGCGATCTTCGGCGGCGAGGAAAAGGCGTCAACGACCCCGGATCATTGATACGTCTCCCCTCCTCTCGGGGAGGGGAGAAAGGGGCCGTAGAACCTAAATCTGCCGGAACATGTTGTGGAAGGGGATGCTTTTGTCGCGTTCGACAAATTCGCGGATCACCCGGCCCACCCGCATCAGCACGCGTTCGGCGCTGGCGCTCACCGCCTCGCCCGATCCCCGCGCGCGGTAATAGGCCGCAAACGTCACCGGCGCGCGGCCCTTTGTGGGTTCGACAAAGCCGATATCGATAAAGCTGCTGGTGGTGCCGACGAGCCCGCTGGTGCCGGTCTTGTCACCCGCCACCCAGTCTGCGGGCAGGCCTGCGCGCACCCGCCGCAGCCCGGTTTGTGTGTCGATCATCCATTGCCGCAATTGCGCGCGCTCGGCCTCGGGCAGGGCATCGCCGTGGACGATCTTCGCCACGGTGCGCGCCATCGCGGCAGGCGTGGTGGTGTCGCGGAATTCGCCTTCGGGCACGAGGTTCATCTCCGGCTCGTAGCGATCCAACCGGCTGGCCTCGTCCCCAAGGCTGCGCCAGAACGCCGTCAGCGCCGCCGGGCCGCCCAATTCGCGCAGCAGGATATTGGCGGCCGGATTGTCGGAGGTTGTCTGCGTCGCCTCGGCCAGTTCGCGCAAGGTCGCACCCGTGCCGATCCGTTCGCGGGTGAAGGGTGCATGCTCCAGCATGTCACGCTCGCCCCATGTCACGCGCTTGTCGGCATTGATCGCGCCTGCGGCATGGCGTTGCAGCAGCAACGCCGCCAGCGACAGCTTGAACGACGAGGCATGGCCAAACCGGCGATCGGCGTTGATCCCGACCGCCATCCCGCTGCTCGGCTCGAAGATGTCCGCGCCGAGCGTGCCGCCCGCGCTGTCGAGCTCGGCCGCTTCGATCAGGCGCAATTGCGCGGCAAGCCTGCCGACCGGGCTTTGATCGGGCGGGATGCAGCCGCTTGCCGCCAGTGCCAGAGAGCCGCCGATCAGAGTGCGCCGGGTGATGATCATGAGAATTTGTCCGCCTTGCGTTTTCCGAACCGCATGTCCTTTTCGAGCTTCGCGCGCAAGGCTGCATAGAACGCTTCGAGAAAGGCGCGTTCATCGCCTGCGCCCGGTTCCCACCCGATCTTGGTGCAGATCGTCTGGTGGACTGTGACCAGCGCTTGCTCCTGCCCATCGCGCAGGAGCCGTTCGAGTACCTGCAATTCGCGGATTCCATAGATGCCCAGTTCAGCCGGGCCGAAGGTGTAGCGCGCGCCGCTGGTGGCGCTGGTCCCGCGCGCGGCTTGCGTGGTCGACAGCGCCTCGGCCAGCCGCACGCGCGGGGCTTCCACCACCCAGGTGCCCGCGATGATATCGCCCGCGCGCAGGCCATCGCGGTTGAAGAAGGGCAGCAGCAGGAACAGCGCAAACCATCCGACCGCAGCCCAGATCATGGGGCCGGTATCCTCGCCCGCCAAGGCGCTCACCGCGCTGACGACGAGGAAGACGAGCGGGTAAAACACCTCGATATCGCGCAGCAGATTGCGCGCGATCACGGCTTCGGGCGTGAGCCGCGCCTGCCCGCGCGCGGCAATGCGGATGCCGAGGATACGCTTGCCCAGCGTTGCGCCGCGCGGGCCCAACTCCTGCACCAGGAAATAGCCATACCAGCTCAGGAACACGCCGATGATCAGCAGGATCTGGAGGAATTCCGCCGCGCCCGTGGGGTCATTGCTGACGCTCGCACCCGCAGTGTCGAGCAGCCCGCCCGCCACCGCGATCAGCACGATGTGAAAGGTGATAAGCGCGAACAGGATGATCATCACATCAAGGATCAGTGCGCCCGCGCGCGCCCCGCGTGAGGCGATCACCAGCGGCAGGGCGAGGCCTTCGGGCGTGGTGATCACGCGGCGCCGCTGTTCGGCATGGGGCAGGGCGGAAGCAGTCATGGCACGGCGTCTGCGTCGGTCTCGCCCCGCGGGCGGTAGAGGAAGAAATAGGCGAGCCAGAAGGCCAGCATCGCGCCCCCGATGGCAAAGCGTTCGGCGGTCCCGGCGACCAGCTGGCGCGGGAAGGCTTCGAGCAGCGCGGCGATGATCATCATGAACACCACGCCGACCATGACGAGTGCGCTGCGGCGCCCGGCGGCTCCGGCGGCATCCAGCACGGACATGTCGCCCGGAAAGGCCATCGCCCGCCCGATATGCAGCCCGCTCGCGCCCGAAAGCAGGATGCCGAACAATTCCGTGGTGCCGTGCACGCTCAGCCATGCCGCCAGCTCGACCACCAGACCCTGCCCGTCAAACAGCCACAGCAGCGCGCCCAGCAGCGCCATATTGTGTACCATCAGCAACAGCGAAGGGATGCCGAAGGCAAAACCCAGCGCAAAGGCAAGGATGCACACCCCGGCATTGTTGCTGAAAAGATAAGCGGCAAAGGTCGATAGGCCGCCGATCCCCGCTTCAGTGCCGAGCGTTGCGGCAAGCTCTTCGCGGCTCGCACCCGGCACCCGCACCTCCCCCGGTCCGCCGGGGACAAGGCGGTAGAACCAGTCGACATCGCTCGTCACCAGCAGCCAGCCGACCAGCGCGCCTGCCACCATCACCGCCAGCGTGATCAGGATATCAGGGCCAAGCGCGCGCACCGCCGCGCTCCACCCGCCGCGCAGGAAGCTGCGCAGCCACCCGAACAGGCCCAGCCGTGGCCCATAGACCTGAAACCATGCCCGGCTGACAAGATGTTCGAGATAGGCCAGCGTTGCCGCATCAAGCGAGGTTTCGCGCAGGCTCGCAAGGCTCGATGCGGCGGTGCGATACAGCGTTGGCAGGGCGAGCAGATCGGCATCGCTCAGCTTGCCAATGCGGCCCTTTTCCATCGCGGTGATGATGGCTTCGAGCCGCCGCCAATCGGCCTCGCGCTCCAGCCGGAAGCGATCCGAACGCAAGGCCGCCGCCGCCAGATCGGGTGACGTCGTGGCCTCGCTTCGGCGCAGCAGGCCCATCAGGCCGCGGGGGAGGGCAGCAAGTTTCATCCGATCGCCTCGGCATTCCTGATCGCCAGATAGCGATCAATCAGCTGGTATCCGATGCGTTCCCACGGCGCTTCGATCACATCGACCCCCATGCGCCGCAGCCGTTGCAGCACCAGCGCGCGCTGCTGGGCCAGGCTTTCGGCGGTGACACTGCGGGCGAGCGTCGCAAGATCGGTGGGCGGGGCCGTGATGAAGGTCTCGAGCTCGCTATCGGCAAGGGTGACAAAGACCACCAGATGCCGATCGACCAGCCGCCCGATGCTTTCCACCATCAGTTCGGCAGCGGTGGGATCGGTGAAATCGGAAAACAGCACGATCAGCGAACGTCGCTTGAGCTTTGCGGTGAGTGTCGCGAGCGCGAGGGTGAAATTGGGCTCGGCGCTGGCATAGTCCAGGCTCGCCGCCGCGGCTTGCAGGCGGTGGAAGGCGCGCGCATCGCTGATGAACGGGGTGAGCAGTTGCGGCGTCTGGGCAAAGCCGAACAGCGCGCATTTGTCGCCGCTTTTGAGCGCGACATAGGCACAGGTGAGCGCGGTGGTGACCGCGCGATCGATGCGCGGCTGGCCATCGAGGGCTTCGCACATCGCCTGTCCGCAATCGAAGGCGAAGACGATCTGGTTGTTGCGCTCGCTTTCGTTCTCGCGCGCATAGAGCCGGGTGTGGCGCGCACTCGCCTTCCAGTCGATGCGGCGACGATCCATCCCCGCTTCATATTCGGAAAGCGCTTCGAACTGGGTCCCTTCGCCGCGGATGCGCAGCGCGATCAGCCCGCTTTGCGCATCGCGCAGAAAGGTCTGCAAGGCGCGGCTGCGCACCGGCGCGAGGTTGGGCCAGATGCGGATGGTCTGGTCGAGCGGGCGGGTGATCTGGCGCGCGCCGAGACCAAGCGGCCCGTCCCAGCGCAGCCACAGCCGCGTGAGGCTGGCCGTGCCGCGCCGCACCGGAGTGAGCAGGGCTTCGCCAGCGGAAACGTTTTCGGTGCGGGTCAGGGCAAGCGTGATGCGCCCCGCGCTGCCCAGGCGTGGATCGCAGGCCAGCGCGGCTGCGGCGCGCGCGGTGCCCAGCTCGGCAGCGACCCGGATCGTCAGCGGCGCGCCCACTTCGCCGTCAGCCGGTGCCGCGATCCGCCATGCCCCGCAGCCGCCGGCAAGCCCGCCGTCGATCACCACCAGCCCCAGCAGCACAAGGCCGATCGCAGGGGCCAGCGCCCAGGCCGCAGGTGCCGCCGCCGCGATCAGCACCGCCAGCGGGGCAAGCGCCGCCAGCGCCCAGCCCGCGCGCGCGGTGGGCACAATCGGCACGGCGGGAAGCCGCGCCAGCAGGGCAGCGATGCGCTTAACGGCCGATCACCTTGGGGCCTCGGTCGCTTCGACCAGCTCGGTCACCAGCGCTTCGAGATCGCGTCCCTCGATCTCGGCAGCGGGAGTCAGGGTGAGGCGGTGGCGCAGCACCGGCACCGCCAGCGCCTTGACATCATCGGGCAGGACATAGGCGCGCCCTTCCAGCGCCGCGCGCGCCCGCGCAGCACCGGCCAGCAGCACTGCGGCGCGCGGGCTCGCGCCCACCGCAAGTTCGCCATGGCTGCGCGTGGCCCGCACCAGCCGCACCACATAGGCCGTGATGTCCTCGGCCACGGTCACCTGATCGAGCGCGCCCGATGCCGCCGTGAGTGTGCCCGCATCGGCCACCGCGGTCACCCCGACATCGGCCGGGCGCTGCGGCCCGTGCTTCTGGCTGTAGGCAGCAACAATGCGCGCTTCTTCGGCCTCATCGGGATAGGGCACCAGCAGCTTGAACAGGAAGCGATCAAGCTGGGCTTCGGGCAAGGGATAGACGCCCTGGTTCTCGATCGGGTTCTGGGTGGCCACCACCATGAAACGCGCAGGCAAGGGCAGGGTTTCCCCGTCCAGCGTCACCCGGCGTTCCTGCATCGCTTCGAGCAGCGCGGCCTGCGTCTTGGGCGGGGTGCGGTTGATTTCGTCCGCCAGCAGCAATTCGCAGAAGATCGGCCCGCGCGTCAGCGTGAACTGGCTAGTCTGGAAGTTGAACAGGTTCGAGCCCAGAATATCCCCCGGCAGCAGATCGGGCGTGAACTGGATGCGCCCGAAATCAAGCCCGAGCGCGCTGGCAAAGCTGTTGGCGAGGAAAGTCTTGGCGGTCCCCGGCGGGCCTTCCATCAAGACATGGCCGCCCGCCACCATGGCAACGAGCAATTGTTCGATCAGCGCATCCTGCCCGACAATGGCTTTGCGCACCTCGCGGCGGATCGCGTCGGCAAGGGTGGTCAGCTCGGCAAGGCTCATGCTCATGAGGTCAGCTTTCTCGGGAGGGAATCAAGCGCCTGTGCGGCGCTCAGGATTGCGGTGGGGGTGGTGGCGGATTCGAGCCGGGCGGCCCGCGTGGAGAAGGGCTCTTCCTGCGGCGCGCGCACCGCCAGCGCGGCATCAAGGCTCGCCGGATCGTGGCCCGCGAGGCCAAGCGCGCGCGCCAGCCGCCGCTCGGCCGCGCGGGCATAGGGCGCACCCAGCAGGCCCCAGCGCTTGGCGCGCAGGATCAGCCCAGCACCGTTTTCGACCAGTTGCTGCTTGCCAAAGGCATGCGCGGGCGCCGCAACCGTGGCCGGGCCGAAGCGCAGCATGGCGCGCCAGAACACCAGCACCAGCGCCATGATCAGGCACAAGGTCGCCGCCAGAAAAGGCGGGCGGAAGGCGAGGGTGAGCAGGTTCTCGGCCCCGCCAAACCCGTTGAGCGTGAGATCGAAGGTGACATCGCGAGAGCCGTCACGATCCAACTCGGCAATCAGCGCCAAGGCCACCGCTGCGCGAGCCGGATCGGCCAGCGCGAAATTGTTGGCGAGATCGGGCTCGGCAAGAAAGATCACCGGCTGGCTGGTTGCGACCGGCCCGATCGGTTCAAGCCCGGTGCGCAGCGCGAGGGCGCGCCCTGCTGCATCGGTGATGATTGCCTCGTGCGAGCCGTCGCCTTCGGCATAGCCCACCGGGCGGGCAGGCAGCACGCCGGCCTGCCCGAGACCGCCCCAGCGCGGCGCGGGGGAGCGATCTGTTGCAGTCGCCTGCGCGAGCTTGTGCGCGAACCCGAAGGGCGCGGGCAGCGCCGCGGGCCACGGCGCGGCTTCAGCGCCTTGCAGGATAACCCAGCCGCGCTGGAATTTTGCCGCCGCCTCGCGCGGGAGGTTTTGCGGCGGCGGGCTGGTGCGCCATTTCGGCAGGATCACCAGGGTCGGGCCGAGATTGCGGCGCTTTTCGAGCACATCGCCGAGCATCTCGGGATCAGCCGAGGCCGGCGGGGTCAGCACCAGCACGCCGCGCGTTTTCAGCCCTTCCGGGCTGCGCGAGCGGGTGATGCGGTAATCGGAGGCCGCCAGCAGCCGCGTGAACCCGGCATAGCCGTTGAGCCCCTTGGCCGCGGCATGGGCGCCGCCATTTTGCGTGTCGGCGAGCGGGCTGTCCCCCCGACCGATCAGGACCAGCAGGGCGAGGAACAGGGCAAATCCGCCGGCCACCAGCGCGATCACCGCGCCGCGCGAGAAAGGCGCGCGGGGGTTCATGCGTGCGTGCCTTGTGGCGGCAGGGCCAGCGCAAAGCGGGCATAGGCATCGCGCGCAGCTTCCCAGTCAGCCCGGTCAAGCCGCTGGAGCGCAAACAGGCTGCGCTCGACCCGATCGGCCATGATGCGAAAGGCCTCGCGCGCACCATCGGGCACTGCCGGTAGCACGGCCAGTTCGCGCGCGGTGCTCGAAGGTTCGACCACGCCGGGGCGCGCTGCCGCCAGCGCGCTGACACTGCGGGTCAGCAACAGGTGGGTTGCCGCGTCAAACTGTCCCTCGGCTGCGAGCCTTTCGGCGTCTTCCAGCAGTGCGAGACTGGCGGCGGCATCGGGCCGCCATTCCGCCGCTGCGCCATCGGCCTTGGCCTCGCGCCGTCGTGCAAGCGGGCCGACGCTGCGCGCCAGCAGGAAGAGCACAAAGGCCGCAACCCCTGCCAGAAGCACCCATTGGATCAGCCACCACCACGCGCCGAGCCATTGCCCGACCGGCGCAAGGATCGCTCCCAGCATTTCGAACAGGCCTTGCAGGAAGCGTTCAAAGGCCCCCAGTTGGGGCGGCGGCACATCGGGCACCGGGACGGGGGCAAACTGGATATCATCCGCCGCGCGCAAAGCCTCCCAGCCGGCCGGTGGATCGGCCCCAGGGCTCGCCGGGGAAGCGGCCGGGGTGCTGGGGAGAGGGGGTGGCGCCGCTGCGATCATGCCGCCCGATTGGTGGCATGGCTGGGCAGGGGGCGCAACAGGCTTGTGCGCCGGAGCGGCTCCGCCGCCCGTTCAGCCGCGCGCGCGGCCTTGCGGATAGCTGCCGAGAATCCGCAATTCCTTGGAATGGAACGCACATTCCTCGAGCGCACGGTCCACCGCCGGATCGCCCGGCGCGCCGATGATATCGGCATAGAACATCGTTGCCGAAAAGCTGGCGTTCTGCTGGTAGCTTTCCAGCTTGGTCATGTTGACCCCGTTGGTCGCAAACCCGCCGAGCGCCTTGTAAAGCGCAGCCGGGATGTTCTTCACCTCGAAAATGAAGGTGGTCACCAGTGATTGGCCCGCCAGCGCGGCAGGCGGCAACGGATCACGCGCGAGGATCACAAAGCGCGTCATGTTATCGGCGCTGTCCTCGACATTATGCGCGATGATTTTCAGCCCGTAGAGGTCGGCCGCGATGGCCGGCGCGATGGCGGCCAGCGCGGGATCGCCGCGCTCCGCCACGAAGGCGGCCGCCCCCGCAGTGTCGACATGGCTGAGCGGGACAATGCCCCGGTCCCTAAGGAAGCGGCGCGACTGGCCGAGCGCTTGCGGATGGCTGTAGGCGGCGGCAAACGGGCCATCGCCTGTCGCCATCAACGCATGGTGGATCGGCATGAAATATTCGCCCACAATCGCCAGCCCGCTTTCGGGCAGCAGGAAGTGGATATCGGCCACGCGTCCGTGCTGCGAATTTTCGATCGGGATGATGGCTTCCCCCGCGCGGCCATCCTTCACCGCATCCAGCGCATCCTCGAAACTGAAGCACGGCAGCGGCAAGGCGGCGGGCCGTGCTTCGGTTGCGGCGCGGTGCGAATTGGCTCCCGGCGAGCCCTGAAAGGCAATCGCGCGCGCGGGATCCGCTGCGGCGGCGTCCTGGAGCTGCTGCGCCAGAGCCAGGGCCGGGCCCGGAAAGCTGCGGTTGAGGCTGGGGTTCATAAGGGCGTGCTAGAACGCCGTTCGCTCAGCGGCAAGCCCGCTTGCAATTCATGCAAGCGATGATGGGTTCAAGCCCCTTGCGCGGGCCTTTGTGCAACATTAAGGGGCCAGCGGGATGACACAGGACAATTCTTCGCAAACCACGCCCACAGGCCAGAAGGCTGGCGGCGATCTGTTCAACACCGCTGCGGGCTGGGTGCTGTTCGCGGCCGGGCTCGGGCTCGGTCTGTCGATCTTGGCTGACAAGTATTTCCACGGCAGCAGCGCCGAGCGGCCGGAGCAACTTGGCTATGTGATCGCCGTTGCCGAGGACGCTGGCGGCGGTGCGTCGGAGATGTCCTTTGCCGAAGCGCTGACCAAGGTGACAGCGGCGGATGGCGAGAAGGTCTGGTCCAAGTGCCAGTCGTGCCACTCGATCAATGCGGGCGGTGCCAACGGGGTTGGCCCCAATCTCCACGCGATCATGGGCGCAGCGGTCGCGGCCAAGCCGGGCTTTGGTTACAGCGGTGCGCTCAAGGGTCTTGGCGGCCAGTGGGACTGGGAACGCATGAATTCCTGGCTCAAGAACCCGCGCGGCTATGTTGACGGCACCAAGATGGCGTTTGCCGGTCTCGGCAAGATCGAGGATCGCGCTGCGGTCGCGCTCTACCTGAACGCCAATGGTTCCAACCTGCCGTTGCCCGCCTTTACCCCGGCCGCTGAAACCGCAGCGGAAGAAACCGCCGGTGCGGAAGGCGCGCAGGCTGGTGAAGAAGTGGCTGCCGAAGCCGGTGCCGACGCGGCTCCTGCCGCTGAATAAGCCGCGTCCTGGCAAGGGGCCGGCCTAGCCCTGCCCCTTGAACCCCTGCGCAATCACATACCATTCGGACGAGCCCTTGCGGCTCGCCGGCGGCTTGGCGTGTTTGACGCTGGTAAAGTGCTTCTTGAGCAGCGCCAGCAGATCCGTGTCGGTGCCCCCTGCCAGCACTTTGGCAACAAACGCGCCGCCCGGTTCGAGCGTTTCGGTGGCAAACCACGCTGCCGCTTCGACAAGGCCCATCGTGCGCAGGTGATCGGTCTGCTTGTGGCCGACCGTGTTGGCCGCCATGTCCGACAGGATCAGATCGGGCGCGCCGCCGAGCGCTTCGGTGAGTGCGGCCGGGGCGGCATCATCCATGAAATCCATCTGGAAGATGGTGACGCCTTCGATCGGATCGACGGGCAAGAGATCAATCCCCACCACCTTGGCCTGCGGCACCTTGGCGCGCACCACTTGCGTCCAGCCGCCCGGTGCGATCCCGAGATCGACAACGCGGCGCGCGCGCTTGAGCAGATCGAAGCGTTCATCGAGCTCGATCAGCTTGTAGGCGGCGCGGCTGCGATAGCCTTCGGCCTTGGCGCGCTGGACATAGGGATCATTGAGCTGGCGTTCGAGCCAGCGCACTTGCGATGCGGTGCGCCCGCGCCCGGTCTTGACCCGCTTGTCCGGGTTGCGGCCTGAGCGGCTCATGCCCGGCCATCCTGCGCGCCGCGCTTGGGAAAAGGCAGGCCGAGGCCCCGCTCGCGGCGATGCTCGGCTGCCATCAGACTGCGCAAAATCCCCTCGCGAATGCCGCGATCCGCGACGCCCAGTCGGCGCGCGGGCCACAGATCGAGAATCGCCTCGAGGATCGCGCAGCCCGCCACCACGAGATCGGCACGATCATTGCCGATGCAGGGCAGTTGGCTGCGTTCGGCAGGGGTCATCGCCGACAGCCGGGCGCTGATGGCGCGCATCGCGTGTGCGGGCACGATCAGCCCGTCGACTGCCTTGCGATCATAATGCGGCAATTCGAGATGCAGGCTTGCCAGCGTCGTCACCGTGCCGCTGGTGCCGAGCAGGCGGATATCGGGATGCTTGGCCGCCGCGCGCACGCGTTCGGCAAAGGGCGCAAAGCTTTCCCCCACCAGCGCGCGCATCGCGGCATAGCGGGCCATGCGCTCGGCCTCGCCTGTCTCGGCGCGGCCGACTGTATCCGTCAGCGAGACGACGCCCCATGGCACGCTCAACCAATCGAGAATGCGCGGCACGCGCGCTTCGGGCGTGCCGGCTTCGACCAGCACGAGTTCGGTCGATCCCCCGCCGATGTCGAAGATCACCGCCGGGCCATCCCCCGCTTCGAGCAGGATGTGGCAGCCCAGCACGGCAAGGCGCGCTTCTTCCTCGGCGCTGATGATATCGAGCACGATGCCGGTTTCGCGGCGCACGCGTTCGATGAAAGCGGGCCCGTTGCTGGCGCGGCGGCAGGCTTCGGTCGCGACCGAGCGGGCCAGCCGGACATTGCGGCGTTGCAGCTTGTCGGCGCAGATGGCGAGCGCGGAGAGCGTGCGATCCATCGCCGCATCCGACAGGCGCCCGCTGGTGGCGAGTCCCTCACCGAGCCGGACCACCCGGCTGAACGCATCAATCACGGTGAAATCCTCGCCCGAAGGCCGCGCGATCAGCAGGCGGCAATTGTTGGTACCGAGATCAAGCGCGGCATAGGCCTCGCCTTGCCCCGGTGCACGCACAGAACTGATGGCCGCCAGATCGGCAGGCCGCTTGCGGCGAGGATCAGCGATCTGTTGCGCTTTGCTGCCCGGACGCACGCTGCGAGGCGGCCGGGTATTGTCGGGCTGGGGGGCGGATTTGTAGCGAAAATCGGCTACCTTGCCGGACTTTACGCCCCGTTTACTGCCAGCTCTGTTAGGTCTGTCCGGCGGCCGAGCATCCGCCATATTCTTCAACTTTCATTCCACTTTGCCCCCACGTCGGACAAAGCACTTGGGCGCGAAACTAACCCAAGGTTCCTGCAAGAGCAAGCAGCGCGCTCGGCGGCTGGCAGGGGCGCTAAGTCTTGACCTCGGGCGCCTGCGCTTTTAAGGGGCGCGTCTCGCAGCGGCGGTGCCATTTGGGCACGGCCAGCCGCCGGTGATGCCCCGTCCTCTAATGGTAAGAGAGCGGACTCTGACTCCGTCAATCAAGGTTCGAATCCTTGCGGGGCATCCAGCTTCCTATCCTTTGACAACAAAGCCTGCCCGCTTTGACAAAATTCCTGCCCTGATGCGGATGTGGGCGGGGGTGAAAGCCATGCCGACTGGCACTCCTGATGCTGTCAGTTCGTGGATTGGTGTCTGAATTATAGGGAAATTTCCTGCGAGAACAGTGGTCGTAGCGCCTCTTGGGAAGCAGGGCGTCTTGCGGTAGGATCGCACATCCCATTCGCGACGCGAGGCGGTGCCCATGAAAAGAGCCCACGAAGATGACCGACGGTTGGTCTACGAAACGGTAGATCTCGACGATTTTCGCCGCGATCCTCATACCGCGCTGGTGGATGCCGACATCCGCCCCATTGGCCTGGCACGCGACGAATCTGGTCGAGCTAGCCACATCCTGCTTTCCAGATCGGAATATGCTTCGATCGTTAAGGCTCGCAATCTCTGGATGCGAAGCAAGCTGGATCTTGCCGAAGTCGAAGTAGCGCCTGCTGAAGCCAGCGATTGATGGCAACCCGCACGCTGCCGAAGTCCGACCTCCGGGCATTGAGCGGAAACTAACCCGACATTCCAAATACAAATGTTGGAGTGCAGCTTACGCTGAAACCGCCAGTTCCCGCGTCCTTTCCAATAGCCGAAGTTCTCGCGGGTCGGCTTCGCCCTTCTAGGCGGCGATCAGGTGGTCTTCATGATGGGCGAACGATGCGGGCGTCGCGACAGCATCGCCGTCGAAGTTCCTAGTGATCTCGACCGCAATAAGGCTGTCACCGGGAAATGACGGACTCAGTTCCAAGGTTAGATAGTCGAACAGTGCGCGCTCGTGAACGGCGACGATGAGCTGCCGCCCCAGGCCCTTGGCAAGCGTCCGCAGCAGCGCGGCAAACTGCGCGATATGGACATCGTCCATCGATTGTACCGGGTCATCTAGCACGAGCCAGGGGAATCGCGATGGTACGGATAGATGGAGCGCGAGAAATAGCGTCAGCGCTGCCGTATTGAGGTTGCCCTGACTAAGCATCGCACCGGGAGATCCCGACGCCTTGCCAGAGCGGTGCAACGTCTCCAGCACTGCCTCGACTTTGCCGCCCTCCTGGGATGGCAACTGGAATTGCGGTACAAATTGCTCCGACGGCGCGAGCCGCACGAACAGGTCGCGCCACAACTTGTTAAGAGAGGTGTTGAACACCTTCTTGACGATGCCGGCGCGCACGCGATCGGCTGCATTCGATACCTTCTTGGCGTGCTCGCGATCCGTGTCTACCTCGGCTATTGCGCTCTCGACGATCACTAAGCGCGTCTTTATCGCCTCAAGTTCATTGTTTAGCATCTCGATCCGCGCGCTGTCCGTGGCATAAAGGTCCAGTTCGGACAGGGCACGAACGCGTGCCGCAAGCACAGCTTCCGCTGCACGAATGCGTTCACCTACCAAGCGTTCGGCCTCGGCCAACGCCGCATCTACCGTTTGGAAGCCACTCGCCGAGGTGCCGGTCATACTCTGCACAAGTTGCTCAATCTCCGGCACCAGCGACGTCGATACTTCGTCCAGTCGACGTGCCGCCGCAACCACATCGCGGGCGCTGCGCGCCTCTGTAGTCAGCCGCTGGCCTTCCTCGGCAATGATTGCCATCTGCTTGAGTCGTTGTGCGGCGTCTGCCATTTGCGACGCGCGCACTGTCAGATCGGCTAGCTCCTCGGCGTCGATCAGACCGCTGGTCGCACTTAGAAGATCGCGTTGCGCAACGGCGAGCCGGGTGCTCTCCTCAGCTCGTTCCGCGGACAAGGCCTGGAGTCGGCCCACCTCGCTGGTCAGCGACGCGATCTTGGCCGCAATATGCGCCGACAGCGAACCCGCATCCTGATCGGCGAAGTTCCGGTCGCACACCGGGCAAATGTCGCCCTCGACATGTGGTGCGACACCGGCCAGCGCGGTCGCCAGCGAACGCGCGTCCTCGGCGCCGCTCGCAAGCGCATTATTCAGCTCATCGATCCGGGCGGTGGCGCGCTGCACGGTCAAGTTCAGCGCTTTTACCTTTTCGGCCGCCGCGTTGCTCGTCTTGACCAGACTGGCCGCGCGTGTCGCTTCCGCCTCGGCCCGGCGCGCCGCAAACGCGCGCGCTTCCTCCGGCTCGTCGTCGATTTCTGGGATGTCAGATAACTGCGTTCGGAGTGTCGCAATCAGATCGCCCAATTCTTTGCCAACACCAGCTCGCCACATGCGCAACGCCTCGGCCGCGTTCGCTTCCGCGCGTTCGCTCGCAGCGCGATCGTGCCCTGCGTCGGTCGACGGCAAAGAGCGCCAACGTTCGAGCAGGCTAGTAATGTGGGACCTTACGCCGCCAAGGTCGGCCAGCACGCGCTCCTCGCTCCGCTCAGTCTCCAGTTGCATCCGCAACGCCTCGATATCCGTCGCCGGACCAACCGTGATTGGGTTCGGCATCGCCAGTTCGGCCAGTGTAACGGTAAGCGCCGAAGCGCGCGTGTCGCGCGAGTGCTCAGTAGTCCGGATCGATTGGCTCGTGCGATCGCGCTCCTGCACGAGCGCCGTCCGCAGACTTTCGAGTCGACGATAAGCTGGAACGAGGTTACGGATTCGTGTGACGTTGAAGGCGGGATACAAGCCATCGACGAGAGCATCTAGCGGGTCGAGGCCGAGCAGATCCTTTACGAATTGCGTGAGGGGCGAGGTCGAACCCGTCCCCTGATCATCATAGAGTTCGAGCAACTTCCCAAGCGTCGCCTGGGGCAGGTAGCAACGCTCGGCGAAGAAGTGCGCGTCCGCATCGTCGAGCAAAGGCGCCGGTTTGAACGTGGTGTCTGAGAAATCGAGTCCGCCCACGGTCCGGGCGCCCTCGCGAAGCGGCCCGGTGGTTGTCAGCTCAATCGATCCGCCACCGGTTTCGAGCGTGGTGAGATAAGACCGATAGCCATTACCGTCGGCAGCGAGGTGCGCGATCTTGCCCGTTAGCGCGAGTTCAAGCGCCGACAACACGCTTGTCTTGCCCATCCCGTTTGTGCCGTGAACCAGCACAACTTGGGCATCGAGAGGCACCACGACCTCACCGCGCAGGCTGCGGAAGTTCCGGATAACGAGCGTCTTTAGCCGTCCAGCGCTCATGCGTCGTCCTCGCCTTCGGCCAAAGCCGGTTCGACCGTCACCTTGATCGCATCGGCCAACACGTCCTCCACCGCTTGTTTTCCGAGCGGCGCTATCTCGATCAACAAATCCGAAAGGGGTCCGGCCGCCGTCGCCGGAATTTCGCGGCGGAGATCCCCCGCCCAATCAACCAATGCCTCGACCATCGCCGGCTGACTGATCGGCAGTAACACCGAAAGCCAGTCGCGCACCGCATCCGCTGCCTTCGGTCCGGCGGGCGTTCCGATCGGCAGCACCCGGCACACCCGGCTGATCGACTGCACTGTCTCGGGCGACGCTTGGCCGGATGTCAGCACGGCAGTCACCGAGCGTTTCGACTTCAGCACGTCCAGCGCGCGTGTCAGCGCCAGCACTTTGCGGATCATCGCTTCGTCCGATGTCCCGCCCTTCAGCTCGATCACGATCACCAGATCGTTAGCCCGCTCGCTAGCCACGAGCGCACGATCGAACTCGAACGACATCGAGCCGATCTTAATCGGTTGCACCAGCTCGCGATATTTGCCCTCCTGGACAAGGATTTCCACGACGCGTTCGCTAGTGGTCGTCATATCGAGGCCTCGTTCCTGAAGTCGTCTCGCAGGCCATCGATGCTGGTCGCGCCGGAGAGCATCGATCCGAATGATACATAGCGTGGACCGAGCGTTCCGTCGCGCAGCGAGGCGCGAGGGCTGCGCTGCTGGCGTTCACCGACCTTGCGCGAACAAATCACAACGACATCGTCATCGTCCTCATCAAAGGCGCCGGCCTCCAACAGACTGGTAATGTTGTCGTCATTCGCAACGAAGAAGACCCGCGCCGCGCTACTTGCCGACGCTAATCGCAACGCACCCGATCGCGGATCGGCCGGATCATCGAGCGCGGGCGTCCAGGTTGTTTCCTTATGCTCCAGCCCGATCAGTCCAAGTGCCACGGCGGCCTCGCGTTGCCCAGTAGCGGCGAGCGCGATGTTGCCCTGCATCAAATGCGCCGGGCGATCATGGACCGGGAAATACTGCTGAACGCCCGCGCCACTCGTCCCGTTCTGCAATTGATGCCGGGCACGCGCCAGCGCTGCCGCGATCAAGCGCACAAACGCAGCTCTGTCCCCGTTGTCGGCAACGGCGACGCGGTCGCGCAAATGTGTGATGCCGTCGGTGATTGCCGCGCGTGCCGCAGCGTCTAGGCCTGGCGCATTAGCATCGTCGGCTAGCACGTAAAACTTGCTTGTCAGCACCTGAAGTAGGAGCGCTAGAAGTAGCGGCTTAGCAAAGGCCTGGAGGCGCGCTCGCTTGCAGATCTCGTCCCGATTTGGCTCGTAATCGTCCCCGTAGGCGACGGTCAAAAGGTTCTTTTGATCATCGCCCAACTCGTCCGCGGAGAAGACGATCGGGGTCGGTTCGTCGGTCCACTTCCAGCCCCTGTGCGTATTCACACTGCCGAACAAGTGTTTGATATTCTCATCCTGCGCAGAGAGCCCAATCATCATCGTGCGCGACGTTTGTATCACCGCTTCGAGTTGATCGCGCACGATCTTAAACTTGTCGCTGCTCATCCACCCTGTGATTTGCGCCGAACGCGCGACCAACAGCGGGCGATAGGTGGCTTCGGTCTCGATCGCGCGAAGCGCACAGCCGTGGAACTTGAAAAGGGTCGCCGCCGCCGTCGGCCCGCGCAAATCGTCACCTGTTACCGTCACACGATAGAAATTGTCGGGATATCCCAATTCCGTCATCGCCGCCTCGAGCAGCCCATCCCAATTAGCAGTCGCGAGTTTGGTCACCGCTCCTTCTAGGGCTAGAATGCCGATGGCGAGGTGTTCAGCGTCTGGATCCTGACCTGCGAAAGTGTTCGGGAAGTCGAGCCCGGTCCAAAGAAGATAGTCGGAATTTTCCGTGGGGATCTCAACTGCCAGCACCTTGGAGTATTGGTTCCATAGCCGCGCTAGCAGAACCTTGGCGCAAGGCCATTCCTTGACCGGCTTGGCCAAGTCGATCCCCTTGCGATCGTCCTCAGACGGCTTGGCCATATCGATGATTGTTTCGAACGCCGCCCTATACGCACAATCGGTTGCCGCGGTTGCCCTTACGCGCAGGAAGTCCAGAAGCTTCGCGAGAACTCCGTTTAGGTCGATCACACGCTCACGCGAAATTCCCGAGCCGAGCCATAAGGCATATTCGCCCTGACACATGCCCTTGCTAACGCCGGCGAAGGCGCCATCCAGCAGCTCGATCGTTTCTTTCAAACTGATCGTTCTGGCATCCGGCAAAGGTCCTCCCCCCTCTTTTCAATCAACAATAGCAAAGTGATCACCTCACGGCTTTTCGCAACCACCTTGCTCTAGTCATCTTAAGCCATTCTCGCCGGTGACGCTAACAGAGCAGTCAAGGCTCACCGGAACGGGATCGGTTCCGCTGTAAACACATTCACGATCTGTCCCGGCGCCATTGTGGCCGACTTGCCGGTGATGATCGCTGAGCCCAAAAGTGCCCCTGCCGTATTGCCCTTGCCTTCCTGGCGATGCTGGCCGCGCAGGCGCCAGTTGGTGCTGCCAACGCGTACCCAGTCGAAGCTGAGCTCGAATTTCGCACTCTTGCCGACGATGCCCTTGCCGGTACGCCAGGTCACCGTTGCCTGCACTTCGGATCCGCGCGGAATGA
Organism: Erythrobacter epiphyticus; assembly: GCF_034653295.1. Lineage (NCBI taxonomy): Bacteria > Pseudomonadati > Pseudomonadota > Alphaproteobacteria > Sphingomonadales > Erythrobacteraceae > Erythrobacter > Erythrobacter epiphyticus. The sequence continues at coordinate 202,427 of NZ_JAYEEU010000006.1, read as the reverse complement.
TGACCTTGCCACCGTAGACGACATCTTCGACGACGAGGAAGCGCCGCTGGGTGCCTTCCTTCATCTTCTTCGACGTGATCTCCTCAGCCGGTGTAACCAGCACAAGGGTATTGACGGGCAATGCTTGCGTAGCCGCATCGACGGGCTGCGCTTCCACGACCGGACCCTGCTGCGCGTGCACAGCCATGCCCGAAACAAACGACGCGGCCACTGCCGCTACCAACATCTTCTTCATGCAACCCTCCCAATCAGGAGCAACGAGAATTCACGGATCAATTCGGAAAAGTCAATGATTTGCGAAGCTTCATCAGACAAGAGACGTCATCACCCGTGAGACGGCTGTCTGTCAGATGCCTAGGCCAGATGGACCAGCGCTGCGTCCGGTCTGCCAGCAAGGAGGCGAGATCGACCAAAAACAATGGAGCCGGCTCACGCTGGACGATATCGCAGGCGGCCATGGCTGAAGCTCTTGCCTCCATTAGGGATGGCTCCGTTGCCCGCCACAGGGCGTGCTGCTATCCCAGAAACGGGTCTCGATCGGCCACAGCTTACGCGGCCGCTTGCCCAGGAGAGTTTGCCGATCAGGATGATCCGGAAAGAACTGGAGCCCGGTTCGTCGCTCGATTTCCCTGATCGTAACAAGGTTGGGCCGGTGATCGTAGACATGGCCGAGCTGGCTCGCCCGGTTGCAATTGACCCATGTCTGTGTCGGAACGGGTTTGCCGTCGGCATCCAGTGCGTTCGGCTGCTCGAAGATGAAGGCCAACGCATCGATGCCCGAGGGGCTCTCGTGGATGAGTATCTTGAAGAAGGCGTCGGGGATCTCGACTTGCAACTCACCCGGATCGCCGATTGTGAGCTTTGGTGTGGCAGGATCGAAGATCGGGCCGGCGATTACCCAGATGCTGCGATATTTGTTCGAGGCGGCGGCGGAGTAGTTCTCGAGGTGCAGCCAAGGCCCCTGATTGAGGTCTGCGGCCTGCGGAGAGGCATTCCAGAAGACATGGGTGTTGCAGCCTGCCTCGGGACTAATCCGCTGGGCATGGTCACTCATAGCGAGATGTCCGCGGTTCCACACTGTCCCAACCCCGCTGTAGCTGTCGTCGAGGCGGCGACTGGTGACACCCTGTATCGCCTCGACAAGCGGCACTAGACCGGGGGAGGCATACCACTTGTTCGGGCGGTCAATTGAGACGGGTGGTTCGTCGAAATTGCCGTTCCGCCCCGGCGCGAGACCTCGCAGCTCATACACGACGTATTCGGGATTGAGGCGCAGATCAGGCTGACCGTCACCATCATCGTCATCAGCATCATCGAATACCGCCGAGAATGACGTGAACTGGTCCGACAGCCCGCGCGCGCCCGGAGCGACGCGCTGGTGATCATGGTAGGTCGAGACGAATTGCGGATATGGCGAATTCGTCGTCCCGCGACATACGAACCGCTGAGCCGAAACAGGCGCTGCAGTAAGGGCTACTGCCAATCCCACGCTCGCAAGCAGCAATTTCATCGCTCTGGTCCCTTCGATACCCCGGCATGAAGTTGCGCCGAGCGGTGGGTCAAGTCTCTCGAATTCCATCGTGGCTTCAATCGGATGCCGGGTAGTAGTCTGCGGTGCTAACATGCCCCCGAAGATTCTCCGGCCGATAGGGAGCCCGCCGGTCATATTGAGGCACCGACGCTGCGGCGAAGCGGGTAAGGACGCTCTGGTGCAAAACTGCCTCAGGGTGCACTTTCCTGGTCTCGGCCGACCAACCAAACCTCAACCAGGTTGGCCAGAAACGCGGCCATAGCTCGAGGCTGGCTTTCACTTCGTCATGCTGGATCCCCAGCGGATCGGGGAAGGTCTGCACGAAGCGCTCATCAATCAGCGGAGGGGTCGGGATCGATTTCAGTTCATCGATCATCCACTGAAGGGCGATGTCGGAGAGGCGGGATTCGTCTTCCGGATAGCTCCCGCCGATGTCGGAGTGATTGCCTGCGAACCATTCCTGCTTCAGCCACTTGAGGGGGCCGCGATCCTGCTCGAGAGTGTCGCCGCTATTCCCCCAGCCAACCCGGGGGAAGCGCTTTCGGTTCTCATCGATCGAGAGCGCGTGCCTCCCGTAGCCCACGCTGCTGTCGAGGAAGCGATCATAGTGCTTGAGGTTCCAGGCTGCGAAGTGCCAGCTTATCCTGCCCCCCTGCGGCGGCTTCTCAATGAACTTGAACTGCTTCTTCGCCGACCAGACCAAGCTGCCAGCAAAGAAAGCTGCGGGAGCGGATGCGAGGATTTTCCACATCGAACCCAGATCGCTCGCCCAAGCAGCAATTGCGAGGACGCTGCTGAGCGCCGCCAGAACGGAAAGCACCCGCTTGACGATCACTGTCCCGAGAGCCGCGACCGTGTCGAACACACCGATAAATATCGGAGCGACGTTGCCCTGGGACTCGCCATTGGCACCCCGGCCTTCGCTTCCGTATTTCAACCTGAAGCGCCGTGCCAGCTCCTCGCGCTCCGGTTCATACCTTCCGCGATCCCTGCCAGAGCCATGCTCATAGACGCGGTAGACCGCTTCTTCGGCAATCTTGCGCAAGGCGACACCGCCAGTGGGGAGCGGCCTTCCGTCTTGGTCATGACGCGGAATCCCGCACAGGTTCATCACGTTGGCCACGCACCGGGCGGTGTAGGCACCCCGGCTGAAGCCGAACAGGAAGATGCGGTCGCCATCCTCGTAGTGGCGCAGGATGGCCTCATAGCAATCGATGATGTTTTCGCTGATCCCGGTGCCAAAGGCGGCTGCGAGGATGTTCCGAACCCTGCCTCCGAGTTCCCCTGACCCCAGGCCCGGATCATAATAGGCGACCTGATCGGCAGGATCGAAGCCGGTCTGGGTGCCGGGGCGCATGGCACGGTACATTTTGTAGATGTTGGAGAGGCGCTGGTCAGGCAGCACGCCGCCATACTGCCCGGTTCCGTCCGAGAAGATGATGATGTTCTTCCCTGAAGCGCCATCAGTCTGCATCAGACACACTCCTCAATGACTACCTGCGCGGTGCCGTCGCCCTATGCCGCCAGACGCTGTTCGCCATAGTGCACTGTATTCTCGTCTGTTTCAAAGAACAGAACTTCATCGGCGGGAAGCCGGATCAGCTGCCGGGGCTGAAGCAGGATGCGCTCGCCGGCTCGAACCATCGCCAAGTGGCTGTCGGTCGGCCGGTTCGCCTTTTCCAGCAGGCGCGTGGTGTCGATCACATCCGCGTCGATCGCGAGCAGCTGCCCGTCAACGTCGACGATGTGCTTCATTCCGAGGTCCCAGTAAGCCATCTGCGATGCTCCTTCTTTCGATGAGAGGAGTATCACAGGCCAACACGTCAAAACCTGTCATGTCCAAATTCATTGAGGAGGCACAGCACGTTCACCAGCGTCATATCCTCGACCGTCCGGCATGGCGTTTCGAGCAGCAGCGGGCTCGCAATCACGATGGCTGCCGCCTGCGCGCGGGAGACCGCGACATTGATCCGGTTCAGCGAGAACAGAAAGGCGAGGTCGCGGGGCATCTCCTCGCCGCTGGAAGTCGTCATCGACACTAGGCAGATCGGCGCTTCCTGCCCCTGGAACTTGTCGACGGTCCCGACGGGCACACCCGGCGGCAGAGCCGCCTTCAGCGCATTGACCTGTGCATTATAGGGGGCGACGACGAGTATGTCCTCGTGCGCGATCACGTGATCCTTGCCGTTTCGGTCCCGATAGACCGAACCTACCATCGCTTCGATCTGGCCGCGGATGGCTGCAATCTCTTCGGGTGAGACTTGGGATCGTCCCTTGTGTTCGACAGGTGCCAGACGTGCGCCAAGCAGGCTTGCACCGGTTGGGGAAACGAGCGTCTGCGCCGCGGCTGCCTCATCACTAGCCAGACGTTCCTCATAGACTGCCGCTGAAATGAACCGGCAGATCCCGGGATGCATGCGGCGGCTCTCCGCGAGGAAGATGCCACGTTCGGGCGGAATGACCCGGTGCCCATCGATCAGGTATTCGAGGCAGGAAAGCCCGCTCTCCCCGGGATGGCTGCCCTGAAGCGGCTGCGGAAGCTGCATCGGGTCACCGACGAGGACGATGTTATGGGCGCAGCGGCCCATCGCGAGGATGTTGGCGAGCGAGACTTGTCCGGCCTCATCGACGAACAGGTAGTCGAATGCAGGCGCGTCATAGCGCGCGAAATGCCAGGCGGTGGAACCGACGACGTGTGCGGTCCCGATCTCGGGAGCGTTGTTGTCGGTTACAGCAATGATGGCCGGATGATCGTCAGCATCCTCGGCATCTGAGACCTTCTGGACGATGGAACAGGCGAGCGCCTGGTCTTCGGCCCTTTCTGCGACTGCCTTGAGAAGATTGCCGATCGCTTTGTGGCTGTTTGAGGCGACGGCGATGCGCTTTCCCGTCCGCACGAGGTCGGCAATCGACAGGGCGCTCACATAGGTCTTTCCCGTCCCAGGGGGACCCTGGATGCCGAGGGCCGTCTGGTCCATGGCTGCGATCGCGCGGCTTATAGCCTTAGGAAGGTCATCATCCTCTAGAACGATCCCGCCCGGCCTCGGCCCATCGCTGAACACGGGAAGGGCTTTGGTGAGAAGATGCTCAAGGGCCGGAACGCGTCCCGTATTGGCGATCATCTCGTCGATGACGGCCAACAGTGAATTGCGAAGCACATCGTTCCGGATTGGCTTGGGCGGGAGAAGATCGAGCCTGTCGGGGAGGGGCCCCTTCGCGTGCGAGCGGCGCAGAACCAGTGTGCGGTCGTCATGATTGATCGATTGAAGCTGCACGTCTTCCGGCATGGCAGCGGGCTTGATGCAAGGGGCTTTGCCCGCCCGAAGCTTGGTGTCCTGCTCGGGAAAGCGGTAGGTCCGTTCCGAGGATTTGGTGGTCACCTGAACCGGGGCATCTATGGCCTCGAGACCCTGAAGGCAGTCGAGGTCGTCGAGCAGTTCCTCGCTTTCCTGCGCAAGCCTGTCGAAGATCGCCCAATAAGCAGGCTTGTCCTCCCGCTTGTGAAACTGGCTCAGGTCGAGCAGCAGTGTAGCGACCTGTTCGCCGAGACGCGCGCGCACGGGTTCGAGCCGCTGCCGAAGGGCTTCGAGCTCGGCATCCTCTGCCTCGACATTCGAGAGCGTGCCGCCAGCAGGCACATCGCCAAGGACCGGCCACGGCATGCCCGTGGGGCGCACCTCTCTGATCAGCCAATCCCGGAGCAGTTGTGTCGAGATGCAGTCGGTCCGGTTGTAGTCATGGATCTCATCGAGGAGCCGCTGCTCGCCGGTTTGCCGCCACTGCTCATAGAAGACGACACTGGCACCCGCCGTGGCAACGTCTGCGGCGCGCTTCTCCATGTAGAAGGCTTCGAGATCCTTGATCGAATAGCCCTTCTCGGACGCGATTAGACCGCCACCGACGACCTTGAAAAGATCGACGAACCTCTGCTCGCGCTGCAGCTGATCCATCGCAGCCTCGCCGGTGCGGTGCGCGGCCGTCAGGCGCCGAAGGGCAGCGATCTCGTAATTGGCATAGTGGTAGATATGGGCCCTCGGGTATCGCCGAATGCGTTCGACGAGGAAGCTGAGAAGGTCGCGCATAGCCCGCCCTTCTTCGTCGCGATCATGCGCCCAGAAGGCCCGGAACTGCCACTCACCGTCCTCCATGAACCAGACACCATGGAGATATTCGAGGCCTCCGGGAAAATATGGGTCGCCTTCAATGTCGTAGAACACGTCGCCATCCGCCGGTTCAGGCAAGAGACCGAAGCCTTTGCCCGGCTCCGGTTCCCGCAACTCGAAGGATGGGCCGGTGCCCGCGCGCCGGGCCGTCTGCAGTCTGGCTTGTGCCACAAGCTTGCGCTGCGTCTCTGCTGCCATCTTCGGGACACGTTCCGCCCTCCCGGCAAGCGCCGTCATGGTGGTAACCCCGGCTGCCTCGAGTTTCTGGCGTTGGCTGCGGGTTATGCCTGCGACAAGGGCAAGGCTGTCGTCCTGCTCCCACTGCGCATTGCAATGATCGCTCCAGCGGCAAAGGCCACAGGAGGCGTTGGGCTCGGCGCGGGTTGCCGGGCGTTCGGCCACAAACCCTTCAAGCATCGAGCGCGCATGCCGCGCGTACGCGGAGACATCGGCCAGACGAACCGTGTATCGGCTGCCGTCTCCCAGCTGGAGATGCGCGGCCTCAGGAGCCAGACCCTGCACCTTGGCGAGGAGATCGCTGTAAAGGCACAGTTGCAACACATGCTTGGGGTCTGGCTTGCGCTTCAGCTTGGTGTCGACAACTTCATAGGACCAGGAACCGAGCGCGGAGGGGCGATCAACCCGCTCCAGGAAGTCCGTGTAGCCGCCCCAGGCACCATCGAGCAACGCGCCCTGGAAGATGATGTCTGCCCCCTGCGCCATGGCCGCGTGGGTCAGCTCGACCGATTGCTCGAGGGAAAGCCCATCCTTGGGGATCTCGGTGATTGACCGACCTGCAGCGCGAAGCTGTTCCAGAAAGGCCAGCTCATGCTCATCGCCCTGCTGCTGCAGGAGCAATGCTTCAGCACTGTCTCCCTTCGGAGCGATGTCACCTTGTTCAATCAACCGCAGGTCAAGGAACGTCGCGTGGCGGCACCCCTTGAAACGCATCAGGTCCGAGGCCGAGAAGCGGAAATTTCCTTCGATAAATCGCATGCATAGCTCCTTACCATAAGCTATGCCCGTTCAGCATGACAAAACCTGTCATGGAGATTCCGAATGTCATTCGCCAAGGCACAGGAGCTGTTGAAACTCGCGATGATGGCGACGCGCCGCAGCGGCGTGTCGCTCGACGAGATCATGGAAGAATTCGGCTGCGTGTACCGGACCGCGCAGAGGATGACCGAGGCGCTTGAAGCGGCGTTTCCCCAGACGGAAGCCCAAGAAGGGGAAGATCGGAAAAAGCGTTGGCGTATGCCCGCTCGCCACGTTGCAGCTCTCCTGTCACCCTCGCCAGAAGAACTCGCGGCACTATCGACCGGGATCGCGCAGCTCGAACAGGCCGGCATGCTGCAAGAAGCGGCACTTGCGAGGAACCTCGACCGGAAGGTGAGGGCGCTTGTCCCGCCAGAAAAGGGCACACGTCTCGCCGTGGATGAGGAAGCGCTGCTCGAGGCACTGGGGCACGCGGCTCGTCCCGGACCAAAACCGGCCGCCAATCGTGATGTCGATATGGCAATCTATGAAGCGCTGAAGGGGCCATTTCTGCTCCGCTTTCCCTATCGAAAGCGAGGCCAGACTAAGTCAGTCGAGCGCATCGTCGCGCCGCACGGTCTTTTACTGGGTGTTCGCCGCTATCTGGTCGCGAGAGACATCGCGAAACCGTCGTCTGCACCGCTGCAACACTTCCGCGTTGAGGAAATCGAGGCTGCTGAGGTGCTGGAGGAATCCTTCGAGTTCGATCAGGATTTCGATATCCGCCGCCATGCCGAAAAGGGGTTCGGTTCCTTCGAGAATGCGGCTGAGTATGGCGATGTCGTCTGGCGGTTTTCGCCGGAAGCGGCGGCACATGCCCGCCGCTTCGTCTTTCACCCGACACAAACGGTCGAGGATGAACCGGACGGCTCACTGCTGGTACGGTTTAAGGCGTCCGGATTGCTCGAGATGTGCTGGCACCTCTATGCTTGGGGGACGGCAGTCGAGGTTCTTCAACCTGAACGGTTGCGCGAGATGGTGCACCAAAGTCGCCGGAGCTTTGGCGCTTTCCCATGACCGATTCTCGTTTTGCTCGAAAGTCGGAACTGGTCTCGTCCGTGTACCTCAGTCGACCGTCTTCCCGTAGTCCGCCCTTCCAATAAATGTGGTGAGCTATCCAAGAGCTAGCTTAATTGTAGCACGCTCGTCTTCCGCATGCTGCGCATGAAGTTTTCCTGATTTCCAGCTCCAAACCGTATATCCGATATTGCTGAGTTTAATAATTTGACCGCTGGCGGAAACTTGCGCCTCCCCCTCGGATATGAGTCGAAGCACCAACTTCGCGGGATCCCCGAGTGTGTCGATTTCGAATAATTTCCCGAGAGTTGCATCTGTCAACAGATGATCGCCTTTTGTGTCGATGGCAAATATCGTCTTGTCGACCCAGACGAGGAAGTCTGGCCAGTATGTTGCAGAAGACGCCAGATCCAGAAGCGGAATGTAGAAACCACTATTGACGGGATTGCGTGCCCAGATCCTTTGCGACTTATCAAGCGCTTTTGCGAATCGTAGCTCAAGAGGGTTCAGGCCCGAATACCGCTTATGCAAAGATTTCGAGAATTCAACGGCACTCAATGGATCAACCATAACTGGCCCAACGGTATAGGGAGAATCGAAGTCGTTTTGAAAAATCCTTGAATTAGAGATGTATGTTTCGACGACCTGGCGCGCTATTTGACGAATATGGTCAGCGGCGGGGCTCGTGAGCTCAACCAAGGCATCAAACTTCGGAAGTTCAATATCCACTAGGTTGATCGGTCCTCCCGCTCGCCGAAGTGCACCAGAATAGAGACGCTGAAGCTCCCGCCGGAAAATTGCTCGAGCTGTGACGCGGTTACTATGTTCGACCTCAATCCACTCGTAGTTCGCCTCTGAGCCATCACCGATTCTCTGCAGGACAAGCATGCGGCTGCCCTGGCCAATGGTATTCGCAACGTCAGATGAAAAGTCGATCATGCCGTTAATTATTTTGGCGATCGGCTCTTTGGCCTCCGCTGAGTGTATCCCGATCATCGGAACCGTACGTGGGGGTTCGGGCAATACCTTGTCTAAAATCCGGCCAGTCACACCCTGCTTTATATTTAAACCAACAGCAGGGTAGTCTTTCACAAGTTGGTTCTTGACGTCCTCTAGGATTTCATCGAAAACTCCGCGTTCGTCTGAACGAATATAGAAATGCGCTGTATTCAGGATTGGGTTCGTATAATGCTGCGCCCCAGGCTGTCGCAAAACTCTACCGATCACCTGAGTGATTTGGCGTGCAGAAGCCATTTCTTTATCGATATAGGCGAAGCTACAGGCAGGATCATCCCATCCTTCCTGCAAGCCCAGATTGAAAATGATGTGTTCATATTCGCCTTGCAAAAACGAAGTGTAGTCGTTGTCTCCGCCGGACAAAAGTCGAAGAGAGGCAGGAGGAGGAAACCCGGGTGCGAATTTGAGTTGGCTGTAGATCACAATTTTTGAGGGATCGATTCCAGCATTTTCAACTAGATGCCTCCAGATTTGAATGGGTCTGGCCTGACGCTCTTGGAAGGGCCTCTTTACATCCTCACTGATAGGCACACCATCAACGGTATTGGTGCTACAAACGTAAATGGCTTTGGGCGCAAAGGAGATGGGCAATTCAGTTGCGGCAAGCTTCGCGTCCGCCATATCGGCAAGTAGAGCGTCTACGGCCGTCTCCATTGGGGTCACATATCCACCTATGGCAATGCGCTCCTTTACGAGTCCCGAATTCACCACATCCTTGCTGGAGACTGCAGTAATAAAATCGCTTTCTTGCCATCCCCGATCTGTCTTCAATCTATTGATGGTTGGCTCTAGCCTTGAAGGCAGCGCCATTGTTGCACTTGCAGATATGAGGGCATCTGGAGCCAATTCCAGCAATCTTCTAGTTTGCAGGTCTGAAAGATTATGACCCTCGTCATAAACAACAATGAGTGGGCGTCGAATGCCTTTGTCGGTTAGACGTCTTGCAAGAAGGGTCCAGAGCGATGCAGACGCAAGATCAAGTTGAGCTTGAAAAACCTTGCGATCTCCGCCCTCGCTATCTTCAATTGCGAACTTTCCAACTGTCGCGACAAGTAGAAGTGCGCTAGCAGTATCCTCGAGATCGGTGGGAACAAGTTGTAGTAACGGCTTTACATTGAAACCTGGCAAATTATCCGCATACTTGCCTGATGAGAGGTTTGCATAGGCCTGAGATACAACTATTTTGCCTTTTGAAATCCAAAGCACGACAGGCTGAACGGGCAGGCGGTCACGGATTTGGGCTATTGTGTCCGCAAGAATTAGGGTCTTTCCGCTACCCGTTATTGAAACAAGAGTTTGCAAGAATGGAACTGTCGTCAGCCGGTCGATCATCAGCGGGTTTGCTGCATAATGGACAAAACGTTCAGCGATTCTTGTAGCTGCGGCTTGCTGAAACCCAAACGCTTCCATCAGTCCTGTTGCTCCGCAGAATTGTACTCACCGTTCTCGTCGAGGCCAAGATGAGCAAGGATCCGATCCGGTATTTTCCAAAAACGAACATTTGGAGATTGGAACATCTCGTATCGTGCATACACATGATAGGGCGTTTTCACCCCAGCTCGGCGTCCCTCCGTGACTACGGTCTTGTAAGTTTCAAGGTCGAGAGAACCTACGGGGCCTCCGTTATCCCAAATAAGAAAATACCCCTCCCCCGCGTCATCAGTGCCAATCAGATATTGATAACCAGCATCGCCAAAATAACTTAGGCTTGGTGCGCTACGTCGCTGCGTTTCCCAATGTGAAGTCAGAACTATATCGATCAGCTCATTGCGCTGCATTGACAAAACTGTCTTCGCATCGATTGTTTTCGTGAGAAGTCGATACTCGAATCCGCCACCTAGAGGTTGGGCATCACGACCATTTGGGCGGGTGCCGGTGATGGCATTCGCGAGTCGCTTCCATGTAAGCGTCCTAGCATACTTGTCGCCATTTTCTGGTGCCCCCTGCTCGATCAAAATGAAGCGACGGTTGGACTCATCTTCATGGTTCAATTCAAGAATTGCGTGCCCGGTCGAACCGGACCCGGCGTAGGGGTCCATGACAAGACCTTCGGGAGGGCACCAGATTTGGATAATTTTTTTGAGCAGTCGCAGTGGCTTTACAGTGTCGAATCCGTGATCTTTGCCGACTACTGCGTCAAGCTCTCGCTTTGCCAAGTCGGTATGACCTGATTCGGCATGCGCCCAGGAGACCGACCCGATTTCCAACGGATCAGCATAATAATCTTCATCCCAAAACGTGCTTGGAACTTTTCCTTCTTGGATTCTGTGCAAGTGATTTTTTAACCGTGGCCGGCCGCGCCCTGGCTTCCGCGCCTTATCATCACGAAAGTATAGCATCGGCCAGTTACCAGCTTCGCGCCGTAATTGCGCCTTCACACTTGCCTCAATCACAACTGGATCGGCTTGCGGATCGTAATCTGTAAGTGCGACAGTAGATCCTTTTAGTATCAGAGCTTTCCCTCGGCCGTCTCCTAGATCTTTTTCAACATATTCGGTTCCCCATTCGGCCAGCATCCTCCGGGCATCGGATTTTGTGAAATTGACCCAGTGAGCTCTGGCTTCAGGTAAACTCCCGTCGAAACGATACTCTCCATTGGGGTAATGTAAGAATCCGGTAACCGGCGATTGGATCGCGTAAGCTGTCTTGTCTCGATTCTGTCTAGCTGTAGGGTCGCTCGGTATCCAATCACCGTCAGGATCGTTGTCTAGATTGCGAACTAAACCTCGATCGAGGCCGACCCGGCCTGTTTTGGCTCGCGCTCGATCTTTTGCATAAACGAGCACGTACTCTGTAGTTTTCGAAACTGTCTTCGCATCATTCTTTGGCGAATATGCTTTTTGCCAGTTGATGATTCCAAGGCGATTTTCCTCGCCGAATACTTCATCAAGCATCATGCCGAGGTGGTATAATTCGTTGTCATCGATGCAAATTGCGAGCACCCCAGACGGCTTCAACATGGCTTTCATGACCTGGAGCCGAGGCATCATAGCCTTTATCCATTTTGTATGGCGTGAACCGTCCTCCTTGCCGACAAGCGTTCCGAGTTCGGGATCGTTGGGATCGTTATCCCAGCGATCATTGTATCGAAAATACTGTCCCGTGTTATACGGTGGGTCAGTCAAAATCAGATCAACCTCACCCCGATACTTGTGAAGCGTAACCATGGCTTGGAGGTTTTCGCCCTCAACAAGGAGGTTCCGGGCCTGATCTGCACTTGGCCCGACATGTAGCTTGGGCTCGCGCCGCATTACTCGTGGCCGCACGCGGCGATAAATTTCTAGTGCGGTTCGCTTCCCATGAAAACTAAGAGCAACGCCGTTCGATAGAAGGCCTCTTACAATGCGTTCCAAATCGTCGCGATCGAGCTTGGCAAGCTCGGCTCCGAGTTGGTCGATATCGTGATCCACGCAATCCGCTCCACCCTGTAACCATGCTTGTTCATGGCACTATGTTCCTAGTATGTTCCATGGGGAAACGCAAGGTACACAGTTTGGATCAATAGCCGAGAGATCGGCATTCGAACAACCTGTGGGCGCTTCCAATGCTCAGAAATCTGCGGTGAATCTGCGAGCATTCACTCATATCCCTTGCAGATCTCTCGGCCGTATGCCTCGCCTGCAGAATCTGCATTTCAATTGGACGGAGGACAAATCCGCTCGATCCGTTGCCAAAGTGTAACGGACGAGGCCCCTGTGTGAGAATATAAAGCGTACCATCTTAATGAGATAGCGGGCAAGCCGGATTTGCCGAGGGGAGGGGGGCTGGCCTCCGTTCCCTCGAAAGTGTCCGGTGAGCGATCACTGTCGATCAAATGCAAAAAATGCAGGTACTTACTCTGCTCTCCGCACAAGCACACCGGTGTCGCAGATTTCGAACAAGACCCTGCCGCCGTCATTCAGCTCGAGCGCCCTGGCGATGAGCTTGGGCATTTTGAACCGCCCGTCGGGACTGACCGAAGCCAAGCTCAACCGTCGGCCATCTTTGGTCGCGCAAGCGGGCTGAACGGTTCGGCCACAGGTATCGCGGAGGATGTCATTGAGCTCGGGCATCAGGTCAAAGGCGGAAGCGCGGTCGAACAACCCCTCAGATTTTACTGCCACACCGCGCTGCGTGGCTGACCGAAATGCGTCAGTGTGGTGAATCTGTAGCCGTGCCGCGATTTCGGTGGTGCTGATCATAGTCTTCGCAATGCTCAGAGCCTTCTGAGGACAGATATCGAGGAAGTGCCCGCCAGGCCCGAGCAGATATTCTGAATACCGCGAAAAGTTGGTCCGCGAGAGGCTCATCATGTCGGCAAGATCAGCTTTTGGGATCGATGTGTCGCGCGGATCGAGCTCGGGGCAATCGGAAAAAACCGAGAGCGTGATTACCTTGGCACTGCGCAGAAAGATTCGTTCGACCACGCGATGCGAGCCCGGTTCAAGAGCAGCATCGAGGGTCCCGTCGAGGATCGCTGCGAGGACAGCCCCCCAGGGCTTCGGGCCGCCGCCCAGGCAATACATCAGCTTCGTGAGCTTGACTGGATAGTCCGAATTCCGCGCTGGCATCTTTTCTGCGAGGGCGGTGAGCAGCGCCTCGGCAGAATCTGCGAAGACCGACAGGCGCCTCGTGCGGCCCGGCGGTACTGGCGCAGTTTGCAGCAGCCCCCGATTGACCAAATCGCGGACAGCATAGGTCGGAACGCCTAAGCGAGCGGCAAGCCGCTCTCGGCGGATGCGCGGTTTGAATCGATCGGCAAGCTGCTCGATCGAGGCCCGGTCGAACAGCACATGGAATCGGTGACCATCGAGACACAGGACCGACTTCAGTTCGCCAGCGCGGCGCATTTGCACCAGTGTGCTGACCCTGCTGCCGACAAGGTTGGCAGCCTGCTGGCCGGTCAGCGCGCGCTGGGGTGCGGACCGGCAATAGTCGTTGAAATCATCGATGAGCTTGCGGAGCGCCGGTGAAAGTTCCCGGCGCCTGCACTTGAGCAAAAAACGATGGCTGGCCCCAAAGTTGCCGTCACCCCGGCCACTGGAATAGCGGTTGATCCGGTCCACCAAAAGGCCTTCGAATGCAGCAGGCCAACCTTCCAGCAGTGGCCAAGCCGCGGATAATGCGGGGACGGCATACTTTTTCGCCTTTTCCATGCACAAGTTCGCCGAACTGATCGGATGCGCAGCCGCTGGGACCAGCACGGCAGCAAGCAGCGTTGCAAGCGTGAGCAGGTCATCTGCCTCGACCTTTCGCAGTACCGCGGGTAGCCTTCCTCTGACCCGGTCGCGTCGAGCTGCATCCGGATGGATCAGATCGACCAGATGCTCGAGGTTCTGGCGCAATTCGATCGGCACGGTTTCAGCCACCGCGCGGGTCAGAGGCTCACCGCAGAAATCGCATAGATCGATGCCGAGGGTGCGACGCCAGCGTTGCTGGCGGCGACACGCCTGGTGAGGGCAGCGCTCGTCCAGAAATTCCCACGTCTCGGTGCAGAATGGGAACAGGCGCAGGTTCCATAGTGCCCGATGATGGGGTGACACTGCGAGCGCTGAAGGAGAAAACCTCCGATACGCGAACTGGAGATAGTCTGCTGCCAGTTGAACCCCAAACAGGTTCCGCCGACGAGTGTCCGGCGACAATGTCGGCGCATGATGCTTCAGCAGGTCTGCGTCGATCCCGAGGTACTGCGCAATGGCGACGATGCCTGCCTCATCCAAAAATGACGCATGCGGCCGACCGTTTGCTTCTGCTCCCCCGATCTGCGTGATTTCAGCCATTCGCGGAAAGTGATGTGTAGCCGCCACGCGAGAAACGTATCCATCCAGCGATTCCCCCGGGATGATCGGCACAGGGCGCGAGATGCGCCAGTCAGTGGGACCGTCCATCAGTTTGCCCCCCGCGCGAACGGATTATGGGCGCAGAAGCCGTTGGCGATGGCATAATCATCGACCCCGGCGGCGAGGTCATCACGGTCAATGTGATCGCGCCCGTCACGCAAGGCCGAGCTCATTGCTTGCCGGACGATCTTGATGATCCTGCGCACGCGGCCGTCCGATGCTTGCCACAGAGCTTGTGCGAAAGCCTTGTCACCAAGTCCCGCCTCACAACCGACGATGCCTGCTGCGACCATTGCACGATCAAGATCAGTGACAAAGTCAATGAAGAGGCCCCGGTCGCCGTCCGAGTGCCAGTTCATCGGACGAAGGTCGGCGCTATCGTCAAGCCTTTCCCTGAGTTCTGGCACCTGCGAAAAGACTGATGTGGCCCTTTCAGAACCGACAAAAACCACCGGGGCGAGACCGGAATCCATGATCATCTGGCGGATGATGGTCGCAATCGGCATGCTCATGGAAGGGCGGCGGGCTGCGCGATCGAATTCATCGAAGACAATCAGTTGAACCCGCCGGCGAGCTATCTCGGAAATCGCGCGTGGCCAACGAGTCTTTTCCGACCCAGCCTCGGGACGAGGAGCGCCGAGCGCTTGTAGGATCGAAGTCGGCACCGAGTCCGTAGTTCCGGCGGTGTGGATGTAGACGTGCAAAACGGGAACCTCATCATTAGAAGCTTCTTTCGCGAGGATGCGGATCAGCCCGGAAACTGCCTCTGTTTTGCCGACGCCGTTCGGTGCCACCATCATCGCCCCGCCACAGACTGAGCCTGGCGCGCGGTGCAAACCGGCGATCCGGACTTCGTCGAGGAGCGCCATGGCGCTTGTCTGAGGCGGGTAATCGACCCGGATCGCGTCGAACTTTGCTTTAGCGATGCCGACAAGCTGCGCGCGTGCAGACGGTGAAAGGGGAGCGCTCATGCGTATCCTCCCTTGCCAGCAAGGTTTTTGCGTTCGCGGGCTGGCGGCGCGAGTTGTGGCTGCGCGGCTTCCTCGCGGCGATAGTCGAGATCGGTCTTTGCACGGCCCTTTCTCGGAGCCGGGCGAGATGAGAGAATCTCGTGATCGATTGCGGTCAGCGCAGCCCGATCCTGCGCGATGAAGTCGCCCAATGACACTGCATCTGGCTCAGCGTTGGTCAGATCGACCAGGTTTCCGGTGATCTGCCGCAGGCGAGGAATTTCGAGCAGTTGGGCAACGCGTTTGCGGGACTCCGCCAGGGCCCGCGGCGAAATGCTACGGATGGCCTGGATGAGGTGCCCGCGCATCGTGAGCCGCTCTTCCTCTGTGTTGAATGCAGCGCCCTGAGCTTTTGCCTCTGCTTGGATTTTCTCGTGCAACCACAGCGGTATACCATCAGCATAGCGCTCATCGGCGCACTGCAGTTCGACATACTTCCGGGATTTTCGGTTCCACACGTGAATGGTGCTGATGTCGGACGGGTCATAGCGGAAATGAACGGTGGCCGTTGCATCGCTGCGCCGCCGTCGCCGGGGCTCAATCGGCACGAGATCGTTCAAAAGGTCAGGAACAGCGTGGATGTCGTGAAAACGAAGGCCGAATGCACGAAGCCCCGAGGGAGACAATTGCGCGTCCTCTACCACAGCCATCGTATCGCGGCGGAAACTGTCGAGGTCAGCGAAGTTGTTGATTCCGTATTTGTTTAGATCCTGCTGAAACACAAGCGCTGGTTGGCGGCTGCCAAGGCCTTCATGCGGAGAGGTGTTGTAGTCAGCGATGATCTGGTTCGCGACGGCTTCGAGCTCATCCATCATCACGACTGCAAAATCTTCCGCGTCGTAGCCTAACCTCCGTGCGTCATGGAGCGTCAGGGCCCGCCCCGGGAGATCTTTCGAGAGTCTTGAATTGAGGGTGCCGATCGCCCTTTCGCAGATGGCGCGATAGCGAGGCTGGCCGATCGGACAGAAAGTGACCGAAAAACCAGCGTGCCGGGCAGCAGCCTCCATAGCGTGACTTCGGAACTCGCTCGCGTTGTCGACGATGAGCTCGCCAGCTTTGCCGCGTAGCATCCGCAGCACCGGATATTGCTCGGCCATTACGAGAGGTGGGCGCTTTGGCAGTGCCATCCGCCGCAAAGCCTCTCCGACCGTCCACGCACTCGGATCAATGAAGGTGATGACATGACCGACGATCGCGCGGCTCTTGACGTCGATCACGAGCGTTAGCCACGGTCGTCCGAGCACCATCTGCAGTTTTGGGCAGACGACATGCGCGTTGATCCATGTGTGATCGATGATGACGCGCTGCATGACGAAATCGGCGATGAGTGGTTTGCCGGCGCCAAGCCAATCCTGTTCAGCTGCCGCCTTCGCGACGTGCCGCGCCAGCGTTTCCGAAGACTCGAGTGCGACACAAGCGCGACGCACAGTGCGCTCATCAAGGATTCTGAGCGGCTTTTCAGGCTTGTGAATTGCTGGATGAATGCCGTCATTCACTTGAGCAATTGTGGCCGTGTAGTCGGCATGGATCGCGGCGACAGACGAGCCCGCATCAAGTCCGCGCAGAACACTTAACCACATGATTTGCTTGTTCAAGTCACTGGCCCGGATGTCTTCGACTTTCCTTCCGGTCAGCGATACCATGTGCCGCGGATGCCGGTTGCCGATGTGCCCGCGCGACGCGCGCCAACTCCGAATTGTCCGGGGGGCAGGCGCGGGTCCAAATCTTGCGATCAGGTCGTGAGTCCAAACTTCCTTGAGGGCCAGTTCGATCGATTTGTTGCCATTCGCCACGCCTCGCCCATCGAGCAGGTCGCAGATGGTTGCGCGCAAAACGGCTTTGTCATCGATCTCAGTATCGCCGAGCGCCCATTCGGCTTTTTCATTGAAATTTCGGACTTTGTTTCCACTGCGCGCCGTCCTGATGACGACAGTGCCGTCGAATAGCAGCTGATCGAACTGTTCATCTGTCGGCAGTGCCATTGACCCATCGGGCTGCTCACATTGGAACGTGGTGCCTTTGATCCGATGGATGAGAAGTAGCCGGTCGCCAGAATATCCAGCGGCCGTGTGCTCCGCGCCTTCGATTTCGATGATGGTTCCAGGCTGAAACTTGTGAAACGTCATGACGTCTATTTCTCCATTGCATTGGTGCGCACGCGTGCCGGGCGGCTCCGCGGGCAGCGCACGCGCTGTCCGGGGCTGCCAAGCATGGCGCCAATCGTCTCGTGAGGAGGGGCAAGCCGGCCGCCCGCGCGTACCGGCTCGCATGGTCAGTGCATGGTGACCTCGGTCGCGTCGAATAGCGGCCTTGTCAGGTCGATTTCGATCTTGCGCGCGACGGTGAGAGCCTGAACGATCGCCTCACCATATCGACGGTCATTGGGTTCGATCGCATCGGCCAGTTCGCCAAAGCTCGTCAGTTTGCTGACCTTGGCGCGATGATTGTCGAGCCGATGGTGATGCTCGGGCCGAACAGCAGTAAAGGCCCTGCTCGCAAAGAGAGTGACGTTGCGGCGGTGGAGGATGCTCACCCAAATCTCGTCGCGGAATACGATCCGGAAGCGCATCCCGAGTTCGTCACAGATTTGCTTCACACGCGCGAGCTTTGCGCGATAGACGGGATCTGACAGGTCACGCTTGTCGCGCTTGATTTCGACGATGGTGACGGTGCCGTCGGGGTCGACCAGTTCGACGTCGGCTGTGTAGACCTCTTTGCCTCCGGGGCCAGTGAACTCGAACCGGACTGCTTCAGAGGCCATGCGGACAACGCTGAATTCCACTTCGGCACGGATAAGGAAGTCACGCTGCGCGGCACCCTGCCAATGCAACAGCCGACGTGCTTTCCGGCTCGCGAACCAGCCATTTTCGTGCATCAGACCGCCGTTGAAGGTCCGAAGCGCGCCGCCGTCGGTGGACCGGATGATTTCAACGTTCGCACGGGCTGGTGCAGGATCGCGGACATATCGTTCGCTCCTGGAAGCAGCCGGGGGAAGGGTGGTGGGCGACTGTGGGTAAGCCTCGCCATTAGGGCGAGGGTGTTTGTTTTTAGACTTCATGATCTTCTCTCCTCCACCGCTACCAAGGCGATGGGCACGAGTTCTCCGGTGGCCCGAGGATACCCTCGGACCTTGACATGCCTGTCGGAATGAAGGAGATCAGAAGTGTTAGGTCTTCAGATCTTCCATGGCCCTGGTTGCTGTTCCCGCAGCGCCGGGGCTTTTCATTTCCGGTGGGCGTGCATCGCTCTGGATGCCTGGCTCCTTATCCGGTCATGGTGCCCTCCTTTTGATCGGGATAGTTGTCCGGCCACAACTGTGCCGCATCAAGGCCAGTCGCTTGTGCGATCGCTTGTTCTATCCTGCGGGAGCGGCCACGGCCCTTCGAAACGAGGGTTACCGCCGAAGGCCGCACGTCGAGAGATCGGGCGATGTCGGCCAGCGAAGAGCCCCTGGCACGGAGCAACCACTTGATATGCTCATGCTGCTGATTGAGATTCACTTGGTCGCCCTCGTTCGGTGATCTCGACGGGCCAAATTAAATCGGCTCGGCGAGTTCTCGAAACTGAAGTGCCAACATCGATTCGCTGGGTCAATCGGGGCACCAAGGCGAGAACTACGATTCTCAACCGCTCGAAAAGCAATCGTGGCGCCAAATGGCGAGATTCAACGGCCCTCTGAAATTTTGCAAAACTCTCTTCACTAAATAGTGAACAGAAATTATCGCGTCTTAATCAGATGTATCGCATCCTATGCCATGCCATAGGATGGGTTGTGTCAGAAAGGCTGCTTTTATTTAATCACGGGCCTCTATTTATCTGTTGATAACTTGCTAATCGACTGAGTTGTTGGTCAGATTGCGGAAGTGCCGATTGCTGAGTGTTTAATTCATTCCTGTTCATGAGAGTGGCCAGCAATGTGGTGCAATTGAGCACTTCCAGCGTCGCAGCGACGACCGTGCACTCTAGCGTGCCGGGCTCGAAGCGAGCCCGGCACGCGGTTTCAGAAGCCCTATCGGGCTTGTGGCGGGCTTCGTGCGGGTTCGCCGCCATTCCCGCCGCCGCGCTCGATCCGCCCCACAGTGCGGCGTCTCCTGCGGTCCCCGCGCTTATCGGGTCCGGGTCCCCATCATGCCGCCTGCTGCAGGTCGGTTATCTTCTGAAATTCCGCGAGCAGCTGCGGATGGTGCTGGGCCAGATACCGCACAATCGGCGCGCTTCTCAGCAGGCTGCCCAGATAACCGGTGGCCAGAACCAGATCGAGGTGGTCAGCGCCGTAGCTCTGCTCGATCAGCTTGAAATCGCGGTCGAGCTGCGCGCTCTCCCGGCTCATCAACTCGATCTGCGCCTCGGTCAGGCCCCGCACGGCTTTGCGCTTCTGCTCGACGAGGTCTTCTTCGGCGGTCGCCGCAACAATCGATTTGGCATAGCCGGTCGAGTATTTGTTCATCGCGACCATCATCTCGGCTGCCGCGATCTGGCGCATCGGCTTCATCCGCCGCAGCTCGACGAACACGTTCATGGGCACATGCTTGTCTCGCAGCAGGTCCACAGCTTCCGGGCAAATACCCGTCAGCAGGTTTCGTTTGGCGCGAATATTGCCAATGTTGAC
This sequence comes from Erythrobacter epiphyticus, assembly GCF_034653295.1. NCBI lineage: Bacteria > Pseudomonadati > Pseudomonadota > Alphaproteobacteria > Sphingomonadales > Erythrobacteraceae > Erythrobacter > Erythrobacter epiphyticus. The sequence continues at coordinate 182,226 of NZ_JAYEEU010000006.1, read as the reverse complement.
GTTCAACGCCCGGGCAAGCCGCTCTTCCGAAACGCCTTTCTTGACGGCGTTGAGGATCATCCGGTGCTCCTGGATCGTCGCCATCCGGCTGACGCGCTTGTTGTAGGTGAATGCCTCATCTTCAAGGGCAACCAGGCAGACCACCTCGGTCTCGCCCCGCTCGAGCAGGATTGCGAGGCGCACATGTCCTTCGAGCAAATTATACTGCGCCGGGTTGACCCGATCCCGGAACACAACCGGGGGCTCGATGATGCCCACCTCTGCAATTGATGCTGCAATCTGCTTGTACTTCGCAGACTTCCGGACCGTCGACGGTACCTCGCGCATCGGCATGATCTCGCTGATCGGGATACGCAAGGTTGTATGCTCGAAGCCGTCGGGCAGGGACGGTGGTTTCTTGCCGCTCATGCCGACGCTCCCGGTTGCGGATGAAGTCGCTCAGCAAGGCGTTCGGGCATGGTCGCGAGGCCTTCGTCCTCGAGGAGCGCAACAAAGCTATCATCGGCCGAGAGGCGCCGCATTGCCTCGGTGATCAGCATCAGCCGGTTCTGCGTCATTTCGGCGCGCGTGATCAGCGCTCGCTTACGTTCGGTCTCCTCCTGATAGGCCTTGACCAGTGAATCAGCGGAGACGCGCTCCCGAGGCGCGCGTTCCTTGGTCTCCAGTCCTTTCCCACGCCGCCGCCGCGTCTCGATGAGTTTGCGCGCTGCCAAAAGCTTGCGCCCCTTGAGCTGCCCATTTTCGTAAGCTTTCGTGAGTGCAGCCTGGACATCGTGGTCAGCAGCTTCTGCGATTTCGACCGCCACGCTGACGGGGATCATTCCGCTCTCGACCGAGCGCAGCAGACGCTGTTCCCCCGTCTCGATGAGCCGCGCCACGCCGTTCACATATTCGATGGTGAGCCCGGTTTTGCGCGCAATCTCGGGGTTGGAGTACCCCCGCTGCTGCATGCCGCGAATGTCCTGGAGGAGATCAAGGGCACGGTGCTGGCGGCGCGCGCAGTTCTCGACCAGACTTGCGATCAGGCAGTCTTCCGGGTCGGCGGACACCACCAGCGCAGGGACCGCGGTTTGGCCGAGCGCCTTGAACGCTTCGAGGCGGCCCTGCCCGCATACGAGATCGTAAAATGGTCCGCCCGCCTCGACCCGGCGTGTGACGGTAATCGGCTTCTTGAGCCCGATCTTGGCGATATTGTCGACGATGTCGCGGAAAGACTTCTGGTTGCGCACGCGCGGATTGACGATGTTGACGCGGTCGATCGGGATCATCTCGATCCGTTGGGCAGGCTTCGCCCCGCTCATGCTGCTGCCCTCAGGGATACGCGGGCGGTCAGCCGGTAGAAGAATTCGAGAGTGTCGAACCGGTAGGCATCGAGCGACAGGCCGTTGAAATCGGCAAGGCGCAGGGTCGCCTCGCGCATGTCGAGCGCGGGGAGAAGATAATAGTCCTTCGGGGTCTCGTTATCGGCATCCATCCTGACAGCGAGCGTGATGTCAGGCCGCAATTTCGTATCGAGCCGGAGCTTCCAGCGATTGCCGCCGGCCGACGTCTGGAAGCAGCGCGCAATCGTAACCGACACGGAAAACTCGCCATTGATTCGGAGAAGGTCGGTCTCCTGATCACGAACAACGCTGCCACCGGTCTGCTCGATACCGCTCATGATTCCAGCAAGGATATCGGGGTGCAGCGCCCGCAGCCGGCGGTTTATCTCGAGATAGCGATAGTCGTGATCCGGCGCGAAGCCGACCAGAGTGTAGGCCCGCAGGAGGCTGCCGAACCGCGAGCGGAATGCGCTGCTCGATGGGCAATCGTTGGCCTCATCGATGATCAGGCCTGACAAGAAGCCCCGCTGCGCAAAGATTTGCGACAGCGCTGCCAGCATCTGATCATCGGATAGTTTTTCCGAGCGCTTGGCAATGAGGGTCTGCGCAGCATCAAACATCGGCGCAGGAATGATGGCGTCGAATACGCCGTTGGCGCGTACCCAGTCTTCGGGCGCATTTTCGACGTGTTCGCCCTTCAGCTTGCACGAGGTGCGCGCCCAGACATTGTTGCCGATGTATTTCTCGTTGATCAGCAGCTGGTGAACCGTTCCGCGCGTCCATTCCCGGCCAAGATCTGTGCGAACGCCGCGGGCATTGAGATCAAGGGCGATTTCGGCTTCGCTCTCGCCAGCCTCAATGAAGCGCCGATAGACCTCGCGGACGATGGCGATTTCTTCGTCTGGTCCCCGCACCAGAATGACGCGATCGGTGGCGATGCTTTTGTGCTCGCCGCGGCCCAGCAGACCTTTTGCCACACCCTGCTGATCGACCAACTGGCGGCGCAATCCGTAACCGGCGGGGCCGCCCTGACGGTAGCCTAGCCGGATAAGGTTGGCCTGGCCCGCGAACACCTTGACGGACAACTCCCGGCTATACTCTCCGGCCATGGCCCGTTTGACGGTCTTGATGATCGATGAGCCGATGCTCCCATCGTTCTCCCATTCCTCGCCGCAGTAGAGAACGCGCACGCCCTTGCTCTTGCAGCGCAGTTCATAGCTGGCGGCTTCGTCAGGATCCTGAAAGCGGCCCCAGCGGCTGACATCATAGACGAGCAGGACCGTGAAATCCGCGCGTCCGCTTTCAACATCATCGAGAAGTGCCTGCAGCGCCGGCCGGCCCTTGATGTTCAGACCGCTCTTGCCTTCGTCTGCGTAGGTTTTGACGATTTCGAGCCCGTGCTTTTCAGCATAGATCGCGATGGTCGCTGCCTGGTTATCGGTAGAATACTGCTGATGCTCGGTCGACATGCGAACATATTGCGCCGCCCGGATGGTCGGGGGCGGCGAGGGTTCTTCATGATTGTCGTCCGTCCATCGAATGACCATGCGATACCTCGAGCGCAGATTGCAAAAAGCGCCTCGGTCCTCTGCGCTACACGAGAAAGCAGGGAAAAATGGTTCCTATTAGCGGAAGCAAACTTCGCGGAACGCCTACCGACCTGTCCGATGCGCTACTGGCGCAAATGATTGGCGCGGCGCTGAAAGCAGACCTTGGCGGGACCAGGCAGGCAACCAAGACCGTGATGCGATGGACCCATGTCAGCGACCATACTGCTCGATCCTGGCTGAACGGGCACACCAGTCCGAGCAGCCTGCACCTGCTTGAACTGGCGATGCAGTCGGAGACTGTCATGGCGGTGATATTGCAGGCGACGGGGCACACCGGGCTGCGGCTAGCGTTGGACTTGGCTGCTGTTGAGCGGGCGCTAGAGGATGCCTTGTTCGAGGTTCGGGCACTCCGCAGTACTTAACTGCTGTGGACGCGCACATGGAGCACGCCGTCCCTCACCGCGGGTGTGAAGCCACGTCGCGCAGAAAGGTGGTGGCTACTATTGATTGATCGAGTTGGAACGGAGACGCCGTGCTACGCTTGCAATGCAACGTGGCGGAAACTCCGCTATGCGCTTAGATATCTGACAGATATAGTGAGGAGAGGCCTCGATGCGAGGAGATCCCATGAAGCATTCAGACACCGAATCCGGCACGGTTGACAAGAGGTTGGCAAAGCGCGCAGGCTCGATCGCTGCGCCATCAGATCGCCTGCAAAGGGTACGTGGCCGTTTGCCTGCGGATTTCACCTTCGATCGCGATGAGGCGAATGAGCGGCACCGATCCTAACGAGGACTGTGGCCATGCCCGCCTCCCTCAGTCGAAACAGAAAAGCTTAGCCTGACGCTGCCGCAAGCTTTCCGTCATTTCCACAAGCTTTGGATATCCCCCGGGGGAGAAGCCGTCGCTGTCCTAGCGTTTAAGTTGTTGATTTCGGTTCGTAGGGCAATCCTGAAGTCAGATTTGACCCCGATCGGGCAGAACCCTTGTCACTCGGTTTGGACAAATCATGGTTTGTTCTGGCGTTTTGAGTCCATCTTGGGTGTCAACGGACACTTCCTGTCCTTTGGCAGCAAAACCCAATCGCATGCGGGCTCGGCTTTCCCTGAGCGGGTCTGTCGCCGGCCGCCCGCCCGCGGAGGGTGATGATTCGTGCAGCGAGAACGCCCTTTCAGATCGGATGGCTAGCCAGCAACACAAGGTGTGAATGGGTGCGCGCCGCCTGCAAATTTCGTTTTGCGAACATGGCGAACAGGCATAGTTTGATCAAGGAATCTAAGGCGCCTTTTAATGAATGAAGCGACGTATTGTGATATTCTTTGTCAAATTTCAGATGGCGTGGCCGTCTTCACCAAAGATGCTCAGGTAAAGTACGTAAATGATGCCTTTCAAAAGCTCACCGGATACGAAAAATCTGAAATAAATCAGAAGATTGTATCTGGCGGGCTTTTCATGGCTGGCAACCAAGGTGCCATGACCAGGGCTGAAGCCGCGATCGCTTCCAGTTCCGCATTTGCAGAAGATGTTCTTGTCCGGCGCAAATCGGGCGAGCCGCTCTGGTGCCACGTGTCGATCAAGCCGCACTATAACGAAGATGGCTCACTTCGCCATTTCATCTCAATTTATCGAGATATTTCCGCGCAGAAGGCTGCTGAAGGCAAGGCTGCTGAGGTTGAGGGTAACCACCGCTTCATCCTCGACAATGTCCTTGCGGGCGTCGTTGTGCATGGGCCCGACACCAAGATCCGCTTCGTCAATCGCCTCGCTTCCGAAGTTCTTCGCATGAAGGAAGACGAGCTCGACGGCGTACCGACCTCAGATGAGCGCTGGGTCGTCTTCCGCGAAGACGGCTCACCCATGCCGCTTGAGGATTTTCCGGCAAACCAGGCGATCCGAAAGAAAGCGCCTGTCAAAGAAGTTGTTCATGGCCTGAAGCTGCCCGATGACGACATAATATTGTGGCTGGTGGCCAACGCCTTTCCCGTCCTGGACGAACAAGGCGAAGTTCTGGAAGTGCTGGTGAGCTTTGCGGACATTACCCGGCTCGTTGAGGCCGAGCGTGAAGCGCAGAGATTGCGCCAGCGCTTTGAGTTGGCGGTCCATGCGACCCAGGATGCCGTGTTTGAATGGAATGTCAAAACCGGGCAATTCTGGGCCAACGACGCTTACAAGAAAATCTACGGGTACGATCCACCCGAGAGCATCCACCTCGATAACCTGGAGGACATCAGCGCAGTTGAAGCAGATCATGACAAGGTGCGCCGGACAACCTTGGACGCAATCAGTTCAGGTAAAGAGCGCTATGCGTTGCAATACGAATTTCGCCGACCGGACGGCACGACCGGGCATGCGGCTGTTCGCGGTTTCATTGTGCGCAATGACACCGGAGAAGCCGAGCGGATCATTGGAACAACCACCGATATCGGCCAATTGACCGAGGCCAACGCAGCTCTCGAGCAGTCGGAGGAGCGCTTCCGGATCATCGCTGATGCCACCAGCGACGTGCTGTGGGACTATAATTTCGAGACAGGCGTTACCTGGACCGGCCAAGACTGGCCGGCAAAGTTGGGTGTCCAATACGATCAGCGGCATATCCAGAACTTCCAATGGATCGAGATGGTCAAGCCATCAGAACGCGCGCCGCTGATCAAATCATTCCAGTATGCAATCAAATCTGAGGCCAGCACCTGGGAGTTCGAATTCACCGCTGAAAGCGTTGCGGGCGAGGCGATCGACCTTGCTGTGAAAGCCTCTATCCTGCGCAACCCTGACGGCAGAGCGACCCGCATTCTGGGAAACATGCGCAATGTTACCAAGGAAAAGCGTAATCAGGAAGGTTACACCCGCGCCCGCGCGCTGGAGGCAGTCGGCCAGCTCACGGGCGGCGTGGCGCATGACTTCAACAACTTGCTGATGATCATTCTTGGCAACGCGGAACTGCTTGAAACGACCGCGCTTGACGAGAGCCAGGCTCAGGCGGTGGCGATGATCCATCGTGCCTCAAGCAGTGCCGCAGACTTGACCGGGCGACTGCTTACTTTTTCCCGCCAGTCGCAGCTGCGTGCTGGACGTGTCGCGTTGACGAACTTGATTCCCAATACGGTCGCACTGCTGAGAACCGGCATCGCTGAGACGATTGCGATCCGCTGCGATTTGAAGCCAGGCGTCTGGGAAGCCAACGTCGATGGAAACGCGCTTGAACAAGCCATCATCAACCTTGCTGTGAATGCGCGTGATGCGATGCCGGATGGCGGTGAGATTATCATCAGCGCAGAAAACCACACGCTCTCACTGCATACCGAGCCAAACCTTTTGGATCTGGAGCCTGGCGATTACGTTGTGGTCTCGGTGGCCGATACGGGCCAAGGCATGCCACCTGAGGTGCTTGCAAGGGCCTTTGAGCCCTTTTTCACCACCAAGGATATTGGAGAAGGCACAGGGCTTGGCCTGAGCACTGTCTTCGGCTTTGCGAAGCAATCGGGTGGGTATGCCACAATCAAGAGCGAACCGGGCCATGGCACGACGGTCAGGATCTATTTGCCGCGCTTCGGGTCAGGCGAAGTACCAGAATTTTCTTTGCCGAAGCCAGAGCATGGCGGAGATCGGACAGGACAGCGAATCCTCGTGGTGGAGGACGAGGCGATGGTTCGCGCACATGTCGAAAAGCTCTTGGCAAAGCTCGGCTATGTCGTGACGGCCGCAGCAGACGCGCAAGAGGCTTTGTCTGTCTTGCATGATGATCAAGCCTTTGATCTGATCTTCACCGATGTGATCATGCCAGGGGGGATGACTGGCCCACAGCTTGGTCAGGCGGCGTTGCGGCTCGCACCGCATATCAAGTTGCTTTACACCTCCGGCTATCCCGCCACCGCATTCGAGAGCCTTGGCTTGGACGATCTCAGCAACGTGAATTTTCTGGCAAAGCCATACCGGTCTGAGCAATTGCAGCAAAAGCTTGCGACCATTCTGAACGCGTAAATGCCCGGCAGCGGGTGTTGGGGAACCGCCACCGGGCATCATTCGCAAGGCTGCCTGGGCCAGCGCAATCCCAAGCCGGCCCTCTTGGGATAACCCCACGAAGGATAGCGACTGTCGCCGATATCACGGCCAACGGGCGCTATCCTCGCCAGCCCACAGAAAGGAAGAAGTTGCGCGGCATGCCGGGGTCAAACCCGCCGCCTGCACCCGGCCGCACCCGTCCGGCGTAGCGTTCATCAAGGATGTTGTTCACCCCCGCGCCGACACTGAAGCCGCTGCCCAGCGGCCATTCGACCGAGGCATCAAGCACCTCGTAACCCGGCAAGAAGAAATCGGCCGCGTTGTTATCCGCGCCCTGCTGATCGCCCACCGATGTGAAGATCAGCGCTGCCCGCGCGCCGTTTGCGCCGATGTAGGAAAGGATCGAGCGCAGCATGTGGCCGGGCGCATATTGCGGGGTGAAGCCTTGCGCGACGCCGCTGGTGAAGGTCGCATCGAGCAATTGCAGGTTGGTAGAGAGGCGCAGGGTGTTCTGCGATTGGGCAAGGCCCTGCGGGCCGATCAGGTCAAGCCTCGCGGCCAGATCCAGCCCCTGATTGCGCATCGAGCCGACATTCTGGCGCCGCGCGCCGCCAGCGCCCACGGCTCCGAAGGGCGCGCTTGCTGGCAGCGGCCCACCCAAGAAGCCGACCTGATCCTCCAGCGTTACCCTGAACAGGCTCGCATCGATCCGCAGGGGTGGGACAGGTTCGGCCTGCACGCCCGCCTCGATCGTGAAGGCATAGGACGAGGCAAATTCATCGGCAACGTCGATCCCCGCCTGGAAGGTGACACCGTCATTGTAGAGCAACGGCTTGAACCCGCGGCTGGCATTGGCCACAAAACGCAGGGTCTCTGAGGCATCCCAGGTTACGCCTAGACCGAACAGCGGCACGGTCTCGACATTGCGGCGATTGCCGAGCACCCCGTTCTGCCCGCCGGGTCCGCCTCCGGTAACACTGCCGACGGCAAGATCGAGCGTCTCGACCACATCTTGCCGCAGCCGTTCGAGGCGGAAGCCGGGGACGATCTGGAGATCGCCGAAAGTCAGCTTGACCTCGCCGAACAGCGCGGCCGCATCGCCGCTGCGCCGGGCGCGGGCAAGGGCGCCGCCAAGGCCGACAAAATCATTATTGCTCGACCCCTTGTCGACAAACACCGGCGCATCCGAGGTGTGGCCAAACACACCAAGGGTGAAGCTGTGTTGCGCGGCAGCGCCAAAATCGCGGCGCACGCGGATATCGAGGCCCGCGGTGTCGAAAGCCTGCAACTGGCGGATCAGCACGTTGGCCTCGGGCGTCACCTGCCCGAAACCGCCGCCCGCCTGCCGCCAGCTTTCACGTTCGAAGCGGCTGTAAAACGCGCGCGCGGTCACCTGTGTCAGGTCACCAACTTGCCAATCGACCGATAGCGTCGGGGCAAGGCGTTCAATCCGCAGGCGATCAAACCGCGTGGTCCCACCCCGCCGATCCGTCAGATACCGGTCGCGGGCTAAGCCGCCCGGCTCGCCGAAGTGCCCGCGGTAGTAGTCGAGCGCGAGGCTGATCGTGATGTCATCGCCCAGAATGTGCCCGCGCAGCTGTCCGGTGAGTTGATCGTGATCGCTGTTGTCCCGGCGCGGGCCGTCGCCTTGCGCGAACTGGATGAAGCCATCGGCCGCAAAGCGCCCGTCCGAAACGCTCGCTCCACCCAGGATCTGTCCCGCATTCCAGCTGCCAAGCGTGGCACGCACCAAGCCTTCAGCGCCCGCCTCGCGGCGTGGTCCGCGCATCACATAATTGAGCGCGCCGCCCGGCTGCGGGCCATAGAGGAGGCCCGATGCCCCGCGGATGAACTCAACCCGCTCGACCAGCTCCAGCGGGGGGATGAAATAGGCCGCCGGATAGGAATACATGTCGGGCACCGCGGGTATCGCGTCCTGCAAGGTCAGCAGGTTCCAGCTTTCGTGCGGCTCACCCAGCCCGCGATAGGACAACGAGGCCCACGAGCCATTGGAGACTTCCGAGACGACGATGCCCGGGATGTCGGCCATCGCAACGCGCAGATTGCGCCCTGCAACGGGTGGCAGATTTCCGAGCTGGACAACATCGCCAAGCTTGCCCGCGAAGATCAGCGTGCCCGATTGATCCGGCAGGCGTTCGCCATCCCGCTTGGCTGTGACGATGATCGACGAGGGCGCCGTGGCGCGCTGGGCACGGTCTTCCGCGGTCTCGCTGTCCGTGGTCGCGGTGGTAACCGCGGTATCAAGCGCAAGCGCGGGGAGGGCAGTGGTGCACAGCAAGGCGGCCGCCAGCGAACGGGCGGCCATACTGAGGGGCAAACGCATGAAGACTCCGAAGAAAAAGGGGGTGTGGGCGCTTTGCTGCTATTGCGAATGATAGTCAATAATGAAAATCTTGCGTGCCGCCGTCTTGATTACCGACGCCTACGCGGTCGATCACAATCCTTCAGCCAAGCTTCCTGCACCTCCCACGGCGCCCGCCCGATGGCTGGCCTTTGCGGGGCAGGATATCATCCTTGGCTTGCCCTGTAGCCGGTATCAAGCCGCAGCGGCCCTGCTCAGCGCGGCCGGGCCAGCAGCATCGTCCACGGCAGGGGTGAGCGCACCGCGCGCACATCGAAATACTCGCTGACAAGGCGGATAAAGGCGCTGCGTGACCAGTGCTGGAGATGGCCCGGCGTGTTCCCGAAATCGCTGAGATACTTGCCGCGCGCGCAATTGAGCACGCGCCAGATCGGTTCACGCGGCACGCTGAGCAGGATGTGCTGTATCTTCTGCGCCGCGAGCCGTTCGAGCCCGAGGCGCGGATTGGGCAGATGTTCGAGCACCTCGCAGCACACCACCAGATCGGCGGCAATTTCGCCATCGGCCAGATCATAGATGCTGCGCACCGCGAAGCGCGCGCCGTGACCGCTGGCAAGGCTGCGCGCATTGGCCTCGGCAACGGCGTCTTCCTCGAGATCGCAGCCGCGCACCTCCCACCCCCGGCGCAGCAGCCGCAGCGACAATTCGCCTTCGCCGCAGCCGACTTCGAAAGCGCTCTTCGCGCCGGTTTGCGCCGACAGCGTATCGAAGGCGCCGAAGAAGCCGTTCATCAGCGCGCGCGCAATCGGATTACCCGTCGCGTATTTGTCGTAGTGATTGCCCGAGACGTTGCCATAATCGGACAGCGTCTGCATCTCGTCAGCCATAAAGGGGGTGCCTGCTCGGTTGAAGCCCGGCGCGCAGCCTTTGGGAATGCGGCCCGTCCTGTCAAGCACAGCGCAGGCAGCTGTGCAGCGGATGCCGCTGGGTCACTGCTGGCCGAAAAGCGCTGGACACGGCCCATGCCTTGACGCATGGCCCGCGCCGTGCGGAGAGGGGCCTGCGTGCTCTCACGGCGGCGATCCGCCGCTGATGCGGGCGCGGGGCAGGCAAGAAGCGGCGTGCGGCCACAGGCGCGGCGTTGCGCGTATCTGACATTCCCGAGCGGGCACCTGATCTGATGAGCGAACCCCGGCAGAGCTTTTTTCACACCACCCCGAGCGCTCTGGTCGCGCGGCTGATGGGCCCGCATGGCGCGCGGTTCGGGCTGCTGCTGCTGTTGGGGGCCACCGGGCTCACCTGCCTCGTTTTTCTCACCAATGCCTTCGTGCTCGAGGGCGCTGCCTATGCCATTCAGGATGATGCCCGCCAGTTTCTGGCGTGGACCGCGCGGCTGGCTGATCCTGCGGCGCTGCGCGGCGATCTCATCACGGATTACTGGCATTCGGTGACCCCGCGCGGCTTGCGCGCGCTTTACGGGGCCTTTGCGGCTATCGGGATCTCCCCGCTGGTGCTGGCGCGGTTGATCCCCGTCGTGCTGCTGGGGGTTTCGGCCTTTGCGACCTGGCGCGCGGCGCTGATGCTGACCGGCGGGCGCGCGCTCGCAGCGCTTGTCATGGCCGGGTTCACCATGGCGCTGCTGGTGCATGAAGACAGCATCTTCACCGCCACGGCCCGCGCCTTTTCGCCGCCACTGTTCCTGCTGTTTCTCGATGGCCTGCTGCGCGACAAGCGCTGGCAGATGATTGCGAGCCTTGGTGTGCTCGCCGCGATCTATCCCACCACGGCGCTGGTGGGCCTCACCATGCTGGGCCTGTCCTACCTGCGGCGGCGGCTGCCCTTGCCGGTGGAACTGACCCGCCAGTCAATCACCACCATGCTCGCTGCGACGCTCGCTGTCGGCGCGCCGATTGCGCTGGTGCCGGGCGAGGTCAGCCGCTGGGAGCCGGTGATCTCGATTGCCGATGCGCTCACCATGCCCAATCTCGGCACGCCGGGCGGACGCAGCTCGATTGTCCCGATGGAGGGTTCGGCAGCCTGGCTGTGTTCGGCGCGGGTGGGGGTCCTGCCGGAAATCTTCCCGTGCTGGGCAAACCGCTGGGCCACGCTTGTCAATCTGCTGCTGCTTACCCCGCTGCTGTTCCTGGGCCTGCGCGCGGCGATCCGCAGCGCGCCCGGCGGCCCGCGCGCGCCCGATATTGTCTATCTCTGGGCGCTTGTCGCCGGGGTGGCATGGTGGGGCGTGGCGACGATCTTTGCCTTCAAGTTGCATCTGCCCGCGCGCTACCCGCAGCGGGTGCTGAGCATTCTTGAATTCATGGCGATCGGCCAGATCATCGGCCTGTTGCTTGATCAGCGGCTGCGCGCGCCCGGCGGTGCCGGGCCGGTGCGCTTTGTCCTGCCGGGGCTGCTGGCGCTGTTCGCGGTGTCTTTCGCCACGCCCACGCCGGGGATGCGCCGCCCGCTTGATCCGGGCGCGATCGACTGGCTGATCGCGGCGCCGCGCGATCTGCGCGTGGGCGGGCTGAGCAGCGATCTCGACTTCGTGCCTGCGGTCACGGGGCGGGCCACGCATGTGACTGTTGAACACGCGATCCCCTATCACCTCACCTATTTCAACGAGATCAACCGCCGCCTCAAGGCGACAATCGCGGCGGCCACCACCCCCGATGCCGCCGCGCTCGCCGCCTTCGTGCGCGCCGAAGGCCTTGATGTGATGCTGGTCGATCGCGCCTTTCTTGAGGCGGGCACGGTGCCGGAAGATTATGCCGGTGTGGTGCTGGCCGAAGTCACCGCGGGCGAGGCAGCGCTGGCGCGCGGGCCATCGGCCTTGCAGCGCGCAGCCGCGACTTGCGCGCTCTATCGCGGGCCGCAAGTCTGGGTGATTGATGCCAAGTGTCTTGCCGCGCCGCCTCCGCCCGCCTAGGGCCTTGGCGATGACTGACAATTCGACCGATCACGATCTCAAGGCCCGCAAGTTCTACCGCGCGGGTGAGGAATCCCGCTTCGCCGAGCAGGCGCCCGAACGCACCCCGCAGACTGCGCACCCCGCGTACAAGCTGGCGTTCCGCGACACGGATTTCCTGCTGCGCGATGAATTGCGCCCGATCCGCTTCCAGCTGGAATTGCTCAAGCCGGAAATGCTGCTGGATGAAGCGCGCGTCGGCTCGACGCTGGTGATCTACGGCTCGGCGCGCATTCCCAGCCCGGCCAAGGCGGAAGCCTTGCTGGCCGCCGCGAAAGACAAGAGCGCGCACGAGCAGAAAGTGGCCGAACGGCTCGCCGAAAAGGCGAAGTATTACGAGGAAGCCTATCGGCTTGCCCGGATGGTCAGCGAAAAGGCGATCATCGAGGATGGCAAGCGGCAGTTCGTTGTCACCACCGGCGGCGGGCCGTCGATCATGGAAGCGGGCAATCACGGTGCGAGCGATGCGGGTAGCGAGAGCATCGGGCTCAATATTGTCCTGCCGCACGAACAGGCGCCCAATTCCTATGTGACGCCCTATCTCAGCTTCCAGTTCCATTACTTCGCGCTGCGCAAGATGCACTTCCTGCTGCGCGCGCGGGCGGTGGCGGTGTTCCCCGGCGGCTTTGGCACCTTCGATGAATTCTTCGAACTGCTGACCCTGATCCAGACGGGCAAGATGAAGCCGATCCCGATCCTGCTGTTCGGGCGTGATTTCTGGACGCGGGTGATTGATTTCGAAGCGCTCGCCGAGGAAGGGACGATCAACCAGTCCGATCTCGACCTGTTCCACTGGTGCGAGACCGCCGAAGAGGCCTGGGATCATATCGCGGCATTTTACGAGCTGAAGGATTAGGTTGCTGTCTGGCTATCGCCAGATAGCCCGGAGCGAATCAATCGATTTTCCTCACCGCCTGATGCCCCAGCGGGCCATTGCCCGCGCCAAAGCCGGGGGCGGCGCGGATCGCTTCGAGCACAAATTGCCGGCCGAGCCGCACCGCATGTTCGAGCGGCAGGCCGTGGCCGAGCAGTGTCGCAATCGCGGATGAGAGCGTGCAGCCGGTGCCGTGGGTGTGCGGGGTATCGATCCGCGCGTGATCGAATTGCACCGCGCGCTCGCCCTCGCCAAGGTGACCGGGCATGAACAGCACATCGATGACGCGCGCATCGGCCGTGTGCCCCCCTTTGGCGAGCACCGCCGCACCGGTAAGCCGCGCGAGTTCTTCGGCGGCTTCGCTCATCTGCCCGGAATCCTCGATCGTCCGGCCGAGCAAATGGCCGAGTTCAGGCAGATTGGGGGTGATCAGCGTGGCGCGCGGGAACAGCACCTCGCGCATCGCGGCGATGGCTTGCGGAGCGATCAGCGCCGCGCCCGAAGTGGCGATCATCACCGGATCGAGCACGATGGGTGCGCTCACCCCTTCGAGCGCGCGGGCGGTCGCCGCGATGATATCGGCATCATGCAGCATCCCGAGCTTGATCGCATCTGCGCCAATATCATCAAGGCAGGCGGTGATCTGCTGGGCGACAACCTCGCCCGCCAGCGGCGCAATCGCGGTGACGCCGCAGGTGTTTTGCGCGGTGACGGCGGTGATCGCGCTCATCGCATAGCCGCCGAGCATGGTGATGGTCTTGATATCGGCCTGAATCCCCGCGCCGCCCGAGCTGTCGGAGCCGGCGATGCTGAGGATGCGGGGCGGGGTGTGCGCCGGGGTGGATGGGGGTGTGTTGCTGGTCATGGCGAGCCCCATAGCAAGTGCGCAGGCGCACGGGGATGGTTTTTACGATCAGCGTCGCGGGACGGCGGCTTTTGGGTGGCTTCTGGGAGCGGCGCTTATCGCGGGAAGTGGGTGGGGAGCTGAAGGTCTGCTATTTGCGCTTGCGGGCATCAATCTAGTTGCCACGGATCCGAACGCCTTCACCCGTTGCGGGCTCTTCGCCATGCGTTGAGGTCTCCCTTGAAGCGGATCACGGCGTCAAGAGCCTCCTCCAGACGGCGCTGCCGTGTCGGTGCCGATTTGGCAGAGAGCACATGCTGAACAGCCATGCGCTTGCGGCCCGGCGTAAGGACGTACCACGCAGCGGCAACATCGGAATCGTGAGCCAGCGCTGCCTGCAGGACCTCCGGAACATCCACATGGTCCTGATCGGCAATGCGAAACCGCATCTCGACTGTATCGCCTAGCTTCATTCCCGCATCCCGCAGCACCTGCGGGGAGACGATCACATAGTTGCGACCATCTCCGGCAGGGATGAAGGCGTTGGCGACCGGAACATCGGCGATCTCGCCTTCGACGCGCAGCCGCGGATAGGTGTCAAAAGGCAGCTCGGCTCGCAAGTCCGGCGGCAGGAAAAGCACATTATACCAGATCTTGCGATCCTTCCCGACGCCGAACTTCTCGATCTCCGCCTCGAAGCTGAACGGATAAAGCGGGGCGCTCACTTCAGGCAGCCTTCGGTTGCTCTCCGAGATAGTTCTCGCGCCGTTCGATGTAGCGCTTGAGCCCGTCCAAGTCCTTCCGGTGCATCTCGCGTGTCCAGCGGACCATGCCCGCTAGGCGCTGGATCAGGTTGAAGGGTGGCATGATGTCGTTATGGAAGTGCAGAACCACGCGGGTGGTGTCGGCATCGACCGGCACCACATGGAAATCAAGCTGCGGCTTGTGTGGCGGGCCCTTGCTCTTAAGGACAAACCCGACGGACACTCCGTCTTGGATGGTGACGATCTCTTGGTGTCCGAAGCGCGCACCGTTCTTCTGCATAAAAACGGTTCTCGCACCCATCTCACCATCGGGGCCCTCAACGGCACATGCTGATCCGGTCTCGGGTGGCCAAGCGGACCACTCCATCAGTCGCGCCTGAAAGCGGATCGCATCGAAGATATCCCGAGCTTTCCCCTTGATCTCTATGGTCTCGACATATTCGACTACGCGGGGCGTGACGAAGGCCGCCAGCACGCCCGTGAGCGGCACCGCCGCAATCAAACCCCAAACCAACATGATCGCCTTCTCCTGAACGATGAACAAGTTTGATAATCAAAATACTTGCTGTTCGGTTCCCGTAAAGGCAAAAAAAGTTCATGGACGATCTGACTTCGCAGCAAGGCCCGCAGGACGACGCCGGCGTCGTGGCGGCGTGCCGGGAATTGCACGCCGCCATCGACGCGCTCGACGAAAGGGCAGCCAAGGTTCTTGGCGTCTCGCGCAACGATCTGCGCTGTCTTAATCTGCTCGAGCGAGGCCCCGTCTCGCCCACACGGATCGCGGAGACACTCGCGCTTACCAAGGGATCGGTCACGACCTTGATCGACAGGCTCGAGAGGAAGAACCTCGTCAGTCGGAAGTCTTCCCCCAACGATGGACGCGCGGTGGTTGTCGAAGCGACGAGCGAGGCCTGGATGGTGCTCGCCAATATCTACAGGCCGTTCGGCGAGGCGCTTTCTGATCTATCAGGCCGCTACGGCCCTGACCGTGCCAAGGTTGTGAGCCAAGCCCTCTTCGAGATCGCAGCCCTTTGCCGGACGGAGGCAGGGAAGAGCCAGAGCATGTCTTCAGCGGGCTGACCGTGAATATCCCGCGGCCTGGCTGGCGGGGAGTTGCCGGCCGACAGTGGAGATGGCGCTAATGGGGTCCTGCTGAACAGCAGCTTTTCTCGCCAAGCCCGCCAAAGCGGACGCTGGCCCAGCGCGCCTACCTTTTGAACTTGCGCGCCGTTGCAGGCGGGAATTTCGCGTGCAGCGCTTTTGCCCGCGTTGGTCGGTCGAGCAATTCGCCGCCGCAATTGGGGCAGCGCTCATAGAGCGCTTCGGCGCAGGGCGCGCAAAAGGTGCATTCGAACGAGCAGATGAAAGCGCCAGCGGCCTCGGCGGGCAAATCATCGCCGCAGCGCTCGCAATCGGGGCGCATCTCAAGCATGGGCGCGCAACCTCCTAAACCGCCGCTTCGACCGCAGCGCATATGCGCGCCACCACCGCTTCGACCTGCGCTGCGTCATCCCCTTCGGCCATGACGCGGATCAGTGGTTCGGTGCCCGAAGGGCGGATCACGAGGCGGCCCTTTCCGGCCAGCTCGCCCTCGGCATCGGCGATCACCGCCTTGACATTGGCGTTCTCCAGCGGCTTGCCCCCCGCAAAGCGCACGTTGCGCAGCAATTGCGGCACCGGATCGAAGGCGTGGAGCAATTCGCTCGCCGCTTTGCCCGATCGCACGAGGCTGGTCAGCACCCGCAGTGCGGCGACCGTCCCATCGCCCGTTGTCGCGTGATCGAGCAGGATCATGTGGCCCGATTGCTCGCCGCCCACGTTGAACCCGCCGGCCTTCATCATTTCGAGGACATAGCGATCGCCCACCTTGGCGCGCGCCAGCGTGAGACCTTGCGCGGCGAGATAGCGTTCGAGGCCAAGGTTGCTCATCACCGTGGCGACAATCCCGCCGCCGCGCAGCGCGCCTTTTTCGTGCATCCGGGTGGCGATCACTGCCATGATCTGATCGCCATCGACGGCGTGGCCTTTCTCATCGACCACGATCAGCCGATCGGCATCGCCATCCAGCGCAATGCCGATATGCGCGCCTTCTGCAACGACGCGCGCCTGCAAGGCACCGATCGCGGTGGATCCCACGCCATCATTGATATTGGTGCCATCGGGCGCAACGCCCATCGCGATCACCTCTGCGCCCAATTCCCAGATCGCGAGCGGGGCCACCTGATAGGCTGCCCCATGCGCGCAATCGACCACCACCTTCAGCCCATCAAAGCTGACTTCGGAGGAGACCGATTGTTTGACCGCGTGAATATAGCGCCCGCGCGCATCATCGATCCGCCGCGCGCGGCCGATCTTCTCTGCCGGGGCGAGGGTGACGGGGCCTTCCATCAGACGTTCGATTTCGGCCTCGGCCTCGTCAGACAGCTTGAACCCGTCCGGCCCGAACAGCTTGATCCCGTTATCGGCAAAGGGATTGTGGCTCGCCGAGATCATCACGCCGAGATCGGCGCGCATTTCGCGCGTCATCAGGGCGATGGCGGGGGTGGGCAGGGGGCCAGTCATGATCACATCCATGCCGACACTGGTGAAGCCCGCCACCAGCGCGCTTTCCACCATGTAGCCCGACAGCCGCGTATCCTTGCCGATCACCACGCGGTGGCGGTGCCCGCCGCGCACGAAGAAAGTGCCCGCCGCCTGCCCGACCCGCATCGCCATTTCTGCCGTCATGACGCCGGCATTGGTGCGCCCGCGAATCCCATCAGTGCCGAAGAACTTGCGCGCCATAGACTTTGTGTGCCCCCCGATAGTGCTTGTGTGATTGTGCCCTGCTTGTGGCGCGGTTATCGCGCAAAGGGAAGGGCGTGAAGCCCGCACAAAGGACACGACATTGCAGGACAAGGATAACCCCGGTTCGGCGGAGGCAGGCAGGTTCGCGCTGGTATCGATCCGCTTGCCGGTTGCGCTGACCTTTGCCGCGCTGATCATCGGGCTGGTGGCAGGGATTGCCGGAGCAGCACTGGGCGCACCCGCCTGGGCGAGCGAGCTGGCCGCGCTGATTGGCGGCCTGTGGCTGCGCGCCTTGCAGATGACGATCATTCCGCTGGTGGCAGCGCTGCTGGTGTTGGGGCTGGTGCAGATGATCCTCGCTGCGCGGGTCGGCACGGTCGCACGGCGGATGCTGCTGATCATGATCGCGGTGCAATTGGGCGGCGGGGCCTTCACCTCGCTCGCCATGCCGGCGCTGCTTGATGCCTTCCCCGTGCCCGAAGGCGCGGGCGCGTTCCTCGCGCAGACCCCCGCCAATGTTGGGGCGGTGCCGGGGGTGCTCGATTTCATGGCCTCGCTGGTATCGCCCAACATCTTCGCTGCCGCAGCCGAAACCGCGATGCTGCCGCTCACGCTGTTCTTCGTGATGTTCGCCGTGGCCATCACCCGCCTGCCTGCCGACCAGTCTGACCGGCTGCTCGGCTTCTTCCACGCGCTCGGCAACGTCATGCTGCTGATCATCGGCTGGGTGTTGGCGATTGCGCCGGTCGGGGTGTTCGCGCTGGCTTTCGGAGTCGGGGTGCAAAGCGGGGGCGGGGCCTTCACCGCGCTCGGGCATTATGTGCTGAGTGTGACCGCGATGGGCACCTTCATCCTCGTGCTGGCCTATGCCATCGCGGCAGGGCTGGGGCGCACCGGCCTGATGCGGTTTGCAGGGGCAGTGCTGCCGGCGCAGGCGGTGGCGCTGTCGACCCAAAGCTCGCTCGCCAGCCTGCCCGCCATGCTCGACAGCGCCGGGCGGCTCGGGCTCAAGGTCTCGACCGCCGAATTCGTCTTGCCGCTCGCGGTGGTGATTTTCCGCGCGACCAGTTCGGCGATGAATCTTGCGGTGGTCTATTACATCGCCGCGCTCGCCGGGATCGAAGTGCCCTTCGCCATTGCGGTGGCGGGGATCCTGATCGCGAGCATCATCAGCCTTTCGGCGGTAAGCCTGCCCGGATCGATCAGCTTTGTCGTCTCGATCGGGCCGATCGCGCTGGCGATGGGCATCCCGGTCGAGCCGCTGGCGCTGCTGGTTGCGGTCGAAATGCTGCCCGATCTGATGCGCACGCTCGGCAATGTTACCATGAATGTCGCTGTCACAAGCGCGGTTGACCGCGCCGTATCAGAAAGTCATCAGGCAGCGTAAATCACGCTTGAAAGCGCAACCATGTCACCCGACATGCGTTGCCAGTAGAGTTTCATCATCCCTGCCCCAATCCGGAGGAATCCATGGCTTTCCAACTCGCTCCCCTGCCTTACGCCGATGACGCGCTGGCCCCGGCCATCTCGGCCGAGACCCTGTCGTTCCACCACGGCAAGCATCACCAGACCTATGTCGACAAGATGAACGCCGCGATTGACGGCACGCCGCACGCCGAGGCTTCGCTCGAAGCGATCATCGCGGCCTCGCGCGGGACCAATCAGGGCCTGTTCAACAATTCGGCGCAGACCTGGAACCACGCGTTCTACTGGCACTCGATGGCACCGGCCACCACCGCGCCTTCGGCCGAACTCGCCGCCAAGATCGACGAGGCCTTCGGTTCGGTTGATGCGCTCAAGCAGCAGCTCAAGGATCGCGGCGTCGGCCACTTCGCCAGCGGTTGGGTGTGGCTGGCCGAGAAGGACGGCAAGCTCAGCATCGAGGAAACCCACGATGCCGACACGCTGGCCGACAGCGACTTCAACCCGCTGCTGGTGCTCGATGTGTGGGAACACGCCTATTACCTCGATCACCAGAACAAGCGCCCGAGCTATCTTGATGCGGTGGTCGAGAACAAGCTCAACTGGGCTTTCGCGTCCGAGAACCTCGCGCGCGGGACGGTGTGGACCTACGCGTAAGCGTCCGCTCTTATGGATAACAGCAAAGCCCGTCGCACCACCCGGCGCGGCGGGCTTTTGCTTGACCGGCGCTCAGTAATCCTCGTCGCCATCATCGGGTGAGCCCATATAGCCCCCCGACACGGCATCGAGTTCTTCAAGGATCGCGCGGTGGGCGGTGGCATCATCGACCGATCGCTGCGGGATATTGCCGCTTGCGAGCATTTCCGACAGCGCGGCGCGGGCGCGGCCGACGCGGCTCTTGATGGTGCCGACGGCGCAGCCGCAAATCGCGGCGGCTTCCTCGTAGGAAAAACCGCCTGCGCCCACCAGCAACAACGCCTCGCGCCGTTCGGCAGGCAGCGTCAGCAGCGCGCGGTGCAGATCGGAGAGGTGGATCGGTTCTTCCTGCCCGGCGGGCGCGGTGAGGATGCGTTCGGCGACGCCTTCGTCATATTCGCCGCGAAAGCGGTTGCGCCGCATATCGGTGAGATAGGCATTGCGCAGGATGACAAAGGTCCAGGCGCGCATCGAGGTGCCCGGCTCGAACCGGTCCTGCGCGGCCCATGCCTTGAGCATGGTTTCCTGCACCAGATCATCCGCCATGTCGGGACGGCCGCACAGTCCCCGGGCAAAGGCGCGCAGATGCGGCACGACAGCGGTCAACTGGCGCTTGAAATCGGCCTTGTCCTGCGCGCTGCGCAGCGGGGTGGCCGGATCGCTCTCGCTCATCGGGCATCGCCCTGGCCGGAGGAAGACGATCCTCCCCGGCCCTGCGGCGGCATCTCCTGTTCATCGAGCTTCGCCAGAAGATCAAGGAACTGGTCGGGAAGGTCTTCCTCCACCACCGCATCATAAAGCTGTTTCAGCCCGTCAGCCCACTCCGGTGCCGCCTTGGCGCCGCCGCGCCGCCGCGCCGTGCCGGAGCCCGCCTGCCGCGGAAATTTGTTGGAGCCATCAGAGGCCATAAGCGCTTAGGTCTTCCTTGATCCCGCCCGTTTCCTGCTGACCTTGAACCGATCTGTGGGCAATGTCCATTGCCACTACGGTAGCAATGGCATGGACGCACGCGGAACGATGCGCCATGTGTTTGGTTCCGCTTGGCAGACAGGCATGTTCCGAAAGGCCCCGCAGCACCCCTCATGAACGAGGCGCCCCCTTCTCCAACCCTTGCGGGTCGTGATGCGGCCGCGGTGATCGCGCCTCCCGCAGGGGGGCGGGCGCGGCGTTGGCTGATCGATTATCCGCGCGCGGTGCCGCTGGTGATCTTCATCACCATCGCCGCGATCACGCTGGTGAGCGTGTTCGCGATCGAAAGCAACGCGCGCACGCGGGAACGCGCCGCGATGCGCGATTATGCGCAAAGCATTGCCGCCGCGCTTGATCGGCGGGGCAACAGCTTTTCGGCCTATCTGCGGGCCGGATCGGCGTTGTTTTCGGCGCTGGATGAGGTCTCGCCCCAGAGGTTCGAGAATTTTGTCGCCACCTTGCAGTTGGCGGTCGGGGTGCGCGGGGCCGAAGGGGTGGGCTGGATCGCGGTGACCGACAA
Organism: Erythrobacter epiphyticus; assembly: GCF_034653295.1. Taxonomy (NCBI): domain Bacteria; kingdom Pseudomonadati; phylum Pseudomonadota; class Alphaproteobacteria; order Sphingomonadales; family Erythrobacteraceae; genus Erythrobacter; species Erythrobacter epiphyticus. The sequence goes on along the minus strand of NZ_JAYEEU010000006.1, from coordinate 161,191 downwards.
GGACGATCTGCCGCAGTTGATGGCCGAAACCCGCCGCACCCGCCCCGGCTTTCCGCAAGTCCGCCCGCCGGCGAGCCACACCAAGCCGCGCATCGCCCCGGTGATGATGTTTGCCCCGCGCAGCGCGGCGAGCGAGCGTTCGCTCGGCTATGACATGTATTCCGATCCGGTGCGCGCGGCTGCGATGGACGAGGCCGCGCGGCTGCGCCGTCCGGTCACTTCCGGACGGATTCAGGTCGCGCAAAGCGCGGGCGGCTATGCGCCGGGGTTCATCATTTTCATGCCGGTGTTCGCGCCGCCTCCGGCAAGCGGCGGCGAAGCGCAGTTACGCGGCTTTGTCTATGCCCCGTTCAACGCCCGCACCTTCCTCGATTCGGCGGTCGGGGCGAGCGACAGGCCGCCGCTGGGCGTGAGGCTTTATGATGGCAAGGCGGGGACCGATCACTTGCTCGTCGCGCATTCGCTTTCGGGCGGCGGGACGGAGCGGCTGGCACAGCCGGTGACCATCGCCAATCGCAAGCTGCTGCTGGTGGTCGAGGCGGCGGGCCCGCAGGTGCTCGCCCCGCTGTCGATGGTGACCTTGTTCTTCGGGCTCGCGCTCGCCAGCTTGCTGATGCTGCTGGCACGGCTGCTGACCCAGCAGGCCTATGAGGATCAGAAGCGGCTCGCCTTCTTCGAGGAACAGCATTCGATCCGCAATTCGCTGAGCCGCGAACTCAATCACCGGGTCAAGAACACGCTCGCCAATGTGCTCTCGATCCTGTCGCTGACGCGGCGGCGCACCGATGATCTCGATGAATTTGCCGATAGTCTAGAAGGGCGCATCCGGGCGTTGTCCGCCACGCATGATCTTCTGACCGGCACCGACTGGGGGACCACACCGATCCGTGCAGTGATCGAGGCGGAATTGCAGCATTGCCGCACCACGTCCGAACAGGTCGTCACCATTGAAGGCCCGCCGGTCGAACTCGCGCCCAATGATGCGCTGTCCTTTGGCCTTGCGGTCCACGAACTGGCGACCAACGCGGCCAAATATGGCGCGCTGAGCGTGCCGGGCGGGGCCATCGCGGTCAGCTGGGAAATGGTCGAGGAAGGCCTTGCCGAAATCACCTGGCGCGAAAGCGGCGGGCCGCCCGTAGCGCAGACCCGGCGGCGCGGGTTCGGGACCGAGTTGATCGAAAAGATTGTCGCGCATGAATTGCGCCGTCCGGTCACGCTCGATTTCGCGCCCGAAGGCGTGACCTGCGTGATGCGGGTGCCGGTGCGACGGCGCGGTGATTTCCGCATCCGCGCGTGAAGTGCTTTTTGCGCTGCGCGCATCTCAGACCGCCCACCCCGCCTCCCCACCCGGCCACCATAGCCTGATGGTATCATTGGTGGCCGGATGGGGAGGCGCGGTAGGTGGCCCGAAGCGTCAGCCCAAAGGCCGGCTCGAACCGAAGAACAGCGCCTGGCTGATCGCGGCCCTCACCGTGGCTTCCTGAAACGGCTTGGTGACAAGATAGGTCGGCTCGGGCCGATCACCGGTCAGCAGGCGTTCGGGATAGGCGGTGATGAAGATCACCGGCACGCTGGCTATCGCAAGGATATCGTCGACGGCATCAAGCCCTGATGAGCCATCGGCAAGCTGGATATCTGCCAGCACGAGACCCGGAACTTTGTCGCCCATCACCTCAAGCGCCTGGGTGCGGGTCGCCGCGGTGCCAAAGATCATATGGCCCAGCCCACCGACAAGATGTTCGAGTTGCATTGCAATCAGCGGTTCATCCTCGATGATCAGCACCGAGGTCGCCTGTTCGCGTTCAATCTCGGCCACCGCCTGCGCCACCAGCGCGGTGACATCTTCGGTCGATAGTCCAAGGATGTCGGCGGCCTGCGCGGCGGAGAATTCCTCCAGCGTGGTCAGCAACAAGGCCTGCCGCGCGGTGCTGGCAATCGCGGCGAGACGGGCCTGCGCACCGGCTTCGTGCTCGCTTGCCGGCGCCGGGCTTGCGGCGTCTTCGTGGCTGCGTGCGGCCCACAGGCTGCTGAAAGCCCGATAGAGCCCGATACGCCCTTCGCTGATCGTCTGGCGCAAGCTTGCATCGCTCAGCGCTGTTTCGAGCAGCGCGCGCACCCGCGCGTCACCACTGGTCTGCGAGCCTGTCAGCGCGCGGGCATAGCGCCTGAGGAAGGGAAGCTGGCTGGCAACCTGTTGACCGAGAGACATGGGCTTCGCTCCGCTGGGGGATCAAGAGACAGGGATGTGGTGGGGCAACAGCCGGATGGCCAGTGTGGTTCCACGGTATCGCCTTACGCTGGCATCGCCGCAAGCCATAGGTCCGCTGGCATTTTGGGCCGCAAAAAAATTTTCAAAGGGCCGGGAACTGACGTTACGGAAGCGCATTTAGGCTTTTGTCACCGCCGAGACCCCCCTCCCGTCCAAGCGGCTGGTGATACGATCCCGAAAGGCCTCCACTCTACCCGGGTGGAGGCCTTTTTTCTTCAGGAAAGCCGATCAGGCGATAGGCTTTGCGTAGATTGCATATTCGCGGTTGATGTGGCTCTCGATGGTATCGGCAATCGCCACCATTCCCTGATTGTCTTCGAGGATCCAGCCGATCTCGCCGCGGGTTGAACCGAAGGTGCCATGCGCCTCGTTGCGGATCGCGCTGATCATCATGAAGGCGAGCTGGCTGGCGAGCCGGCTGTTGTGCAGCTCCTTGACGACCCCCATCAACGGCACGCGCATCCCCGCGCCTTTGGGGTGGCGCAGCCAGCGCAGCAGGTGGAACCAGCCGAACGGGAACAGTTTGCCGCGGATTTTCGCGAGCACCATGTTGATATCGGGGAAGGTCAGCATGAAGGCGACAGGCTTGCCATCGACTTCCGCGATCATGTTGAGTTCTTCAAAGATGATCGGGCGCAGTTTCTTGCCCGCATAGGCCACTTCGGCGGGGGTAAAGGGCACAAAGCCCCAATTGTCCGACCAGGCATCGTTGAGAATGCCGAGCACGATCGCGACTTCATCATCCCAGCGCGATTTGTCGACCTGGCGCACATTGATGCGCGCGTTCCGCTCACCCGATTTGACAATGCGCTGCACCAGGGGGGGGAATTCCTTGCTGATGTCGAGCTCATAGGTGAACAGGGTTTGCGCCCGGCCAAGCCCGGCGCTTTCGATCCAGCCGGCATAGGCTGCGGGGTGATGGCCCATCATGATCATCGGCGCATGATCCTGCCCGCGCACCAGCAGGCCCGGCTCTTCCCAGATCGAGAGCGAGATCGGCCCCATCATCCGCTGCATGCCCTCTGCGCGTAGCCAGGCATCGGCGGCGGCCAGCAGGGCATGAGCCACGGCTTCATCACTGGCGTCGAAATAGCCGAAAAAGCCGGTGCCGGGGCCAAACCCCTGTTCGGCCGGCATGGCGAGCGCAAGATCATCAATATGCGCCGAAATCCGCCCGACATCGCGGCCGCCGCGGGTCGCGATGAAGAATTGCGCCCGCCCGTGGCCGAAGAAGGGATTTTTCGCAGGGTCGATCAGTTCAAGTTGTTCGCTGCGCAGTTGCGGCACGAAATGCGGCAGCCGGTCAGAGAAGGCACGCCCGCAATCGACGAAGCGCGCCCGCCCGCGCTTGTCGCTGACGGGCACAATTCCTATGTCTGCGGCGTTAAGGGGTGCGTCTGCCAAAGCTATCGTCCCGTATTGCGTTGGATCAGTGCGTCTGTGTCGTGTGTTGACGACAGGCGCAAGCGCCTCGATCACTGTCATCACCACACTCGGTTTGGCAAGGCAGTGTGATCTGGGCTAAGAGCGCGGCCAATTTGTTGAAAAGTTCCCGATCATGACCATGCCCCAATCCCTTTCTGCTGCTGCGCCTGTTCGCAAGGACGCGCCCGTTCGCGCCACCCGCGCGGCGTTCCAGAGCGTGGACGACAAGGATATGCTGCGCGCCGCGCGCGATCTGACGAAAGGGCTGGGCGAGGCCCGGCCCGGGATTTACTGGCCCGATATGCTGCTGTCGGCAGGGATCGGCTATGCCGGGATTGCCGTTGCGATTCTCAGCCACACGCTGGCGGTGCAGGTGGCAGCGGGGCTGGTGGCCGCGCTCGCGCTGTATCGCGCGCTGATGTTCATCCACGAACTCACGCATATCCACCGCGATGCGCTGCCGGGTTTCCGCACCGGCTGGAACCTGCTCGTCGGGATTCCCATGCTGACGCCTAGCTTCATGTATGAAGGCGTCCACACCATCCATCACAAGCGCACGCAATATGGCACCGCGGAAGATCCCGAATATCTCCCGCTCGCGCTGATGAAGCCGTGGAGCCTGCCGGCCTTCGTGCTGGTTGCGCTGCTGGCCCCGCTTGCACTGGTAGTGCGGTTTGCCGTGCTGGTCCCGCTTGGCGCGGTGATCCCGGCGGTGCGCACCTTGGTGTGGGAGCGGTTCTCGGCGCTCTCGATCAATCCGGAATTCCGCCGTCGCCCGCCCGAAGGCGATCTGGTGCGCCGCGTGCGCTGGCAGGAAGCGCTCGCCAGCGTGTGGGCCATTGTCCTGCTTGCCAGCCCGTTCGTGATTGGCTGGCGGCCCTTGCTGATCGCGCTTGCGATCTTCTCCTTCACCGCCGTGCTCAACCAGCTGCGCACGCTGGTGGCGCATTTGTGGGAGAACGAAGGCGAACCGATGACGGTGACCGCGCAATTCCTCGACAGCGTCAATGTGCCGCCGCCGGGGCTGGCTGCGGAAATCTGGGCGCCGGTGGGCCTGCGCTATCACGCGCTGCACCACCTGATGCCCTCGATGCCCTATCATGATCTGCCCGAAGCCCACCGCCGTCTGGCGCGCGAACTAGGCACGGGGTCGACCTATGAAGGCGCCAATCATCCCGGCATGCTGACGCTGGTCAGCCGGATCGCGCGCAGCACGATGGGCAAGCGGGGGTAGGTCCCCTTCTTCGCTCAATCCAGAAAACAGATCATCGCGCAGCGCCGGTCGGCGGGCAAGCCGTCGTCGACCTCGTTGGCGAGTTCACCCGCGAGACGCAGGTGCGCATCAAGCGCGGTGACCTCTGCGAAGCCCAGCCGCGCATAGAAGGGGGCATTCCACGCCAGATCGCGGAAGGTGGTGAGAGTGAGCGCGTTGAACCCGGTGTTGCGCGCATCAATCATCGCAGCGCGCACCAGCCCGGCCCCGATCCCGCGGCGCTGATACGCGGGCAAGACATCCATTTCCCAGATGTGGAGTTCGCGGCGGAACGGCTCGGCCACAAGAAACCCGGCCATGGCCTCGCCGACATGGACGACAAGGCTGTGGCCCTTGCGGATCAGGCGGGCATAATCGTCGGGCGAACGGGTGCGGGATGGATCAATTGCCGCCTCTCCGACAAAGGCGACCGCGGCAGCGCGTTCGATCTGCGGCATGGCCGCCGCATCGGCGGGCCGCGCCAGCCTGAGCGACCAATTGCTCACTCCTCGGTCCGGATCAGCACGGTCTCGCCCACCAGCAGGAACAGCACGAAGGGCGCCCACGCGGCAAGCAGGGGCGGATAGCCGCCAAAATTGCCCATCGCGAGCGCGGCATTATCAACCACGAAATAGGCAAAGCCCAGCGCCATCCCGATGATCGCACGCACAAACAATTGCCCCGACCGGGCGAGCCCGAAAGCGGCGATTGACCCGAGCAGCGGCATCAGCAGCGCCGAAAGCGGGCCGGAGATGCGGTGCCACCACTTGGCGCGCAGTTCCGAGGTGCGGCGGCCGGTCGCCTCGAAAGCATCAATCGTGCCGCGCAGTTCGAAGAAGCTGAGCGCATCGGCATCAACCGCTTGCAGATCGATCCGTTCAGGGGTCAGCGTCTTGCCGACGACAAGGGTTTCGAGCGGGGTGGACAAGGCGCTCGCCACGTCAAAGCGCACCGGCTTTTCGAGTCGCCAGCCGGGCGCCGCATAGACCGCGCGCGGGCTTTTGACCTGTTCGCGGATAATCCCGCCCGGCCCGCGGGCATACCAGGTCACCCCCGTCATCTCGAGCGTGCCGCCCCGCCCGGAGAGGCTGGCCGCGACAAGGATGTTGGTGCCATCGGTGAGATAGATATTCGCGCGCACATCAGGGGCTGGCGGGATCGCGGCGAATCCGCTGCGCTCCCACCCGTTGAGTGCGGCATTGGCGCGCGTCACCACGCGTTCGTTGAAGCCGAAGCTGAGCAGCGAGACTATCGCCGCCGTCAGCAGCAGCGGGGCAAGCACCTGATGGGCTGACAGGCCTGCTGCCTTCATCGCCACCACTTCGCTGTTCTGGTTGAGCGTCACCAGCGTGATCAAGGTCGCCAGCAGCACCGAATAGGGCAGGAACCGCGCAATCAGCTGCGGCAGGCGCAGCCCGGCATAGCGCAGGATTTCGGCCTGCCCATTGCCCGCCACCTCGAGGATCTTGCCCGTCGCCGCCAGCAGATCGAGCGCCAGCAGCACCAGCACCAGCAGGAACAGCACCGCCAGAATGCGCACGGCGAACATCTTGGCGAGGTAAAGCGTCAGCGTGCGCGAGGGAAAGAAATCAAGGTTCATGGATCGCGCCGGTCTCTATTCCGCGGCCTGGGCAGCAAGATCGGCGTCGCCATCGCGGAGCACGGGCTGATAATGGCGCTTGCGGCGGGCGAAGAGCTTGGCAAGCCGCTTGCCGAGCTTGCTCGCGGCGGTTTCAAGCGCGCCGATGGGCTGGCCGCCCGGCACATGCGCGACGCGGGTGTACATCCAGATGATGAGCGCTGCGAACAGCACAAAGGGCACCCACAGCGCAATGATCGGATCGATCCGCCCGAGCGCGGCAACATCTTCGCCGTATTGGTTCACCTTGTGATAGGCGACCACCATCACGATCGAGACAAACACGCCGAGCGCGCTGGTCGAGCGTTTGGGCGGTATCGCCAGCGCCACCGCAAGCAGCGGCATCAGCAGCATCATCACGATTTCGACAAGCCGGTAGTTGAACGTCGCCTGCCCGGCATCGCGCTGGGCGGGGGCGGTGCGATCATTCCAGCTGATCCGCAGCAATTCGGGCAGGATATATTCGCGTGTCGAATCGCCGCGTGCGCGGAATTGTTCGATCGCGGGCAAATCGATCGGCAGATCGTGGCGGCTGAAGGAAAGCACGCGCGGGCTCGCCCCGTTTTCCTTGAGGCTGGTGTCCTGAATGATGGTGCCTTCGATCAGGCGCAGGATGATGGTGTCGGGGTTGTCGCTCGTCGCCAGAAAGCGACCCTCGCGCGCGCTGATGGACAGCACCTGCCCCTTTTCGTTGGCGACCCGCGCGAAGATACCGATCAGGCGCCGGCCTTCATCCTCGCTGGCATCGATCCGCAGCGCGAAGCGATCCGCCAGCTTGTTGAATTCGCCAACCTTGATCGAGGCGCCGAGCGCACCCGAACGCAGTTCATATTCGAGCTGTTCGTAGTAATAGCGGCTGACCGGCTGGATATAGAAGACGAGCCCGACATTGATCGCCACCAGCACCAGCGTGATCGCATAGGGCACGCGCAGCAAGCGGCCGTAGGACAGCCCGACCGCGCGCATCACATCAAGTTCGCTCGAGGTGGCGAGCTTGCGGAAGGCAAGCAGGATGCCGAGCAGCAGCCCCAGTGGGATGGCAAGGCTGGCATATTCCGGCACCAGCGCGCCGAGCATCCGGAACACCACGCCGACCGGGCCGCCTTCCACCGCGACGAAATCGAACAGGCGCAGCATCTTGTCGAGCATGAACAGCGAGGCCGCCAGCGCGAACACCCCGACCATCGGCACGATCACGAGCCGCAGGATATAGCGATCAATGGCGGGGAGGAATCTGAGCACGAGCGGTCCGGAACGCCTTGTCGCCTGACGGTTGGTGGTGTGGCTGCATGCGGGCAAACCCGCTTTCCCCCCAGCCCATAGCGGCATTTTTCGCGGCGGTCATGTCCCCCTGTGTGCGGGGGTGGCGAGGCCTTGTCATTGCGCAGCCTGGCCGTGCCGCAAGCGCGCTGATCAGGCCTTTTCGAGCGTGCATTGCAGCGGGTGCTGGTTCTGCCGCGCGAAATCCATCACCTGATGCACCTTGGTTTCAGCCACTTCGTAGGTGTAGATCCCGCACACTCCGACGCCGCGTTGATGGACATGCAGCATCACACGGGTCGCCTGTTCGAGATCCATCGAAAAGAAGCGCTTCAGAACCATCACCACGAATTCCATCGGGGTGTAATCATCATTGAGCATCAGCACCTTGTACTGGCTCGGCTTCTTGGGCTTGGTGCGGGTCTTGGTGGCAACCCCGACTTGGCCGGCGCCGTCCTTGTCCGCGTCCTTGTCGTCGTCACCCGCGCGCAGCGGGGTCAGCGGGATGACCGGCGCTGCAGCGCTCTGCGCAAGGGGAGGGGTAAGGTTGCGGGGCATAGGCCTTCATTATGGGATTCGCTTACAGGTGTGCAAGAGACTTGAAGCCACATTGTTCCCGCCGTCCGGCACGAACTGGCAGACGAGGCAGGCGCACGACCACAAAAAAGGGCCGGATGAACCGCTTTTGGTTCATCCGGCCCTGCGCTTGATCAGCGCACTTTCATAAGCCGGGTTGGGAGAGAGAGGAGAGGCCCGGCTCAGAAACAGATTGGCTTAGGCAGCCTTGGTCAGCTTTTCGGTCGCGATGCTCACGCGGTTCGAAATCGGAGCGAAGGCTTCGTTGTAGAGCTTCACCCAGGCTTCGGTGCGCTTCGAGCCGAACGAGACGATCGCATCGAAATTGCGGCGCGCGAGTTCACCCTGCATCTGCATGAGTTCGGTCGGCGACTTCACTTCCATCAGCTTCTTTGCATCGGCGGTGACGGTTTCGATCACGGTCTTGCCAGTTTCGACATTGTCCTTCACCAGTTCCTGCGCGCCAGCGAAGAAGATCTTGCCGCTTTCCACGACCGCATCGACATTGGCCTTGTTGAATTCGGTGACTTCCGCCGCGACTTCAGCCGTCTTGGCATAGGCACCCTTCACGCGGGTCTGGACATCGGCAGCCACGGTCTTGGCGGTGGCGGTGAAATCGGTGTTCTTGGCAGTGGCCATGATGGTATCCTTGAGCTTGGTAATGGTGGTGACGGGGGTAGCAAGCACCGCGGCAGCCTTGGCCACCGGAGCCGCCGCCTTGGCGGGGGCGGGCTTCTTGGCGGCAGCAGCCTTCTTCGGCGCGGCTTGCTTGGTAGCGACCTTCTTCACGGCGACCTTCTTGGCAGCCGCAACCTTCTTGGCGGGCGTTGCCTTCTTGGCAGCAGCCTTCACGACCGGAGCCTTGCCCGTCGCCTTGGGGGCTTCCACCACCTTGGCAGCGGCTTCGGCATAGGCCTTCTCGGCCGCGGCATCGATCTTCGAAACCGGTGCGGCAGGCTTCACACTGTCAGCCTTGATGATCTCGTCAGCCATATTGTCCTCACGTCCTTGGGTGACCCCATGTTGCACTGCACAAAATAGGGTGTGCGTGTGCGAAGTCAAGCATTTTTTGTGCAGCGCACAATAAACACGCCAAGGACGGAAGAAGTCTTGGAAAAAGAGCGGCCTAGCGGGTCTTTACATAGCGGCCCGGCGCATCCTCGATCACGCGGTCGCCCTTGCTGCCGGGCACGCGCTTGCCGGTGGCGGGGACGCGCGCATCGCTCTGTCGCTCAAGCCAGGCCAGCCAATGTGGCCACCAGCTGCCGGGATGCTCGACCGCGCTCTCGATAAAGGCCGCGAGTGATGGGGCGGTGCTGTCGCCCACCCAATATTGATACTTGTTCGCCGAGGGCGGATTGACGACGCCCGCGATATGCCCCGATCCGGCGAGCAGGAATTCGACCGGGCCGGTGAAGTGCTGCGTTGCCCGCCACACGCTTTCGGCGGGGGCAATATGATCTTCCCGTCCGGCCTGGATGAAGCAGGGTGTTGCCACCCGCGTCAGATCAATCGGCGTGCCATCGGCGTGCAGCGCATCGGGCACCACCAGCTTGTTGTCGCGGTAGAGATCGCGCAGGTAATCATTGTGCCACTTGGCGGGCAGATTGGTGACATCGCCGTTCCAGTGGAGCAGATCGAAGGCCGGGTAATCCTCGCCCAAGAGGTAATTGTTGACGACATAATTCCAGATGAGATCGCGTCCGCGCAGCGCGTTGAAGGTCGCCGCGAGATAGCGCCCGTCAAGATAGCCTTCGGGCGAAAGCTTGCCGATCATCTCCAACTGGGCATCATCGATGAAATGCTTGAGATCGCCGCTCTTCTCGAAATCGACCTGCGCGGTGAAGAAGGTGGCGGACTTCACCTTGTCGGCCTCGCCCCGCCGGGCCAGGATCGCGAGCGTCGCGGCCAGCGTTGTCCCCGCCACGCAATAGCCGATGGTGTGGACGGCAGGCACGTCAAGCCGCGCGCGCACGTGATCGATCGCTTCGATCTGGGCGCGGGTATAATCATCCCACACCACCTCAGCCATGCTGGCATCGGCTGATTTCCAGCTCACCACAAAGACCGTGATCCCCTGATCCACCGCCCATTTGATGAAGCTCTTCTTGGGCGTGAGATCGAGAATGTAGAAACGGTTGATCCACGGCGGGAAGATCACCAGCGGCACCGCGTAAACCGCCTCGGTCGAGGGGCTGTACTGGATCAGCTGATACATTGCCGTTTCGTGCACCACCTTGCCCGGGCTGGCGGCGAGGTTCTCGCCCAGCCGGAAGGCCTCGGGATCGGTGTGGGTCAATTGCCCGCGCTTCAGATCATTGATGAGGTGCTGCATCCCCCGCACGAGATTTTGCCCGTGCGTTTCCATGGTGCGTTTCATCACCACCGGATTGGTGAGGAGGAAATTGTCCGGGCTCATCGCTTCGGCAAGCGCGCTGACAGCAAATTCGAGCTGCTGGCGCTTGGCCGGATCGAGGTCGCTCATGCCTTTGACGCTGGTGCGGAAATAATCGGCCAGCATCAGGTAGGTCTGATGCATCAGCAGGAAAGCCGGGTTTTCGCGCCATGCCGGATCGGCAAAGCGCCGGTCGCTGCGTGGCAGGCCAGTCGGGTCGGCCGGGTCGACCCCGGCGCCCTGCGGCTTGGGGATGAAGCGTTCGGCCATGCCCTGCCACAATTGCATCGACTCCTCGACCAGCCTGCCCTGCGCCTTGAACAGATCGGTCGGCATCTGGGTCAGCATGCTTTGCGAGATCACCAGCCACTGCGCCGGATCGAGCAGATTGGCGCCTTTTTGCGCTTTTTCCGCGCTCTTGCCGGCCTGCCATGTCAGGAAATCGAGCCACAATTGCTGCAATTGCGCGGCGGTCCCTGCCCATTCGGCGATCCCGCCCGACAGCGCTGCCGGATCAAGCCCTTCGGGAAAGCCTTGTGGCATCGTCATCCCGCTCGCGCCGCCGGCGCCCATGCCGAACATGTCGCGGATCGCTTCGCCTTGCATCGCCATGAACTGGCCGAGCGCCGCGTTGAGGATTTCGTTGCTGTCTTCCGCATTGGCCATTGCCGCATTTGTCCCGCCCTTGATCCCGCGCTGTGTCGCCTAAGCAGCGGGAGAATCCCTTGGTCGATGCCCTTCTAGCGAAAACGCCTTCCCACTTCGACCGATAATGCCCTAGAGTTGCACGGGACGCAGCATTCCGCACGTCGCCACCGGCCAGATCAGGACACGCCATGAACGACCAGTTTTACCGCATGAAGCGCATGCCGCCCTATGTGATCGCGGAAGTCAACGCGATGCGGCATCAGGCACGGCTGGCCGGGCAGGACATCATTGATCTCGGCATGGGCAATCCCGATCAGCCGCCGCCGCAGCATGTCATCGACAAGCTGTGCGAAGTGGCGGCCAAGCCTGATGCGCATGGCTATTCGCAGTCCAAGGGCATTCCGGGCCTGCGCCGCGCCCAGGCCAATTACTATGCGCGCCGCTTCGGGGTGGAACTTGATCCCGAAACCGAAGTGGTTGTCACCATGGGTTCGAAGGAAGGGCTTTCCAGCCTCGCCACCGCGATCATCGCGCCGGGCGATGTGGTGCTGGCGCCCAACCCATCCTACCCGATCCACACCTTCGGCTTCATCATTGCGGGCGCGACGATCCGCTCCGTGCCGACGACGCCGGATGAACACTATTGGGAATCGCTCGATCGCGCGGTCAATTTCACCGTGCCGCGCCCCTCGGTGCTGGTGGTGAGCTATCCGTCGAACCCGACGGCCGAGACGGTTGATCTCGCCTTCTACGAACGGCTGGTGGCGTGGGCCAAGGAAAATCAGGTCTGGGTGGTGTCCGATCTGGCCTATTCCGAGCTGTACTTCGATGGCAATCCGACGCCTTCGATCATGCAGGTGCCGGGCGCGAAGGATGTCGCGATCGAGTTCACCTCGATGTCCAAGACCTATTCGATGGCGGGCTGGCGGATGGGCTTTGCGGTCGGCAACCGCCAGTTGATTGCTGCACTTACCCGCGTGAAGTCCTATCTCGATTACGGTGCTTTCACCCCGATTCAGGCGGCGGCGTGTGCGGCGCTCAATGGCCCGCAGGACATCATCGAGAGCAACCGCGAATTGTATCGCAAGCGCCGCGATGTGATGATCGAAGCCTTCGGGCGCGCGGGCTGGGAGATCCCGTCACCCAAGGCCTCGATGTTTGCATGGGCACCGCTTCCGCCTGCCCTGCGCGGCATGGGCAGTCTCGAATTTTCGAAGCAACTGCTGACACAGGCGCAGGTCGCCGTCGCACCGGGCGTGGGCTATGGCGAGAACGGCGAAGGCTATGTGCGCATCGCCATGGTCGAGAACGAGCAACGCCTGCGGCAGGCCGCGCGCAACATCCGGCGCTATCTCGCCTCGGTCGGGGTCAATTCGACGGCGGCGTAACCACGCGCCAACATTCTGAAATTATTCGCCTCGGAAAGAAGATTTTCCTTGTCATGAACGGATGCATTGGGTTGAATCCCGGGTATCCGTTTTTGGGAGAAGGGAATGCGGCCGAGCGCTACACCTCTGCTGACAGACAGGCAGCGCGCTGTGATGCAGCGGATCGACCGGCGCGTCCCGATCAAGGTGATTGCGAGCGAGCTTGGCGTATCCGAATCGCGGATCAACCAGCACATCCGCGCTCTCAAGGATATCTACAGCGCGGGCAGCCTGTCCGAGCTGGTCGAGAATTATCGCGCAGTCCACCGCGACAATCGGATGGAGCTGCCCCAGTCCCGCCCGCGTGATTCCCGCTCGCTCGCGACACCTGCCCCGTCGCAGCCGGTTGTCCCGGCGAGCAGCGCCGCCCAACCCGCCAGGACTTTCCCGCTGGTTGAGGCTTGGGCGCGCGACGAAACCGGCAGCATCCTGCTGGGTGACGCCTTGCCCTTCGTGCCATCGGAGAATCAGGCCGAGCCGGACGAACCGCAGCTTGTCCCCAAGCTGCTCGACGGCGAGCATGCGGTGCCCCTCCGGCTGCTTGCGATCCTTTCGATGGCCGCCTGCATTCTCGCCACCGTCATCCTCAGCATAAATGCCGCCATGGTTCTGAGCGATGTGGTGGACGGCAAAACCGCGCTTTCCGCGAAGGGCTGGAGCGCGCCAGCGCAGGTCGCGGCCCCCGTCTGTAACGGTGCCTGTGTCCGTCCGCGCTGATGTGTCCGGCGCCCACCGCAGGCATCGGGGCGTGCCGATGGCCACACCATCCATGATCGCCGCCGCTTGGTGCGAGGTGCGGGGATGATCTCCGACTTCATCGGCGCCCATCTGGCCGATATCCAGAACATCATATTCGTCAGCCTGCTGTTTGCATTGTGGCGCTGGGGCGGGGGGCCGGAACGCGGCTTGGCCATCGTCTTTGGCAGCACTATCGTTGCGCCTTCGCTGGTGTTCCAGACGCTGAGCGACGGGGTTGCCGATCTGGGCGCGTTCTCGCTGTTTTTCGGCCTCGCCGATACGGCTGCATTGGCCGGGCTCATCCTCGTCGCGCTCAACGCCAACCGGATCTACCCCCTGTTGATCACTGCCTTTCAGGTCGTGGCTGTCAGCGCGCATCTGGTGAAAGGCACTGTCGATCAGGTTTCACCCGGAGCGCATATGGTGCTCGCGGCAGCGCCCGGCTTCTGTCAGGTTGCGCTGCTCCTTGCCGGTCTGGTGCAGCACCGGATCCGGTTGAGCCGTTTCGGCTCCTATCGCGACTGGCGCTTCGGCCATGATCTCCGCCGCGTCGCGGAGATGTTGAGCGCGCGGGCCTGATATGGCCGTGATGGATGGCGCGAGCCTCTTTGCCGCTGGCCAGACCTTCGTGCCGCGCTTTCGCCAGCTCGGCGATTTGACGCTCGATCTGTTCCATCACGATGGCCGGGTCGAGGATTGCTGGCTTGGCCTTGATCCGCCCGAATTCGCGCTGTTGTGGCGGCTTGCCGCCGCCCCGCAGCGCCGCCTTCCTGACGAAGTGTTGATGGCTTGGGCACGCGAACAGGCCAGCGCGGAACTGGCGGCAAGGCGCTTGTACGCCAAGCTCGCCGCGCACCGGCTTGGCCCGATGCTGACGCGCCATCTCGGGGGTTTGAGCGGCTTTCCTCCGCCAATCGGCCCGCGCCGGGTGGTGTGATTGCGGCTGGACTTGCTCGCAGCCTTGCGCCAGTCTTGGCGCTACCCAACTCACCACGGAAAACAGAAGGTTCCCCCATGCCGCTTGCTGCCACCATGTCCACCAATGAGCGGGTCACTATCAATCTCGATGATGACGGCGTGGCCCATGTCCGGCTGATCCGGGCGGACAAGATGAACGCGCTTGATCCCGAGATGTTCGAGCGGATCATCGAGGCGGGCAGTGTGCTCCAGCGGATGAAGGGCGTGCGCGCTGTCGTGCTTTCGGGTGAAGGCAAGGCGTTCTGTGCCGGGCTTGATCTGTCGAACTTCTCCCGCAACCCCTCGCCCGACGAGCCCAGCCTGACAGAACGCACCTATGGCAATGCCAACCGCGCCCAGCAGGTGGCGATGCAGTGGCGCAAGCTGCCGGTGCCGGTGATAGCGGCGGTGCATGGCGTGTGTTTTGGCGGTGGCTTGCAGATCGCGAGCGGTGCCGACATCCGCGTCGTCCATCCCGACACGCGCATGGCGATCATGGAGCTCAAATGGGGGCTGGTGCCCGACATGGGCGGCTATGCGCTGTGGCGCGGGCTGGTGCGCGATGATGTGCTGCGCGAGTTGATCTATACCAATCGCGAATTCACCGGGGCCGAGGCGCAAGCCTTGGGGCTGGCGACCTATGTCGAGGACAACCCGCTCGAACGCGCCACTGCCATCGCCCGGACCATCGCCAACAAGAACCCGCACGCGATCCGCGCGGCCAAGCGCTTGCAGGCGACCATGTTCGAACGCAGCACCGATGCGATCCTGCTTGAGGAAAGCCTCGAACAGCATGCCATCATGCGCAGCCCCAATCAGGTTGAGGCAGTGATGGCCGAAATGCAGAAGCGCCGCCCGCAATTCGACGATGTGTGAGGGGGCGAGGGTGGGGCTGAGCGCAGTCCGGCCCTAACCGAACACCGCCACGCATTGCATCCCGTCGAGCACCTGCCGTCCGGTGCTGTCCCACATCCGCAACCGCTCAGAGGAATAGCCATCCGCTGCGAACTGGCTGGCGTTCTCGGCCAGATACCAGCCATCCGGCGACATCGATTGCGGATCAAGCACGTTGAACGACCAGTTGATCGAGCTGATCGGTCCGGGGCGTTGCATGATCCGCATCGCACCCGGCGGCATGACATCCCCCATCAGCACCAGCTTGGCGACGGGATCGAGATCATGCGCTTCGGTCAGCCGCGCCCAGCGCCGCACCGTGGCGCCGTGATCGCTCCCCTTGGCCTGGCCGTAACGGATATCGAAATTATGTGCGATGAAGGACGGGGCGCCTTGCTGCATGGCCGGGGCATTGTCTTCGGGCGGGCCGGGCCAGTCTGCGGGCGGATCGGCCGGGCGCAGTGCATTGGCCTCGCGCCCGGTCGCGAACAGCCAGAACGCGGTGAGCGCAACCTTGCCTTCCGACAGGATTTCGCTGCGCACCTGCGTGACATTGCGGCCCTGCCGCACGATTTCTGCGGTGAGCGCGATCTCTTCGCCCACCGGCGCGACAAAGCCGATCTGCGCCGAGCGCAGCGGCGGCAGGTCGGGGAAGGCGCGGGTTGCCATGGTGTAGGCGACCAGTGCGGAAGCGCCGCCATAGAGCGTGCGCCCCTGCATCCAATCCTGCGCATGAGCAAGGCGGGCCGGGCCGGGCTGGCCGGTGATCGGTGCGAGCAAGCTGGCTATCGTCATGGGCGTTGCCTTGCCGTGCAATCGGGCTTTGGTCCAGCCTGACGTTGCGGAAGGACGGCGCATGCACCAGCTTCTCGTGTGGGGGTGCGCAAGAGTGATTGCCTTTGCCTGCGGGACTCGCTAGGGCGCGCGATCTGTCCGGTGCGGTCTTATGGGCCCAACGGATGGCTCGGCCCGATGGCGGAGTGGTGACGCAGCGGACTGCAAATCCGTATACGCCGGTTCGATTCCGGCTCGGGCCTCCACCTTTTGCGATTGCGTGTGGTAGCGATTGCGCTATCCCGCGATCACGACGGGCGCCGCTTTAGCTCAGTTGGTAGAGCACATCATTCGTAATGATGGGGTCACGTGTTCGAGTCACGTAAGCGGCACCAGCCTTTTTAAGGTGCTTTCCCTTGGATTTCTGCGAGATTTAACCAAAGGCGCTTTGCGTTGATCGCGCGTTTTGGCCTGCTGAAAGGCAGTTCCCTCACAAACCCCGGGCAACACCCAAAGCCACTTGAGCTTAGACTCTGCTTTGTTTGCGCCTTTCGGGCCTTCCGGCTGGTCGCTGGAGCATGATCTAGCGGAAGTGCCTTTGCCCTGTAGCGGCTGCCGAGCTCGGTTCTGTTTGGGTGGATGTGAGCGAAAACGGGTGACCTTAGCTGTCGCACTTGCTCTGACAGAGCCGCTCCGCTGCGTGCGGGGAGCGCGACGGCAGGTGAACGGCCCGCCCAAGATTTGGTTGTTGCCATCACTCGCAGCTATGGGCATCAAATTCACCCAAAAGCCTACCCTTGGATAGTGGATACTTCGGGCCCAGACTACTTGTCACGACGTGTTTTGACGCTCGGTTTACCAGCAAACGTGTAGCGCGACGGCGGGGTAAAAATAGGAATGATTGCGTGACAAGAATCGGATTTTTTTCGCTTCTGACATTGTACGTAATTGAGACTCTCGCCGTCATCGCGAGTTTTCAAATCTTCACTCCAATTGATTGCCGCCTGACTGGTCTTGAAACAGAGTGCCGAGCCTTACGCAGTGTATTTATTAGTGCATTGTGTGTCGTGGTTGCTTTAGGTTTAGTAATATACGGCCAAAAAAATGCGTGGCGCCGATTTTTTGAAATTTTTCAGAATTCTGACCGAGAAAATAAATGGGCTTTAATTCATCTGGTTGGAATTTCCATTATATTTTTCCCTTTGCTAATAATCCCCAATTATAACTTAAACCAAGATTTTATTTATGTTTTTTTGGCGCTCTCAGGCGGTGGATTATTGGCGGCCCTTGGTGGGTTGTTCTGGCTTTTGCCGCCACAAAAATGGTGGATGTGGCTGAAGACAGATAGCCCCCTCCTTGTTTTGATCTGTGCCTTGGCTGCTTTGATCCCTTTTCTTGCGAAACTGATCGAGCCAATATGGGCTATCGAACTGATTTCAAACGCAACCTTTCAAGCCGTTGCATTTCTTCTGTCGGCTCTCCACCAAGATGTGTTTGTAGACCCAGTGCGCAAGTGGATCGGCTTGCCAAATTTCATGGTCGCCGTGGCCAGCCAGTGTTCCGGAATTGAAGGGCTCGCGTTGATCACTGGGTTCATGACAATTTACGCTATTTTATTTCGAGATACGCTCCACCAGAGCCGATTCTGGAGCGTACTTTGGCCTCTTGCACTGATTGTCAGTTGGATCTTCAACATCTTGCGGATCACAGTGCTAATCATGATTGGAGAGCATTTTTCGCCAGAACTAGCGGTAAACGGATTTCATAGTTTTGCCGGGTGGCTGCTGTTCACAATACTTGCACTGGCGGTGCTTTTTTTCGCCCAATCGGTGCCGACTTTCCACCGCCGTAGCTTCGTTTCGCAGCCTAAAGGCAAATTACGTGACGATCCCGTTGCGGCCCTCATCCTGCCCTTCATCCTCTTCATGTTGTCAGGGATAATTGTTCACGCATTTTGGACGTTTCCTGCACTGGGGTATCCGCTGCAGGTTGTAGTCATGGCGGGGGCGTTGTTTTGGATGCGCGGCGCGCTGGCGCCGCAGATAAAGCTCTCGTTTGACCCCGTCTCGATCGGAATTGGGTTATTGGTTGGGCTTATCTGGGTTTGGTTTTCCGGTGATCCTCAAGGAAACACTCTTGGGGTGGATACATTGGGCAGCACCGCTCTGATAGTCTGGGCACTGTGGCGAACGTTAGGAACAACGCTCTTGGTCCCCCTTATAGAGGAAGCTTTCTTTCGCGGTTATATTCTGGCCCGCTTGGACACAGGAAAGCCTTCGGCCAGATTATTGGCCGTGGCGCTGTCCACCATTCTGTTTGCGCTGCTACACGGTCGCATTATTCTGGCCGGGATTGCTGGCCTGCTGTTCGCAGCCGCAATGCTACGCCGGGGGCGACTGGGTGACGCTGTCATCGCACATGTAGTAGCGAACACCACAGTCGCCTTGGCCGCCTGGTTGACGGGGCAGTGGTCCTTGATTTGACTTCAAGCAGTCTTGCGGCGCCGGTTGATTTCCCACGCCAAGATCAAGGCTGCACCCAAGGCAGCCAGCGCCAACGCTCCAGTCGAAGCATCGATTTCGGGAACCGATAATGGTTGCCCGCCACCGTGACCATTGCCGATTCCGCGACCACGGCCTCGGCCGCTGCCAGACGAATGGGCTGCAGCAATGACCGGGTGTGCCATCAAGTAAATGAAGGCGCCAATTAAAGTCATGCGAATACGTGCCATTTACCGCCCCCTGCGCGAATATGGCGAGTCACATAGCCTTGTTTTGGCCCAAAAGGAACTAATTTCGGTCGCATCGGCTGCCCTTATCACCTTTCCTCCGCTCCAGCGGTAAGTCTGATGGTCTGAGCCCCTGGATTTCCTCAAGCGATGAGCAGGAACCGCCCCTGACAAGGGGAAGGACTGATGAAGCGAAGTTGGTTCAGAGAGGAACAGATTATCGCTGTTTTGAAAGAGCAGGAAGCGGAGTTGCCGAGGGCGGATGTGTGCCGTCGTCATGGGATCAGCTCGGCGACCTTGAAAAAGCAGACGGCAAAGTAGGGCGGTCTCGAGGTGTCGGGTGCCCGGCGTCTGCGCCAGCTGAAGCAGGAAAACGAGCGGCAAACCGTATTGGGGCATGTCCCCACTACGGTTTGCCGTCACGCCCCGCGGTGGGCTTCACAACGGCCTGGGGTTTTAATCGTAGCTGGCAGAAATTTCGGGCTCAGACCACAAGTCAGGCGGATCATCAGGAGGGCGCCTCGTCAATCGGCGCTTGTCCTTGCAGGGGCTGCGGATTTTTTATCACTTTCTTACTGTAATCAGATGCTTTCCGCCCCGTGCCGACCGCCCATTTGCACGCGTTCCGCAAGGTTGCAGCCCTGCTCCCCTGCTGCATTCTCATGGGATCGTCAGTCTGGCATGATGTCCTGCCCGGCAACGAGCGCTTGTCCGGCTCTCTCTTTCAGCCGCGATCCGCTCGCGATCAATTGTGATTCACGCACGTTGAGGTTGGTTAACGGCGGTGTAGCCACTTTGGGACGCGCCGCTGCCTGCGTTGACGAAAACTGTCCGGCAGGTGCGACGTCCGCATCGTTGATCGAGAGTGTAGCGGGGCTGAGAAGGGGATTGGAAGCTGAGTGCGCTGCTGCGAGCAGGTGGCCTGAAAGAGCGGTCTGCGCACTAAGCGGCATGACTTCGTTGAACGCATACTGGTCGGTAAAAGCCGATGGACGAGACCAATTCTCGTTCCATTGATAGAAGATGTGCGATCCGATCGTCGTCAGCTTGGTCAATTTAGGTGCCCAGTATGGCAGCACATAGGATGCGTGATAGTGAGTGGCGTGCCCAACTCTTGTCTCGACCAGTCCGCTCAGGGCATCGGCGGCGACTGATTGTGCACGGAGCCAAAGCCTTTTTGACGGGGCTCGCGCCAAGGAACCGTCACAAGAGAACGTAAACTGGCATCCAGTGGCACGCTCCGAGCCTTGAAAGACGACACCGCACACCGAATTAGGGAAGGCTGGATGCCTCACTCTGTTCAGGATGACCTGAGCAACGGCACGCTGTCCTGTCAGCGGCTCATTTGCCGCTTCATAGTAAATCGCCGCGGTCATGCAATCCAGGGCTGAGGCATGGGTGAGCGAATCGGCCCCAACGGCCGGCAGCGAAAATCCCAGCGCGGCGACCGCAAGTTCGGGACGGGCTGGGATCATTGCGTTGATCGCTTCCGTCTGCCGTTTTTGGGCCGGTGTTCCCGTGAGATCCTCAATCTGGGTGAACCGCGCAATGGGACTGACCTCACGTCGAAGGCTGACGCCCCACTGCGCTGAAGCCGACGGTCCTGCTACCAGGATAAAGGCTGCGGTCAGAGCCCAGATGACGGCGGTGTTCCCACGCTTGCCAATAGACTGACGTGACCTGGTTGCAAAAGCGACTTTCGGGCTTGTCATCGGCATAGCACTTCCTCCCCCCTTACGGGAGCAGTCGAACCCTCGCTTGGAGCAAAAAATTTAGCAAAAACCGGCTGACAGTCAAATATTTCAACGCAATAACTTATTGCACGTTTCACATTCGGACGGTGCCGGAAAAAGAGATAAGATAGAGGATAAATCGTTTTTAATCAATTGTTTGGTAAAGCTGCCACACGACTGTGGATCATCCGTCTGTTCAAAAAGACTCGGACCAAATTCTAGGGGATCGGTTTGGCTCTCGCATGACCGGTAACGCAGCTTTTCCCATGCTTTCGCCCGCGCTTACCATTCGGTTCGCGATGCCAAGACCATTCCAAATGCGATCGGAACAGTCTGCCAGAATCTTCAACCAACCAGGCAGGCCCAATGCGAATTGGTTTCAGCCAAGACCAGAATGGCCCGGCCAACCACAGGCTTTCGCGGCTTCGTCTGCCTCCCAAGTTGTTACATCAAAAAGTGTTATCCTGCATTGACTTCCGTCACGCATCTCCCACTCGTACCGAACTTCTTGGCGCTTGCTTTTTTTCCTATCCACCTCGATGACTCCCACCTTGGGCAGGAAGCACTATCCAGTGCTGTCGCTTCTTAGAAGTGAGAAAATCAAAGCTGTTTCTTTACTAGACAAGATTCTCAGCTTTTTTAAACCTTCAAAGGCGAAAGGCGTACGCTCCACTCAAAGTGTTTGCGTATGAGGCAACGTAGCCGCTTGCAGCCATGGTCGCGCGCTTGCGGTTGCGTGTGGCTCTCGTTGGCGTGAGCCGTCATCATCCTCAAGATTGGCCTGCGCCCGGATAGGTTCTGGGATAAGCGACATTTATATATATTTCAATATAATAAGACCCGATCCGCATTTCAGGCAAACAAGAACGCACGGTGTCTTCCCGTACATTCATAGATCCTTGCCAATAATGCCCTAGATTCTCGCCCCTGTGAGACAGCAGAGATTCGCTTCTGTTGGCGCAAGGGAGGGAAAAGGTGGAGCGCTTTGCTTCTGAACATCGCAAGACAACGCGGTTTCTGGGATCGATTGTCTCCGATTTAAGTGCTTGTTTTTCAGAACGATATCTCATCCGCTTCCTGGTGGAGAGCAGTCGCACGCCAAAGCCGATGGCCTTTATGCTGGCGGCCCTGCTCGCCGCGATCAGCGCTGCGGCAGCGCCTTCGGCCCAGGCGCAAGCGCTGCAAGGGCCAGCGCGGGTGATTGATGGCGATTCCCTCGCCGTGGCCGGCATGCAGGTGCGGATTTTCGGCATTGATGCGCCCGAAGGCGATCAGCCGTGCTTCGATAATGGCGCGACTGTGCCTTGCGGGCAAATGGCCAAGGATGCGCTTGACTCGCTGATCGGGACATCACCGCTGACCTGCCTCGGCAAAGGCACGGATGCCTATGGGCGGATGGTGGCCGTCTGCCGCATCGGGACGGCTGATCTCGGGCAGGCTCTGGTCGAGGCCGGGTGGGCGATGGCCTTCCGCAAATACAGCGATGACTATGTCGCGGCTGAAGCGCGCGCCCGGGCGAGCAAAAGCGGCATGTGGCAGTGGGATTTTGCTACCCCTGAAGCCTATCGCATGGCCAAGCAGGCGGCCCAAAGCCCGCAGCGCGATCGCCGCGCGCAGGCCCGCGCGGCGGCCGCACCCCGCAGCGCGGCGCGGCAAGGCCCCTGCGTTATCAAGGGGAACCATTCGCGCCGCGGCGCCTGGATCTATCATCTACCGGGCATGCCCTATTACGAGGCAACCCGTCCCGAGGCGTGGTTCTGTTCTGAAGAAGAAGCGCAGGCCGCCGGCTATCGCCGCGCCATCGTGCGCTAGCAGCACTCCGTCCGCCGCGCGCTATCATCGCTGCCGTGCCAATTTCCTTGCGGCACACCCAAGGCTTGGTGCATCACGCTTGTCACGCTGCGGCAAGGGCTTTGCCCTTGGCAAGGTTTTGCAGGCAGCGATCAATCCGCACTGGGGAGTGGGGCGGGAATGGACGAGGCGTTCTACACCGGCATGCTGGATGCCATCACCGATGGCGTGCTGGTGTTTGGCCGTGACCGGCGGATTACCTTCTGCAATCAGGCCTTTCTCGACATCACCGGCTTTGATCGCGGCGAACTTGATCATGCCTTGTGCGCGATCATCCAGGGTGCGGACACGGATCCGCAAACCATCGCAGCGATCGACGAAGCCCTCGCCAAAGGCCAGCCCTTTGATGGCGAGATCCTGAATTATCGCAAATCGGGTGAGACCTTCTGGAACCACCTGTCGTTCAAGCCGATGACCGATGCCACTGGCGCCGTTACCCATTTTATCGGCATTTCGCGCGATGTGACAGCCAACCGCACTGTGCGGACCCGCTATTCCCAGCTTGAGCGCGATTACCAGTTCATTTTCGAAAATGTGCTGGCCGGGATCATCATTCACGATCCTGACTCGCGCATTCGCTACATCAACCCCAAGGCGCGGGAGATGCTGGGCCTCAGCGGGGTGACGCCGCTTGATCGGACGAATGAGGAACGCAACTGGGAGTTCCTGCGTCCCGATGGGTCGCCCATGCCGGTTGAAGAACGCCCGTTCAACCGGGCGATGCGCGAACGGGCCACGGTGCGCGGCCTGCTGATGGGGCGCAAGCATCCGGTCGATGGCAATATTGTCTGGGCGCTGTGCAACGCCTTTCTCGCCACCGACGAGGACGGCAAGGTCGCCGCCGTGCTGGTGAGCTTCACCGATGTTTCGCGGCTGATCGAGAGCGAGCAGGCCGCCCGCGCCTATCGCGAACGCTTCGAACTGGCGGCCAGAGCCAGCCAGGACGTGATCTTCGAATGGAATATCGAAACCAGCTCGTTCTACGCCAACGAAGCCTTCCGCAATGTCTATGGCTATGATCCGCCCGAGGTGATGGGGCCGGACAATCTCGACGCGCGCAATGCGATCAGCGGCAGCGAACATGCGGTGCGCGACGTAACGCTCAAGGCAATTGCTTCGGGCGAGGAGCGGTTCTCGGTCGATCACTCGATCAGCCGCCCGGATGGATCCATCGGCCATATCGTGATCCGCGCCTTCATTGTGCGCAATCCCGATGGCAAGGCGGTGCGGGTGATCGGCACGGCCACCGATGTCGGCCAACTCACCGCCGCGCTCGCGGATCTCGAAGCCTCCGAAACCCGCTTCCGGATCATTGCCGATACGGTCAGCGACATTCTGTGGGATCACAATCTTGAAACCGGGAAATCCTGGGTCACCCCTGACTGGGGCACCAAGCTGGGGCTGGAGGAACCGCCTGCCCCCTTCGAGGCGGCCCACTGGATGGAGCGGATCAGCCCGGCTGATGTGACTGAGACCTTCCAATCCTACAGCGCCGCGCTGAAATCGGGGGCGGGGCAGTGGGAGAGGGAATACCAGATCATCGGTGCCAACCAGCAGAAGATCGATGTTGTCGCCAAAGCGACGATCCTGCGTCACCCCGATGGCAAGGCCTATCGGGTGTTGGGCAGTGTGCGCGATATCACCGCCATCAAGCGCCAGCAGGAAGGCTACACCCGCGCCCGTGCACTCCAAGCCGTGGGCCAGCTGACGGGCGGCATAGCCCATGACTTCAACAACCTGCTGATGATCATCCAGGGCAATGCCGAGCTGTTGGAAATGAGCACGCTGGCCGAGCCCGATGCCGAAAGCGTGGCCTTGATCAATCATGCGGCCGAAAGCGCGGCCGCGCTGACCCGCCGCCTGCTGGCATTTTCCGGCCAGACCCGGTTCGAGACCCGCTGCGTCGATATGACCGCGCTCCTCGACAGCGTGTGGCCGCTTCTGCGGGCCGGCTTGCCCGAAAGTATTGCGCTTACACTGTCTGTGGGTGATGGGCTGTGGGAGGCCAACGTCGACGCCAATGGACTCGAACAGGCGATCATCAACCTGGCCATGAACGCGCGGGACGCGATGCCCCATGGCGGTGAACTGGCGATCGCCTGCGAGAACCACGTGGTGACCGCCGATATGCTGCCCCATGATGCCGGCCTCGCGCCGGGGCAATATGTCGTCCTGTCCGTCTCCGATTGCGGGGTCGGGATGTCGTCAGGGATCATTGCCAAGGCCTTCGAACCCTATTTCACCACCAAGGAATTCGGCAAGGGCACGGGGCTGGGCCTCAGCACGGTCTATGGTTTCGCGGTGCAATCGGGCGGTGGGGTCACGATCACCAGCGAAGAGGGGCAGGGCACGAGGGTCAAGCTCTATCTGTCAGCTTGTCCCGGCTGTGTTGTGCACCCAAGCGAGAGCCGCGCTGACGTGCTGCAAGAGGCTCCCCCTCCCCCCAAGCGCATTCTTGTGGTTGAGGATCAACCCGAAGTGCGCGCCCATGTCGAAAAGCTGCTCGGGCGGCTTGGCTATGCGGTGGTGGCGGCCAACAATGCCGTGTCCGCCCTGGCCCTGTTGCAAAAGGGGGAAGCGTTTGATCTGCTGTACACGGATATCATCATGCCGGGCGGGATGAACGGCCAGGAACTTGGCGAAGCGGCTGCGGCCATCGCACCCGACATGAAAGTGCTTTACACCTCGGGCTACCCGGCTGCGGCTTTCGAGCATCTGGGCCTGAAGGACCAGAGCAGGATCGCTCTACTGCGCAAGCCTTACAAGGCCAACGAGCTCAAAGATGCGATTTTGCGCGTGCTGGCGGAATGATTTCGCAGTTTTCAAGAACGTTGGCGCGCGTTTGTTCAGTAGTCCTGCGGACATTCCCTTCACGCTCCATGGGATAACCACCAGCTAAGGCCCGAATAGTTGATGAAAACGGCTGTTGTGCTGGCCGCTTGCCTGTGGCCGGCATGGCAGAATGTTTTGCGGCGCTCCCCGTTGGTACCCCCAAGGCCTTGCCCGCATCGGGTCTGGCCAAACAGCGGGTCCGGATGCCCTGTCGAACGCAAGTTCACGGGCATCCGGGATTGCCCCGGAAGCGCTGGCGGGGGGGCATGCCAACAAGCAGCAACCTGCGCAATGCGCTTCGCTGCTGCACGCCTGAGTGTGTTTGCACAAACGTCAAGACATCCGGCCAGATGTTGCTTATGAAGCGAGCGCGAAACATAAATCCGCAGGAGAGCTTGTTGTCTGGTCGGCCGGAATCGAGAGCGGTTGAGGGGTATCCGGCGCGCCGCTTGCTCGTGCTGGATGACGATGCGGCGGTCCGTGACACCATTGCCCTGATGGCAAAACGGCTCGGCGCCGAAGTGCGGGCGTGCTCCACTCTTGTCGAATTTGAAGCGCTGCTTGCCAGTTTTGGGCCGGACTTGCTGCTGATCGATCTGATGATGCCGGAGGTGGACGGGATCGATGTGATTGCGCGGCTTGGCCCTCATTGTAAGGCGGCGATCTATGTGATGACCGGGGCGGATAAGCGCACCTTCGAAGCCTCGCGCGGGGTCCTGCAAGCGGCCAAGGCAGAAATTGCCGGTTTCCTCCATAAGCCGTTTTCCGCGCGCGAACTGCGTCAGGTGCTTGAACGCGCGAGCATCGCCCTGCCGGATGCCTCGCCCCTGCTTTTGCGCGATCGGTCCGCTGATCTGCTGTCTCCCGGTGAATTCGAGAAGGCGGCACGTAGCGGTCAGATCGGGCCTTATTTTCAGCCGATCTTCTATGCCGATGGGCTCCGCCTCAAAGGGTTTGAAGCCCTGCTCCGCATCTCGGGCCAGAGCACCGGTTATTTCGCGCCCCAATATCTCGAACAATTGGTCCACGATGATGATCTTTCTACCTCCGTGACCGATATCGTCATCGAGAAATCGCTCGCATTCCTCGCCGATCTGACCACCGCGCCTGATCTGTCAATCTCGATCAATATCTTCGGGGTCCACGCCGTGGCTGATGGCTTTCGCGAACGGTTGGCGGAACGCTGCGCCCATTACGCGATCGCACCCAGCCGGGTAATCCTCGAACTCAGCGAGGCCACGCTGTTCGAATTCGACGAGCTCGATTTCCGCAAGGTCACGCAATTGCGACTGGCCGGGTTCGGCCTGTCGATTGATGATTTCGGCACTGGCAATTCCTCGCTTGGCCGCCTTGCCAGCCTGCCTTTTTCCGAGTTGAAGATCGACAAGTCCTTCTGCCTCGCTTTGCCCGGATCGGAATCCGCTGAAGCCGTGATCGAGGCCTGTATGGGGATTGCGCGCAAGCTCGATATGACCGTGACCGCCGAAGGGGTTGAGGATGGCGCAATCGCCGTCCGGCTCGCCGCGATGGGATGCCACGCCCTGCAAGGCCATTTCTTCGGGCAAGCCATGCCCGCGCAGGTCGCGGCGCAATGGGTGCGGGCGGGTTGCCCCGGAAAGCCCGCCTGAAGCGGTCCTAGCTGTGAGGGGGTGGCGGCTTTGTCTGCGCGCAGGCATCGAGCGCTGTTTGCAATTCTTCAAGCGAGACGGGCTTTCGCAAAAACCTGATAGGGCCAATGGTAACAGCAGCCTTGGCCACAAAGCAGCCTTCGACATTGGGAATACCGCCCATGTAAGCGCCACCGCCCGAAATGGCGATGATCGGGACATCGCCCAGCGGGCTGCGCTTGATCATCCGGATCAATTCGAGACCTTCGATATCGGGCATGAAGATGTCGGTGATGATGACATCGGGTTCGAGTTCGCTCTGGCCCGACATCAGCGCTTGGATATCAGTGATGCGTTCCGTGGCATGGCCCAGCTTGCGCAATTGCCGTTCAAGAGTGCGCGCGGTCATCGGATCGTCATCCTTGAACAGCACGCGCATGACGCGATCCTAGCTCCCTTCCACCGCGCGGAAAAGCCTCGCAATGTTGATAAGCCGGCCATCGCCGATCTTCTGGATGGCGTGATGGCGGTGCGACTCTACGGTGCGCACACTGATGTTGAGGTGGGCGGCGATTTCCTTGCTCTGCATGCCATCGCTGGCCAGTCGCATGATCTCGCGCTCGCGGGACGTCAGACTATCGATGATCTCGCGTGCGTTCTCGCTGCTGTATTCCGGATCATGGGATTTGGCCCGCGTGCTCAACGCCGCGCGCAGCTTGGCGGCAATCTGCTCGAATGAACCCGGCTTCTCGATGAAATCGGTGGCCCCTAGGCGCATGGCTTCGACGGCAAGGGGAATATCCCCATGCGAGGTGAAAAACACCACCGGAATGCTGCGGCGACGGTGCGGAATGGCCTTCAGCGTTTCGATACCGTCCATGCCGGGCATGCGCATATCGAGCAGAATGCAATCGGGCTCGAGATATTCGAGCGCATCGAGCAGATCCTGCCCGCTGGCAAAGGGGTGTGCGCGAAAACCATGCGCCGCCAAGCCGCGGCCCACAGTTGTCCGCACATCACGTTGATCATCAACAATCGCGACCAGCGGACTTTCAGCAGTTGCGGTTTTCATCCGGACATCTCCGACAGGGGAAGTCCCGTTCCCCGCAGCGTGCGTTACCTTGATCCCAGCAGTCGGTCACCATGCAACAAGTTTTGAACTATCGTATTGAAAATCATGGAAAAATAACCGCTGCACATTATCATCTGCACGATCACATCTTGCCTGAACAAGTGTCTTAAGGCCTACATCAAACTCAGTAGGCCAGCAAATGAAACTTCTGCCGCAAACGGGAGGTGATCGTCCATTCGGTGAACAAGTGGTTAGCCGGGTTTGTGGGCTGATACGGCCATGAGGGCGAAGAAATGATAATTCTGAGCGGTTTATTTCGCTAGCCAGACCTGCGGACACTGATCACCCTAGGGGAAAGGGATCATCATATGATGGAACGGCGCAAGACCGAGCGCAGCATCGCCACATTCAAGAGTGCCTACGTCATCCATGATGGCGCGATCCACTTTGTCACGCTCAGAAACATCTCGCTTTCCGGCATCTGTTCCGATGCCTTTCCGGGCGTTTGCGTGGGGGATGCCATCGCGTTCTGCTATGATTGCGAAGGGCCGAAATCGGGCGTGGTGCGCTGGGTAGCCAATGGCCGCTTTGGGGTCAGCGCGGAAATCGGCAAGCTTCCTGGCACTGCACCGGGAAACCAGCGCCTGCGCTCGGTCCGGTTGCCGCTGTCGCAGACGGCAAGCCTGTTCTGCGGCGGTCGCCACGAACAGGTCGCGGTGCACAACCTGTCGCTGCGCGGAACCTGCATCGATGCCGTCCCGGGGCTGGCGATCGGGCAGTTGGTGTCGATCAGCATTGGCGGACAAAGCTTCGAACAGGCGACGGTGCGCTGGCACGCGGGTGGGCGGGCCGGCATCTGTTTTGCCAAGCCCGTCGCGCTGCAGCATTTCCGTGACCTGGTCGTCCGGTTGCAGAACCACGGCGCGGGTGCTGCGGCTGCCGTGCCGCTGCAGGTTTCGCACACGCGGCCCGAGCTCACGCTTGCAAACACCAATCCCGTTAGTTCCGCCGCCTAACCGAAGGAGCGCAGCGTTGCTTAACTTTATTGCGAAACCCTGGGGCACGACCTAGGCGCCGCAGTCAAGGGCAGGGGGATGGCATGGTCGAATTGCAGCAGGGCTTCGATTGGCTTCCTCTGTTTGCGCTTGATCGCGTGTCGGATTTTGTGATCATCACAGAAGGTGACGCCGACAGCGACGGTGGCCCGCGCATGATCTATGTGAACCGTGCGCTGATGGAGACGACCGGCTACGCCGAGGCGGAGCTGATCGGGCAGTCCCCGCGCATCTTTCAGGGCGAGAACACCGACAAGGCCACGTTGGCACGGGTCAAGGCTCGGCTCAAATCGGGCCTTACCGTGCGCGAGGAGGTGCTCAACTACACCAAGGAAGGCCGCCCCTACTGGACCGAACTCAATATTGCGCCGATCCGGGATGCGGATGGCAAGGTTCGCTTTTTCCTGTCGGTGCAGCGCAATGTCACCGAAAAGCGCCTGGCGCTTGCCGCGCGCGAGCGGGACCGGCGGCTGTTCTCGGCCGGCGAGATCATCGGCGATCTCGGCACGTGGAGCTTTGATCTCGGCGATGATCGCATCTTGTGGTCGGACGGGGCCTACACGCTCTTCGATCTCGAAAAGGGCCATGCGCCGGCCACAGCCGAAGACCATCTGAGATTTTTCGCCCCGGCTGATCGTCTGGTGATGGTCGAACTGATGGAGCGGTGCATTCGCGATGCCGTGCCGTTCGAGCACGAGTTTGCCGGGCTCACCGATAAGGGGGCCCCGCTGCGACTGGTGATCCGCGGCGAACCCTTGCTGGGGGATGACGGAAAGACCACCGCGGTTGTCGGCGCCATTCGTGACATCACCGGCCAGCAGCGGGTGCTTGACCGGCTGATCGAAACGCTCACGCACAGTCGCAAGATGGAGCGCTATTTCGCCAGCGCGCGGCAGGCGGCGAAGATCGGTACGTTCGATTATTCGGTCGGGCAGGATCTGCAATATTGGTCGGACGAGCTGCTCGAGATGACCGGGCTGAGCGACCGGCCATGGCCCGCTCCGGCCGAAGCGTTCGTTTCCGGGATCGATCCGGCGGACCGGCCCGTGTTCGATGAATTGTTCGGCCGGGCGATCGCGCAAGGCGAAGATTACAGCCTGACAATACGGTTTCATCGTCCTGACGGCGAGGTGATGAACATGCATATCATCGCCGAAGTGCATGACGAGGATGGCGACCGCCGCATTGTCGGCATTGCGCGCGATGTCACCGAGGAAGTCGCCGCCTCCAACCTGCTCAAGCTTCAGCAAGAGCGCTTCCGCATCATCGCCGACACAGTAAGCGATGTGCTGTGGGACTTCGATATCGAGCAGAACAGTTGCTGGGTTTCACCCAGCTGGTCGGAAAAGCTCGGGTTGGTGGTCGACACCAGCCAGTTTGTTCCGGGGAGGTGGGCTGATTTTGTGGCCCCGGAAGATCGCGAGGAAACCTGGGCCTCGCTGATCGAAGCCCTGAAATCCGATACCCCGGTATGGAGCCGCGAATTCAGGGTTGTGGATACCGAAGGCAGGCGGGTCGATGTCGAGATCAATGCTTCGATCCTGCGCCACGAGGATGGCCGGGCCTATCGCCTGCTCGGCAACCTGCGCAATGTGACCCAGCAGAAACGCTTGCGGGAAGGCTTCACCCGATCGCGGGCCCTTGAAGCCGTCGGCCAGATGACAGGCGGCGTCGCGCATGACTTCAACAACCTCCTCATGATCATCCACGGCAATGCCGAATTGCTGGCGATGAGCCAGCTTGATGAAGAGGATCGCGAATCCATCCAGTTGATCACCAAGGCATCGGAAGCGGCTGCCAATCTGACAGCCAAGCTGCTGTCCTTCTCCGGCCAGACCCGGCTCAACAACACCCATCTCAATCTGCGCGATCTGATGGACGAATTGCTGCCGCTGCTCAAATCAGGGCTGACGAGCGCGATCACCATCGAAAGCGACATTGCCAGCGACATTCGCGATATTGAAGTCGATGCGACCGCGTTGGAACAGGCGCTCATCAATCTGGCGGTCAACGCCCGCGATGCCATGCCGACGGGCGGCAAGATCATCATAGCAGGGAACAACCACCTCGTCACGGATGAGATGGTGGGCGCGACCTATGATCTTGCGCCCGGCGATTATGTCTGCATCAGCGTTTCCGATAATGGCGTGGGCATGAGCGATGAGGTGATCGCCAAGGCCTGCGAACCGTTTTTCACTACCAAGGATGTGGGCAAAGGCACCGGGCTGGGACTGAGTTCGGCCTATGGCTTTGCCCGGCAATCGGGCGGCGCCTTGCAGATCACCAGCGAGCTTGGCCATGGCAGCACGATCAAGCTCTATCTCCCGGTCAGCACGAACCAGCAGGTGGCGCGCGATCCGGTGAGCGAGACCTAGATCGAAGGCAATGCCAAGGGGATCACGGTCCTGGTAGTCGAAGATCAGCCCGAGGTTCGGCGCCATGTCGAAAAACTTTTGACTCGCGCCGGTTACGAGGTCGCCAGTGCCGAGGATGCCAGTGCAGCCTTGGCCCGTCTCGAAGCGGGCGAGGTCTTCGATGTGCTGTTCACCGATGTGATCATGCCTGGCGGCATGAACGGCGTGCAGCTTGCTGATGCCGCGTCCCGGATCCTGCCCAAGATGAAAGTCTTGTTCACATCAGGCTTTCCGGCGAGCGCCTTTGCCGAAGTCGGTGTCCATGCATGGGAAGGGTTTGATCTTCTCCAAAAGCCATACAAGGCGATTGATCTGATCTCTGCCGTCAAGGGGATTTCCACGACAATCCGTCCGCGCAGAAAGGCAAAATCATCCCCTTGATCCAACCGGACCAGGCCGCACCATATCATGTCGATTTTCGGTGGCGATTTGAGATCATTTGCTTTGTTTCCCTTTGCTTGGTCTTGCCCTATTGTCATGCGCCGCTGGATTGACCTTCAGCCCTTCGGAGAGAGGTGCGCATGAGCCAAGCGACCACGAAATCGGCCAGCCTGTCCGAGTATGCGCTCGATCAACTCGCTGAATTCGTGCTTATCACTGATGCCGATTTGACGCGTCGCGGTGGGCCGCGGATCGTTTACGTCAACCAGGCGATGGCAAACGCCACGGGCTACGCCCGCGATGAGCTGATCGGCCAGTCGCCCAAGATGTTTCAGGGCGAGGATACTGATCCGGTTGTCGCCTCGCGGATCATCCAGCGTCTGATCGAGGGGGAGCGGGTCGAAGAGACCATTCTTAACTACACCAAGGATGGCACCCCTTTCTGGGCCGGGTTGCATATTTCGCCCCTAAAAGACGATAATGGGGAGACCATCGCCTATCTGTCGATCCAGAAAGATCTCACCAAGCTCCGCAAGATCAAGCAACAGCACGAACGGGATCTGCGACTGATTTCCAGCGGCGAGAAGATCGCCCGGGTCGGCACTTGGGGCTATGATATCGACGAGGACAAGGTGCTGTGGTCGGATGGGGCCTACGACATCTGGGAATGGGACAAGCACGAAGCCCCGCCGAGCGTTACCGATTGCATCACCTTTGTCGATGAGCCCGATCGGCAAATGATGATCGCCATGCTCGAGGCGTGCATCAAGACCCAGACGCCCTATCAGGCCGAAGTGCGCGCCCACAGCAGCAAAGGCACGCCAATGCTGCTGCGTGTGCTTGGCGAAGCGATGCTGGGGGAAAATGGCCGGACCACGGCCGTGGTCGGTGCCATCCGCGACATTACGCAGGAAAAGAAGCTCGAAGCGGATCTCGACGAATCGATCCTGCAAGGCCGTGAGACCGAGCAGTATTTCCAGATTGCACGCTCGGTCGCCAAGATCGGCGTGTTTGATTACTGGATCAATCACGATCGGTTGCACTGGTCTGATGAATTGCTGGAGATGACCGTCCTTGCGCCCGATCTGTTCCCGGCCAGGGCTGAAACCTTCCTCTCGCGCATCCATCCCGATGATCACCCGGGATATGAAAAGCTGATGGAATCAGCGCTGCGGAACGAGGAAGGCTATTCCGTCACGGTCCGGTTCAACCGTCCCGATGGGAAAGTGATGCACATGGCGATCATCGCCGAGGTGCGCGAATCCACCTACGGGCCGCGCATTGTCGGCATTGCCCGCGATGTGACGGCTGAAACAGAGGCGGCCCATCGCCTCGCGCGCGAACAGGAGCGTTTCCGGATCGTTGCCGACAGTGTCAGCGACGTCTTGTGGGATCACGATTTCGACGAGGACACCTTCTGGATCACCCCCAACTGGACCGCCAAGCTTGGCGTGGAATTCGATGGCTCGGGCAATGACCCCTCGCGCTGGGTGCAATATGTTGTCGATGAAGATCGCGAGCGCGTCACCACGTCCGTGATGGCCGCGCTCGCATCCGAGGCGGACCGCTGGCAGTGCGAATTCCGGCTCAAGGACACGCAGGGAGTGGTCATTGATTTGGAGGTCAAGGCCTCCATTCTGCGTCACCCCGATGGCAAGGCCTATCGCACCGTTGGCACCTGCCGCAATGTTACGGTCGAGAAACGCCAGCAGGAAGGCTTCACCCGGTCCCGCGCGCTCGAGGCGGTCGGTCAGATGACGGGCGGCATAGCTCACGATTTCAACAATCTGCTGATGATCATCCAGGGCAATGCCGAATTGCTCGAGATGGCCGAACTGCAAGGCGAAGATGCGGAATCCGTGGCGCTGATCATGCAGGCAGCCGAAGCTGCTGCCAGCCTGACTTCGCGCTTGCTGTCGTTCTCGGGACAGGGTTATCTCAACACCTCATCGGTCAACCTCGCCGAACTGATCGACAATGTCGCGGTGCTGTTGCGCTCGGGCCTCACCGAGAGCATCGACCTCACGATCCGCGTAGCGCCCGATCTCGAGCCGATCGAGGTTGATGGCAGGGCACTCGAACAGGCGATCATCAATCTCGCCGTCAACGCGCGCGATGCGCTTGGCAATAAGGGCGGCAAAGTCGAGATTGCTTGCGAGGTGGTGACCATTTCATCGCGGATGATCGCCAGCAAGCCTGATCTGGCACCCGGACGATATGTCTGCATCAGTGTCACTGATAATGGGTCGGGGATGAGCCCGGAGGTGATCGCCAAGGCGTTCGAGCCGTTTTTTACCACCAAGGACGTGGGCAAGGGCACCGGGCTCGGGCTCAGCACGGTCTATGGCTTTGCCCGGCAGTCGGGCGGTACGGTGCAAATCTACAGCGAACTGGGCGAGGGGACAGTGGTGAACCTCTATCTCCCCATCACCAAGCCTTCGCGAAAGCCCAAGAAACCGATCAATGCCGCAGGCTCCAAGCTCGTCAGCGCGGATATTCGCATCCTTGTGGTCGAGGATCAGGCCGAGGTGCGCGGGCACGTTGAACGGCTGCTGGGCAACGCCGGTTTCCAGGTTGTGGCTGTACCTGATGGCGCAGCGGCACTGGCTTTGCTGGCCAAGGACACCGCGTTTGATCTGATGTTCACCGACATCATTATGCCTGGCGGCATCAATGGCGTGCAACTCGCCGAGAAAGTCAGGCCGATCGCCCCGCGGATGAGAGTGCTTTTCACTTCGGGCTTCCCCGCCAGCGCCTTCGATGAATTGGGGATCGCCCAGCACGATGCGTTCGAGCTGCTCAAGAAGCCTTACAAGTCCGAGGAGCTGATCGCTGCGATCGGACGAATTCTTGCGGAAACCGATCAGCCTGCCGGGTGAAAGTGCTGGGCTGCAATTAAGCGTTTGAAAACAAGGCGCGGAAACGGCTGCATGCAGTCGGACGATGGCATTGAGTCGTTGATCCGGGTTCTGATTGTTGCGGTTTTGCAACAAACTGCGCCCCCAGCAGCGAAGCGCGGTTGATAATTGTTAGTGGGCCTTGCTTTGCAGGCTTCCAAGCAACTAAGTTGCCGATAATTCACGAGCGAAGAAATATCGTGAATGATCTGGGGGCGGGATGATGGCGGGGGCAATCGCTGTAACATTCTGTCAAGCGTAACGGGTGCGATCCCGATCTTGCCGTGGCATGCCGCCGAAAAGCGCTGCTGCGAAGGTCAGGGCAAGCAGGGTTGGTAGCGGTGGGTTTGTCCTGCCGCAGGGCCGCACGCCGCTGAGCGCAGTGCAAAGGGGGAAGATTATGACTAACGCGATCAAACGGTTCAACGCGGTTTCGATGCCGGCTTTGGCGTGTGCTCTGGTGCTCACGGCGGGCTTTTCGCCCGAGAGCGCGGCTGCGCAAGATGTCGATCAGGAGCGGGAAATCACCGAGGATGCCGGTGCACCGATCACGGTTACCGGCTCGCGCATTTCGCGCGATCCGAATGCCACCGCACCCCTGCCGGTCAGCACGCTGACCAATGCCGATTTCCAGAATTTCGGGACAACCGATGTGACCGCTGCGCTGCGGCAGATTCCGGCGCTGATTTCGTCGGGCACGGTCGCCGATTCGCTTGAGCGCGGCGCGGGCGGGGTCGGTCAGGCCACGCTCAATCTCCGGCAGCTTGGGGCCAACCGCACGCTGGTGGTGATTGATGGCTGGCGGCACGTGTCGGGCGTTGCCGGATCGCAGACGGTGGACGTGGCGACGATCCCGCGGCTGCTGATCGAACAGGTCGAGGTGCTCACCGGCGGGGCCTCGGCGGTCTATGGTGCTGACGCTGTCACGGGTGTGGTCAACTACAAGCTCAAGCGCGACTACGAAGGCATCATGATTGATAGCCAGATGGGCATTTCCTCCAGAGGCGATGGGCGCAGCTACCGCATCGAAGGTATTGTCGGGCAGAATTTCGCTGGCGGACGCGGCAACGTGACGCTGGCAGCAGGCTACACCCAGGATGATGAAATCCTCATGGGTGATCGCGAATTCACCCGTGACAACGGCCGTGGCAACAATTCGACCACTTACGCCAACCCGCTGCGCCGCTTCCAGCGCGGCGATATCAACGCGGCAACCATGCCCAACTTCGCCAACCGGTTCCGGCTTGGTGGCCCCGGGCCGGGCAACACGCGTTTCCCGTCCGGGCCGCTGATCCCGACGCCCGCGCAAGTCGCCACCCTGTTCCCGGGCGGCATTACCGCCGCCGAGCAGGCGCTGGTTGATCGGGCGGCGAATTCGTCAGCCTTTGTGATTGGCGCTGATCCGCGCTTTGCTATTTCATCGAACCGCGGCCTGATTTTCCGTAATGATTTCGATTTCTTCACGGCCGACACCAACAACAACGGCATTCCCGATTGTAACGAAAGCTATATCGGCCGT
Organism: Erythrobacter epiphyticus; assembly: GCF_034653295.1. NCBI lineage: Bacteria > Pseudomonadati > Pseudomonadota > Alphaproteobacteria > Sphingomonadales > Erythrobacteraceae > Erythrobacter > Erythrobacter epiphyticus. The sequence goes on along the minus strand of NZ_JAYEEU010000006.1, from coordinate 124,848 downwards.
ACCGGCCTGGGCGGCGGTGGGTGCCTTGTCACCAATGATGATGGCACGGTGCGCCCGTTCCGTGATGGCATCATTTCGACCGGCGCCAACCAGTTCGGCGGTGATGGTGCGGTCGAACGCACCAACGAAACCTCGCTGATCCCGGAATCGGAGCGCATTTACGCCAACCTGCGGGCCAATTTCGAGTTCTCGCCCGCTGCCCAGATCTGGGTCGATGCCAAATACGTCCGCACCAACACGTTGAGCCGGAACAATTACAACACCTTCTACGACAGCCTGTTCATCGCGCCGGACAACCCCTTCATTCCCGAGGTGTTGCGCGCCGATGCGGCCGACGCGGGCGGTCTGCGGGTCAGCCGTGACTTCCTTGATCTCGGGCCGGGCATTTCCACGGCCAAGCGCGACACCTACCGGATTGTTGCCGGGATTGAGGGCGAGATCACTTCGAACCTCAAGTACGAGCTCGTCGGCAATTATGGCCGCACCGACAACGAGAACACCTTCAGCAATTCGGTGCGCTATGATCGCCTGTTCGCGGCTATTGATGTCGTCACCGATCCGCGCACCGGCCAACCGGCGTGCCGTTCGACGGTGAACCCGGCGGCCCCTCCGCACCCCGGTTCGGAATTCTTCCCGGTGATCGCCCCCGGCTTCTTCACCTTCCGCCCCGGCGATGGCCAATGCGCGCCGGTGAACCTGTTCCGCGGGGTCAATTCGGTGAGCCAGGCCGGGGTTGATTTCATCACCACCCCGACCACCAACCGCTTCCGTCTGGAACAGACCGTGGTGACGGGTCTTCTCAGCGGCGATACCAGCGGCTTCTTCAACCTGCCCGGTGGGGCGGTTGGCTTCCTAGTCGGTGCCGAATACCGCAAGGAAAAGTCGAGCTCGCGCTTTGATGACCTGATCCTGGGCATCCTGCCGGCCAATTCGCCCGCAGGGCCGGCCGGGACTTTCATCGGCGATGTTTCGCCTAACCAGCAGCTGGTCTTCGATGCGGCGACGCGTCAGTTCAACGCAGGCGGCTCGTTTGACGTCCGCGAAGCCTTTGCCGAGATCAATCTGCCCGTGCTGAAGGATATGCCCTTCTTCTACGAGCTGAGCTTCGGGGCTGCCGGCCGTTACGCTGATTATTCGACTGTCGGCGGGAACTTTACCTGGAACGTCAACGGCGTCTGGGCCCCCATTCCCGATATCCGGTTCCGCGGCACCTATGCCCGCGCGATCCGTGCGCCCAACATCGCGGAACTGTTCGATCCGCAGCAGGGCGCGACCTTCCGTCCCAATGATCCGTGCAGCCAATCCAATATCGACCGGTTGCTTGCCAGCAATGATCCGACGGCGCAGAACCGCCTGAACAATTGCCGAGCGGATGGTATCCCGGTCGGCTATGAGGATCCGCTCACCGCGCGCTTCTCGGGCACCTCGGGCGGCAACCCCAATCTGCAGGAGGAAACCGCCACCACCTTCACGATCGGCACCGTGGTACAGCCGCGCTTCGTGCCGGGCCTGTCGTTCTCGGCCGATTACTATTCGATCAAGATCGAGGACGCCATTCAGGCAGTGACGGCGCAGGATATCGTCGACACCTGTTATGATCTGCCGACCTTCCCGAATGATTTCTGCGGCTTGTTCACGCGTAACCGCACGGCTGGTTCGGCGACGTTCCTGGGTCTCAACTTCCTGCGTCAGACCCAGATCAACTTCGCACAGCTGGAAACCCGCGGGATCGACTTCCAGGCGAACTACGGTTTTGACATCGGCAAGAACAACTTCAACTTCCGGGTTGCCGGCAACTGGACCGAGCGGCTTGATCGCTTCTTCGATCCGGTTGACACCACGCTGGTCAACCCGGGCCTTCGGGAGTTGGGCGCGCCGGAATGGTCGGGCTTCGGTTCGGCAACCTGGAACCGCGGGGCCTTCACGCTCAGCTACGGGGTCCAGTATATTGAATCGACCGCACTGGCTTCGGTGATCCAGATCGAACGGATTGATACCGAATTCGGCCCGGCTGGCTTCGCCAAGGATTACTGGATCCACAACCTGTCGTTCAATCTTGATGCGACCGACCGGATGACCTTCTACGGCGGGATCAACAACCTGACCGATGAAGAGCCCTACCTGTCGAGCTCGGCCTATCCGGTGTCGGGTATCGGTCGCTCGTTCTTCCTCGGGGTGACGACGCGCTTCTGATCCAACGGGCCGAGGAGTCTTCCCCTGCTTGGCAACACCGCCGGGATACATCGGGTTTTCGCCCGCTGTGTCCCGGCGGTTTTGCGTCGGGCCTAGGGCTCGACCACGGCAAACCGCGGATCGAAGGGCGGATGCAGCGCAAACCACTGCCCGAAGGCAGCGACATTGCCCTCGATCTTTACCCGCCCTGCTTGCACCAGTTGCGGGAAGGTCGCCGCGCCCAGTGTCACATCATCAAGCGCCGCGCGGTCAATCGTGATCGTCGCGGTGGGCGCAGCAAAGCGGCTGCCATAGCGCGGTAATTCGACCCCGCCGCCGACCTCGATGGCCACGTGCTCGCCGCGATCGGGCAGGATGAATTGGAACTGCCCGCGCAGCGCCCGCCCCTTGTCAGCATCGAAGCGGGTGGCGAGCGCATCGAACAGCGCCTCGGTCGGGATCCCTTCGATATAGGCGCGGCTCTGCGCGCTCGATACCGCGGTGGTGCGCGCTGTCCCGCGCAGGCTGGCTGCGCCGGCGAGATAGTAATTGCGCCACGCGCCGGATTCCGCCTGATAGCCCAATTGCTCATAGGCTGAAGCCAGCGCGCTGCGTGCCGCCGCATTGGCGGGCTCGGCAAACACCAGATGGTTGAGCAGCTCTGCCGCCCAGCGATATTCGCCTGCTGCCAGCGCTTCCTTGCCCGCCGCCAGCAGCTTGTCGGGCCCGCCTGCAAGCTTGACATAGCGCTTGGCCGACTCCGCCGGGGGGAGCGGGTTGAAATGTGCCGGAACCCCGTCCCACCACCCGAAATAGCGCTGGTAGGTCGCCTTCATATTGTGATTGAGCGTGCCGTAATAGCCGCGTGTGTCGAAGGCGCTTTGCTGCACCGGCGCATCGGCGATGCCATCGGCCACTTCGTGCAGGGTCGCGCCGTTATTGGCGCGGTTGAGCGTGCGATCATGAACATAGCGATAGGCATCGCGCTGGCCCGCCAGATAGGTTTGCACCCGCGTGTTGCCCCATAAGGGCCAGCCATGCGAGGCCAGCGCGAGGTCCGCGACGCCGCCCCATTTCTGCAAGGCGCGGTCGATCACCTTTGACCAGACCAGCGGATCGCGCACCTGCGCGCCGCGCAGGGTGAGCACATTGTGCAGCACCCTGGTGGCGACTTCAGCGGTGTGCAGCGCCTTGTAATCGGCGATGTAGAACATGAATTCTGAAGGCGCTTCGGTCCCGCCGGCATCCATGAAATCGAAGGTAAGGCCATCGATCATCACCGTGCCGCCGCTTTGCGGGATCGTCTCGGTCGGCTCCATATAGCCGATGGTGCCTGCGGGCAGGCGCGGGCCGAGCCCGGTGTCGATCTGCCCGCGCGGCCCCGGCGCAAGGAAGGTGCCGAACATGTAAGTCGCCCGCCGTGCCATGGCGGTGCCCGCGAGCACGTTTTCCGCAACGGCTTCTTCAGAAAAGCCGTGCGGGGCGATGATGCGGATGCCGTCCCTGAGCGCCTGCTCGCGCGTGATGATCCCCCCGACGCCGCCGAAGTGATCGGAATGGCTGTGCGTGAAGATCACCGCACGGATCGGCAATTGCGGCAGATGCGCCATCGCCAGCTGCCAGGCGGCTGCGGCGGTTTCCTCGGCGGTGAGCGGGTCGATGATGATATAGCCCGATTGCCCGCGCACGATCGTCATCACTGAGATATCATAGCCGCGCACCTGCCAGATCGCGCCGGGCACCACTTCGAACAGGCCGTGGATGCGGTTGAGCCGCGCCTGACGCCACAGTGACGGGTTGACGCTGGCGGGGGCATCGGCGGCTTCAAGGAAAGCATAGGGCCGCCAATCCCACACCACCGCGCCATCGGCTTTGGTGATCAGGCCATCGGGGATTTCGGCGATCTTGCCGCGCAGCGCTTCGGCCTCGTCCTGCCCGCCTGAAAGATCGAGCCGTTCGGCAAGGGCGCGGTTGGCGGCCATGGTAAAGTCGCTCGCGGCATCCTGTGCGGCCAGCGGGGCCTGCGCGGCCAGTGCAAGCACGCCCATGGCAGCAGCGGCCCGCAGGCCTGCGGCGCGATGTTTCATGATCCCCTCTCCCCCTGTTATGATTGGAGAGGCTGCCTCGCCGCGTGCGACTTGGCAAGGGGCAAGGGGAAGGGGGCGCAGAGAGCGCCTTACCCCCAGAGGCGTTGTGCTAGTTCGGGCAAGGCCGCGGCGTAGCGCGCGACGTCGTCGAGCTTGCCGGTGCTGACGCGCGAATAGCCGCGCCATGCCGCGCCATAGGCACCGCGAATGGCAATGCCGCGTTCGCCCATCGCATCGCGCAGCGCGTTGGCATCGGGCACCTTCACGAAGACGAAATTGGTCTGCGAGGGCAGGGCCGTCAGCCCCGCCTTGGCGACTGCATCCATGATCATCGCGCGGCCTTCCAGCACCATTGCGCGCGACTGGTTGAGGAAAGCGGTGTCGTTATAGCTGGCAATCGCCGCCGCGATCCCGGCCAGATTGCCGCCAAAGCTCATCAAATGGGCGCGGATCCGTTCGGCATTGTCTTGCGAGGTGATCGCGTAGCCGACCCGCAGCCCCGCCATGCCATAGATCTTGGAGAAGGTGCGGCACACGATCACATCGAGCCCGCTGCGCACCAGATCGATCATCGCATTGTCATCGGGGCGATCGGTCAATTCATTATAGGCCTCGTCGATCAGCACCGTCGCCTTGGGCGCGGCAGAGGCAGCAAAGGCACGCAGATCAGCCGCCGGGATCAGCATGCCTGTGGGGTTGTTGGGGTTGCAGATCTGGATCAGCGAGACCCCGTCAGTCACTTTGGCGGCGAGAGCGGTGAGGTCGAGGCTCATATCAGCGGCAAGCGGTACGCGTATCGATTGCACGCCCTGCCGCTCGCCATACACCACGGTGGTATCCCAAAACAGATCGGGGCAGAGGATGGCACCCTTGCGGCCCCAGGCCAGCGCGATGGCGCAGAGGATCTCGGTCGAACCTTCACCGATGACGACCTGCGATGGGCTGACGCCATGACGCTCGGCAATCATCGCGGTGAGCTTTTCGGTGCCGCGATCAGTGTAGTAGCAGCCCATCTGCGCACTCTCGCTGATCGCGCGCAAGGCTGAAGCGGCGGGGCCATAGGGGTTTTCGTTGCGGCTCAGCAGGGCCTGCCCGATCTTCGGCCCGAAATCGGGTTCGCCCCGCGGGGCCGCGGCCAGCACTGGCAGTGGGGCAGCGGCAAGGCCGCTGACGAGGCTGGCGGCACCAAGAAAGCTTCGGCGGGTGGTGACAGGCATGAGCGGCTCTCCTTGAGGCGAGGGGCTGGTTCAGAATTTCGTGATCATCAGCACGCCGATCAGCGCGAGATAGACGCCGAACACCCGCCGCAGCATCGCGGGCGCGAGGAAGTGCGCGGTGGCCACGCCCAGCGGGGCGAACACCACCGAGGTGGCAATCAGCGCCAATGCTGCGGGCAGGTGGACATAGCCGACAGCGCCCCAGCCGGTGCCGGGCTCGTTCATGCCGATGATCGCAAAGCCGATGGTGGCGGGCACCGCAATGATCGCGCCCATGCCGGCGGCCGTGCCGATAGCACGGTGGATCGGCGCGCCGCACACCGTCATAGTCAAGGTCGTCAAGGTGCCCCCGCCGATCCCGAGCAGGGTGGAAAAGACCCCGAGCGCGCTCGCAAGCCCGGCGCGCGGCAATCCGGTGGGAAGCCCGGCAAAGCGCGGTGCACCTTGCCGCGCGGGCATCAGGAAATAGGCCGCAAAGCCCAGCACGCCGCTGCCGAAAATCAGCGCGAGCTGGTTGCCGGAGACGAAGTTGGCGAGCCCGGTGCCGATGGCCGTGCCCAGCACCACCCATCCGGCCCAGCTTTTGAGCAGCGCGAAATCCACCGCGCCGCGCTGCGCATGGGCCTGGGTTGACCGCAGCGAGGTGACAATGATCGAAGCCAGCGAGGTGCCCACCGCAACATGCGCCACCTGATCGGGCGCGACCCCCATCAGCGGCAGCAGAAACATCAGCGCGGGGACCACCACAAAGCCCCCGCCAATTCCGAACAACCCGCCTGCAAATCCCGCTGCGGCGCCTGCGATCAGCAGCACGGGCAAGGCGTAGAGCAGGGGCGCAAGATCAGTCATGCAGGGCAGCCGGGCGGATGCAGGCATTCATGCAGGTGCAGCGCGCGCCGGATCGGGATCATCCGAACCGCCATCCACCATGGCGGCTTCGCCATGCGGGCGCGTGAGCGCCTGCCGGAAAGTGCGCTTGAGCAGCCACGGTTCGAGCACCCGTCCGACAAGGAAGAGCACGAAGAACAGCCCGGCAAGCGCATAGGCGGGCGTTGTCTTGAACTTCTCCTTGGGTTCTTTCTGCTTGTCCTTGTCGGCCTTGGGATCTTTCGGGGCGGGCGCGCCGAGCATCACATCGATCGGGTGCAGTTTGGGCAGGGGCTTGTCCTTCGCCTCGTCCGGCTTGTTCTTCTTGGCGGTTTCAGACGCTTCGGCCTTGGCGCGCTCCCACTGGTTGGCGGCTTCCATCACTTGCGCGAAGAACAGGAACAGCAAGGGCGCGAGGAAACACAGCAGCAGCGCCGTGCTCGCGGCCTGGTAGGTCAGGCGCGTTGCGCCTTGCGCCGGTTCCACCCGCAAGGTGCCGCTGGTGAAGGTCGCCAGCTTGTCCTGCGCACGCGGATTGGTCTTGAGATAGCCGAGCGTATCGCCTTCGATCGCGTAGCGGGTGCCATCGGTCTGGAACAGCGGATCAAGCCGGGCGAACGCCTCGTCCGGCGTCAACGGCACCTCGACCACCAGACTGTCTTCGATGCGCCAGATCTTTTCGACGTAGGGAACGCGCAGCCGGGTCATTCGGCAGGCTCAAGCTGCGGCGCGCTCGCGCCGCCAAGGCCCTGTCGCTGTTCACGGCGCGCTTTCATGTCTTTCCACGCCTGGGTGAAGGGGAAGACCATGGTCTCGCCGATATCCATGCGCCGGCCGCCCTCCATGCCGAGCAGTTCGGCTTCGCCATCGACACAGGTGCCGAACAGGCGATCCCACAGGATCCATGTCCCCGAATAATTGCTGCGGGTGGCCTCGTAATCCTGCGCGTGGTGCACCGAATGATGTTCGGTGGTGTTGAAGATGAAGCGCCACCAGCGCGGCGTGTTGAAGCGCACATTGATGTGCTGATAGGTGCCCACCGCCATGCCGAAAGCGCCTGCAATCAGGAAGGCGCGCGGCAGGAAATCGAAGAATCCGCCAATGCCGAGGCCGATCAGAAACAGCTCGATCGGGTTGCCGACCGCGCCCTTGTTGATGTTCAGCTGGGTGATGTAGTGGTGCGGCGCGTGGGTCAGCCACAGCGGATACCAGTTGTGCATCCCGCGATGCATCCAGTACTGCCCGAAATCGAATATCATCGAGATCAGGATCGCCTGCACCAGCAGCGGCAGGCCGATGAACCAGGTGAACTTGTCCCAATCCATCGCGCCCCGGATGGCCTCGATCATCACATCATCGCCGAAATAGCCACTGATCATCCGCAAGGCGGTGTAGCCAAGCCCGACATAGAACAGATCAGTGGCGAATTCCTTCCACGTCAGCTGCCAGCTGCGATAGCGCGGATTGACCCATTCGAGCGCCAGCAGCAGCACCTTGAACCCCAGCCCGATCCAGATCCCGACCGAGGCGAGCGCCCATTCATTGGGGGCGTTGTACCAGAAGGCGATCAGCGCGAAGAGCACGACCGGCTGGAAATAGGTGAAGAAGGCCTGTTTGAGCGGGCCGCCTTGCACCCGGTCGATGTTCTCCCAGCCGACAGTCACCGGTGCATCCGCCCCGATGATCCGCTTACCAACCTGCACTCCGGCCATGTGTCACTCCGATCACGCTGTTGGAGAAGGCCGATCAGGATCGCCGCACGCACGCTTGGCAGGCCCGACCAGCCCTCGACCCTCTGCCGGTGGTCTGCCCCAATTGTGCGGTGCGAAAGTAGTGTCCAAATGACGTAGTCGTATGCAGGCGGAGCGCGGCAGGCGCGCGGCTATTCCTCCATCATCCGCACCGCGAGCGCTGTCGCCCCGGCGCGGGTCTCGACCCCCAGCTTCTTGAAGATCTGTTCGAGATGCTTGTTCACGGTGCGCGGGCTGATGCCGAGGATCTCGCTGATCGTCCGATTGGTCTTGCCATAGCTCACCCAAAGCAGCACTTCCGCCTCGCGGTGTGTCAAGCCGCTGCGCGCCTCGATCAGGCGCACCTTCGAGGCTTCCCCGATCTCGGTGATCTTGACGAGCATTTCGGTCGGCTGATCGCTCTCGCTGCGCGCGATCTCGACGGTTACGCCCGCGATATCGAGCTTGAGCGCGCTGCGCCCTTCGGTGTCGCGCAGCAATTGCAGCACGGCGGGTTCGATTCCGGCAGGCAGACGCTCGCCATTTTCATCCCACGCCGGATCGATCTGCCGGAACAGCGTTTCGGCCTGCGGGGTGCACCACGCCAGCGTGCCATCCGCACCCAGCGCCACCAGCGAGCGTCCGGCCCGCCCCAGCGCAAGCTGCGAGCGGTAGGACCGCCGGGCATTCGCAAGGTGGACGCGGATACGCGCCAGCAATTCGTCGATCACGATCGGCTTGCGCACATAATCAACCCCGCCGGTGTCGAGCGCGGCAACGACATGATCGGGCTCGGTAATCCCGGTCATGAAGATGATCGGAATATGGGCATGCGCGGTGTCGCGCTTGATCCGCCGCGTGGTTTCGAGCCCGCTCAGCCCCGGCATCATCCCGTCCATCAGGATGAGATCGGGCGCAGTATGGGCCAGCAGATCAAGCGCAGCCTCGCCGCTGCGGGCGATCAGCACGGTCATGCCCTGATCTTCGAGCGTATCGACAATGAACCGGAGCGATTCGGGATTATCATCGATCACGAGGATCGTCGCGGTGGCGGCAGCGGTGCGGGCTTTGCCGATCATGGGTGCAAGGCTTTCTGCGAACAGGCTGCCAGCGCGGGCAAATCGAAGCTGTCGAGATGGCTGCGCATTTCGGTGACGATGCCATCCGCGTCCGGGCCGAGCCGGGCAAGACCATCGATCTCCGCCTCGATCCCCCGGACGTGGCCGATCCGCACCAGTTCCGCGATCCGGGAGAGATGCGGCGCCGCGGCCTTGGCGAGCGCGGCGGGCAGCTGCGGCGGACTGCTGCTGCCCGCAAACGCGCCCCTCTCCGCAGGCCATGCCAGCGCGAGCTGCTGCGCCAGCACATCGAGCAGGGCGTCGATGGCGAAGGGCTTGGTCACAAACAGATCATTGGCAGGCCCGCGCGCAGGCATGGCATCGGGTTCGGGCATTTCGCCTGACAGCATCACGATCTTCAGCTCCGGCCCGATCCGCTCGCGCAAGGCTTCGGCAATCCGCCAGCCATTCTCGCGGCCCAGCATCACATCAAGCAGCACGAGATCGGGCTGCGCTTCGGCTGCCAGTGCCAGCCCGCGCGGACCATTCTCGGCCACCAGCACCCGCAACCCCTGCGGTTCGAGCAAGCCTTTCAGCATGTCGCGGTGGGCGGCATCATCATCAATCACCAGCACCGTGCGGCGGTGGCCAAGATAATGGGCGAGCGAGCGCGAGGCAGGCGCTTCGACAGGCGGGGCCAGCGGCTTCGACAGCATCAGCCGTACCGTGAAGCGCGTGCCCTTGCCGGGCGTGCTTTCAACCCGGATGTCGCCGCCCATGATCTGCACCAGCGCCTGCGTGATCGCGAGGCCAAGCCCGACCCCGGAGCGTTCCTGCGCCGCGCCTTCGCCGCGTTCGAAGGGGGCAAAGATCCGCTCCATATCAGCGGGTGCGATGCCGATCCCGGTGTCGATCACCTCGAACGTCGCCAGCTCGTTGCGGTAATGCACCTTGAGCGTGACAGCGCCTTGATCGGTGAACTTGATCGCATTGGTGATGAGATTGATGAGGATCTGGCGCAGCCGCTTGGGATCAGTCCGCACGAATTCGGGCAGGCCGGGGGGCATATCCAGCGCCAGGCTGAGCCCCTTGGCGCTCGCTTGCAATTCGAGCATGTCGATAATCTGGTCGAGAAAGGCGCGGAATCTGACCGCCTCCCGGCTCAGCTTGAGCGAGCCGCTTTCGACCTGCGCAATATCAAGCAGGCCTTCGATGAGGTTCGACAAGTGCTCCGACGAACGGCGGATCACCTTGGCGGCCTTCAGGCTGCCTGCACCATCATTGCGTTCGAGCAATTGCGCATAGCCATAGATCGCATTGAGCGGGGAGCGGATCTCGTGACTGATGCTGGAGAGAAAGCGCGTTTTCGCTTCGTTTGCCGCTTCGGCCGCGTCACGTGCGCGTTCCAGTGCGGCGAGCCGTTCCCCGAGGAGCGCGCGGGCGTGCGCGGCATCGCGGGCTTCCCCAAGCCCGAGACCGGCAATCACGTCCCGCCAGCTTTCCCCGCTCACTCGGCTTGCTCCTCTCCTGTCAGCGCCCGGCCATGAAGGCGCGCCACCCGCCCAGATGGGTGATGTCCTCAGCCCCCGTCAGCGCGCGCGGCTCGGCGACAAAGCCTTTGACACTGCTGCCATCGGCGAGCGTCACCGTGCCGATCGCCAGCGGCGGCGGCACTTCGGCCACGAAGCTGCCGAACTCCGCAAGGCCAAGCTCGTAGACCTCGACCTTGATCGCCGCGCCATCAGTGCTGTGGATAAGCGCCGGCTTGGGCGGCACGCTATCGGCCATGGCATAAAGACGGTAGGTCGGTGCGGTTTCAAACGCGCCGACGAACCTCGCGTCGCGGCTGGTGAGCTGCCAATGCAGCGGCATGCCTTCGAGATGCGCGCCAACCACGGCGAGTTTGACGGTATCCATACGGTCTCCCAGATCAAGCGGCGGGGGCGGCGGGTTATCCGCTGCGGCAAGGAAGGTTTCGGCCAAGTCCATCAGAGCGATATCGGTCGCGGCAGGGCCGATCAGCGTGATGCCGAAGCCGGTGCCGTTCTCGCGCGTGCCCGCCGGCACGGCGATGGCCGCCATGTCGAGCAGGTTTACGAAATTGGTGTAGCGTCCCAGATTGCTGTTGAGCGCGACAGGTTCCGCCAGCAGTTCGGCCACGCGATAGGTCGTGCCGGTGGTGGGGAAGGCGAGCGCGTCGATATCCTGCCACATGGTGTCGGCGTGGCGCTGGAGTGCGGCGAGGCGATAGATGCCGTTCCACAGATCCACCGCGCGCATGTCCAGTCCGGGGGCGATGATGCTGCGCACTGTGGGATCAATCGCCTCGGGATTGCCCAGCAACAGGCGTTCTGCCGCCGCCGTCCGTTCGGCCACCCACGGCCCGCCGTAAAGCAGCTGCGCGGCTTCGAGCAGCGGAGCAATGTCGATGGCGACCAGCTCGGCGCTTTGGCTGAGCGTGTGGAGCACGCGGTCGTAGAAATATTCGGCTTGCGTATCGCCAAAGAACACGCGTTGGTGCGGCAGTGGCACACCGATACGGCGCGGCGCCAAGGGCGTGTCGGCCAGCGGCTTGGAATAGGGATCGCCCGCATCAAAGCCTGCCGCTACGCCATCGACCAATCGGGCATCGGATACCTTGTCGGTGAACACCGTAATGCAATCGATCGAGCGGCAGGCGGGCACCAGCCCGCGCGTGCTCCAGCGGCCTTTGGAGGGTTTGAGGCCGACAAGGTGCTGGAAAGCAGCGGGCACGCGGCCTGATCCGGCGGTGTCGGTGCCCAGCGCAAAGGCGACCAGCCCCGCTGCGACCGCCACCGCCGAGCCGCTGCTCGAACCGCCGCTGACATAGGCGCGGTTATAGGCGTTGCGCGGGATGCCATAGGGGCTGCGTGTGCCGACAAGGCCGGTCGCGAACTGATCGAGATTGGTCTTGCCCACGCAGATTGCGCCCGCCGCGCGCAGCCGTGCGATCACCCCGGCATCGGCTGCGGGCTCATAGGCAAAGGCGGGGCAGGCGGCGGTGGTGGCCATGCCCGGCACATCGATATTGTCTTTGGCGGCATAGGGCACCCCGGCGAGCGGGAGCTGCTCGCCCGCCGCGATCCGGTCATCGATGGCGCGGGCTTCGGCGAGCAAGGCTTGCGGCTCGGCCCGGCTGATCCAGACTTGCGGTTGCACCGCGTCATAGGCTTCGATCCGCGCGAGAGTTTCAGCCATCACGCTTTCCGCGCTGGTCGCGCCGCAGGCAACGGCGGCGGCAATGGCGGCAGCGCTGAGACGGTCAAACCGGGCCATCAATGCCTCCTCAAAGCCAGCATCGGGGTGCCGGGTTGCAGCGCATGGCGTTCCGCAATGTAGAGCGCGGCGATGGTGCCATCCGCCGGGCTTTCAAAAGGGCATTCCATCTTCATCGCTTCGATCACCGCGATCACATCGCCCGCTGCCACGGTATCGCCGGGCGCGACAAGCAGCTTCCACACGCTCCCGCCAAAGGGCGCCTCGATCAGATCAGCGCCTTCGGGGATGTCGATATCCGCCGCATCGCTGCTGCCCGCATCGGCGGCGAGCAAGGTGCTGACCCGGTCGAACTCGCCGCTGGCTTCCCACGCGGCGCGCTCGGCGTTGAAGGCCGCCTCGCGCGTGGCGGCAAAGGCGGCGATGCTTTCGGCGTTTTCCTCGAGGAAGGCGCGATAGTCCGCCAGCCGGAATTCGCTCTCCTCGATGCGCACCTGCTTGCGCCCGGTCGGGAAATCGCGCCGCCATTCGGCCAGCTCTTCCGCCGAGACGGGATAGAAGCGGATCTGATCGAAGAAGCGCAGCAGCCATGGCTTGCCTTCGGTAAAGCTGCCAGCCGGGCGATAGGTGTTCCACACTTGCAGGGTGCGCCCGAACAGCTGGTAGCCGCCGGGGCCTTCCATCCCATAGATGCACATGTAGGCGCCGCCGATGCCGACGACATTGGGCGGAGTCCAGGTGCGCGCCGGATTGTACTTGGTGGTGACGAGGCGGTGGCGCGGATCGACCGGGGTGGCGACCGGCGCGCCGAGATAGACATCGCCCAGCCCCAGCACGAGGTAGCTCGCATCAAAGATCACGCGTTCCACCGCGTCGGCATCGGCAAGGCCATTGATGCGGCGGATGAATTCGATGTTGTCGGGGCACCACGGGGCATCATCGCGCACCGCGCCCATGTATTTGGCGATGGTTTCGGTGATCGCCGGATCACGCCAGCTCAGGGGCAGGTGGACGATCCGCGAGGGCGCGGTGAAATCCTCCAGATCGCCCATGCGGTCTTCGGCCGCCACCAGCGCGGCCAGCGCCGCTTGCTGCGTCAGCACGGCCGGATCGAAATGCACTTGCAGCGAACGGATGCCGGGGGTGATGTCGATCACCCCGGGCAGCGCGATGTCCTCCAGCGCGCGCATCAGCGCATGGACCCGGATACGCAGCTCGATATCGAGCACGATCGGTCCATATTCGACGAGGATGTTGCGATCTCCCTGCTGGCGATACGTCGTCTGCGGGCGGGCACCGTGGGCGGCGGTTTGCGCCAGGATCGGCGAAAGCGTGGCAATATCGCGGGGCGGGGTCGCGGGTTGCGGCGTGCCGGGTGCGGCGCGCTCTGCCGCCACGGCATCGGCGATCGTCACCGGCACGAAGCGCACGCGGTCTTGCGGGGAAAGTTGGCCGATTTTCCACCGGTCAGCGGAAATCACGGTGAAGGGGCACACGAATCCGCCAAGCGAGGGCCCGTCCGGCCCCAGAATGATCGGCATGTCGCCGGTGAAATCGACCGCGCCAATGGCATAGGCATTGTCGTGGATGTTCGAAGGGTGCAGCCCGGCTTCGCCGCCATCGCGCCGCGCCCATTCCGGCTTGGGCCCGACAAGCCGCACGCCGGTGCGGTTGGAATTGTAGTGCACCTGCCATTCGGCGGCGAGGAACTGTTCGATATCATCGGGCGTGAAGAAATCCGGCGCGCCGTGCGGGCCATAAAGCACGCGCAGCTCCCACACGTCCCCCAGCGCGGGCAAGGCAAGCGCCGGCTGTTCGGGCGCGCAGGCTGCGTCACCCAGATGCAGCACATCGCCTGCCACCAGCGCGCGGGCATGGGCGCCGCCGAACTGGCCGAGGGTGAAGGTTGCGGTGCTGCCGAGATAGGGCGCAATATCCAGCCCGCCTGCAAACAGGATGTAGCCGCGCAGGCCGCCGCCCGAAGCCCGCCGCATGGTGAGGCTCTGCCCGGCAGCGACATGGATCACTTCGCCGCGCGGCACCGGCTCGCCATCGAGCTTTGCGCCGAAATCCGCGCCGGTCAGGCAAAGGCGCGCGGGCGCATCAAAGGTGAGGCTCGGCCCGCTCGCGGTAATCTCAAGCCCGGCCGTGCCTTCGCGATTGCCGAGCAACAGATTGCCGATCCGGAATGAGCGATCATCGAACGGGCCTGATGGCGGCACACCGACATTCCACAAGCCAAGCCGCCCCGGCCAATCCTGCACGGTGGTGGAAGCCCCGCCGCTCGTCACCCGCACCGAACGGGGCGTGTAGATGACCCCTTCGAGAAGCCGTGTCGATACCGCGCCGCTGGTAAAGCCGGGATCGCGCAGCACGTCGCGCAGCCAGCGCAGGTTGCTTTCGATCCCGTCCACCCGGCTGGCCGCGAGCGCGGCCTGCATCGCACCGATCGCCTGTTCGCGGGTGGCGCCATGGGTAATCAGCTTGGCGAGCATGGGATCATACCACGCGCTCACCTCGCTGCCCGCCATCACCCATGTTTCGGCCCGGATATCCATCGGTAAGGCGACATGCGTCAGCGTGCCCGAAGTCGGGCGATAATCCTGCGCCGGGTCTTCGGCATAGAGCCGCACCTGCACCGCGTGGCCTTTGGGCGTCGGGGCGGGGGCATCGAGGAAAGCGAAATCGCCTGCCGCGCCGCGCACCATCCATTCCACGAGATCGATCCCCATCACCTCTTCGGTGACGCCGTGTTCGACCTGAAGCCGGGTGTTCATTTCGAGGAAGTAGAATTCCTGCCGCTCGGCATCGAAAAGGAATTCGACTGTGCCCGCCGAAAGATAGGCCGCTGCTTCGCCCAGCCGAACGGCAGCGGCGATCAGTTCGGCCCTCTTGGCATCGGACAGGCAGGGTGCGGGCGCTTCCTCGACGACTTTCTGGTTGCGTCGCTGGAGCGAACAGTCGCGTTCACCCAGCGCCATGACGCGGCCCGAGCCATCGCCGAAGATCTGCACCTCGATATGGCGCGCGCGGGCGATGTAGCGTTCTAGGAACACCCCTGCATCGCCGAAATTGCCTTGGCCAAGCCGGGCCACTGCCGCGAAACCTTCGCGCACCGCGGCTTCATCATGGCAAATGCGCATCCCGATGCCGCCGCCGCCCGCCGTGGCTTTGAGCATGACGGGAAAGCCGATGCGCGCCGCTGCGGAGACAGCCTCGCTTTCGTCGGTCAAAAGATCGGTGCCGGGCGCCAGCGGCAAGCCGTGGGCGAGGGCAAGCTCGCGCGCCGAATGCTTGAGCCCGAAGGCGCGGATATTGGCAGGGGTCGGCCCGATAAAGGCAATCCCTGCCGCCGTGCAGGCTTCGGCAAATTCGGCATTTTCGGCAAGGAAGCCATAGCCGGGATGGATTGCGCCCGCCCCGCTTGCCTTGGCAGCCGCAAGGATCGCCGCCACGTTGAGATAGCTCTCGCTCGCCGACGCCGGGCCGATGCAGATCGCTTCATCGGCAGCGGCGACATGAAGCGATCCGGCGTCCGCTTCGGAATAGACTGCCACCGAACGCAGGCCCATGCGGCGCAGCGTGCGGATGATCCGCGTGGCAATCGCACCGCGATTGGCAACGAGGACGGTGTCGAAGGTCATGCGGTGATGATCATGCGCACGGGCGTCGGGTTGAAGCCGTTGCAGGGGTTGTTGATCTGCGGGCAGTTCGACACGACCACGATCACATCCATCTCCGCGCGCAGATCGACCGTGAGGCCTGGTGCGGAAATGCCATCGACAATGCCAAGCGTGCCATCTTCCTCGACCGGCACGTTCATGAAGAAGTTGATGTTGGAGACAATGTCGCGCTTGCCGCGCCCTTGGCGCAGATTGGCCTCAAGGAAATTGTCGACACAGGCATGTTGCGCCTTGGTGTGGTGGCCATAGCGCAAGGTGTTGCTTTCGCACGAACAGGCCCCGCCGATGGTGTCGTGATAATCGACCGCGCTGCCGGTGATCGTCATCATCGGGTTGCCTTCGTTCGAAAGCAGCACCGTGCCTTCGCGCAGGAACAGATTGCCTTGCGCCGAGACCGTATCCTGCGCCGAATAGCGCTCGGCATCATCGGCGGCGGCGTAGATCAGGAAATCAACCGCCTGATTGCCTTCGAGGTCGACGATTCGCAGCGTTTGCCCCTTGGCGACCGGGCACAGCCACGGCGCGCGGGCGGGCACGACCTCGTCATGGACGATGACACCGGCGAGATGGGCAAGGGCTGGATCGCTGCGCATCGTTGGGGCTCCCATCACCGGCGGAAATAGTCTTCGACATTGAGGAAAGCGCGGGTTGCCTCGGGTGCGGCGAGCCGCACCGGATCATCGGCGGGCGTGATCGGCCCGCGCCATGCGGTGGCCCGCAGCGGCGTGACATGCCATCCCGCGCGCGGATCCAGCACATGGGGGCAATTGGCGATCACCACGATCACATCCATTTCGGCGCGCAGGATCACCGTGCGGCCCGGTGCAAAAGGGCCAACCTGCGGGGTGATGGCGCCATCGGCTTCAATGCGCGCGCCTTTGAAGAGATTGATGCAGGGGTGGACGTCGCGGCGGGTCAGCCCGTGCTTGGCTGCGCCGAGGATCAGCCGATCGCGCCCGTTGGGATAATCGCCCGAATTGCGGCCCTCGCCATATTTGCGGGTGTTGCTGGCGGCATTCGAGGTGCCGCAAAAGGCATCATGCGTGCCTGCATCATCATGAAGAATGCTCATCAGCACCCGGCCCATGTCGGAGAGCAGCAGCTTGCCCGCGCCGAGGTAGCCGTTCCACTGCACCTTGACGGTATCAGCCACATTGAGCCGTTCGGTCGGCATCTCGGCGTTGAAGATGTTGAGCGCGGCGCAGGCATCGCCCTTGGTGTCGATCAGCCGTAGCCGGGTGCCGCGCGCCAGCCGGCGTGAGGCATAGCCACCGTCGGGGACGGTTTCTTCCCACACCAGATCATCGGCGGCGACCCCTGCGGGCAGATCATCGGCCACCGGCGGCAGGATCGGCATGGCTTCGACCCGCGTTCCGCCCTGCGCGCGGGCATGATCACGCGCGGCCTTCGGATCGGCGAGCGTCTGGCTCATTCGGCGGCCTCCTGCGATGGGGCAGCAGGCGGCGCATCTCCTTCGTAAAGCGGCGGCAGCAGCGCGGTGGTGGTGACAAGCTGCAATTGCTGCACGCCCCGGATGGCGCGCAGCGCATCGCATAATTGCTTGAGCCGCACCGCCGGGCCCTGCACCAGCAGCACTTCGAGCGACTGGTCCTGTTCGAGGAACACGTGCTGCGAGGAAATCACTTCCTTCAGGTAATCGGACTGGGTTTCGGCCAATTGCTGGCGCACGCGCCCGCCGCCGCCTGCATAAACCAGCGTGATGGTGCCTGCGAGCATGGCGTGCGGACGGGTCAGCGCTTCGTGTTCGGCTAGCGCATGGCGGATCAGTTCGGCAATCAGCTGCGAGCGCGAGGGCAGGGCGCGTTCCTCGACCATCATGTCGAGCTGGCGGAACAGATCGGCCGGAAGGCTCATGCTGAGCCGGGCAAGGCGGGGGGGCTCGGGGCTCATGACCTGATTCTCATGGGGGTTGGCATCTCAAGTATTATCTTTCGTGTCAATCGTAATACCGCCGGCAAGCGGGACCACTTCGCGTTCTTCGGCCTGCTCGATCGGCGCGCCTTTCTTGAGCGCGAGATCATAGATCACCCCCGCGCCATAACGGTGCGGCGCGTGGGGATCGTGGCGGCGCTTGTCCAAGGTCAGCACCCGCGTGCCGAGGCTGAAGGCTTCCTTGATATCGTGGGTGACCATGATGATGGTGAGGCCGAACTCGCGCCACAGTCCGGTGATCAGGGTATGCATGTCGGCGCGAATGCCGGGATCGAGCGCGCCGAACGGCTCGTCCAGCAGCAGCAGCCGTGGCTGCTTGATCAGCGCCTGCGCGATGGCGAGGCGCTGTTGCATCCCGCCCGACATCTGCGCGGGGTAAAGATTGAGACTGTCGCCCAGCCCGACGGCCTCCAGCATCGCCTCTGCCCGCGCGCGCGCCGCGCGGCGGCGGGCGCCGAACAGGCGGGCGGTGAAGGGCGCTTCGGCGCATTCGAGCCCGAACATGGTGTTGTCCAGCACCGTCATATGCGGGAATACCGAATAGCGCTGGAACACCACCCCGCGATCCGGCCCGCATTCGGGCGCCAGCGGCTGGCCATCAAGCAGGATTTCGCCCCGGCTGGGGGCTTCCTGCCCGAGGATCAGCCGCAACAGGCTGCTTTTGCCCGCGCCTGATGGCCCGATGATCGAGACGAAGGCGCCTTCGGCGATATCGAGGCTGATGCGTTCGAGCACCACCTTCTCGCCATATTCGATCCAGACATTCCTGAGGCTCAGCATGGGCCGCTACCGGCTTGCCAGATGCGCCCAGCCGAACAGGCGGCGCGAGGCACGGGTGAGCAGGAGATCCATCAGCATCGCAAGGAGCGCGATCACGGCGACATAAGGCAGGATCACATCCATCGCGAGGTAGCGGCGGACGAGGAAGATCCGGTAGCCAAGCCCGACATCGGCGGCGATGGCTTCGGCGGCGATCAGGAACACCCATGCCGGGCCGAGCGAGAGGCGGAGGGCTTCGAACAGGCGCGGCAGGGCTTGTGGCAAGGCGATCCGCAGCACGATCTGCCAACTGCTGGCCCCCAGGGTCAGCGCCTTGGCGATCTGTTCACGCGGCAACGCGGTTATGTGTCCCGCGACATCGCGGATCATATAGGGGGCAATCCCGATCACGATCAGCGCAACCTTGGCCGTCTCCCCCAATCCGAACACGATGAAGAGGATCGGGAGGAGCGCGATGGGCGGGATCACTGCGATCGCGGTCACCAGCGGACCGAACGTTGCCCGCACCGGGGGGAGCGCGCCCAGCACGAGGCCAACCAGCAGCGTCGAAAAGGTCGCGATGCCGAGGCCAAGGCCAAGCCGTTGCAGGCTGGCGAGCAGATCGGCCCAGAACAGGATCTGGCCGGACAGCGGATCGACATCGAACAGCAGCGCGCCCATCGCCTCGGCCATGGCGCCGGGCAGTGGCAGGATCTTGTCGGCGGGGTTGGCGGCGTGGCGACTGGCGGCGGCCAGCAGATAGGCGAGCCCCAGCGCCGCCAGTGGCAGCGCGCCGAGCAGCAGCCCCGTGCTCCGGCTGATGGTGAGATTGACCCAGCGCACGGGGCTCTTGCTCCGCCTCAGCCCGCGATCACAGCGCGCCGTCCGCCGCAAGCTGCATGAAAGTCGGATCGAACCGCAAGGTAATGCGATCCTTGTCGCCCAGCGTTGTGCCGCCGGGGAAGGCCATGCCCACCGCGTCGGCCGAGCGCGCGCCCTGTCCGAACAGGCCTTGGGCAAAGCTGAAATCGCGCACCCGTGTCATCGTGGTGACGAGATCGGGCGAAGACATCGCGGCAACCGCCGCCTTGGGATCGGCATAGAGGAAGGTAGCAGCGAGCTGGGCTTCGAACTGTTCGGGTGTTGCGCCTGCCAGCTTGGCCATCGCCGCGCGCGCGGCCTTGCCCTCGGCATCATCCTTCATCATCAGCGCCATGGTTTCATACCAGATGCCCGCCAGCGCTTTGCCGAGGTTCGGATTAGCCTTGAGCACCTTGGTGTCGACCACCATGAGATCGAGGATTTCGCCCGGAATATCCGCCGAGGTGAACACCGCCGTGGTCCCCGGCACGCCCTTCATCGTCGCGACCTGCGGGTTCCATGCGACCGCAGCCGTAATGTCGGGCGCCGCAAAAGCGCCCGCGATATCCGCATCCGAGGTGTTGATCGTCTTGACCTCGGACAGCGCCAAGCCGTTCTTTTCCAGCGCACGGGCGAGCAAGTAGTGCGAGACCGACAGCTCAACCAGATGAACGTCCCGCCCCTTGATCGCTGCCACATTATCCGCGTCCTTCAGCAGCACGGCATCATTGCCGTTGGAATAATCGCCGAGGATGATCGCGGAGGTATCCTTGCCGCCGGCTGCCGGAATGGTCAGCGCGTCCATGTTGGCGACCGTCACCCCATCAAGCTTGCCGGCGGTGAACTGGTTGACGGATTCGACGTAGTCATTGACCTGCACGAAGGTGATGGTGATGCCGTACTTGTCGGCCCATTTCTTCACGATCCCGGCCTGCTGCGCATAGGGCCAGGGCATCCATCCGGCATAGATTGACCAGCCGATGTTGAATTCGGTGCGGGGTGCCGCGGGGTCTTCCTCTCCGCCCGAACAGGCTGCGAGCATCAACCCAAGAGCCAGAGCCAAGGTGCGGGCCAGCCCGCGGAAGGCGTTCAGCATGATTCGTCCCCTTTCGCAGGTGCAGCATCCGCGCAAATTCGCGGTTTGTCCATGAGGAATTATTACGATTGATCACTTTCGTAATATAGGTATCGTCTGTGCCATGATGGGTGGCCTGTGCGCAGGGTGCAGGGCGGCCCATCCTCCATGCGAAAGGACGGGTATGGCACGCAGGATCGCACTTCTTACCGCAACAACCGCGCACGTATTGGCCGTGGGAGCAGGCTGTGCGGCCGAGCCGCCCGCCACGCCCGCAGTGCAGGAATCCGCCATGATGACCGAGCAGGAAATTCCCGCACCCGGCTTTGCCGATTTCCTCGTCGTGGATGGCGACGCCGTCTGGGTCACCAATCGCGGGCTGGTCGAGAAATGGGCGGTCAGCGGCAAGCTTGCCGAAGTGGCGATGCCGCGCCCGTGCGGCACGATGGCGATTGCCGCGAGCGCGCTGTGGGTGGCGGAATGCACCGGCAAGCAGGTCTATCGCATCGCGCTTGCGAGCGGCGCGGTTGAGACCACCATTCCCACCGGCCTTGCCGATCCGCGTGGTGAGACCAATGTGGTTGCCGGCGCCGGGTCTGTCTGGGTGGCGAGCGATCCGGCGGGCAAGGTGGCGCGGATCGATCCCGCCAGCAACACCGTGGTGGCTGAAATCGCCGTTGCCCCAGGCACCGCTTTTCTCGCCTTCGGCTTTGATGCGGTGTGGGCGGTGAGCAGCGCCGGGCAAGTGCTCCAGAAGATCGATCCCGCCAGCAACGCTGTCGTCGGCACGGTGCCGCTGGGCCAGCAGCCGGGGTTCCTTGCCGCGGGCGAGGGCGCGGTTTGGGTGCAGGAACAGGGTGATGGCACCGTGGCCAAGGTCGATCCGGCGGGGCTTGCTGTCCTCGACCGGGTCAAGGTTGGTGCCAATCTTAAATATGGCGATATTGATACCGGCGGCGGTGCTGTGTGGCTGCGCACCACGGATGATCAGACGATGGTGGTGATCGATCCGGCAACCCTCGCGATCAGGGCACGGCTGGGCAAGCCTGCGGGGAGCGGGGCGGTGCGCTACACGCCCGAAGGCGTATGGACGTCGGCCCATGATAACGAGACGATTTCGTGGTGGACGGCTCCCGCCGGAGCCAAATAGCCCGCGCCTTGCTTGCCCATCCGCAAAAACAATCCGCCCCGCCTGACACCTCAGACGGGGCGGATTGCTTTGTACCCCCCTGCGACGCCCGATTACATCGTCCAGCGCACCCCGAGGTAGAACGAACGTCCCACCGGATTGGCCGGGTAGGCGCGCTCGGTGATGAAGGGCTTGGTGTCGGTAAAGTTGTTGACCCCGCCGAAAATCTCGAGCCCCTGATTGAAGGTGTAGGACGCCGCCAGATTGTGGATGAAGGTCTCCTTGGCGATCCCGGCCGGGCCGAATTGCGCTTCGAAGGTTTCGATCTCGACCCCGCGCAGCGCCATCGAACCGAAATAGTTGAGCGTGTAATTGAGATTGAAGTTCTCGAACCCGTAGCTGACCGTGCCCCGGCCCGCCCATTCGGGACGGTTGATTTCGCCCAGCTCGGGATCGATCCGGGTTAGGTCCGTCGGATCGAAGAAGAAGTTGAGCCGGTCCACCCACGAAGCAGTCGCGTTAAGGCCGAGCCGGTGCTTCCCGATCATGGTGCGGTACGACAGCGAGGCATCGACACCTGCGGTCTCGATCCGCACGAAATTGATCGTCGTCAGATTGAGCGAGGTGAAACCGAGGAACTGCGCCGAAGCCGGATCGCGGTTGCGGGTAAAGGACGTGCAGAATTCATTGGGGAAAGTCGTGCTGTCATAGCAATTGTTCACGACATCCTGTGCTGCCACGGTGCTGATCGCATCATCGATGCGGATCTTGTAGTAATCCATCGTCAGCGCAAGGCCGGGGATGAAGCGCGGCTGCACCACCCCGCCGAAGGTGTAGGTGTCGGCTGTTTCCTCGCGCAGGTTGGGATTGCCCGAAATGGTCCCGGCAAAGCGGGCGCTGAGCGGATCGGAAAAGCCCGCCGGAATGCCATCGGCCCGGCAATTGGCGATGCGGTTCTGCACATTGGGATTGCCCGCCGCAGTCAAGCGATCAATCTCGGTCTGGTCGCAGGGGTCAAACGGGCGGAAGAACGCCGCCTGTGCCGGGGCGAACAGTTCCGAGATGTTCGGCGCGCGCACCGCGCGGGCATAGGTGCCGCGCAGCTTGAGATCCTCAATAGGTGACCAGATCCCGTTTGCCGCATAGGTGAAGACAGTGCCCGCCGTGCTGTAATGCGACATCCGGCCCGCCAGCTCGACTCGCAATTCCTGGAACAGCGGCACATCGCGCAGCAGGCTGGTGCCGATCTCGGCGAAGATATCATAGACATCATAGCTACCGCCGGAATTCTGGAAGAACCCGTCGGGCGGCGTGCCGAGCGAGGTCTGCGAGAAGCCCTGCCCGTTGAAGCCCGGCGCATCACCGACAAACTGGCCCGCCGTGCCGTCCACGGTCGTCACCGGCAGAATGCCGCGTACCAGCGGATCGAAGGTCGAGCGCGCGGTTTCCTTGCGATACTCGGCCCCGATGGCGAACTGGATGTTATCATAAGGCAGGTTGAAGAAGTCCGAGGTATCCCCCGCGATCAAACCGTGGATCTCGAACAGATCGGTGCGGAACCTGTTGGTCGTAGTGGTGGTGATGAAATCCACCGCATCCTGGCTGATCGCGCCCGGCCCGAACAGGTTGGCGGGCTTGCACTGGCCTTGCCCCGGCACGAAGGTGAGATAGCCGAATTCGCCGGTCGGGATGCCGAACACCGTGGCAGGTGAGCGGGTGGTCGGATCGATTTCGCTGCGGCACACCGGGTTGCCGCTCGCATCGGTGGTGACATCGATCGCGGCCAGAAAGCGATCATAAAGCACATTGTTGCGATTGATCGATTTCAGATTGTAGCGGCCCCAGTTGGCCGACAATTCAAAGCGGATATCCTCGGTGATCTGCCCTTCGAGCCCGCCGACAAAGCGGAAAGTCTCCGACACGTTGCTATCAATATTCGGGCCAAGGTCAGTCGGATCGCGGGTGATGAACAATCCGCCCGCCGCATCCGAAATCGGGCGCAGCACATCGGGGATGAAGGGGTTATCCGGCGCGATGGTCAGCAGATCGTAGAACGAGTTTTCGCGGCTGCCGAAGGTGGTCTGCTGGAAGTAGTACTTGCCTTCGAACACGGCTTTGATGCCGCCGCCGAGATCATAATCGCTGATCAGATTGAACCCGAAACGCTCGGTCTTGGGGATCAGATAGGCCTGATTGTCGAAGATTACCGCTTCGCCGCCGAAGGAATTGAAGTTGCTGGCGATCAGGCCATCATCGGTGATCGGCTTGACCCCGCGTTCATTGACGATCCAGCACCCGCCGAGCGCACCAAAGCCATTGTAATCGAACACCCCGTTGAACCCGGTGAAGCTTTCGGTGCAATCGCTGCGGCCGTTCCCGTCAATGTCCGAACCCGGATCGGCAAAGTCCGCCGGGATAATGATGCCGCCCGCCGAAGTGATGTTGAACTGGTATTGCGGCGCAATCAGGCGCGTTGGCGCGTTGCGCGCCCGGTCAATCAGCGCCTGTTCGGCCGCCGTCGGCGCGGTGCCGGTCGGGAAGATCGCGTTGTAGCGCGCACTGCCCGGCTGCGGGATCACGAAGCCGAAGGGATAGAACCCGCGATCAAGGCTGAAGAAATTGCTGAAATTGGGGGTGTTGGCGCCAAGGTCGCCCTTCTGGAAGCGAAGCGCCGGGTTGGGCCCGTTCGATGCAATATTGCCATCGCGGAACTGGGCACGATCACCAAAGCGCAGGCCGTAATCGTGATTATACTCGCCGACGAGGGTTATATTGCCCCGCCCATCCTTGAAGTTCTTGCCCCATTTCACATAGCCATCGAGCGTCTGGCCATCGCCGCGATCCGAGGTGCTGCCTTGCACGCTCATCTCGAGACCATCGAAAGTGCGATCAAGGATGAAGTTCACCACGCCTGTCACCGCATCGGCGCCGTAGATGGCCGAGGCACCACCCGTCAGCACTTCGACATTCTTGATCAGCGCGCGCGGGATCGAGTTGATATCGACCACCGAGGTTTCGGCGACACCGGCAACGTGGCGGCGGCCATTGACCAGCACCAGCGTGCGTTCAGCGCCCATGCCGCGCAGGTTGAGCGTCGCTGCACCGATGGCGCCGCCCGAGCCGATCTCGCCCGGTGCCACTGATTGCGCCGAAGTGACCGAGGCTGAGAGCGCCGGCAAGGTCCGCAGCACATCGGTGACATCCGGCGCGCCGCGCAAGGCGGCGGCATCGATGGATTCGACCGGTGAGGGGGAATCGAGATTGGAGTCGCGCCGCAGACGCGAGCCGGTTACGGTAATGGCCTGGGGCGCGTCCCCTTCGGTGGGCGCGGCCTCCTCCGCGACGAGCGAAATCGGTGCCTCGAGCGCCGCGTCCTGTGCCAGGGCCGTGCCCGGAACAAGCACCATCCCCGCGCTGGAGAGCAGGGTGGCCGAAAGAAGGTTACGCTTGAACGACTGGTTATCAAACTGGATCATCACCGCCCCCGTGAAAAGCAGGTTTACGATCCTCCCCGAGACTGACGCGTGCCCTGCGAATTTGCCCCATCGCCGAGCACTGTTCGGAAGCCTGTCGCTTCTCTGTAACAAGAATGTGCGAATTGGTAATACTGGGATATGGGGTGTTTGACTTATCATCACCCCGCCTCGCTGCGATCCGGCAAGCTTCTGATTGGGCATGGGAAAGCGCACCCTCGGCGGGCTGGCTGGCGGTTTCCTTGCCATTGGCGCGCTGCGACTCGGCGCCTTTCGTGGTGCGTTGCGGATTGCCGCGCAGTCCCTATATGCAAGGCGACATCAGGGGGCCGGGCAGCCGCGGGCCGCAAGGCGCGAGGAAAGTCCGGGCTCCACGAAACAAGGGTGGCGGGTAACGCCCGCCGGGTGCAGGGCTTTCGGGCCGGGCATCAAGGGAAAGTGCCACAGAAAGCAAACCGCCGATGGCGCCCGCTTGCGGGCGCACAGGCAAGGGTGAAAGGGTGCGGCAAAAGCGCACCGGGGCGCTGGCAACAGCGCTCGCACGGCAAACCCCACCCGGAGCAAGGCCGAATAGGGGCCTCGCGTCCCGGACTTGTTCCGGGACAGGAGTGTTTCGCTCCGAGAGGCCCGGGTTGGCTGCTTGAGCAGTGCAGCAATGCCCTGCCTAGATGAATGGCTGCCGCCGCGCGGCTGATGCCTTCGGGCAGATCGCGCGCGGAGACAGAACCCGGCTTACAGGCCCCCTGATGTTGCATCCTCACTGCGCAATTTGATGCCAATCCCTGCCGCCTGGGCGTGCTATGGCTGTCGCGGCTGTCGCCACCGCAACACGAGGATCATCATGTCACACACCACATTCAAGGATTGGCCCGCAATGGCCGCTCATCTGGTTCCCGCTGAGCGCGAATTGCACAAGGCTGCGCCGGGGGTGATGAAAGCCTTCCGCGAGATGGGCAGCGCCGCGCACGAAGGCGACGCGCTTGATCCCAAGACCAAGGAATTGCTTGCGGTGGCGATATCAGTCGCGGTGCGGTGCGATCCTTGCATCACCTTTCATGTCGAAGGCGCCCGCAAGCATGGGGCCACGCGCGAGGAAATCGCCGAAACCATTGGCATGGCGGTTTACATGGGCGCGGGGCCGAGCGCGATGTATGCCGCACAGGCGCTCGAAGCCTATGATCAATATGCCGACAAGGCGGCCGAGTGATGGTGGCGGGGCGAGGCTGAAACCGGCCCGTGAAACGACGGGCTGCATGCGCCGCCGCGCGCCCGCCAATCAGGAACGCCCTACGCTGACATAGGTGAAGCCAGCGGCGCGCATGTCCTCGGGCTTGTAGACGTTCCTGAGGTCGACCATCACCGGCGCGTTGGCCAGTTCCTTGACGCGCTTGAGATCAAGCGCGCGGAAGGCATCCCATTCGGTGACGATCACCACCGCATCCGCGCCGGTGATCGCCGCATAGGGATCATCGCACATGACGACATCGGGCATCAGCGGGCGGGCCTGCTCCATCCCCTCGGGGTCATAGGCCGTCACCGCCACACCGCCATCCTTGAGCGCGAGCGCAATCGCGATCGAGGGGGAATCGCGCATGTCATCAGTGTTGGGCTTGAACGTCAGGCCGAGCAGCGCGACCTTCTTGCCGCGTGCGGCATCCGGCCCGCCCAGCGCGTCGATCACCTTGCGGCCCATCGCCCGCTTGCGGCTGTCATTGACCTTGACCACGGCCTCGACGATCCGGGTCGGGCTGTCGTAATCCTCGGCGGTCTTGAGCAGCGCGAGCGTATCCTTGGGGAAGCACGATCCGCCATAGCCGGGGCCGGCGTGGAGGAACTTGGAACCGATCCGCCCGTCCATCCCGATGCCGCGGCTGACATCCTGCACATTCGCGCCGACCTTCTCGCACAGATCGGCCATCTCGTTGATGAAGGTGATCTTGGTCGCGAGGAAGGCGTTCGCTGCGTATTTGATCAACTCGCTGGTGCGCCGCGAGGTGAACAGGATCGGCGATTCATTGAGGAACAGCGGACGATAGACCTCGCGCATCACTTCGCGACCGAATTCATCCTCGGCGCCGATCACGATGCGGTCGGGGCGCTTGAAATCGCCGATCGCCGCGCCTTCGCGCAGGAATTCGGGGTTCGAGACCACGGCAAAGCGATGCGGCGTGCCGGTTGCGCGGATGATCCGTTCGACTTCATCGCCGGTCCCGACGGGCACGGTCGACTTGGTGACCACCACGGCATCATTCGCCAGATTTTCGCCCAGCTCACGGGCGACCTCGTACACGAAGGTGAGATCGGCATGGCCATCGCCCCGGCGGCTCGGCGTGCCGACCGCGATGAAGATCGCAGCCGCACCGGCAATGCCTTGTGCCAGATCGGTGGTGAAGCTGAGGCGTTCGGCCTTCACATTGCTTTCGACCAGCGCATCAAGGCCCGGCTCGTAAATCGGCATGATCCCGGCGTGCAGCCGATCGATCTTGCTCTGATCCTTGTCGATGCAGACCACGTCATGTCCGAAATCGGCAAAGCATGCGCCCGATACGAGCCCGACATAGCCCGAACCTACCATTGCGATCTTCATACGGCCTTATTCCCTTGGCAAAGATTGCTGCCTGATCATGTCTGTGCGGATCACTTGGCCTGATCCCCGCGGAAAATCCCACCCGTTCGAGACGGATGGGCCCCGGCCCGGATGACCCGGTGTTGGTTGCTTTCCATCTCCGGCGCCGAAAGCACATCTCGACAAAAAGTGCCAGTGCCCAATCCAAGCCGGTTAGGGTTGGCCATCAGCGCCGAAGCGCGCATATGGGCATCGCTGACCCGCTTGAAAAGTAGGCTCTGCGGCGCAAAGGCCACGCCGAGGGGGGTGACAATTGCCGTGGCCTCGGACAGGATAATGACATGTCGAGCGTGCTTCTCCTTGCTTCTGCCGTGATCGCGACCGCACCACAGCCAGCCCCTGTTCCGTCTGCGCCCCGGGCTGCCACGGTGGCCGCGCCCCATCAGGACGCGCCCTGCGCGGATAGCTGCCCGGCCGATCCCGCCATCGCTGCCAGCGCGCCTGCGATTGCCCCGGTTGATCCGGCGCAGGCAAGCCACCTTGCTTCCTTCGGCGGGTTTGAACTGTCGGCCAATGCGGCGCTGGCAACGCAATACCGCTACCGCGGCACAAACCTTTCGGGCGAAAGGATCGCGGTGCAAGCCGGGCTCGATCTCGATCACAGCAGCGGCTTTTATGCGGGGCTATGGGGCTCGCAGATCAACAACAGTACCACCGGCTATGGCAATGTCGAACTCGATATCTATGCCGGTTACACCTTCCCGCTGATCGAAGGCGTGACGGCAGATGTCGGGATCATCGCCTACACGTTCCCCGATGCGCCGGTTGGTAATCTCAACTTTGTCGAGCTCTATTCCTCGCTCACCGCGACGCTCGGGCCAGCCAGTGCCAAGCTTGGCGTGGCGTGGGATCCCGGCACCAATGGCTTTGCCTTTGGCGGTTTCGTGCGCGACAATCTCTATGTGCAGGGCGATGTCAGTGTGGGCATTCCGCGCACTGCTCTGACGCTCAAGGGGCATCTCGGCTACACTGATGGCACCCGCCGGTTCGCGACCAATAATGGCGCCTTCGATTGGTCAATCGGCGCCAGCTACACAGTCTTCGGGCCGATCACCGCGAGCCTCGAATATGTCGATAATGAAGCCGATGTGTTGTTCGCGCCGACCAATCCGAACAGTGCCAATGTGGTGGGCAAGATCAGTGTGAATTTCTGAGCCGCGCGGACGCTGCCGCGCCGGTTTTCCGGGTGAGCAGCGGAATGCTTCGCGCCTTACCCTTTGTTATAGAACATGTTTGAGGTGAAGGTTTTGTGATGGTGAAATATCTGCACTCCATGATCCGCGTGACGGATCCCGATGCGACAGTGGCGTTTTTCAAGCTGATCGGCCTGGAGGAGGTCCGCCGCTTCGATGTCGAAGCAGGCCGCTTCACGCTGATCTTCCTTGCCGCGCCGGGGCAGGAAGGCCTCGCCGAGGTCGAACTGACCTATAACTGGCCGCCGGAAGATGGCAGCCCCGCCGAAGATTACACCGGCGGGCGCAATTTCGGCCATCTCGCCTATCGGGTCGAGAATATCTACGAAACCTGCCAGCGCCTCGCCGATGCGGGGCACATCATCCACCGCCCACCGCGCGATGGGCACATGGCCTTTGTCAAATCGCCCGATGGCATATCGGTGGAACTGCTGCAGGAAGGCTATCTGCCGCCGCAGGAGCCGTGGGCGAGCATGGCCAATACGGGCACCTGGTGATCTCAGAAGAATACTTCCCTCTCAGGCCATAATATCCAAATAAATTAAGAGGTTGAAAGCCTAGCGGGGTCGCGATAGGCTGCGCTCTCTTCGGTGGGGGAGGGCGAGTCCATGGCGCCGATTGATCCGTGGCACTGGCTTGCACTGTGCCAGCATGAACTGCTGCTGTTCGCAGGGGTGTTCTTCCTGATTGGCGCGCTCGATGATCTGTGCGTCGATGCCTTATTTCTCGGATTGAAGGCGCGCGGGCGCATCACAACACCGCGACGGGAACGTGCTGCGCTGATGCAGCAGCCGCTTGCCGGGGCGGCGGCGGTGTTCATCCCCGCATGGAGCGAAGCCGAAGTGATCGGCGATACGCTGGCGCGCCTCTTGGCCGCATGGCCGCAGCGCGATCTGCGCGTCTATGTCGGCTGCTATCCCAATGATCCGGCGACCATCGCGGCGGTGATGGGGGCCGCGCGGCATGACGAGCGTGTGCGGCTGGTGATCAATGCCAGCGCCGGCCCGACCACCAAGGCGGACTGCCTCAACCGGCTTTATGCGGCGCTGTGTGCCGATGAACAGCGCCTTGGCGGTGCCTTCGCGATGGTCGTGTTCCATGATGCCGAGGACATGGTCGATCCCGCAGCGCTGGCTCTCCTCGACGAAACCATCGCGGCGGGCGCTGATTTCGTGCAATTGCCGGTTGAGCCTGTCGTCCAGCGCACAAGGTCGTGGTTCGGCAACCAATTGGGCAGCCATAACTGCGAGGAATTTGCCGAGGCGCACGGGCAGGCGCTGGTGGTGCGGGCAGCGCTTGGGGCGGCGGTGCCGGGGGCGGGTGTCGGCTGTGCGGCCGCGCGCGCCATGCTGCATCGGCTGGCCGCCCATCAGCCCGATGGCCGCCCGTTTGCGGCGGCATCGCTGACCGAGGATTACGAGCTTGGCCTGCTGATCGGCGAGATGGGCGGGACATGCCGCTTCGTGCGCGCTTGGGGCGATGATGGCACCTTGATTGCCACCCGCGCTGCTTTCCCCGCGCGTCTCGATCATGTTGTCAGGCAGAAGGCCCGCTGGGTGCACGGCATCGCGCTGCAAGGCTGGGATCGCACAGGCTGGGGCGGCAATCTGGCAGAGCGCTGGATGCGCGCCCGCGATCGGCGCGGGCCCTTCGCCAGCCTCGTCTTGCTGACGGGTTATGTCCTGATCGTGGTGTCGGCCTTGGCGGGGATCGCCATGCTGGTCACCGCGCAGGAGCAAGCCCCGCTCCCGCCACTGCTCAAGGCGCTGCTTATCGCCAATCTGGCCGCCTTCCTGTGGCGGATGGGGATGCGGTTCGGGTTCACCGCGCGGATTTATGGCTGGCGTGAAGGCGCGCGCGCGGTGCTGCGTCTGCCGCTTGCCAATGTGGTGGCGATCATGGCGGGCCGCCGGGCCATCATGGCCTATATCGCCGCGCTGAGAGGCGGGGCGGTGATCTGGGACAAGACCCCGCATCCGCGCCATCCGGTTGCCCCGACGCCCGCGCCCCAGCAAGGTGGGCAGACAAAACTTTCGTCGGTGCCCGATTTTTCGTCGGTGCCCGATTGAAGCCGCCCGCGCGATCCGGCTTCAGGGGCGCACCGCTGGCACTATTTGCGTTGGTGCTGGTGGGTTGGGTAAGCGGCCGCGTCGTGCTGCGAGAGGACACCGCGCCGCCGCCGCGATCACCACACATCGCGCGTGGGCTGCAAGGGGCAGCCCTGCCAGCGATGCCGGTGCTTGCCGTGCCGGAGACCCTGAAACAGCCCCTCGCTCAGGCCCGGTGGGGTGTTCGCAAGAGAGAGGCCCCACGCGGGTTCCCTCTGCCACGCGCCCCTGCACAGCTTGCTGCACCACACACCGCCGGGATTGCGGGCAATAGGCTTGCGCCGGGGCAAGCACCGGGCAGCGTGCAGCCGCCATCCGCGCCGCCGTCCGAAGCCAGCCCCGGACAGCCGGATCAGGCACACAGGCCCACCATGCCCGCCGCATCCCGGCGCTGGTCCATCGATGCCTGGGGCTTTTATCGCGCTGGTTCGGATGCGGCGCCCGTCTCGCAGGGACGCGTGCCGATTTACGGAGCAAGCCAGATCGGCGGAATTGCGCAATTACGCCTGCGAACGTCATCGGGCCATGATCCCCGCCTCTATCTGCGGGCATACCGCGCCATGATCGCGGGCGGCGAGAGTGAGGCTGCGTTGGGCGGCTCGGTTCGTCCGCTGCGCACGGTACCGCTGCGCGCCTTTGCCGAGCTGCGCTACAGCGATGCGCCGATGGGTGAGGCATGGCGTCCCTCGGTCTTTCTCGTCACCGAATGGCCGCCGCAGGCCTTGCCCGCCGATCTCACCCTCGAAGCCTATGGGCAAGCGGGCTGGGTTGGCGGGCGCGCCGCCACGCCCTTTGCCGATGGGCAGATCAGCCTCGTCCGGGAGATTGCGCGCGTCCCCGCTTCTGGCCATGCGCCGCTCCGCCTGAGCGCCGGGGCAGGCGTCTGGGGCGGCGCGCAGGAAGGGGCAGCAAGGCTCGATGTCGGGCCCACCCTGCGGGTCGAATGGAACATGGGACGGATCCCTGCCCGGCTGGCGATGGATTGGCGCCTGCGGGCGGGTGGCGATGCCGCGCCGCAGGATGGCCTTGCCGCCACGCTTTCCACCAGCTTCTGATTCAGCCGTGCTTCATCGCGCGTGCGGTGTGGTGGGCAAAACCAAAGGCACGGTGGATCGCGGGCGGCTGATGCCTTTAATCCGCAGCCCTGCTCGGCTAGTCGCATGCTATGGATGTCTATCTGCCCATCGCGAATCTCTCGGTGAACGGCCTGTTCATCGTGCTGCTTGGCGGGCTGACGGGTATTCTTTCAGGTCTGTTCGGGGTAGGCGGCGGATTTCTGACCACCCCGCTGCTGATCTTTTACGGCATCCCGCCGACGGTTGCCGCCGCCTCGGCCGCCACGCAGGTGACGGGGGCGAGCGTTTCGGGCGTGCTCGCCCATGCGCGGCGGGGCGGGGTGGATTACCGCATGGGCGCGCTGATGGTCGCCGGCGGCATCATCGGGGCGCTGATCGGCGCGCTGCTGTTCCGGGTGTTGCAATCCCTTGGCCAGATCGATGTCGTCATCAACATCCTCTATGTGGTGATGCTGGGTTCGATCGGCTCGCTGATGCTGCGCGAAGGATTGGCGTCTTTGCGTCCCGATGTCTTCGCCAAGAATGCAGGCACCACGGTGCGCAAGCGGCGGCACCATCCGTTGGTGGCGAGCCTGCCCTATCGCTGGCGGTTCTATGCCTCGGGCCTCTATATCTCGCCGCTCGCCCCGGTGATCCTCGGCGCGCTGGTCGGGGTGTTGACCATGCTGATGGGCGTGGGCGGGGGGTTCCTGCTGGTTCCTGCGATGCTCTACATCCTCGGGATGAGC
The DNA here is from genome assembly GCF_034653295.1 of Erythrobacter epiphyticus. NCBI lineage: Bacteria > Pseudomonadati > Pseudomonadota > Alphaproteobacteria > Sphingomonadales > Erythrobacteraceae > Erythrobacter > Erythrobacter epiphyticus. Next base: position 91,816 of record NZ_JAYEEU010000006.1, on the reverse strand, counting down.
GGCAATGTCGTGGTTGGCACCTCGCTGTTCCAGATCTTGTTCGTCACCATGGCGACCACCATGACCCACGCGTTGACCACGCGAGCAGTGGATATTGTGCTCGCCGGCCTGTTGCTGACCGGGTCGGTTCTCGGCGCGCAATTCGGCAGCCAGATCGCGCAGAAGGCACGGCCTGATCTGCTGCGGGTGGTGCTGGCGGTGCTGGTGCTGCTGATCGCGCTCAGGATGCTATACGGCCTCGGCGTGCGCCCGGACGAAATCTACACGGTGAACGCCTTGTGAAAGCCGCGCCGCGCCTCGCCCTTGCCATGCTGGCGGCCGTCACGCTGATGGGGCAGCGCGAGCCGATCCTTGTGCCCGAGGTCAGCCAGTCGCGCATCGAGGTGCGCCAAGGCTTCACCGGAGCTGATCTGCTGCTGTATGGCGCGGTGATTGATCCGGCGGGCACCCGCGGTGCGATGCAAAATTATGATATCGTCGTCGTGCTCAAAGGCCCGGTCGAACCGATCCGGGTGCGCGAGAAAGAGCGCATCGCTGGCGTCTGGATGAATGCGGGTGCGACCGATTTCCGTTCCGCCCCGTCATTTTTCGCGGTCGCCTCCTCGCGCCCGGTCACCGAAATCGTGGACGAGCGCACCGCGGCGATCTTCGAACTCAGCACGGATTTCATCCAGCTCAGCCCCTCGGGCCAGATCGAGCCGGAGGAACAGGCCCGCTTTGCCCGCGGCTTTGTCGAACTGCGGCGGCGGCAGGGGCTCTATCAGGAAAACCCTGATGGCGTGCGGATCAGCGAGAATGTGCTCTATCAGGCGCGCATTGCCCTGCCTTCGAATGTGGTGACCGGCAGTTACACGGCCGAAACCTTTGCCATTGCGCGCGGCCGGGTGCTGGCGAGCGCGACCGCGCGGATCGAAGTCGAGAAAGTCGGGCTCGAAGGCCAGGTGGTGATGGCCTCGCAGCGCTGGGCGTTCTGGTATGGGCTCGGCGCGATCGCCCTGTCGTTGGGCATGGGCTGGTTTGCCGGACGGGTGTTTGCCCGCTAGGCAGCGCGCACCATGCCAGTGCCACTGCGCCATCTGCTGTTGACCGCATTTTAACCCTGCCTGCCCTATCGCAAAGCCCGGTTTGGGCCGCTTAGGGAAGAGACATCATGGCCGATCACGGCAATCCTGACTTGCAAGGTTTCAACGGTGCGATGGCGGCCGGCTTTGCCGCTGACGAGGCGTCCGCGCCGCAGGGATCCGCGCAGGAAAACACCCGGGTGCCGATTGGCGTGGTGCTGGAGATTTCCGGTTCGAGCTCGCAAGTCGCCTTTGATCTCCAGCGCATCAACGAATGCATGGACGATGCCGATCCCTCGATCGCGCTCGCCGGGCAGGTCGGCAGCCAGGTCAAGATTCGCGTCGGCGACAGCTGGCTGCTGGCGAGCGTGCGCGATCAGCGCAAGGATCGCCGCAACGAGGCCGGGATCATCGCCCATATCGACTTCCTCGGCGAAGGGTCGGAGGAAAAGCTCACTGGCCGGATCCGGGGTTTCCGCCGCGGGGTCACCCGCTACCCGATCCCCGGATCGCTCGTCTATGCGGCGGGTACCCGCGATCTCGAACAGGTCTATTCGAGCGACGGGCGCGCCAGCGTCACGGTGGGCAAGGTGTTCCCGACCAAGGACATCCGCGCCGGGCTTTACATCGATGCCATGCTGGGCAAGCACTTCGCGCTGCTCGGTTCGACCGGGACCGGGAAATCGACCAGCGCTGCGCTGATCCTCCACCGGATCTGCGAGGCTGCTCCTAATGGCCATATCGTGATGATCGACCCGCACGGCGAATATTCGGCGGCGTTCCGTCAGACCGGCCAGATCCTCGACGTGTCGAACCTGCAAATGCCCTATTGGCTGATGAACTTCGAAGAGCATTGCGAAGTGCTGCTCAATTCGAGCGGCGATGAACGCCAGGTCGATGTCGACATTCTCGCCAAGTGCCTGCTGGCGGCGCGCAGCCGCAACCGTCTGGCCCAATCCATGGGCAAGATCACCGTGGATTCGCCGATCCCCTATCTGCTGTCCGATCTCGGCAACATCTTGCAGGACGAGATGGGCAAGCTCGACAAGGCCACCTCGAGCGCGCCCTACATGCGGATCAAGGGCAAGCTCGAAGAGCTGAAGACCGATCCGCGTTACCAGTTCATGTTCTCGGGCATGCTGGTGGGCGATACGATGGCCTCGTTCATCAGTAAGGTGTTCCGCATGCCGGGGCAGGGCAAGCCGATCTCGATCATCGACGTGTCGGGCGTGCCCTCGGACATCACTTCGACGGTGGTGGCGGTGCTCAGCCGGTTGGTGTTCGACTTCGCGATCTGGGGCCGCGATGACAAGACGCGGCCGGTCCTGCTGGTGTGCGAGGAAGCCCACCGCTATGTTCCCAGCGAAAAGAATGCCGATGGCTCCTCCGTGGCCAAGATCCTCGGGCGTATCGCGAAGGAAGGCCGCAAATACGGCATTTCGCTCGGCCTGATCACCCAGCGCCCGTCGGATCTGGCGGAAGGCGTGCTGTCGCAATGCGGTACCATCATCGCGATGCGTCTCAACAATGATCGCGACCAGGCCTTCGTGAAGGCCGCCATGCCCGAAGGCGCGCGCGGCTTTCTCGACACCATCCCCGCGCTGCGCAACCGCGAATGCATCATCTGCGGCGAGGGGGTTTCGATCCCGATGCGCGTGACCTTCGACAATCTTGAAGAGCACAAGCGCCCGGCTTCGGCAGACCCGAGCTTTGTCGAACTCTGGAGCAAGGGCGGCGGCGAGGAAGATTTGGTTGACCGCGTGGTGATGCGCTGGAGAAGCCAGGGTTGATGCCTTGCTTTGCGTGCCCGCCTCCGCGGGCACATCCTCGGCGCTGTTTCAAGCCCTTCGGGCTTGAGCGCCTGCGGGCGGGCGGTCGCCCTTGCGGTCGCTGCGCGACCGAAATATGCCCCTCACGCGTCATTGCGAGGAGCCGCAGGCGACGCGGCAATCCAGAGTTCTTGCCGGTCCGCTCTGGATTGGTTGGCCTTTGGCCAGCTTCGCTTCCGCTACGCTCGCAATGACGGCAGTTCAGGTTCCTCTGGTATCCCCGTAGAGATGAATATGCAGCCGGTCGCTCATGCGGAAGCCGTGCTTGAGGCATAGCGCCGAAAGCCACGCCTGCCGCGCGCGCTGGGTGGCGCTGTCGGTCCCTTCGGCCATCAGGAACACGCGTTCGGGCCGGAAGCGGTAGCGCTGCTGGAGCGCCAGCACCTCATCCACGTCCGCGGGCGCTGCGATCACGAATTTGAGGAACGCGCGCGGCTCGCTTGCCCAGGCATCGAGCCGTTCGGGGATCAACGCCAGATCGGCCGGATTGCCGCTATGGGCGAGCTTGGGGCTGACATTATACTGATCAACCCGGATATCGAGCCGCGCGGGCGGCGCAACTGTGCCGTTGGTTTCGATCTCGACACTGATATCCGGCAGGTGCGCCAGCATCTCCGCCAGCGCGCCCGCCTGCAACAGCGGCTCACCCCCGGTGATGACGAGGCGCCTCTGGCCAAGCGCCGCGATCCGCGCGGCGGTTTCGGCAGGCGAGAGCGTCACCTGATTGGCCTTGCGCGCAAAGGCGATCCCGTCACGGTGCGGCCGCTTATCGCCCTCGAACCGCCAGGTATAGGCGGTGTCGCACCAGGTGCAGGCAAGGTTGCAGCGGCTGAGGCGCACGAAGGCCACCGGCAAGCCCATGCTCGGCCCCTCACCCTGCAACGAGGCGAAGATTTCCGGCCCGCCGGTATCGTCGGTGGCGAGCGTGAGGTTCATGGCCACAGCGCCGCAGCAGCGGACAAAGCGGACACCCTGTCCGCTTCGGGCGATTTGTCGCAATCATTGGGATTAGCGGAAAAATCGGACGAACGCACAAGCGGACGGACACGGGGGACGGGCGCAAAAGCAAGGGCGAGGGCGGCGATCATCCCCCGCCTATGCCACGAATTGCGCCGGTAGGAAATTTCATGCGCGCCGGGAAAGGAAGAGGAACCACTTGCGCGCTATCTCCGGCAAAGCCGGACATTCGGGAAGCGGCGCCCGATCAGCCATAATAGCAAGCGCCATGGCCGCCGTCCTGTTACCGGCTATAGCGAGGCCGCCCTCGCCACGGCTCTTGCACTCAAGCCGCTGTTGCTGCGATACACCGTCGGCGGCAGCCGATTATTCGCCATCGTCCGCAGCGGAGTTACATGGCTCGACGAATTGGCTTCTGGTCACTGGGCATCCTTGGGGCGCTGATCCTTGCCTTACTGCTGGGCGCTTGGATGTTGTTGCCTCCCAATGTTCCGGTGCCGCCTCGCTCAGACCGGATGATTGCGCAGGTTACCATCTGGAACCCGGGCAAGCCCTTGCGGCCCGATCAGACCATCATCGTCAAAGATGGGCGCATCGCCGAAATCCGGCCCAGTCGCCCGGATGACGATCCGCCGATCTGCCCGGACTGCATCGTCATGCCCGGCCTGATCGACGCTCACATCCACACGCCGCCCCAACTCGCAATCGGCAACCAGCGCCTGTTTTCCCTGCTCTACCTGAAATACGGGGTGACGAGCGTTCGCGATCTTGGCCAGACCGATGACAGCATCGCCGATCTGCAATCCGACATCGCGGCAGGGCGGATTGCTGGCCCGAGGATGTATCGCTGCGGCCCGGTGCTCGATGGCGCGCAGTCAAGTTGGCCCAGTGCTATGCGGATCGTTGACGGGTCGCAGGCGATCAGTGCCGTAAAGCGCCTCAAGGCGACCGGTGCCAGCTGCGTAAAGAGCTATACGGGCCTGCCCCGCGATGCCTTCATGGCAGCCGCGGCCGAAGCGAAGCGGCAAGGCCTGCCGCTCGTTGGCCATACGCCGCACGCGGTGAACCTGCGGGATGTGTCCGATTTCGAGGTCCAGCATTTTACGGGCCTGCCCTATCTCCGCAAACCGCCGCCTGCGGATTTCGATTATCGCAGTCAGGATGTGTCGGCGATGACCGAAGCCGACATCGCCGAACTGCTCGCGCTGATGAAGGCCAATCGCCTTGCAATCCTGCCGACGCAGGCGAACCAGAAAGCCCGGCTGACAGCATCGAACCGGCAGCGTTTCCCGCCAACCGAAGGCCTCCGCCATCTCCCGGCATTCTGGGAGCAGGCCTGGCCGATGATCGTTGCGCACCCCGAAGGTGCCGAAGCCGTCGCAGCCGACCTTGACGGCATTGCGGCAGAGATCGCCTTTGTCGGCAAGGCCCGTCTGGCAGGGATCGATGTGCTGGCAGGGACGGATGTTGTCATGCCCTATGTCATTCCGGGCGAATCCCTTCATCTCCAGCTGGCGATGCTGTCGGAGGCCTTCGGCAATGACGAGGCTGCACTAGCTGCTGCGACGGCGATCAATGGCCGCCATGTTGATCGCGGCAAGATTGGCCGCATCGCGGTGGGCAACTTTGCCGATCTGCTGATCCTGCCCCGGGACTCGCGTTCCGATCTGGCGATGGTGCGGGATTGGCGGTTCCTGATGGTTGGCGGACGGATGTATCAGCGCGCCCAGATCGATGCGGCCGTCGAGCGTTACGACCGGCATTTCCGCGGCGTCTATTACGAGACCGTGATGAACGCGCTCGTCGGCATTCTGGCTGACCGCTTTGGCCGCGATGAAAGCCATTAGCCTGTGGAGGCGCGCGCCCGGTCTGGTCGAGTGGCAGAATGCAGGCGGCCATACTGTTCGAACATGGGCAATAGCCGCCGTTGCGGGTTGCTTCACATCAGTCGTCGTTGCGACGATCAGCGGCTCCCTGCCAGAGGGCGCAGCGCCGGTTGGTCGGGGAAGCTACCCCAACCGCGCCAGCGCCGCGGTTAGCCGCTCGACCTCGCCCGCATGGTGGGCGAGATCGGCGCGGGCCTTTTCGACCGCTTCGGGCTTGGCCTTTTCGGCGAAGGCGGGGTTGGACAGGCGGCCTTCAAGGCTCTTGGCTTCCTTCTGCGAGGCCGCCAGCGCCTTTTCGAGCCGGGCCTTCTCTGCCGCGATGTCGATGATCCCTTCGAGCGGGATCACGAACACATCCTCGCCTGCGATGACCTGCATGGCGGGGCCTGCGGGGGCCTCGCCTATGGTGACGGGCGTGAGGCGCGCGAGGCGCTCGATGGCCGCGCTGCTGCGCTCGATGGTGCGGGTTGCCACATTGGACGGCGCGGCAAGGAATGCCGCCAGCTTGGCCCCCGGCGCGATGCCGAGTTCGTTCTTGGCGCTGCGGGTGTTGGTGGTGAGGTCGATCACCCAGTCGATCACATCGGTCGCCTCTTTCGAGACTTCGGCTTCCGGCGCGGGCCACTGCGCGAGGATCAGCTCGTAGGGACGCGCGCCCAGCTTGTGCCACAGTTCTTCGGTGATGAAGGGCATGAAGGGGTGAAGCATGACGAGGATCTGGTCGAGCGCCCAGCCGGCGACCGCGCGGGTCTCGACGGCGGGCGGGCTGTCGGCGTCCCCGGCGAAGACCGGTTTGATCAGTTCGAGATACCAGTCGCAGAATTTGCTCCACGTGAACTGGTAGATCGCGTTCGCCGCCGCATCGAAGCGCAGATCGGCCATCGCCTTCTCGATCTCAGCAACGCAAGACCCTACCTCGCCGATGATCCACTGGTTGGCGGCGAGGCGTGCGGGCGGAGCCTTGATCGTGTCCGAGGCACCGATCCCGTTCGACTGGCAGAAGCGCGCCGCGTTCCACAGCTTGGTGGCGAAGTTGCGGTATCCCTCGACCCGCTTTTCATCCATCTTGATATCGCGGCCCTGGCTTTCCATCGCCGCCATGAAGAACCTGAGGGCATCCGCGCCGTACTGGTCGATGAGGCCCAGCGGATCGACGACATTGCCCTTGGACTTCGACATCTTCGCGCCGTCCGCCGCGCGCACGAGGCCGTGGAGGTAGAGCCTGTCCCAGGGCTTCTGGCCCATGTTGTAGAAGCCCATCATCATCATGCGGGCATCCCAGAAAAACAGGATGTCGAAGCCGGAGATGAGGAGGCTGTTGGGGAAGTGCTTTTGCAGTAATCCCGTTCGGGCTGAGCTTGTCGAAGCCCCGTCCTTCACTTCCGAAGAGAAGTGCGGCCCTTCGACAGGCTCAGGGCGAACGGAGGTGGTTTCATCCGGCCACCCCAGCGTGGCGAAGGGCCAAAGCGCGGAGGAGAACCACGTGTCGAGGACGTCCTCGTCCTGCGTCAGCGCCACGCCTTCACCGGCGAGCGCCTGCGCAGCCTCGGCGGTTTCGGCGACGAAGCAGCGGCCATCCTCGGCGAACCACGCCGGAATCCGGTGCCCCCACCATAGCTGGCGCGAGACGCACCACGGCTGGATGTTCTCCATCCAGTTGAAGAAGGTCTTCTCCCAGGTCTTCGGCACGATCTGGATATCACCCGAGCGCACCGCCGCGATCGGCTTTTTCGCGAGTTCCGCCGCGTTGACGTACCATTGGTCGGTCAGCCACGGCTCGATCACCACCCCGCCGCGGTCGCCGAAGGGCGTGGCGATCTGGCGCGGTTCGGCGTCGTGCTCGACCTCTTCGCCGTCCTTGTTCTTCGTGACGTGCGGGATGAGCAGGCCGAGCGCCTTCATTCGCGCCACGACCAGCTCGCGCGCGCCGTCGACGCCGTCGCGCTTGAAGCGGTGGAGGCCGAGGAATTCCTCCGGCACCAGCCCGTCCGCCGTCTGGCAGACGTTCGCCTCGGCATCGAGCATGTTGAGCATCTCGGCCGGGGCAAAGCCCGCGCGCTTGCCGACCTCGAAGTCGTTGAAATCGTGGCCCGGCGTGATCTTGACGCAGCCCGAGCCCAGTTCGGGATCGGCGTGCTCGTCAGCGATCACCGGGATGCGGCGGCCCGTCAGCGGCAGGATCACGTGCTTGCCGACGACGCTGGCATAGCGCTCGTCCGCGGGGTTCACCGCCACGGCCATGTCGGCCAGCATCGTCTCGGGCCGGGTGGTGGCGACTTCGAGATAATCGCGCCCGTCGGGCAGGGTGACGCCGTCCGCCAGCGGATATTTGAGGTGCCAGAAGCTCCCCGCAATCGTCTGCGTCTCGACCTCAAGGTCGGAAATTGCGGTTTTCAGCTTCGGGTCCCAGTTCACGAGCCGCTTGTCGCGGTAGATGAGGCCGTCGTTATAGAGGTCGACGAAGGTCTTGATCACCGCCTTGGTGAAATGCGGGTCCATCGTGAACTGCTCGCGGCTCCAGTCCATCGAGCAGCCGAGGCGGCGGAGCTGGTTGGTGATGGTGCCGCCGCTTGTCGCCTTCCACTCCCACACCTTTGCCACGAAATCCTCGCGGCTGTAATTGGTGCGCTTGTCCTGCCGCGCCTCCATCTGGCGTTCGACCACCATCTGCGTCGCGATCCCCGCATGGTCGGTGCCCACCACCCACAAGGCGTCCTTCCCCCGCAGGCGTTCGTAGCGGATCACCACATCCTGCAAGGTGTTGTCGAGCGCGTGGCCGATGTGGAGCGAGCCGGTCACATTTGGCGGCGGGTTAACGATGGTAAAGGCCTCGGCATCGGGCCGTTCGGGCCGGAACAGGCCGTTCGCCTCCCAATGGGCATACCAGCGCGCCTCGATTTCGGCGGGATCGAAAGTGGTGGAGAGTGTCTCGGTCATGGCGACAAGCCCCATGCCAGCGCGGGCATTGTGATGCAATGATCCTCGCACACGGGCCGATGCGCTGCGCATCCCCTTGTCGCTCGGCCAAAATCCCCCCATAGATTGCAGCGCAATGCAGACCGATGCGCATTTCTCGCTCGCCGATGAAGGCGCTGGTGGCACGCGCCTTGCCCTTTCCGGCCCGCTGGTGCTGGCCTCCATCGCGCCGATCGAGCGGGCGCTGCACAGCATTCACGGCCCCGTTACCACCATCGATCTGGCAGAGGTGAGCGAGTTCGACACCGTGGGGGCGTGGGTGGTGTGCCAGCTCGCCCGCCGCCATGGTGCAGCGATTGTCGGCGCCACCCCGTCGGCCCAGCGGCTGCTTGATGCGATCGAGGAGATCGGCAGCGACAGCCAGCGCGAACGCCACCGCTTGCCCCTGTGGGAAGTGGTACCGGGCGCAGTCGGCCAGCGGATTTTCGCGGCGCGCGCCGGGGTTTTCGGCGTGATCGGCTTTTTCGGGCAAATCCTGATCGGAGCGGCGCGGCTGGTGCGCCATCCCGGGCGCTTCCCGATCCGCGCGCTGGTGCATCAGATGGAGCTGGTCGGCGTTTCGGCGCTGCCGATCATCGGGCTGATGAGCTTTCTGATCGGCATCGTGATTGCGCAGCAGGGCGCAGTCCAGCTCGAACAATTCGGGGCCGAAGCGCTGACGGTGAACCTTGTCGGGCGGATCACCCTGCGCGAGCTTGGCGTGCTGATGACCGCGATCATGGTGGCAGGCCGTTCGGGCAGCGCCTTTGCCGCGCAGCTCGGGACGATGAAGCTGACCGAAGAGATCGACGCGATGCGCACCATCGGCATTTCCCCGATCGAGGTGCTGGTGATCCCGCGCATCATGGCGGCCACGTTCATGATGATCCTGCTTGGCTTCTATGCTTCGATCGTGGCGATCATCGGCGGGGCGGTAGTGGGTGAATTCGCGCTCGGCATCCCGTTCCTCACCTTCCTCACCCGCATTCAGGAAGTGGTGCCGACCTATGATCTGTGGGTCGGGCTGATCAAAGCCCCGGTGTTCGGCCTGATTGTCGCGCTGGCGGGCTGCTATCACGGGCTGCAAGTGCGCGGCAATTCGGAAGAAGTCGGCCGCCGCACCACGATGGCGGTGGTCTCGGCGATCTTCGCGGTGATCGTGCTGGATGCCTTTTTCGCGGTGTTCTTCACCGAAGTGGGCTGGGGGTAAGGCGATGAGCGAACACGCACGCTTTTGCCCCGATCCGCCGATTGTCGTCGAAGGGCTTGTCAACAAATTCGGTGATTTCGCGGTGCATGACGGGCTCGATCTCACTGTCGAGCGCGGCGAGATTCTCGGCGTGGTCGGCGGATCGGGCAGCGGCAAATCGGTGCTGATGCGCTCGATCATCGGGCTCCAGCGCCCCAGTGCGGGCCGGGTCGAAGTGCTCGGCGAGGCGATCACCGATGAAGATGCCGATAGCGATTTCGGCGTGCGCAGCCGGTGGGGCGTGCTGTTTCAGGGCGGGGCGCTGTTTTCGACCCTGACGGTGGGCGAAAATGTCGAGGTGCCGATCAAGCAGTTCTACCCCGACATCACCCCGGCGCTGCGGCGCGAAATCGCGCGCTACAAGGTGATGCTGTCGGGCCTGCCCGAAGAGGCGGCGGACAAATATCCGTCCGAGCTTTCGGGCGGGATGAAGAAGCGCGCCGGGCTTGCCCGCGCGCTCGCGCTTGATCCCGAATTGCTGTTCCTCGACGAGCCGACCGCCGGGCTCGATCCGATCGGCGCGGCCAAGTTCGATCGGCTCACCCGCGAATTGAAGGAAACGCTGGGCCTGACGGTGTTTCTAATCACCCATGATCTCGATACGCTGTACGAGATCTGCGACCGGGTGGCGGTGATCGCGGACAAGCGGATCATTGCTGTCGGCACCATTCCCGAGCTGATCGCCACGCGCCAGCCGTGGATCGAGGAATATTTCGGCGGTCCACGCGGACGTGCGGCCGAGGCGACCTATCGAGCCAATCAGGCGAGTGGCGGCTGAATGGCCGCGATAGGGACTCAAACATTGGACACACCTGCCTTCAGGCGTTCATAGGGACACACCATGGAAACACGCGCCAATCATCTCTGGGTCGGAGCGGTGACGCTGGCTTTGCTGGCGGCGCTGGCGGCGTTCATCGTGTGGCTGGCGCGGCTCGATCAGCGCGCCCAGAACGAATATGATATCTTTTATGCGCAGTCGGTGTCGGGCCTTGCCAATGGCTCGCAGGTCACGTTCGCGGGCGTGCCCGTGGGGCAGGTGACGCAGATCAGCCTGTCGCGCGATGATCCGCAATTTGTGCGGGTGCGTATCAGCGTGAAGGAAGATGTCCCGATCCTTGTCGGCACGCAGGCGACCATCCAGGCGACCTTTACCGGGGTATCGTCGATCCTGCTTGATGGCGCGCGCAAGAATTCGCCGCGCATTTCGTGCGAGACCACCGCTTGCCCCGAAGGGCGTCCGGTGATCCCGGCGGGGCGCGGCGGCTTTGGCGAAATCGTCGCCAACGCGCCCTTGCTGCTCGAACGGCTGACGACGCTGACCGAACAGCTCAATCAGGTGCTTGGCCCGGAAAACCAGCAGGAATTGGCGGGAATCCTGCGCAACACCAACAAGCTTAGCGGCGAATTGGCGGTGGCCGCGCCCGAACTCACCACCAATCTGCGCGAATTCCAGACCACGCTGAAGGAATTCAACGAAGCGCTTGATGCGGTCGAGAAGCTGACGCTGACGACCGATGATGTGCTCAACAATGAAGGCCGTCCGGTGGTCCGCGAACTGGCGGAAACGCTCAAATCGGCCAATCTCGCGCTGGCTTCGCTGTCGGCGACGCTCGAGGACACGCGGCCTGCCGCGCGCCAGCTGCGCGAAGGCACCCTGCCTGCGGCCGAGGCGACCTTGCAGGATCTGCGCGCGACCAGCCGGGCGCTGCGTTCCATCACCGAAAAGCTCGAAGCCGAAGGCGTCGGCTCGCTGGTGCAGGGCAAGTCCCTGCCGACTTACAAGCAATGAAGGATGATCCCGCCATGCGGCAAAGCCTTGCGATCACGGCCCACAAGCAGGGCCGCGCGCTGAAACATGCAGCCGCCGCGCTGGTGCTGGCGGCTCTTGCCGGTTGCGTCAGTCTGGGTGGCGGCAAGCCGCCTGAAAGCCTGCTGACGTTGAGCCCGCTTGCCGCGCCGGCGGCGGGTTCGGGCGCGGAGGCCGGGCGCGACACCACCGGGCGCGCGATCCTCGTTCAATTGCCCGATACCCCTGCCAAGCTGGATGTGCTGCGCCTGCCGGTGGCGGTCACCGACACCGAGATCGCTTATCTCGAAGAAACCTATTGGGTCGAAAAGCCCGCCCGCCTGTTCCGCCGCCTTGTCGGGGAAACGGTGCGCGCGCGGGGCGCCGCGCTCGTTATCGACAATGATGATACCCCGCTGCTCGCCGATGTGACCTTGCGCGGCACCCTGCTCGACATGGGCTATGATGCCCGCGATGCCTCTGTGGTGGTGCGGTTCGATGCGGTGCGCACCGAGGCGGGCGACAAGGCCACGTCGCGCCGCTTCGAAGCGCGCGAAAGCGGGGTTGCGCCCGAGGCGAGGGCGGTTGGCCCGGCGCTCAACCGCGCAGCCAATCAGGTCGCCGCCGATGTGGCGGAGTGGCTGGCGCAGTAGGCGTTACGCCTCGCAGGACAGGCGGACAAAGCGCCAGGCGCGCAGGAAATCGCTCTCGCGGATGCGGCGGCGTTCTTCGGCTTCGTCATCGCGGCCCCATAATTCGGCCTGCCATTCTTCTTCGAGGCATGCGGCTTGCCACAGCGCCAGCGCGCGCGCTTCCTCCGCCGTATCGCGGGCAAGCAGCGCAGTGACGAGCGAGGCGGCCAGCTTGGTCTTTACCTCCAGTCCCGCCAGCACGAACGGGTTTTCGCCCGCAAGCCGCTGCGCGAGCGCGGTCAGCACGCCGGCATCCTGCGGGCGGTGAACAATGCCACTGACCCGCACCAGTCTGAGGTTCGTGCTGGCTTCGAAGGCGGCCACCAGCGGCTCCCATTCGGCAAGCTGCCGCGCGTGGAGCGGCTCATCCGGGTCGGCGCGGTAGCACAGCGTATCCGTGTCGGCATAGGCGGTCAGTTGCCGGGCGAGCGCGCTGGCATCGGCCGCAACCACATCAAGCGCGTAATCGGCCAGATCGCGCAGCGGCAAATCTTTGGGATCGATTTTCTCGCCCTGCCGCGCCCATTCGGCGGCGAGGGCTTCGGCCAAGGCGCGGCTCGGCACGATCTGTGCTGCTCCGCCCACGGTTTTCATGCCGCGCGTATCGAGCATCACCTGCCAACCGCTGCCGACCTCGGCAACGCTAACGTCGCGGTAAAAGCGGCGGATCATGGCTTGGGCGTGTCCTCCGCCGCGGAGTTCTGGCTTTTCCAGACGCGCGCCAGCACCAGCGGCAGCACGAAGAAGTCGGCAAAGCCGATCACGCCAATCATCACGCCAAGCGCGAAGGGCAGATCGACCACGCCCTGGGTGATCGCAATGCCGAACATCAGAAGCGCCACACCGCCGAGCCGCGCGACATTCATGATCATGTAGCGACGCCGGGCGCGGGTCTCGTCCTGATCGCGAAAGGTGGGGCTGGTCATGGCTGTGGTTCCTGAAAGGCTGCCAGCAGCGCGGCGAGATCAGCGACTGTATCGGCAATCGCACGCGCGCCGCCGCCACGCAGCTCGCTGGCGTTGTGATAGCCCCATGCCACCCCGATGGCTGGCACGCCGATGCTACGCGCCATCAGCATGTCGAAGGTGGTGTCCCCGATCATCACCGCCTGATGGGGTTCCGCGCCGGCTTCGGCAAGCGCGGCTTCCAGCATGGCGGGGTGCGGCTTTGACGGGTGGCGATCCGCCGTCTGGAGCGAGGTGAAGAGATGATCTATCCCGTGCGCGGCAAGGCATGCCGCAAGGCCGCGATCCGATTTCCCGGTGGCAACCGCAAGCTGCCACCCTTGCACGTGCAGGTTGGCCAGCAGTTCGGCAATGCCATCATAAAGCGGTTCGCCGAGCAGCCCTTCTTCACGCCGGGCGCGGAAGCTCGACTTGTAGAATTCGGTGACGCGGCTCGCATCCTGTTCGGAAAGATCCGGGGCCAGCTGGCGGATCGCCACCGGCAGGCTGAGCCCGATGATGCGACGCACCGCGCTCGCGGCAGGGGCCGGCAGGCAGGCGCGTTCAAACGCGCGCTCCATCGCCCAGCAAACATCGGCCTGCCCGTCCACCAGCGTCCCGTCGCAATCGAACACCGCCAGTTTCATACCGCGATGTTCCTAACGAGATGGGCGAGCGCGCTGTGCCCGGCTGTGTCGAGCCCTTCGGCGATGCGATCGCGCTCTGCGGCAGACTTGTTCTGCGAGAGCTTGAGGGTGGGGCGCCATGCCAGCACTTCGAGCTCGAAGCCGATAATGCCGCGGAACAGCCCGGCCCAGACTTTCTCCGAGGATTCCTCGGCCCGCCACGGTTCGCCTGCGAGCCGCGCTTCATGCTTGGCAATGGCGGCGTGGAGGAAGGCTTCGAGCCCTTCATCGGCCATGCGCCGCACCCGGCCTTCCAGTTCGAGCGCGATGTAATCCCAAGTCGGCACGGTGTCGCGGTTGGCATACCAGCGCGGGCTGACATAGGCATCGGGGCCGTTGACGACGATCAGCGCATCGCCGCCTGCCAGATGGCGCGCCAGCGCATTGCCGCGAGCAAGGTGGAACTGCACCGCGCCATCGCCGGTCGAGAGCAGCGGGGTGTGCGCGACGCGCGGGCCATCGGGCGTGGCGGCAAACACCATGCCGAATCCGATTTCATCGATCAGCGATTCCATCAGCGCGCGATCATCGCTGCGGTAAAGCGGGTTGGGATGCATCAGCGCGCCTTCTTGGGTCCGGTGCTCTTGGGTCCGGTCTTGGGCTTCGCCCCGGGCTTGACTTTGCCCTTGGTCTTGCTGGTGGGCTTGGCTTTCTTGGCAGGGGCAGCCCCACGGGCCCGGCGCGGCGCACGGCTTTCCTTGCGCGCCTGCTTGAAATGGCGGCGGGCGGCCTGCTTCTTTTCCTCGGGCGTCTTTTCGGGGGTTTCTTCACGCAGGGGGGAGGCATCCGAAAGGCCCGGATCAAAGCCCAGCACATCCATGCTCATCGCGAAATGCTGCGGCAGTTCGGCGGTGACATCGAGCTTGCCGCCGCTGCCCCCATCTTCTTTGGTGCCTGCCTTGGGTTCGGTGATGATCAGGCGGCGCGCATGTAAGTGCATCTTGCGGCTGACCGCCCCGGTCAGGAAGGCATCCTGCCCGCCATACTTGCCATCGCCGACGATCGGGTGGCCGATCGCCGCCATGTGGACGCGCAATTGGTGGGTGCGCCCGGTGAGCGGTTCGAGCTCAACCCAAGCAGCACGCTGGCCTGCGCGGTCAACCACACGATAGCGCGTCTTGGCGGCCGCGCCGTTTTCCTCGTCGATATGCATCTTCTCGCCGCCGGTGCCCGGCTGCTTGGCGAGAGGGGCATCGATGATGCCTTCGGCCAGTTCCGGCACGCCGACAACCAGCGCCCAATAGACCTTGCGCGCCGACCTGCTGGCAAAGCGTTTCGAGAAACTCGCCGCTGCGCCCGGCGTGCGCGCGATCAGCAGCACGCCCGAGGTATCCTTGTCGAGCCGGTGGACAAGGCGCGGACGCGGGGTGCGTTCATCAGTCACAAAGGCATCGAGCAGGCCGTCAACATGCTTGGTGGTCTTGCTGCCGCCCTGTGTGGCGAGGCCGGGGGGCTTGTTGAGCACGATTGCGGCGGGGGTTTCGCGGATCACCATGGCGCGGGCTTCGGCGATCTGTTCGGGCGAGAGCGTGCGGCGCGGCTGGGCCGAAGGCTTGCGCTGCGCATCCTCTCCGCCCGGCGGCACCCGCAGCACTTGTCCGGCGGCGAGGCGATCTTCGGGCTTGGCGCGCTTGCCATCCACCCGGATCTGGCCGGTGCGCGCCCAGCGCGAGATCGTCGCAAACCCGACTTGCGGAAGATTGCGCTTGAACCAGCGATCAAGCCGCACGCCATCGTCATCCTCGGCGATGGTGAACTGGCGGACGGTGTCGGCAGGGGCCGAAGCGGAGGGCGGCGTCATGCGGCGCTCTGTACGGCGACGAGGCCGATCAGCACCGCGGCCATCCCCGCGACCAGCGAGGCAGCGGCATAGCCCAAGGCCATGCCGGTCTGCCCGCGGTGGAGCATGGTGATCAGCTCGGCACTGAACGCGCTGAAGGTGGTGAAGCCGCCGAGCAGACCGACCCCGATCAGCAGCCGCAAGGATTCGGGATTGGCAGCGCCCGACGGGCCACGCGCCAGCCAGCCAAGCAATGCTCCCATCAGCAGGCTGCCGAGAATATTGATCGCCAGCGTGCCCCACGGAAAGGTGTTGGCCGGGCCGGCGAGATGTGTCACCGCGCGGCCCAGTTGATAGCGCAGCACCGATCCTGCCGCGCCGCCGGCAGCAACCAGCGCCGAGGCGAACAGCGCAGAAGGGGGCGCAGCCAGAGTGTTTACAGACATGGCCCCAGCCTTTAGCGAGGCGCAGCCGATCTGCCTAGCGCCGCATCGCGGCATGGCTGAATCGCGCAGACAAGCGCTTTGGCTTGCCATTTTGCCCGTGTTGGACTATCGGGCCCCAGCTTTCGCGTGGTTCTGCCAAAGAATCGCGCCGTTTTCAGTGGCAATTCATCGCCCATCCCCGCGATATTTCCGGCGGGCTCTGGTGCTTTTTGAAATGAGGTAGTCGTCGTTTATGCAAATCATCGTTCGCGATAACAATGTCGATCAGGCCCTGCGCGCGCTCAAGAAGAAGCTGCAGCGCGAAGGCGTTTATCGCGAGATGAAGCTGCGTCGCCACTTCGAAAAGCCGAGTGAGAAACGCGCCCGTGAAAAGGCCGCTGCCGTGCGCCGCGCCCGCAAGATGGAGCGCAAGCGCATGGAGCGTGACGGCAGCAAGTAAGGCGTGCCGTCGCCTGCTGCGGCAGGTTTTGGCTCCCAACTGCGCGCAAACGCGCAGGAATGCTGCGAAAACGCGTTTTCTTGCCATGCCGGGGCCCAAGCGCCAGCGATAAGTGCTTGAACCCCGTGATATGATAAGCCATTAGGGCGCGGATTTTTCCGCGCCCTTTTGCTGTCACCCGATGGCGGCAAGCGCGCCATCCAACAGGACATCATCATGACCGAAGTCACCCGCGTTCCGATCCAGCCGATTGCCAAGGGCTCGCTGACCAAGCTGTGGCTTGGCGTGCTGGTTGCCATTCTGCTTGGCGGCGGCCTTGCCTGGGCGGCGATGCCCAAGGGCCTTGATCTCGACACGCTGGTGGCTGGCACGGGCGAAACGCCCAAGGTCGGCGATGTCGTGTTCGTGAAGTACAAGGGCTCGCTCGCCGCCGATGGGACGGTGTTTGACGAATCGCGCGAAATCCCGCTGCCGGTCGAAGGCATCTTCCCCGAAGGCAGCCCGTTCCCGATCGAAGAAGGCGCGACCATTCCGGGCTTCTTCAACGGGCTTCAGCAGATGCAGAAGGGCGGCAAGTACAAGCTCTATATTCCTGCGGATCAGGCCTACGGGGCCGAGCCGCCCGCAGGCGCTCCGATCCCGCCCAATGCCGATCTCTTGTTCGAGATCGAAGTCGTCGAGATCATGAGCCGCGAAGCCTTTGATCGCAATCTCGGCATTCTCCAGCAGGCGATGCAGAAGATGATGCCGCCGCAGGGCGGTGCAGACGGCGCGGCGCCGCCGCAGGGCCAGTAAGGGAGCCTCGGGCATGTCGGTGGACAAGGCAACCGTTGCCAAGATCGCCAGCCTCGCGCGCATCCGCATGGATGATGCCCAACTCGAACGGATGGTGCCGGAACTGAACGGCATTCTCCAATGGGTCGAGCAGCTCGGCGAGGTGGACGTTTCGGGCATTGCGCCGATGGCGGCGGTGATCCCCAACACGCTGCGCCTGCGCGAAGACGTGGTTGATGCCGATCCGCTGACCGGCGGGGGCAAGCGCGAGGATGTGCTCGCCAATGCGCCTGCTGCGGAGCATGGCTTTTTCGGCGTACCCAAGGTGATCGAGTAAAGCCTCAAGGCTTCAATCGATCATCCTGAGCTTGCCGAAGGATTGCACTTTTTCTTCTTCTATCCTGCGCCACAAGAAGGACAGATCTTCGACAGGCTCAGGGCGAATGGTTGGAAACAATGACTGACCTGACTTCTCTTGGCGTCAAAGAAATCCGCGATGGCGTGCGCGAGGGCAACTTCACTGCGCGTGAAGTGGCCGAGGCCTTCAACACCGCCGTGGCCGAGGCTGCGGTGCTCAACGCCTTTATCGTCACCACCCCCGATCATGCGCTGGCCGCCGCCGACGCAGTCGACGCCGCGCGCGCGGCAGGCGAGCAGTTGGGCACAATGGCGGGCGTGCCGATCGGCATGAAGGACCTGTTCGCCACCCACGGCGTGCAGACCACCGCCGCGAGCCACATCCTCGAAGGCTTCACGCCGCGCTATGAAAGCACCGTCAGCCAGAAGCTGTGGGATGCGGGCGCGGGGATGCTCGGCAAGCTCAACCTTGATCAGTTCGCGATGGGCTCGTCGAACGAGACCTCCTTTTTCGGCAATGTCACCTCGCCCTGGAAGAAGGCCGGTTCCAATGCCGCGATGAGCCCCGGCGGCTCTTCGGGCGGTTCTTCGGCTGCGGTGGCCGCGCGCATCGCACCGGCGGCGACCGGCACCGACACCGGCGGCTCGATCCGCCAGCCCGCCGCCTTCACTGGCATCTGTGGGATCAAGCCGACCTATGGGCGGTGTTCACGCTGGGGCATTGTCGCCTTTGCCTCCAGCCTCGATCAGGCCGGGCCGATGGCGCGCTCGGTCGAGGATTGCGCGATCATGCTCGGCGCGATGGCGGGGTTCGATCCCAAGGACTCGACCAGCCTCCAGATGGACGTGCCCGATTGGGAAGCGGCCCTTAACGCCGACCTGCGCGGCAAGAAGGTCGGCATCCCGCGCGAATACCGGATGGAGGGCACCGATCAGGCGATCCTCGATTCGTGGGAGCAGGGCAAGGCGTGGCTCAAGGACGCGGGCGCCGAGATCGTCGACGTCTCGCTGCCGCACACCAAATATGCGCTGCCCGCCTATTACATCGTCGCGCCGGCCGAAGCGTCATCCAACCTCGCGCGCTATGACGGCGTGCGTTATGGCCTGCGCGATCTGCCCGACGGGGTCGGCCTGCAAGACATGTATGCCGCCACCCGCGCCGCGGGCTTCGGGGACGAGGTCAAACGCCGCATCCTGATCGGCACCTATGTGCTCTCGGCGGGCTTCTACGATGCCTATTACACCCAGGCGCAGAAGGTCCGCGCGCTGGTCGCCCGCGATTTCGAGCGCGCCTTCCAGGAGTGTGACGTGATCCTTGCGCCCACCACGCCGACGGCGAGCTTCCCGCTCGGCTCGATGAACGAAGACCCGCTGACGATGTATCTCAACGACGTCTTCGCCGTGCCCGCTTCGCTTGCTGGTCTTCCGGCGATGAGCGTGCCTGCCACGATCAACGCCGATGGCCTGCCGCTCGGCCTCCAGCTGGTCGGCCGCCCGTTTGACGAGCAGGGCGTGCTCAACGCAGGCCTCGCGATCCAGCAGCGCGCGGGCTTCACCGCCAAGCCGGAGAAGTGGTGGTGAGCCCGGATTGGTCGCTGACGCTTGCCGGCGTGGCGATTGCGGTGGCGATCCCTGCGACCTTCATGGCGGCGAATTGGGTGAGGAAGAACGTCGATCACGGCGAGATGCGCTTTGGGCCGGACGGCAAGGTGATCGAGGATGAGGAAGTGAAATGAGCAACTACCGCATTCAGGGTGCCACGGGGGAATGGGAGGTCGTGATCGGCCTCGAAGTCCATGCGCAGGTGACATCGCAGTCGAAGCTGTTCTCGGGCGCGGCGACCGCGTTTGGTGCGGAGCCGAACGCGCAGGTCTCCCTCGTCGATGCCGCGATGCCGGGGATGCTGCCCGTGCCCAACCGCGAGTGCATCCGTCAGGCGGTGCGCACCGGCATGGCGATCGAGGCGCAGATCAATGCGTGGAGCCGGTTTGACCGCAAGAACTACTTCTACGCCGATCTCCCGCAGGGCTACCAGATCAGCCAGCTCTACCACCCGATCGTGGGCGAAGGGAGCTTGCTGATCGAGGCGGACGAGAAGGCGGGCATCCCTGAAGACAAGGTCATCGGGATCGAGCGCATCCATATCGAACAGGACGCGGGCAAGCTGATGCACGATCAGCACCCGACCATGTCCTATGTCGACCTCAACCGCTCCGGCGTGGCGCTGATGGAGATCGTCTCCAAGCCCGATATGCGTTCGCCCGCCGAGGCCGGGGCTTACCTGCGCAAGCTGCGCGCGATCCTGCGCTATGTCGGCTCGTGCGATGGCAACATGGAAGAAGGCTCGATGCGGGCGGACGTGAACGTCAGCGTGCGCAAGCCGGGCGAGCCTTTCGGCACGCGGACCGAGACGAAGAACGTCAACTCCGTGCGCTTCGTCATGCAGGCGATCGAGCATGAGGCGATGCGGCAGGTCGATGTGCTGGAGGCTGGCGGCACGGTGGTGCAGGAAACCCGCCTGTTCGACCCCGGCACCGGCACCACTCGCACCATGCGCAGCAAGGAAGACGCGCACGATTACCGCTACTTCCCCGATCCCGATCTCCTGCCGCTGGTGCTGGAGGAGGACTTCCTCGCCGAATGCCGCGCCTCGCTCCCGGAACTGCCCGATGCCAAGCGCAAGCGTTACGTCGAGGTGCTCGGGCTCACCCCCTACAACGCCCGCGAGCTGACCGCCGAGGTCGAGACCTTCGCGCGCTTCGAGACGCTGCTGGCCGAAACCGCCAAGGCTTGCCGAAAGGATGATGCCGCCGTCGCCACGCAGGTCGCCAACTGGTCGCTCTCGGTCGCGCCGGGGGTGATCAAGGCGCTGGGTGACGAGGGCGACCCCGCCAACGCCACCGCCGCCGCGCAGGCAAGCATCCTCGCCATGGCCGACAAGGGCGAAATCAGCGGTGGGCAGGCCAAGGAAATCTTCGAAATTGTCCTCAAGACCGGCCGCGATCCTGCTGAAATCGCGGAGGCCGAGGGGCTCAAGCAGGTCTCCGACACCGGCGCGATCGAAGCCGCCGTGGACGCCATCATCGCCGCCAACGCCGACAAGGTCGAACAATACCGCGCCGGCAAGGAAGCGCTGTTCGGCTTCTTTGTCGGCCAGACGATGAAGGCGATGCAGGGCAAGGCGAACCCGCAGCTGGTGAATCAACTGCTGAAGGGCAAGCTGGGCTGACCGGCGCGGCCTGATGGGCTTCGCCCGATGACCGCCATCGTCCTTATCCAGCCCGAAATTCCCGGCAACACCGGGGCGGTGGGGCGCACTTGTGTCGCGCTCGACATGGAGTTGATCCTGATCCACCCCTTGGGCTTCGAGATCAGCGACAAGCGGGTGAAGCGTTCGGGCCTTGATTACTGGCCGCATGTCCGCCTGACGGAATACGCGAGCTGGGATGCCTTTCTCGAAGCCCGCACCCCGCGCGCCGATCAACTCTTCCTGTTCGAGGAGTTCGGTGCGCGCTCCTTCTATGAGCCCGCATACCCAGAGGATGCCTTCCTCGTCTTCGGGCAGGAAACCAAGGGCATTCCGCAGCCGATTATCGCGCGCCATCCCGAACGGCTGTTCAAGCTGCCGATGCGCTCGGACGTGATCCGCTCCTTGAACCTCGCCAACACTGTCGCCGCTGCGGCCTATCAGGCGCTGCGCGGGAAGCTGTGAACAGGCAAGGGCAGGTGGCCCGCCAATCGCAGCTTGTGGACGCGCCAAAAATACAGCAAAAGCAAGGGGCTTATGGGCGCGGATCGGCCATGGGCATGAAAGGGGAGGGGAAATGCATACCACGAGGAAACTGGCCCTGTGCGTGGCCGCGGCGGCGATGAGCCTTTCGTCGCTCGCCCACGCGGAAACGCTGACCAATGCCGACGTCGTCGCCTTGCTGGAAGCGGGGCTGGGCGAGCAGGCGGTGATCGCCAAGATCGAGACCAGCAAGGGCAGCTTTGAAACCGATACCAAGACGCTGCTGGCCCTGCGCGCGCAGGGCGTGCCCAGCTCGGTGATTGCCGCGATGGTCAAAAGCAAGAGCGCCAATATCGAATATGATGATGCCTCACCTGATCCGGCGGTTCCGCACACCCCCGGCTTCTACATCATGGGTGCGGCGGGCGGTGCGCCGCGCATGTTCAAGATTGACCCTGTCGCCTCGACGCAGACCAAGACAGGCGGGATCCTTGGATATGCCCTCTCAGGCGGGATCGCCACGGCCAGCGTCAAGGCCGTGATCCCGGGCACCACCGCAAAGCAGCAGGCTGCCAGTGCGCGGCCGGTCTTCTACGTCTTCTTTGATCCGCCGGGCCCTTCGCAATCGGCGGTGTTTTCAACCGGGTTTGGCAACACCATCCAGAGCCCGAACGAACTTTCGCTGATCGATCTCGAAGAGAAGAAGGGGCGGCGCGAAGCACGGGTCGGCAGCCTCAACCTTGCCGGCGCCAAGACCGGCGTGATGGACAAGGATCAGATCCCCTTCTCCTACGAACAGGTCTCGACCTATGTTTACAAGATCACGCCGGACAGGCCGTTGGAGCCCGGCGAATATGGCTTCCTCTTTGCGCTGGTCGGCGGTTCCGGGCCTGGCCTGTCGGGCGGGGTTGCCGGCGCGCGCATTTTCGATTTCGCGGTGAAATAGCCGTGATCTTGCGAGGAGCGTGTCCCGCCTCCTTGCCCTCCAAAAGAAAACCGCCGGTAGCGCAGCGGCGCTCCGGCGGTTTCTTTATCCCGTGAAGGACGCGTCAGATCAGGCGCGGGTGCCCGAAAGCGGCATGGCGCCGAACGCACCGGCGTTCACCGCGCCGGTGATGGTGTCACCATCGACAGTGGCTTCGCAATCCAGCGTCATCGGCATTGGCACGACCATGTTCATCTTCCAGGTCAGCGTGTTGCCGGCAACCTTGCCGTCAACCACATCCATCGAACCCATGCCGCCAGCCATCTGGCCGCTGAAGCTGTCGCCATCGACCACCACGGTGAGCGTGCCGGTCTGATCGCCCATCGGGCTTTTGACAACAGTGTTCCAAGTTCCTGCAACAGACATTCTCTATCTCCTTACTTGCCGATCCGGCCATCCGGCGGCGGCGGGCTGAGGCTGGCGCGGTGGGCCCTCCCGACCGTGCAATCCGGTCGCTTGTTTACACCAGTGTCAGCCCGCATCAACCGCTTATGGCCGATTTGCGTGGCAATCGTGCGACTTACTCGGTCGCGGGCAGTTCGCGTTCCTCCACCGGCAGGCCCAGCGGGGCGAGCTGCGCGCGCACCTTTGCGGCATCACCCACCACGATCCACACAAAGCCATCGGGGTTCAGCGCGCTGCGGGCAGCGGCATCGAGGCTTTCGCGGGTCTGGGCGCGATACTGGCCGACCAGCGTTTCGTAGTAATTATCGGGGCGGCGATAGAGCGCGAGGCTCTGCATCGCACCGAGCACGGCAGGCGAGGTTTCGAAGCGGCCCGGCAATTCACCGATTTCCGATGCCTTGCTGCGGACGAGCTCTTCTTCCTTCACCCCACTGGTGGTGAGGAATTCGCGGGTTTCGCGGATCATCTCGGCGAGCGAATCGCCGGTGCGATCAGCTTGCACCCCGCCCGAGATGTTGTAGATCACCGCCTTTTCCCGCGGCTGCGCGGCGCCGCGCACGCCATAGCTCCAGCCCTTGGTCTCACGCAGGTTCATGTTGAGACGGGCGAGGAAGTTGCCGCCCAGCGCATTGTTGGCGCTGTTGAAATCCACCAGCGCGCGCGAGGCACCATCAAGCGGGGTCAGCTGCGCCCCGAGGATGAAGCTCTGCGGCGAATTGGGCCGGTTGATCAGGATCACCCGGTTGCCCTTGGGCTGTGCCGGGGCGGCGGTGAAGGTCTTGGTGGCCTTCTTGGTCGCGGGGGCCTGCCAATTGCCGAAGGACGCATCCAGTGCGGTCACGATCTCGGCCAGAGGCTTGTCCGAGATCACGAAGACCTCGCCATTGTCGGGCCGGATCCAGCTATCCTTGAAACCGACGAGATCCTCGCGGGTGATCGCGCGCACGCTTTCCACCGTCGGGTTGCCGCCATAGGGGCTGTTGGCACCGAAGATTTCCGGGCCGACCGCGCGGGTGGCCACACCTTGCGGCGACTTCATCGCCTGCTGGATGCCGGTGATCGTCTGCGCGCGCACACGTTCGAGATCAGCAGGGGCGAAGGCCGGCTCGCGCACCACCTGCCGCAGCAGATCGAGCGACGGGGCAAGGTTTGCCGTCAGCGCCGACAGCGTGAAAGTCGAACGGTCCGCGCCGCCGCCGGTGGTGATGCTGAGGCCGAGCCGCTCGCTCGCCTCGGCGATCTGCTGCGAGGTCAGCTTGGCGGTGCCCTGATTGAACAGGCCGGTGGTCAGATCCGCCAAGCCGCGCTTGTCTGCCGGATCAGCCGCGCTGCCAGCGTCGAAGGACAGGCTGACATAGGTTGCCGGCACAGCGGTGCGGCGCGCATAAGTCACCTTCATGCCATTCTTCAGCGTGGCGCGTTCGAGCGTCGGGAAATCGAGCTCGGCCGTCTTGTCGATCGCGGGCTTGGGCCGCTCGACCGTGACAGTGAGCGTTTCCGAAGCCCGATCACGTTCCGAAGCGTTGGTCGTCGCGCCAACCGAGGCGGCTTCTTCATAGGTCGCATCGCGCGCGCCCGGTTCGAGCACCAGCGTGAAGGCCGGCTTGGTGAACCAGCGCTGCATCGCCGCCTTCACATCGGCCGGGGTCAGCTTGGCGAGCGTGTTGAGCTGGCGCGAATAGAACGCCGGATCACCCGCGAGCACTTCGCCCTGCGCCAGCGTCACCGCCTTGCCGCCGAACCCGCCTACCTGTTCAAGCCCGCGGATCGTGCTTGCGAGCTCGCTGGTGGCAGCGCGGCGCACTTCATCCTCGGTCGGGCCAGTGGCGACATATTCGGCCACCAATTGATCGAGCCGCGCTTCGAGCTTGGCCAGTTCCACGCCGGGGCGCAGCACCGCTGTCACCGACAGGATGCCGACCCGCTGGAACGGCGAATTGCTGGCTGAAACCGCAACCGCAAGCTGTTCGTCACGCACCAGCACCTGATCGAGACGGCTCGATTCAAGGCCGCCGAGGATGCTGGCGCCGACGCTGAGCGCGGCCAGTTCATCATCGGTCAGGCCGGGGGCGGGCCAATAGCGGGTCACGCGGGTGGCCGCGACCTGATCCTTCATCACCTTGCGCACCGGCTCGCCCAGCACCGGGACGGGCGCTGCCGCCGGGGTGTTGACAGGGCCGCGGGCGATCGGGCCGAAATACTTCTCCACCAGCACGCGGGCTTCGGCGGGCGAGACATCGCCGGCCAGCACCAGCGTGGCATTGTTCGGGCCATACTTATCG
Organism: Erythrobacter epiphyticus; assembly: GCF_034653295.1. Taxonomy (NCBI): domain Bacteria; kingdom Pseudomonadati; phylum Pseudomonadota; class Alphaproteobacteria; order Sphingomonadales; family Erythrobacteraceae; genus Erythrobacter; species Erythrobacter epiphyticus. The sequence goes on along the minus strand of NZ_JAYEEU010000006.1, from coordinate 66,573 downwards.
CGGAACCACGCGCGCACATCTTCCATCGAGGCGGCGTCAAGATCCGCCATCGAGCCGATCACCGAGTGATGATAGGGGTGGCCTTCGGGGAACAGCGTCTTGAGGATTTCGTAGAACACGAGACCGCCGGGCTGGTTATCGCCTTGACGCTTTTCGTTCTGCACCACGCCGCGCTGGTTATCGAGCTTCTCCTGCGTCACCGCACCGAGCAGATAGCCCATGCGGTCGCTTTCCAGCCACAAGGCCCGTTCGAGCGCCGGGCTCGGCACGGTTTGGAAATAATTGGTGCGGTCGAAATTGGTGGTGCCGTTGTAATCGGTCGCGCCCATTTCGGCGAGATATTGGAAATAGTCCTGCGGCGCGTTTTCCGAACCGTTGAACATCAGGTGTTCGAACAGGTGGGCAAAGCCGGTCTTGCCCTTGGGCTCGTCCTTCGAACCGACATTGTACCACACTGCGACGCCGACGATCGGCGCCTTGCGGTCTTCGTGGACAATCACGGTGAGGCCGTTTTCAAGCTTGAACTGCTCATAGGGGATCGAAACCTGCGCGACGAGATCGGTCAGGCTGGGGGCGGCCCCATTGCTCGCGGGTGTGGCGGCTGCGCGCGATTGCGCGAGCACGGGGCTGAGCGGGGTGGCAACAAGCGCCAGCGCAAGCGCGGCAAGGCTGGCAGAAGCAAGGCGATGAGACATCGAGATCTCCGGTTGGGTGGATGGAAAAAGAACAGTCAGGAACGATTGGTGACGCGGTAGCGCGCGCGCGCGTGCGAAACCACATCAGTGCGCCAGAAATGGACAGGCTTCAGCTTATGATCGACGAACAGCTTCATCTGATCCGTGTAATGCGGGCTGGCGGGCCGGGTGGTGGCTGCACCGAAGGGCTGGATCGATTGCGAGCGCACCGGCTGACCGGGCAGCCATTCGACCCATTGGATGAAGCTGTCGCCATGCTTGAGGCTGAGCCGGCCATCCTCCGCGACATCCCACGTGGTTGAGGCGCGCAGCGTGTCCGAGCCGCCATCAAGCGGCAGATCGCGCTTGCCTTGCCGCAGCCGCAGCAGTTCGCCCATCGGCGGATCGAGCCGACCAAAATGTTCGGTCAGGTGATCGCTGGCCGCCTGCAATTTCTCCGCCACATCGGGCATCGGCTTGTTGCCATATTCCGCCGACATGAAATCGCGGATCACCAGCAGCGCGAGGCTATCAGCCGGGTGCTTGCCATCGGCGGCGAAATCCCAGGTCAGCAGCAGATCGCGCGCCTCGGCAAGCTGACCCGTGGCCTTGAGCTTGGCAAGCGCATCCCACAGGGTCGCGACATAGCCCGCGCGTTCATAGCCGGTGTCATACTTGATCCGGGCGAGCGTGGCGCGATCGAGCTTGTCCGCTTCGGAAAGCAGCTTGTAGGCGCGGCGCGAACGGTTGGTCTGTTTCTCTTCGATGCCAAGCACCGGGGAGAAATCGGCTGGCTTCAGATCATCGCGTGCGCCCGCGGCGGTCCAGGGCTCGTTGTTGGCATTGTAAATCCAGCCTGATGCCGGGTTGATCAGCTTCGGCAGGCGATCATAGCCGACCGCGCCTTGCCAGATCAGATCGGAACGGTTGCCCGGCAGCACGCTGCGCCAATCGGCTGTGACGGCGTCCAGTTCGGGGCGCGCAGGCAGGGCGGCGTTGTAGACATAGGCGATGTTGCCCGCCTTGTCGGCATAGATGAAATTGGTCGACGGGATCGCCATGCGCGCCAATTGCCCCTGCCATTCCGACAGATCGCGCGCCTTGTTGAGCCGGTAATAGGCATCAAGCTGATCCAGCTTGCCCATCCCGCCATAGCGGATGGCAAAGGCGCCCTTGTCGTTCACGATCACCGGGCCGTGCACGCTGCGATGCACCGTGCGCGGCACGGGCAGCACCAGCGGGCCGACTTTAACGGGGAGGATCACCTCGCGCGTTTCGAGATCGCGCCATGCGCCATCCAGCTTGTAGCGCGTGCCGCTCGCATCCAGTTCCAACTGGTAGACATCGATCATGTCGGGGCGGTTGACGGTGTTGGTCCAGCCGAGATCCTCGTTATGCCCGAGGAAGGGGAAGGGCGAGCCCGGGAAGTTGGCACCGGCAAAGTGCCAGCCTTCACCGCTCTCGACGACGAGTTCGTACCATGCCACGCCGCCGCGCAGGGGTTGGTGCGAATTCGAGATCAGCGTCGTCGGCCCGCCCGATTTTTCAGGCCGCACGGCAAAGGCGTTGGAGCCGAGATGTTCGGCCTCCTCCCCCAGCGGCAGCACCAAGCGGCGGCCAGCGCGCGTCGGGGCGGCCGCTGCGGCAACCGCTGAACCATCGCCGATCTTCTCGCGCGGGAAGCCGGGAATATCGGGCCCATGTTCGGGGCGCAGTGGCTTACCCGCCACCAGCGGGCCGATTACGCTATCAAGCCCGAAGAAGAACGGCTGACGCAGCGCAAAGCCCGCCGCGATATCCTCGCCATTCACCGGGAAGAGATCCGCCAGCTTGATCTCGCCGGGATGTTGGCTGGCATAGTGGTTGAGGCCCGCGGCATAGGCTTCAAGCAGCGCGCGGGTTTCGCGCGGCAGTTTGGGAAATTCGCGCGCTGCCGTGCCGCGCGCATCAATCAGATGATAGACGAAATCGACCTTGGCCCCGTCCTCGCCCGCAATCGCGCCATAGCGCCCGCGGCTCATCGCAATGACATCCTGCAAGGTGAAGAAATCATCCTCGGCATGGGCGACTGCGACGCCGAAGGCGACATCGGGATCAGTGTCGCCATAGATATGCGGCACCCCGTAATCATCGCGGATAATCTCGGCCGCATAGGTGCGCGGCGCGGCGGGTGCGGCGGCCGCATGCGCGAAGAAGGGTTCCCAAGCGGCGAGCCCGGCCACGCCGAGGCCCACTGCGCCTGCCAAGGCAATCGCGCTGCCTTTAAGCCACGTCATCTGTCTGTCTCTCCCCCGAATTCCGGTGCTTTGTCATCGCGTGACCGCCAGGCAAGGTCAAGCCGAAGCGGTTGCGCCGCAGCCTCTTGTCACGCGCGAGCACGCGACCCATTTCATGATCGACAGGCACGGGATCGAACACGCCTGCGTCAAGGCCTTGTGTTGCTGATTTGCAACATTATCTAGCCGGGGCAATCTGATGGAGGGGTTTCATCCATGAATCTCGAAAAGTTTACCGACCGCGCCAAGGGCTTCCTGCAAAGCGCCCAGACTGTAGCGATCCGCATGAACCACCAGCGGATCACCCCGCTGCATATCCTCAAGGCCTTGCTCGAAGACAGCGAAGGCATGGCGGCAGGGTTGATCCAGCGCGCCGGCGGGCAGGCTCCTGTGGCGGCGAGCGCGGTCGATGCCGGTCTGGCGAAGATTCCCGCCGTCACCGGAAGCGGCGCGCAGGCCACGCCGGGGCTCGATAATGATGCGGTGCGGGTGCTCGACTCCGCCGAACAGCTCGCTGACAAGGCTGGCGATTCCTATGTTACGGTCGAGCGCATTCTAACCGCCCTCGCGCTCGCGCCCGGCGCGGCGGGAGAGGCGCTGAAGGGTGCCGGGATCACGCCGCAAGCGCTCAACGCCGCCATCGAAGCCTTGCGCGGCGGCAAGCGGGCCGACAGCGCCGGGGCGGAAAGCACCTATGACGCGATGGAGAAATTCGCGCGCGATCTCACCAAGGCCGCGCGTGACGGCAAGCTTGATCCGGTGATCGGCCGCGACGAGGAAATCCGCCGCACGATCCAGATCCTCGCTCGCCGCACCAAGAACAACCCGGCGCTGATTGGCGAACCCGGCACCGGCAAGACCGCGATTGCTGAAGGCCTCGCGCTGCGCATCGCCAATGGCGATGTGCCCGACAGCCTCAAGGGCCGTACGCTGATGAGCCTCGACATGGGCGCGCTGATCGCGGGCGCGAAGTATCGCGGCGAGTTCGAAGAACGCCTCAAGTCCGTGCTCGACGAGGTCAAGCATGCGGAAGGCCAGATCATCCTGTTTATCGACGAGATGCACACCCTGATCGGGGCGGGCGCTTCGGAAGGCTCGATGGATGCCTCGAACCTGCTCAAGCCGGCCCTGTCGCGCGGCGAGCTGCATTGCATCGGTGCGACCACGCTCGACGAATACCAGAAATATGTCGAGAAGGACCCTGCGCTCCAGCGGCGGTTCCAGCCGGTCTTCATCGCCGAGCCGACGGTCGAGGACACGATTTCGATTCTGCGCGGGATCAAGGACAAGTACGAGCTGCACCACGGCGTGCGGATCACGGATGGCGCTATTGTCGCGGCGGCGAAGCTGTCTGACCGCTATATCGCGAACCGCTTCCTGCCCGACAAGGCGATTGACCTGATGGACGAGGCGGCGAGCCGCATCCGCATGGAAGTGGAGAGCAAGCCCGAGGAGATCGAAGCGCTCGACCGGCGGATCATCCAGCTCAAGATCGAGGAAAGCGCTCTCAGCAAGGAGACCGACCAGAATTCCAAGGACCGGCTGGTGGCCCTGCGCGAGGAACTCGGCAATCTCGAGCAACAATCCGCCGAACTCACCACCCGCTGGCAGAACGAGCGCGACAAGATCGAGGCCGAGGGCAAGATCAAGGAGCAGCTCGACGCCGCACGGCTCGAACTCGAGCAGGCCCAGCGCGAAGGCGATCTCGCCCGCGCGGGCGAGCTGTCCTACGGGCGCATTCCCGAACTGGAGAAGCAGCTTGCCGAAGCGCAGGGGCAGTCCGCCAATGCCATGCTGCGCGAAGAAGTGACCGAAGAGGATATCGCCGCCGTGGTCAGCCGCTGGACCGGCATCCCCATGGACAAGATGATGGAAGGCGAGCGCGAAAAGCTCCTCCAGATGGAAGAGATCATCGGCAAGCGGGTGATCGGCCAGTCGCAGGCCATCGAGGCGGTGTCGAAGGCGGTGCGGCGGGCCCGCGCAGGCTTGCAGGATCCGGGGCGGCCGCTTGGTTCGTTCCTGTTCCTTGGCCCGACGGGGGTCGGCAAGACCGAACTCACCAAGGCCTTGGCCGGGTTCCTGTTTGATGATGACAGCGCGATGGTGCGCATCGACATGAGCGAATTCATGGAGAAGCATTCAGTCGCGCGTCTGATAGGTGCGCCTCCGGGCTATGTCGGCTATGAAGAGGGCGGGGTGCTGACCGAGGCCGTGCGCCGCCGCCCCTATCAGGTGGTGCTGTTCGACGAGGTCGAAAAGGCGCATGGCGACGTGTTCAACGTGCTGCTGCAAGTGCTCGACGATGGCCGCCTGACGGATGGGCAGGGCCGGGTTGTCGATTTCGCGAACACGCTGATCATTCTGACATCAAACCTCGGCAGCCAGTATCTTGCTGGCCTTGCCGATGGCGAGGATGTGGCCAGTGTCGAGCCGCAGGTGATGGATGTGGTGCGCGGGCATTTCCGCCCCGAATTCCTCAACCGGCTTGATGAGATCATCCTGTTCCACCGGCTGGGGCAGGAGCACATGGCGCCGATCGTCGCCATTCAGGTGGGCCGGGTGCAAAAGCTCCTCGCGGATCGCAAGATCACGCTCGATCTTAGCGATGCTGCGCTGCGCTGGCTGGGGCGGGTTGGCTATGACCCGGTCTATGGCGCACGGCCGCTGAAGCGCGCGGTGCAGCGCTATCTGCAAGACCCGCTCGCCGAGATGCTGCTGGAAGGCAAGCTGCCCGACGGTGCCACCTTGCGGATCGACGAAGGCGATGGCCAGTTGGCGATGCAAGTGGCGTAAGCGCCGCCCTCCTATCGTCGCTGCCATCGCTGCCGCGCAGACCAACAAAAAAGGCCCCGGTTCCCCGGGGCCTTTTCTTGTGGGTATTCCGAAGGACTTAGAATTCCTTCGAGACGTTCACCGTGAACTGGCGACCGAAGGAGTCGTTGACGCCCGCCGGGATACAGAACCCGGCGTTGATCTGGCAGCGACGGTCGAACAGGTTGCGCACCGCAAAGTTCAGACGGAAATTGTCTTCCGTGCGGTAGAACACGTTCACGTCGGTGGTGACGAAGGCATCAAGCTTGTCGAACTGACGCGCATCCGGCGTACGGTCAAACCGCGAGAACAGCTGTTCGCCAACGTAACGCCACACAGAACCGATGCCCCAACGCTTGTTGGTGTAGTTCAGCGTGAACTGGCCGGCCCAGGTCGGATCGCCGATGACCGCATCCGAACGCGCCGGAGCCACACCGGTGATGTCGATCTGGCGACGCAGCACCACGGTCAGATCGCCGCGAGCCTGCAGCGTGCCCTTGATGCCGATTCCTTCGAGCGACGTGGCATAGAGCATGGCGCTCTGGATGCCTTCGTAATCGATACGATTGCCGTTCTGGAAACCGGTGCGCACGCCCGGGTTGCCCGGATCGTTGACGACTTCACCATTGGCCTGACGACGGATCAACGAGCAGAACGAGTTGCCGTTGGCCGGATCGGCGGTGTTGAAGTTGTCGTTGTCGAAGCAGCCCGAGTTGATCTGGGCCACCGACAGCTGGGCAATCGGGTTGCTGATGGCGATGTTGATGTAATCTACCGTCAACGAGAAGTTGCGCAGGAACCGCGGACGGAAAATCCCGCCGAAGCTGTAGCTGTCAGCCTGTTCGTTAAGCAGGCTCGGGTTACCACCGACGATGATCGGCACGCTCGCCACCGACGCCTGCTGCGGACGCTGCACATTCGGGAAGGCAGCGAGGAAGGCTTGACAGTTGCGCTGACGGGCGGTCGGGTTGGCACCGCCAGTGATTGCACCCGGCATACACAGATCAGGCACGAACCCGAACGCATTGGCCTGCGGCAGGAACAGTTCGGTCAGCGCCGGGGCGCGGAACGAACGCGTGAAGTTGCCGCGGAACTCAATGTCCTGGATCGGCGCGATGCTGCCGCCAGCTGCCCACGAGAAGAACCCGCCGTTCACGGTGTTGTCAACATAGCGGCCGCGGCCATAGACGATCGCCGATTCAATCAGCATGTCGTTTTCCGGCGAGATCAGCGGCAACAGCACTTCGCCGAAGACTTCGTTCAGGGTGTATTCGCCGACAATCGGGGTCACCGCAGCGCCGCGACCACGACCGAGCTGTTCGAACTCGGACGGAATGAACGAGCCCTTCTCGCGGCGGTATTCATAACCGCCGTTCACGCTGACATCGTTGTTGTTGAACTTGAACAGCGTGCCGCCGACGTTGGCGTTGAACACGACCTGCTCGAGGTTGGTTTCAGTCACGTTATCCGAGGTGACGTAGTCAAGCGCGGCAGCGCTGGCCTGGTTGCCGAAGAAGTTGAACGGCACACACGCTGCGTCAGGAACAGGGTTGAAACCAGCCTGCGCCGGGGTCCCGGTGAAGCCGCCCGGAAGGTTGGCCGCACAGACGATCTGGCCTTGTGCGTTGGTGGCAACGTTGGTGGCGTTCACGAAGTTCTGGACGTTGATGTCCTGACGGAAGTCAGTGATGTTCGACTTGCCGTAGTTGAACGAGGTTTCCCAGTTCCAGTCATTGTTGAACAGCTTGAAATCACCGCGTGCGCCGATGACACCGCGCATGAATTCGGTTTCCGCAAAGCCGGTGAGGTCAGCAAAGCCAACGTTCGCGCGCGACAGGGTGAAGTTGGTCACGCCCGCGCCCTGCAAAACCCCGCGCGCCTGCGCGCTCAGGAACGGGTTGTTGACGTTGAAGGTGAGCGCACTGCTCGCCCCGCCGAACAGCGGCGTGTTGAAGGTGGGCTGCTGCACCAACTCGTCAGCGCGCGAATCGAAATACTGCGCTTCGACGAAGAGGTTGATCTTGTCGGTCAGATCATAGTTGGCGAACAGGTTCGCCCCGAAACGGCGCAGATCCGAAGTCAGCTGGCCGAAGTCAGAGAACTTGAAGCCGTCACCATCAATCGCGTTGTTGCCGCTCGGGGTCGCAACGCCGCCAATCAGCGAACGGACGCGGGTGCCGACGTTATAGGGCACGAGGTTCCCGGCCGCGTCGAACTGGAACGCCTGGTTGCCAACGGCGCCGGTCGGGCGGGCCGTCGAGGTGGTGACGCCCAGCGGGCCACCGAAGATCACGCCGGTGTTCGACAGCGGGAAAAGGCCAAGGCCGCGAAACACCACGGTCGCGGGGTTGCCATCAGTCGGGCCGGTGTCGAAACCAACACCCGGAGCAAGCCGGCCGGCTTCAATAAGGTTCGGCTGAACGGTCAGTTCATCGAGGAACAGCTGGCGCTGGTTCTGACGAATGCCATCGGTGTAAGTATAGAACGCCGACATCTGGAGGTGCCCGCGGCCGCCTGCGAACTTGGTGCCGTAGACACCTTCAAAGCGGTAGGAAAAGCCATCGCCTTCTTCATAGATGCCCGAGGTGGCATTGAGCGAAAGGCCTTCGTAACGGTCGTCAAGGATGAAGTTCACCGTGCCCGCGATCGCGTCCGAGCCGTAAACCGGCGCACCTTCCGCTGCGGCGATGTCAACAGCCTTCACCAGCGCAGCCGGGATGATGTTCACGTCAACCTGCGTACCGGCAGCTGCCGGGCCGAACAGCGACGGCGGGTTCGACGAAACCACGCGACGCCCGTTGATCAGGGTCAGCGTGCGGTTCGAACCGAGGCCGAAGTTGTTGATGAAGTTCACGCCCTGGCCGAACGCAGCCTGATCGCCGTTCGGGGTCACCGAACCGCGGATCTGCGGCAGCGTGTTGATGGCGTCGGCGACGTTGATGAAGTTGCGCTGATCGATGAATTCGCGGTCGATCGTGGTGGTCGGCGCAAACCCAGTGAGGTTGGGGTTGCGGATACGCGAACCCGTAACCATGATCGCGCCGCTCTGGGGCGCTTCTTCAGCGGCCTGCGTGGTGACGTCAACCGGCTCTTCTGCCTGGGTGGTCTGCGCCATGGCGGGCATCGCTACCATGAGGGCAGCGAGTCCTGCGCTCACGAAAAGTGCGTCCCGACGCTGGCGCGCCTGCAAATTCATCATGATGGTACCCCTGTTTTTGGATTTTCAGCAATTTTGGAAAAATGCTGACGCTGGTTAAAAGGCAAAGGTTGCGACTGCGCAACCTTCGAAGCGCCGCATGAGCACATTGTTACAAATTTAAGTGCGAAGCGTTGCAAGAGCGCAACATAATTATGGCAGCCAGCGCCCGAGCGGTGCGATCCGCCCGCGGTTTCCGACCTCTTTGTGCTTCGATCAGGGAGAGGGCTGTGTGGGGCGCCCCGCATTCAGCAGCTCTTGCGTCTGCCGATTCCCCTCCCGCGAAGCCGCAGCCCATTCCTTGTTGGTGCGGCACACCTTGACCCGCTGGGCGCGCGAATTGAGCACCGGCTCGCTCCGGCAGCGTACGAAATTGGGATCCTTGGGGTCGGTGACCTTGTCCGAAGGCTCTGCCGTGGCTGGCTTTTCGCCAATAACCGTCACAGAGGGATCGGTCACAGCCGCAGGTGCGGGTGGCGCTGGCTGAGCCAGGGCAACGGATGCAGAAACAGCGAGGAATGTAATGGCCACATCGGCCAGCCAGCGTGTGAACATGTGACGTCCTCCCGGTAAAACCCCACCGTTAGAGTGCCCATGGGTGCGCGCGGCAACGCGGACTGTCAAGCTGTCCTGTCGACAGGCTGCGCGCTTTGGAGCCATCATGTTTGCGCTGCCCTGGCATGAATTTCCCAAGCAGGCCAACGGGCTGGGGTGGATTCGATGTGATCCCTTGCGGCTATTAAGCAGTGGAAAAGGAATGGTTAATCGGTTTTGCGGTAAGATTCAAAAGTGTTGCATTTTTGCGACTAAATGTTGCTAAGCGACGTGCGGGCTACGCCCTTGCCTTTACAGTGCAATTGGTCACCGCGTATCTCAGTCTGATGTCGGACGGGGACTGTAGTGTTGGAATTTACTGCGGTTTGCGTTTGGCTGGATCACCAACGTCCCGAGGGGAATAACGTGTCTCAGAACAAATTTAAGTTGCAGGGCGGTCTTGCCAGCCTCGCTATCGCGCTGGCTTTCACCGCGACTCCCGCTTTCGCACAGCAAACCGATGACGCTGCGCCTGCCGCCGAAGAGCCGGGTGCGGTTATCGTCGTGACCGGAACGGGTACGCGCATCGCGGACTCGAACCTCGTTCTCTCGAACCCGGTGCTCGGTGTTGACGCGGCTGAAATCGCTGCTCAGGCGCCGATGTCGATCGAAACCGTGCTGCGCCGCCTCCCGGGCGCCGCGCCGGGCGTCGGTCAGCAGGTCAACAACGGTAACGGCGGTGTCGCGACCCTTAACCTGCGTGGTCTGGGTGCCAACCGTAACCTCGTGCTGATGAACAACCGTCGTCTTGTTCCTTCGACGCTGGGTTCGGTGGTTGACCTCAACGCCATTCCGATCGCCATGATCGAGCGCTTCGAAGTGCTGACCGGCGGTGCTGTGACCACCTATGGTGCGGACGCTATCGCCGGGGTTGTGAACTTCAGCACCCGTCGCAATTTCGAAGGCGTTGATCTGCAGATGATCAACGGCATCACCGAGCGTGGTGATGGCCGCCAGTTCCGCGTCAGCGGTGCATTCGGCGCCAACATCTCGGATGGCCGCGGCAACGTGACCATCGGTCTTGACTACACCAAGACTGAGCCGGTTCGTCAGGGCGACCGCGCGTTCAGCCTGTTTGGTCGTGGTTCGACTTGCCCGGCTTCGGTGTCGGATGCCAACTGCGCCACTGCGACCGCCGGCCCGATCCAGGGTTCGGCAACCGCTGTCCCGGCCGCGTTGCTTTCGCCGGTTCCGACCACCGGTCCGTTCGCGCCCGGTGCTCGCTTTGAGAACGGCCAGATCGTTCCGGGTCTGTCGGATTACAACTTCAACCCGCCGAACCTCTTCCAGACCCCGCTTGAGCGCTTCAGCATGATGGCTCAGGCCAACTACGAAGTGGCTCCGGCGATCGAAGTCTATGCTGAAGGCCTCTACACCCGCAGCAAGGTTCGCACTGAACTGGCGCCGTCGGGCACCTTCTTCAGCAGCCAGGTCCAGGTTCCGTTCAACAACCCGTTCCTGACCACGCAAATGCGCGAGCAGCTGGCCGAATTTGCCGGTCTCACCCCGGCAGCTCTGGCCACCGCGATCGCCAACGGGACCAACGTTCCGGGCCTGCTGGTCGGTCGTCGCTTCGTTGAGTCCGGCCCGCGTGTGACCGAATTCACCACCGATCTGTTCCAGTTCACCGCAGGTGTTCGTGGTAAGATCACCAACACGGTGAACTTCGATATCTTCGGTCAGTATGGCGAATCTAACCGCGTCAATACCAACGTTTCGGGCAACGCTCTGCTTGCGCGTGTGAACCAGGCGCTGCGCGTCAACCCGACCAACCCGGCCGCTTGCGCCGATCCGTCGGGCGGCTGCGTCCCGCTCAACCTGTTTGGTCCGGAAGGCTCGATCACGCCGCAGATGCTGGCTTTCATCGGCACGCCGACCAGCACCTTCAGCACCACCACCTTTGAAACTGCCCAGGCAATTATCAGCGGTGATTTCGGCGTGACGTCGCCGATCGCTGAAACCCCCATCGCCTTCGCGGTTGGTGCCGAATATCGTCGTTACTCGGGCCTTACCTTCGGTGACCTTCCGACTTCGACTGCTGGTGCCATCCTTGGCGCAGGCGGTGCGGTGCAGCGGACCGAGGGTTCGTTCTTCTCGACCGAATTCTACGGCGAATTGATCGTGCCGCTGGTTGAAGATCGTCCGTTCGCTCACCTGCTGCAGGTCGATGGCGGCTTCCGCTATTCGGACTTCAACACTACGGGCGGCAACTGGACCTTCAAGGGCGGTGTGCAGTGGGCTCCGATCGAGGACATCAAGTTCCGCGCGGCGTGGACCCGTGCGACCCGTACGCCGAACATCGGCGAACTGTTCTCGCCGGTGAACACCACGCTAACCAACCTGACGACCGACCCGTGCCAGCTGGCTCTGGGTACCGCCAACGCAACTGTCTCGGCGCTCTGTGCTGCGCAGCTTGCAGCGGTTGGCGCGGCACCGGGCCGTCTGGGCAGCATCCCTGCTCCGATTGCCGGTCAGATCAACACCACCGGTGGCGGCAACATCAACCTGCAACCCGAAACCGCGACCACCTGGTCAGCCGGTGTCGTATTCCAGCCGACGTTTGCTCCGAGGCTGCTGATCTCGGCCGACTGGTATCGCATCACGGTGGAGGATGCGATCACTTCGCCGGGCGTGGGTGACGTTGTCAGCGGCTGCTTCGGCCAGACTGATCCGAACTTCGTCAACTGTCAGCTGATCCGTCGTGATCGTCTGACCGGCGGTCTTTCGGGTGATCCGGGCTCGGTTCAGGGTCTGCTGCTGTTCCCGTCGAACCTGGGCCAGATCCAGCGTGAAGGCATTGATATCAACGCAAACTACGCGGTTGACCTCGGCGAAGTGGGCCTCAACTTCCACCTCAACGCCAACCACTCGATGCGCAACCGCTTCCAGTCGGGCCCGGCTTCGTTCAATCGTGAATGCCAAGGTTTCTTCTCGGTTGATTGCGATAGCGTGATGATCCCGGATTGGTCGGCGAACCTGCGTTCGACCCTGACCTACAAGGGCTTTGATGCCTCGCTGTTCTGGCGCTACATCAGCGGCTTCGATGTGGAACCCCGCACCGTGCCGAACACCTTGCAGCCGGGCGTTGTGGGCAGCTTCGGCGCCACCAACCCGAACCGTGTGGTCGGGGCCTATCGTTCGATCGATGCCTACAACTGGTTCGATCTCAACCTGGGCTTCGATGTGACCGACAAGATCCGCGTTTCGGCGCTGATCGAGAACCTGTTCGACAAGGATCCGCCGGAAGTCGGCAGCACCATTGGTTCGACGGCGTTCAACACGGGTAACACCTTCCCGACCATTTACGACGCGCTGGGCCGTCGCTTCTCGGTCACCATCGGTCTGAACTTCTGATCGATTGATGGATCAGGACGCGCAAGCGTCCGCAGAATTGGGGCGGCGGGGCAACCTGCCGCCCTTTTTCTTTGCGCCGCATTGCCAGTGCGCGCCCCGTTGACCTTGTCTCCAACGGCGTTACTCACCGGCCCATGGCTGAGACTGACCACCCGACGCCGCCACCCCATCGCGTGATCATTGCCGGGGCAAGCGGGACTATTGGCCGCGCGGTTGTGCGCGAATTCGTGGCGCGCGGCGCCGCGGTGACAGCCCTGCTCAGGCCGCAGGGCAAGGCCGGGCGGGCGCTCCCCGAACTGGCCGGGGCGCATGGCATCACGGTTGCGCTTGATGATGCCGCGGGTCTCGCTGCCGCTTTTGCCAAGGCGCAGCCCGAAGTTGTGATCTCGTGCATTGCTTCGCGCAGCGGCGGGCCGAAGGATGCCGACAAGGTCGATCGCCGCGCCAATCTCGCCTTGCTCGCGGCGGCCAAAGGGGTGGGCGCGCAGCATTTCATCCTGCTTTCGGCGATCTGCGTGCAAAAGCCGCTGCTTGCCTTCCAGCACGCCAAGCTTGCCTTCGAGGCCGAGCTGCGCGGCAGCGGCATGGATTACACCATTGTGCGGCCCACCGCCTTCTTCAAATCGCTGTCGGGCCAGTTGAAGCGGGTGAAGCGGGGCAAGCCCTTCCTGATTTTTGGCGACGGGGAGCTTACCCGCTGCAAGCCGATTTCGGACGATGATCTGGCGCGCTTCATCGCGGATTGTGCAGCCGATCCGGCGCGCCGCAATGCGATCCTGCCGATTGGCGGCCCCGGCCCGGCGATCTCCTTGCGTGAGCAGGGCGCGATGATCTTCGAATTGCTCGGCAAGGAGCCGCGTTACAAATCCGTATCGCCCGGCCTGTTCACCAAGGCGGAAAAGCTGCTAGCGCTGGGCGCGGGCTGGTCGGACTGGTTCGCCGAAAAGGCCGAATATGCCCGCATCGCGCGCTACTATGCGACGGAGTCGATGCTGGTGCTAGATCCGGCAACGGGCACCTACCGTGCCGATCTCACCCCCGAATTCGGGAGCGAGACGCTGCGCGATCACTATGCCAAGGCGCTTGCCGCGCTTTAACGTCCCGCGATGTGCCAGCTGGCCGGGGCGAGGGTTTCGCCGAGATGTGGCACTGCGACCGGCTCGGCGGCGTAGTTGAAGGTGAAGGCGTGGGTCGCCGTGCGGCGCACGCGGATGCCTTCGGGCAGATCGAGCACGGCTACCCCCGCCTCGCCCGCCATCCGCTCGACCAGCAGGCGCAGCAATGCGCGGTCGGGCCAGATCGCGCAGTAGCGGATGTTGGCGTGGCGGTAGACCACCCCGCGCCCCGCGCTGTCCGTCAGTTCGGGGGCGAGGTCGCTCGCCACGTCCTCGCGCCAGCGGGTCACCGCGAAGCCGTCTGCCGCCTCGGCCACCCCGTCCCGCAGGCTTTCGACGCGGGTGACGGTGAGCGGGATCAGGTCTCGCACCTCGCCCGGAGCCAGCCCTTCGGGGATCGTGAAGCTCTGCGTCTTGCTGCCTGTTCGCGGGCCCAGCAGCACCGGGCATTCGAGCGCCGCCATCTTGGCCGCAAAGCCATCGGGCATGATCGGCAGGGTCGGCACCAGCACCATCCTGTAGCCGGAAAGGTCCGCATCCGGGGACACGATATCGACATCCAGACCCCGAACACGCAGCGCCTGATACAATTCGAACGCCAGTTCGAGATAGCGGAAGCTCGCCCCCTGCGGCTGGATGCCGATCACCCACGCCGCCTCATAGGCAAACACCAGCGCGACCGGGGCCTGCGCGGTCGCTTGCTTGCCGATGGCGGCGAGGACTTCGGCTGCCTTTCGCACCTCGGGCGCGGCTTCGGCTTCGGTGCTGTCGGGGCGCAGCAGGCCGGCGTGCATCTGCTCCTGCGCGAAAGGGGCCTGCCGCCAGCGGAAGTAGCTCGTCAGCTCCGCGCCGTGCGCGCAGGCTTCGAGCGTCCACAGTGCCACCATCCCCGGCAGCGGCGCGGGGTTGAACCGCGCCCAGTTCACCGGGCCGGGCTGCTGTTCCATCACCCCCCAGCGGCCGCCTGAACAGCCGCGGTAGAGATCGTGGTGGAAGGCGGCGATATCGGGGTGGCCCTGCCTGAGGTAGGCGGCCTTCTCCTCGCCCGAGAACCAGAACTGTTCGAGGAAACCGAGCGGATAGGAATCCCAAGTCGCCACGTCGATATCGCGGCCCACGGCATGGTGATCGAACTCGGTGAAGAAGCCCATGAAGTTATGGGTGATGTCCACGCCGGGTGAGTGCGCACGCAGGATATCCACCTGCTCGCGGTTGAAGCTGGCGACCTGATCGGAAGCAAAGCGGCGGTAGTCGAGCCAATGCGCCGGGTTCGCCTCGGTGACGGTGAGGTGCGGGGGATCGACCTCGGCGAAGGAGCGATACTCCATGCTCCAGAACACATTGCCCCAGGCCGTGTTCAGCGCTTCAACCGTACCGTAACGCGCCGCCAGCCAGCCCCGGAACGACGTGGCGGCGGCGTCGGAGAAGCTCAGCACGGTGTCATGACAGCCAAATTCGTTGTCGGTCTGCCACATGTGAAGCGCGGGGTGCTTCCCATAGCGCTCGGCCAGCGCGGTGACGATCCGGCGACATTCGGCGCGATAGCCCTCGTGGCTGAAGCAGTAGTGGCGGCGCGAGCCGAAGCCGCGCGGGCGGCCCTGCTCGTCGATGGCGACCATATCGGGCATCTGATCGACCAGCCACTTGGGCGGGGTCGCGGTGGGCGTGCCGAGGATGACCTTGAGGCCCGCCGCGTGAAGCGTGTTGATAGCACGGTCGAGCCAGCCCCAGTCGTAGTGTCCGGGCTCGGGTTCGAGGCGGCTCCATGCGAATTCGCCGATACGGACGAGCGAGAGGCCCATCTCCGCCATGCGCCGGGCATCCTCGGCCCACCATTCCTCCGGCCAATGTTCGGGATAGTAGCAGCAGCCGAGTTTCATTGCGGCAATCTCTCCAGCACGACGAGCCACGCGGTTTCGGGATGGGTGAGGGGGAGGGCGAGGCCCTGCGTCATCAGCGCGGTGCCCGACAGGACGAGCCCCTCGCGCCACTGCTCCGGCGCGGCGAGATAGTGCCTCGCGCGTGGTGGCCATGGCTCGGGGAGGGTCACGCGGTAGCGCGCATCAGGCTCGAGACCCGCAAGCCTTACCGGCGCGGCGTCGAACACCGGGGAGAAGGCGGTCTGGGCCACCAACGCCAGCGCTCTGCCCATGTGGGTGACCATCATCCCGGTGACGTTCGGATCGGGATGCGCGAGCCGCCACAGCGCGCCCGAATGCAGCACGCCGCGCCATTGCTTGTAGAGCGCGATATGCGCGGCCAGCGTGGCGCGTTCCTTGTCGGTCATGCGGGCCGGATCGGCCTCCACGCCCATGTGGCCGAAAATCGCCACCTTGGCGCGGAAGTCCATCGCGAGGCGGCGTCCGGTGATCGGATTGGGCGAGGGGCCGACATGGCTGCCGAGCACGTCCAGCGGCAGGAATTGCGACCACGCGCGCATGATCCTGAGGCGCTCGATGGCGTCGTTGTTGTCCGAGGGCCAGACGCGGTGGACGCGCGAGAGGACGCCGAAGTCGATCCGCCCCCCGCCGCTCGAACAGCTTTCGATCTCCACCTTGGGGTGGGCGGCACTCAGGCGGTCGAGGAGGGCGTAGAAGCCATCGGTCTGGCCGGGGCGCGAGGGGAAGAGGTCGCGGTTATGGTCCCACTTGAGGTAGGCAATGGCGTTCTCGCGCAGCAGCGCGTCGAGCCGTTCGAACAGGTAGGTGCGCACCTCTGTCCGTGCCATGTCGAGTGCCAGCTGCCCGCGCATCGTGCGGCGTTCCTGTCCGGGCGCGTGCAGACACCAGTCGGGGTGTTGACGATAGAGGTCGCTGTCGGGCGAGACCATTTCCGGTTCGACCCACAGGCCGAAATCCATCCCGAGAGCGTGGACACGCGCGATCAGCGGGCCGAGGCCGTTCGGGAAGACATCGGGCGAGACGAGCCAGTCGCCGAGGCTGGTCTGGTCGTTGCGGCGGCCCCCGAACCACCCGTCGTCCAGCACGAAGCGCTCGATGCCGAGGCGGGCGGCATCCTCCGCCAGTGCGATCAGCTTGTCCTCGGAGAGGTCGAAGCCGAGCGCTTCCCACGAATTGAGGTGCACCTTGCGCGGCCCCCAATCCTTGCGGACAGGGAGTACATCGTCTCGCAGATGCGCATGGAACGCCCGTGCGAGTGCGCTGCGATGATCCGCTGTCGCAAACAGGGCAGGGGGCGTGGCCCGGCTTGCGCCAGGGGCAAGCATGATCTCCCCCGGCTGCCAGCTTGCCGCCAGTTGCAGCAGCGCAGTGCCATCACCCGCGCCTGCGCTGTCGCATTCGAGCCGGGTGATGAAATCCCCGCTCCAGGCAAGATGCGCGCCCAGCACTTCCTGCCCCGGCCCGTGGAGCAACAGCCAGTTGCCGCCATCAAACCCCGGCTTGCCGCCGTGCGACTTGCGGTGGAGGCCGTCAGGCGCGATTGTGCGGCGATGTTCGTGGAGCTCGCTCGCCCAGCGGCCTGCGTAGCTGGTGCATTCGGTAAAGCGGGCGGGCACGGGCAGCGCGAGCGAGGCAAGCTGTTCGATCTCGAGCGGCGCGGTGCCGTGATTGGTCAGCACGGTGTGGCAGCGCACCACATCGCCCGCACCGATCTGCCAGTGGAGCACCGCTTCGATCTGCGCCGCTTCATCGCGCAAGGTAAGGGTCAGGGCTTCGTGCGTCGCTTCCCAGCGCGCCAGCCGCAGATCCGTCGTCAGCCGCGCGCCGCCGCGGCGCAGCACCACCGCGGGGCTGGTCATCAGGCCGTGCTTGGCTTCGGGCAGGAGCCCGGCAACCGGCGGCACATCAGGCTGGTTTTCGTGACGCCCGCGTGCGCCTGCTGTATCAAGCGCGGCCAGATCCTCGCCTGCCGGGAGCTTCGCCCCGGCATGGATCAGCCGCGCGGCGCCGTCTCGGGCGCAGGCAAAGACCAGTGTCAGCGCGTGGCCATCAAGCCGGACATGAGCGGGTGTATCGGACAAATCGTCTCACTTTCATTGCGCCGGTGATGGAGGCCGGGCAAGCCCTTGCCGATCCGCGGCACATCGGCTGTAACCGCGCAGAACCGCTTGCGAAAGAGAATGATGCGCGAAACCCTGCCATCGGCCAGCCTGCTTCAGATCGGTGTCTGCCTTGGCCTGACGGCGCTGGTCGCGCTGGCAACCTGGGCAACGATCCGCCGCACCCGTCATGACGGATCGAGCAAGGACGTGTTCCTTGCGGGCAAGGGATTGTCCTGGCCCTTCGTTGCTGGCTCGATCACGCTCACCAACCTGTCCACCGATCAGTTGGTGGGAATGAACGGTAACCAGATGGCGCTGCTGGCATGGTGGGAGATCGCGGGCTTTGCCGGGCTGCTGATCCTCGCCCTCGTGTTCGTCCCGATCTATTACCGCGAAGGCTGCACCACGGTCACCGAATTGCTCGAACGGCGCTATGGCGGACGCAGCATCCGCACGCTGATTGCCGGGCTCTTCCTCGCGGGCAATGTGCTGATCTATCTGCCGGCCGCGCTTTATTCGGGCGGGCTGTTCATGCAATCGCTGTTTGGCGGGAGCGTGTCGATCATCGCCTATGCCGCCGTGCTGGCGGTGATTTCCGCTGCCTACACCATGCTGGGCGGGCTGCGCGCGGTGGCGGTGATGGACACCTATTCGGGCGTGGGCATTCTCGGCCTTGCGCTGCTGATCGTCGTGCTGGCGCTGGCCGCCGTCGATTTCGATATTGTCACCGGCGTGCCGCCTGAACGCCTCACGATGATCGGCGGGACGGATAGTCCGATCCCGTTCCACACGCTGTTCACCGGCATGATCTTCATCCAGATCTTCTACTGGTCCACCAACCAGAACCTCACCCAGAAGGCGATGGCTGCGCCCACTATCCGCGAAGCGCAGAAAGGCGTGATCGCCGCCGCGATCATCCGCATCCTGATTGTGCCGCCGATCGTGGTGATCCCCGGCATTGTCGCCTTCAAGCTGTTCGGGCAGGTCGGTGATGCGGCCTATGGCCGGCTGGTCGCCGAAGTCCTTCCGCCGTGGCTCGCTGGCGCCTTTGCCGCGATGGTGGCGGCGGCGGTCATCACCACTTTCAGCGCGGTGCTCAATTCCTCGGTGGCGCTTTACGCCGTCGATTTCCATGAGCGTTTCGTCGGCGACGTGCGCGATTTCTGGAAGCTTGCCGCAGGGGTTTCGGTGCTGCTGACGGTGATCGCGATTGCGCTGGTGCCGATGTATCAATCCGCCACCAGCATCATCAACCTGCTCCAGCAACTGAACGGGCTGCTGTCGATGCCGATCCTTTCAGCCTTCATCGCGGGGCTGATGTTCCGGGGGGTGAGCGCGCCTGCCGCGATTGCCGGGGTGGTGTGGGGCGTGGCGCTGTATGGCGCTTTCACCTTCCAGTTGCAGCCTGCCGGGATCATCGCGCTGCATTACATTGATTTCATGGTGATCACGCTGGTGACGAGCGTGATGGCCGCGCTGGTCAGCAACCGGCTGATGGGCGGGCGCGCCACTTTCGCGCCGTTCTGGCGACAGCCGGCAGAGGCCCGGCCATGACGGCGGCCTTCACCCGCCCGCATCGCCGGTTCAACCCGTTGGCGAACCGCTGGGTGCTGGTCTCACCCCAGCGGCTGCAACGGCCGTGGAAGGGGGAGGAAAGCCCGCCCGAGCCGCTCCCGCCCGTCTATGATCCGGCGTGCTACCTGTGCCCCGGCAACACCCGCATCGGGGGCGAAACAAACCCGGCCTATCGCGGGGTACATGTCTTCGCGAATGATTTCCCCGCGCTGACCGAAGCGCCGGATGAGGCTGCGGGCGATGATCTGCTGCGGGCAGAAACGGCGCGTGGCACGTGCCGGGTGATCTGTTTCTCGCCCGATCATGCCAAAACCCTGCCGCTGCTCTCGCCCGAGGCCTTGCGCGCCGTGGTGGATTGCTGGGCTGATCAGACCGCCGAACTCGGCCAGACTCATGCCAGCGTCCAGATCTTCGAGAACAAGGGCGCGATGATGGGCTGTTCCAACCCCCATCCGCACGGGCAGATCTGGGCAACCGGCCATGTGCCCGATGCCGTGCGCATCGCGGATGAAAGCCAGCGCGCCTACATGGCCAAGCATGGCCGCGCGATGCTCATGGATCTTGCCGCGCGCGAGATCGCCGTGGGCGAGCGCGTGGTCGAACAATCCGCGCATTGGCTCGCCATCGTGCCGTTCTGGGCCGAATGGCCGTTTGAAATCCTGCTGCTGCCGCGCTTTCCCGCCGCGCGCCTGCCCGATCTGTTCCCCGATCAGCGCGCTGATCTGGCCGGCATGCTCAAGGCAGTGACCACGCGGTACGACAATCTGTTCCGCACCAGCTTTCCCTATTCAATGGGCTGGCATCAGGCGCCGTTCGCCGATGCGCGCGCGCCGCATTTCCAGCTTCACGCGCATTTCTACCCGCCCTTGCTGCGGTCGGCACAGGTGCGCAAATTCATGGTCGGCTATGAGATGCTGGCCGAACCCCAGCGCGATCTGACGCCTGAGCTTGCCGCCCGGATGCTCCGCGCGGTCGATGGCCGGGTGCATTATCGCAGCGCAGGGGAGACAGGCTGAACCATGGATCGCCGTGAGCACTTGATGGCCCGCGCCGCTGCGGGCTACCGCGAGGCCTTCGGGGCCGCGCCTGCGCGCTTCTATGCCGCGCCCGGGCGGGTCAACCTTATTGGCGAGCATGTCGATTACAATGGCGGGCTGGTTCTGCCCTGTGCGATCGACCGCGAAACGGTGATCGCGCTCGGCCCGGCTGAAGAGGGCACGGCGGATGCCTGTGTCGAAGCGGTTGCGATTGATATGGCGGGCGCGCGGGGGCGGGTCGATCTGGCGGGGCCCATCACGCCGGGTGCGCAGGAATGGGAAAACCATCTGCGTGGGGTAATTGCGGGGCTCGCAGAGCGGGGCCATGCGGTGGAACCCGCCCGGTTGGCGATTGCGGGCGACGTGCCGATGGGGGCAGGGCTGTCCTCGTCCGCGTCGCTCGGCGTGGCGCTGGCGCTCGCCCTGTCCGATGCCAGCGGCGCGGCTTTGGCCCCGGCAACATGGGCGCAGATCGCGCAAGGCGCCGAGAATGATTTTGCCGGCTGTGCTTGCGGGATCATGGATCAGATGGCGTCGGCCTGCGCCAGCGCGGGGCATGCGCTGCTGCTTGATTGCGCCAGCCTTGAACACCGGCCAGTGCCGATCGCGCCCGGCCTTGCGATCATGGTGATCGATACCGGGATCAGGCGGCAGTTGACGACCAGCGCCTTCAACCAGCGCCGCGCTGAATGCGAGGCGGCCGCGGCGCATTACGGCGTTGCCCTGCTGCGCGATCTCTCGCCCGAACGGCTGGTGGCGGATCGCGGCGCGCTTGATGAGGTGCTCTTCGCCCGCGCGCGCCATGTGGTGCACGAGATCGCGCGGGTCGAACGCGCGGCAGATGCGCTGGCCGCTGGCAAGACCGCCGTTCTGGCCGAGGTGATGGCCGCTTCGCATTGGTCATTAAGCGAGGATTTCGCCGTGTCGCTGCCCGCGATTGATGCGCTTGTCAGCCTTGTCGCCGATGTGCTGGGCGACGCGGGCGGTGTCCGGCTGACAGGGGCAGGCTTTGGCGGCTGTCTGGTGGCGCTGGTCGCCGAAGAGATGACAAGCGCGGTACGCGACGCGATTTCAACACGCTATAATCCCGGCGCGGCCCTGCCGGCCCGTGCCGAGGTCTTCGCCGCGCAAGCCGGAGCGGGCCTGATCCGCATCGGCTGATCAGGGCATCGGCGGCACATTCACGACGCCAAATGGATTTACAGATATAAAAATATCTTTATATCCTTCCCGTCATGATCGTCGAGGATATCTTCAAGGCGCTGGCCGATCCGACCCGCCTGCGTATCGCCCGTCTGCTCGGCACGATGGAGCTTGCCGTGGGCGAGTTGGCACAGGTGCTCGGGCAGAGCCAGCCGCGCGTGTCGCGCCATGTCGGCATCCTGTGCGATGTCGGCCTTGCCGAACGGCGGCGTGAGGGCAGCTGGGTGTTCCTGCGCCAGGCCGATGCCGAAGGCCCGCACGCTCCGATCATCGAAGCGGTGCAAACCACGCTGGCGATTGCCGAGACGGCCGAGCCTGCTTTTGCCGCGCTTTGCGATGCTGATCGCAGGAAGCTTGCCGCGATCCGGGAGGCGCGCGAGGCAGCGGCGGAAACCTATTTTGCCCGTCATGCCAGCGAATGGGATGATCTGCGCGCGCTCCACAGCCCCGATGCCGAGGTCGAGCATCGCCTCGCCGAAGCGCTTGCGGATGCCCCCCTCGGCGCACTGCTCGATATCGGCACCGGCACAGGGCGCATGGCGGAACTCTTCGCACCCCATGCCGAACGCATCGTCGCGCTCGACAAGAACCTTGAAATGCTGCGCGTCGCCCGCGCCAAACTGCAACACCTGCCGACCAACCTGATCGAGCTGGTGCAGGGCGATTTCACCGATCTGCCTTTTGCTGATGCCAGCTTTGATACGGTCATCCTGCATCAGGTGCTGCACTTTGCCGCCGATCCCGTCCCCGCGCTGGCCGAAGCCGCGCGCGTGCTGCGGGGCGGCGGGCGCATCGCGATTGTCGATTTCGCCAGCCATGACCGGGAGGAATTGCGCACCCGCCACCAGCACGCCCGGCTCGGCTTTTCCGATCGCCAGATGGCCGAATTGCTGCGCGATGCCGGGTTCAAGGCGGGCGCACCGCTCGCGCTCGCCGGTGATGCGCTGATCGTGAAGATCTGGATCGCAAGCCGCCGGGGCGCTGCCCCTAACAAGACCCCCGCCGCCCTCACGGAAACCGTCTGATGACCCCGACTCTTGACCAGCTCCACGAATATCGCACCGCCACTGACATGCCGCTGTTCTCGGGCCTGCCGGGGGATGTTGCGGTGAGCTTTGAATTCTTCCCGCCCAAGTCGGAGAAGATGGAAGAACAGCTGTGGGATGCGGTCACGCAGCTTGCCCCTCTCGAGCCGAGCTTTGTTTCGGTTACCTATGGTGCAGGCGGTTCGACCCGCGAGCGCACCCATGCGACGGTCGCGCGGATCATTTCCGAAGCGCGCCTTCCGGCGGCTGCGCACCTCACCTGTGTGGCGGCGAGCAAGGCCGAAATCCGCGAGGTTGCCGAGCAATATTGGGATGCAGGCGTGCGCCATATCGTCGCGCTGCGCGGCGATGCGGGCGAGCCGGGTGCGCCCTTCACCCCGCACCCCGAAGGCTATGCGAGCGCGGCGGAGCTGGTCAGCGGGCTGAAGGCGATTGCGCCGTTCGAGATCAGTGTGGCGGCCTATCCTGAAACCCATCCCGATGCCTTGTCCCCGCAGGACGATATCGACAATCTCAAGCGCAAGCTGGATGCCGGGGCGAGCCGCGCGATCAGCCAGTTCTTCTTCTCGCCCGAGACTTTCTTCGCCTTTCGCGACAAATGCGCGGCGGCGGGGATCAATGCCCCGATCCTGCCGGGTATCCTGCCGGTGACGAACGTCGCGCAGGCGCGCAAGTTCGCGA
This sequence comes from Erythrobacter epiphyticus, assembly GCF_034653295.1. Lineage (NCBI taxonomy): Bacteria > Pseudomonadati > Pseudomonadota > Alphaproteobacteria > Sphingomonadales > Erythrobacteraceae > Erythrobacter > Erythrobacter epiphyticus. The sequence goes on along the minus strand of NZ_JAYEEU010000006.1, from coordinate 43,008 downwards.
GCGCCTGCGGGGCCGAATTCCCGATGTGGATGGACGGGCTGTTCGAAGGCCTCGACGAAAAGCCCGCCGCGCGCCAGCTGGTCGCCGCCACGGTCGCCGCCGAGCTGTGCCGCCGCCTCTATGCGGGCGGGGTGCGCGACTTCCACTTCTACACCCTCAACCGCCCCGAGCTTGCCTATGCGATCTGCCACATGCTCGGGAAGCGCCCCGTTACGGAGAACGCCGCATGAGCAAGCGTGACCAACTCCTCGCCGCCGCGAAGGACCGCGTGCTGATCTTCGACGGTGCCTTCGGGACGCAGATCCAGCTGCGGAAGCTGTCGGAAGAGGATTACGCGGGCGATCTCGGCCTGCCCGCCGACCAGAAGGGCAATAACGACATCCTCGCCCTGACCCGCCCCGACGTGCTGAGCGACATCACCCGCGCCTATTTCGAGGCAGGGTCGGATATCGTCTCGACCAATACCTTCTCGGCCAACCGCATTTCGCAGGCCGATTACGCCGCCGAGGGTCTGGTGCGGGAGATCAACGTGGCCAGCGGCCGACTCGCCCGCAAGCTTGCCGAGGAGTTCGAGGCGAAGGATGGGCGGCCCCGCTTTGTCGCAGGCGCGATCGGGCCGACCAACAAGACACTTTCGCTCAGCCCCGACGTCGAAGACCCGGGCTTTCGCGAGATCGACTTCGACTATCTGGTCGACGTCTATCTCGAACAGGCGCGAGCGCTGGTCGAGGGCGGGGTCGACTTCATCCTGATCGAGACCGTGTTCGACACCTTGAACGCCAAGGCCGGGATCATGGCGGTCAAGCAACTGGAGCGGGAACTGGGCCGGGAAGTGCCGGTGATGATCTCGATGACGCTCACCGACCTGTCGGGCCGCAACCTGTCGGGCCACACGGTCGAGGCGTTCTGGTATGCCGTCCGGCATGCGAAGCCGCTCACCATCGGCCTCAATTGCAGCTTCGGCGCGGAGCAGTTGCGCCCGCACGTCAAGGTGCTTTCGCAGATCGCCGACACGCTGCTGATGATCTACCCCAATGCCGGGCTACCCAACGAGCTCGGCGAATATGACGAGCTGCCCGACACCACCGCGGGGCTGGTCAAGGACTGGGCGGACCACGGACAGGTCAATATCCTCGGCGGGTGCTGCGGGTCTTCGCCGGCGCACATCGCCGCGATTGCGCGGGCGGTGGCGAAGAGCGAACCACGCGCCGTGCCGACCCCCGAACCGGCGATGAAGCTGGCGGGGCTTGAGGCCTTCATTGCCGCTTAGAAAACAGAGAACCAAACCCCGTTCGTGCTGAGCCTGTCGAGGCACTGTCCTTTTCTTAAGAAGAGAAGTGCAGCCCTTCGACAAGCTCAGGGCGAACGGAAGTGAGAGAGATCACGTGACCCAACCCTCCTCCTCCCGCTTCATCAATATCGGCGAGCGCACCAACGTCACCGGCTCGGCGGCGTTCAAGAAGCTCATCATGGCGGGCGATTACGCCACCGCGGTGGAAGTCGCGCGCCAGCAGGTCGAGAACGGCGCGCAGGTGATCGACGTCAACATGGACGAAGGGCTGCTCGATGCGGTCCACGCCATGACGACCTTTTTGAAGCTGATCGCCGCCGAGCCCGACATCGCCCGCGTGCCGGTGATGATCGACAGCTCGAAGTTCCACGTGATCGAGGCCGGGCTGAAGTGCGTATCCGGCAAGCCGATCGTCAACTCGATCAGCATGAAGGAAGGCGAGGCCCAGTTCCTCGAACACGCGCGCATCTGCATGGATTACGGCGCGGCGGTGGTGGTCATGGCCTTCGACGAGGTCGGACAGGCGGATACCAAGCAGCGCAAGGTCGAGATCTGCAAGCGCGCCTACGACTTGCTTGTCGCGGAAGGCTTCCCGCCCGAGGACATCATCTTCGATCCCAACATCTTCGCGGTCGCGACCGGCATTGAAGAGCACAACAATTACGGCGTCGATTTCATCGAGGCGGTGAAGGAGTTGCGCGAATTGTGCCCCCACGCGCACTACTCCGGGGGCCTGTCCAATCTCTCCTTCAGCTTCCGCGGCAACGAACCGGTGCGCAGGGCGATGCATTCGGTGTTCCTCTACCACGCGATCCCCGCCGGGCTCGACATGGCGATCGTCAATGCCGGGCAGCTCGACGTTTACCACCAGATCGACCCCGCTTTGCGCGAAGCCTGCGAGGACGTGATCCTCAACCGCGACCCTGACGCGACCGAGCGCCTCATCACCCTCGCCGAAAGCTTCAAGGGCAAGAACGTCGCCGACGAGAAGGCCGCCGAGGAATGGCGCGGCTGGGCGGTCGAGAAGCGGCTCGAACACGCGCTGGTCAAGGGCATCGACGCGCATATCGTCGACGACACCGAACAGATGCGCGCCGCCATCGCCGCCAAGGGTGGCCGCCCGATCGAGGTGATCGAAGGGCCGCTGATGGACGGGATGAACGTGGTCGGCGACCTGTTCGGCTCGGGCAAGATGTTCCTGCCGCAGGTGGTCAAATCCGCGCGCGTGATGAAGAAGGCCGTCGCCCACCTTATCCCCTTCATCGAGGCCGAGAAGGACTTGCTCCCCGAAGAGGAGCGCAAGGCCAAGGGCAAGATCATCATGGCGACGGTGAAGGGCGATGTGCATGACATCGGCAAGAACATTGTCGGCGTGGTGCTCCAGTGCAACGGCTACGAGGTGATCGACCTCGGTGTCATGGTGCCCTGGCCGACGATCCTCGCCGCCGCCAACGACAACAAGGCGGACATGATCGGCCTCTCGGGCCTCATCACCCCCTCGCTCGACGAGATGGTGACGGTCGCCGAGGAAATGCAGCGCGCGGGCATGACCATGCCGCTGCTGATCGGCGGGGCGACCACCTCGAAGGTCCACACCGCGCTCAAGATTGATCCGGCTTACGAAGGCCCGGTGATCCACGTGCTCGACGCAAGCCGCGCGGTGGGGGTGGCGTCCAAGCTCCTGTCCGACACCCAGCGTGACGAATATGTCGCGCAGGTCGAGGATGAATATATCGCCGTGCGCGATGCCCGCGCGGGCAAGGGGCAGAGCGAATTGCTCTCGCTTGAAGAGGCGCGGGCCAACGCCTTCCCCTGCGATGTGTCGCAAAAGCCCGCCGCCCCCGCGCAGCCGGGGCTGCATGTGTTCGACGACTGGAGCCTCGCACACCTGCGCGATTTCATCGACTGGACCCCCTTCTTCCGCGCCTGGGAACTCCACGGCAATTACCCCGCGATCCTCACCGACGAGGTGGTGGGCGAGACCGCGACCCAGCTCTTCGCCGATGCCAACGCGATGCTCGACCAGATCATCGCGGAGAAATGGCTGACCGCGCGCGGCGTGGCGGGGCTGTGGCCGTGCGGGCGCGACGGGGACGACATCGTGCTCGACAATGGAACGCGACTCCCGATGCTGCGCCAGCAGGTCAAGAAAAGCCGCGAGCGGGCGAACATGTGCCTTGCCGATTTCATCGACGAGGGCGGCGACTGGATCGGCGGATTCGCGGTGGGCATCCACGGGATCGACAGCCACTCGGCCCGCTTCCAGGCCGACAAGGACGATTATTCGGACATCCTGCTGAAGGCGCTGGCGGATCGTTTCGCCGAGGCTTTCGCCGAAGCGCTGCACCAGCATGTGCGCACCACGCTGTGGGCCTATGCGCCGGGAGAGCAGCTCGACAATGCCGCGCTGATCAAGGAGCAATATCGCGGCATCCGCCCCGCGCCGGGCTATCCCGCCTGCCCCGATCACTCGCTGAAGCCGATCCTGTTCGATCTGCTCGATGCGCCCAAGAACACCGGGCTGACGCTCACCGAAAGCTTCGCGATGTGGCCGACGGCAGCGGTCAGCGGCTTCTATTTCGGCCACCCCCAGGCCGAATATTTCGGCGTCGCCCGGGTGGGCCGCGATCAGCTGGAGGATTATGCGCAGCGGCGCGGGGTGGAGCTTGCGACGGCCGAACGCTGGCTGCGGCCGAATCTCGATTGACGCGGAGCGCAGGGCGGCGATGATGGGCGGCATGTTCCGCCGCTTCCTCGCCGCCATGCTGTTCATCGCCGCCCCGGCCGCCGCGCAGGACGCCCCGCCACCCGCAACGGTGGTGGTCGCCTTCGACCGCGAGAACATTACCCCGCTCATCGTCGAAGGGCTGGCGAACAAGGAGACGGGCCGCGCGCTCGAAGCCAATGATCCGGTGCGCATCGCCTCGATCTCCAAGCTGATCATGGCGCTGACCGCGCTCAGGCTGATGGACGAGGGGAAGGTCGATCTGACTCGCGACGTTTCGGATTATCTCGGGTGGCCGGTGCGCTCACCCTATCATCCCGATGCGCCGGTGACGCTCACCGACCTGCTGTCGCACCGCGCGGGGTTGTCTGACAAGGCGGGCTATATCATCCCGCTGGGTGAGAGCTTGCAGGCCAAGTTCGCCGATCCCGCTGCGTGGCGCGACGTTGATTATCCCGGCGCGGCCGCATTCCAATATGCCAATCTTGGCTCGCCGCTCATCGCAACGGTGCTCGAAGCGGCAAGCGGGGAGCGGTATGATCGGCTTGTCGAGCGGCTGGTGTTTGCGCCCTTGGGGGTGAAAGCCTGCCTCAACTGGACCCTATGCGATACCGATATGCAGGCCCGCGCCGTCACGCTCTATCGCGATACCGGCGAAGTGGCCCGCGATGCGCCGGAGGACTTGCCGCCGAATTGCACCATCCCCGTGGCCGAGGGTCAGCCCTGCGATCTGGCCAGCTATGTCCCCGGCACCAATGCCTCGATCTTCTCGCCGCAGGGCGGGGTGCGGATCGGGATGATCGATCTGGCCAAGATCGGACAAGCGTTGTTGCGGCGGCGCGAAAGCGGGTTCCTTTCGCATAGGGCGCAGACGCACTGGTTTGCTCCGATGGTGCGCTCGCGGCCCGGTGACGGCGCATTCTTCTGCACCTATGGCCTTGGCCTCCAGCTTATCGAGCATCCCGATCGCGATTGCAGTGACAAGCTGTTCGGCGATGGCCGCATGCGGATGGGTCATTCGGGGGAGGCCTATGGGCTGCAATCAGGGCTGTGGGTCGACGCGTTCCGGGCGGGCCTTGTCTATTTCACCACCGAAGTCCCTCCGCCGCCCGGCGGCGAGGATACCGGCGGCTTCACCGACCGCGAAAAGGCGCTGATCGCGCGCGCCACCGCGCTTCTGGCACCCTGACGCAACATCCCGTCACATTTTGCGCGCAATTCGTGCGCAAAGCCTCACACCGCGGATTGACGCGCGATTGTGCATCCGCGAAAGGACGAGGGCCTGCCGGGAGCGATTCCGGCGTCTTTCGCGGGAGAGACAGGCTCGGCCTCACAGGGTCGGGATGGCGCCGAAGGAGCAACCGCCCCGGAAACTCTCAGGCAAATGGACCGCGCAAGACAGGGCACTCTGGAAAGCGCCTTGCGTAACCCGCAAGGCCACCGAAGGGGAAAGTGCAGGGCGGCCCGCAAGGCCCCGTGCGCCCAAGCTCTCAGGTCACCCGACAGAGGGGGCAGGAATGGTGCAGCGCTGTTTTGGCGCTGCGCTGCTGTCATTTCTGTGATCGGGAACCTGTGTGAGCGACCAAATCGACCAAGCGATGGATTCTGACGAACCGCTGCCGCTCGATCCCTTGCCGCTGGATAGCTGGCACCGGGCGCAAGGCGCGCGCATGGTGCCGTTCGCAGGCTATGAGATGCCGATCCAGTATGAAGGCATTGTCGCCGAACACACCTGGACGCGCGAGCATGCGGGCCTGTTCGATGTGTCGCACATGGGGCAATTGCTGCTGTCGGGCGAAGGGCTTGATGCCGCGCTCGAAGCGATCCTGCCGATTGACCTGTCGACCCTCAAAGTGGGGCAGCAACGCTATTCGCTGCTGCTCGACGAAAACGGCGGCGTGCTCGATGATCTGATGGTCTCGCGCTGGCCCGATGCGCTGTATCTGGTGGTGAACGGCGCGACCAAGTGGGATGATATCGCCACCTTGCGCGAGCATCTCCCCGATGAGATCACGCTCCAGCATCTCGATGAACAGGCGCTGCTGGCCTTGCAGGGGCCGAAGGCGGCCGATGCGCTTGCGCGCCATGTCACGGGCGAACATCCCTTGTCGGCGCTCACCTTCATGAAGTTCGGGCGTTACACGCTCGCCGGGCATGCGGTGACGATTGCGCGCGCGGGCTATACCGGCGAGGACGGGTTCGAAATCTCGCTGCCTGCCAGCGCGGCAGAGGACATCGCCACGCTGCTGTGCGGTGAGCCCGAAGTGAAGCCGATTGGCCTTGGTGCGCGTGATTCGCTGCGGCTCGAAGCGGGGCTGCCGCTCTACGGCCATGATCTCTCGCCCGAGACGTCGCCGGTTGAGGCCGGGCTGGTTTTCGGGATCAACAAGCGCCGCCGCACCGAGGGGGGCTTCCCCGGTGCCGGGCGGATCAACCGCGAGATCGCCGAAGGCACGGCGCGCAAGTGGGTTGGCCTCAAGATTGAAGGGCGCTTGCCCGCGCGCGAAGGCGCCGAAGTTTTCGCTGGCGCCGACCTGGTCGGCACGGTCACCAGCGGCGGGTTTTCCCCCACTCTCGGCCAGCCGATTGCGATGGCCTATGTCGCCAGCGCACAGGCCGCGCCCGGCACTCTCCTTGAGGTGGAAGTGCGTGGGCGTCGCCTCGCCGCCACCGTCTCGCCCACACCTTTTGTCCCGCACCGCTATTACCGAGGGAGCTGATCAATGCCGCGCTATTTCACCGATGAACACGAATGGATTGATGTCGAAGACGATCTCGCCACGGTCGGCATCACAGATTACGCACAGGGCCAGTTGGGCGACATCGTGTTCGTCGAATTGCCTGCCCCCGGCACCGCCGTGGAAAAGGGCAAGGACGCCGCTGTGGTCGAAAGCGTCAAGGCGGCGAGCGATGTCTATGCCCCGATCACTGGTGAAGTGACCGAAGCCAATCCCGCGCTCGAGGAAGACCCCGCGCTCGTCAACACCAGCCCCGAGGAAGACGGCTGGTTCTTCAAGATGACGGTGGCCGATCCCTCCGAGCTTGAAGGGCTGATGGACGAGGCTTCGTATCAGGAATTCGTCGCCAAGCTGTGATTCTTGGCGCCTTGGTCCGCCCCTGCAAGCGGGCGACAGGAGATCATCATGCGTTACCTTCCTCTCACTGATACCGACCGGGCCGACATGCTGACAAAGATCGGCGCGGCCTCGATCGACGATCTGTTTGTCGATGTGCCCGCGATCGCGCAGCTTGACGGGCCGATCCGCGATCTGCCGCTGCATGCCAGCGAAATGGCGGTCGAACGCCATATGAAAAAGCTCGCGGCGAAGAACCTTGTGGCAGGCGATGTGCCGTTCTTCCTCGGCGCGGGCGCCTATCGCCACCACGTGCCGGCCAGTGTCGATACCATCATCCAGCGCGGCGAATTCCTGACGGCCTACACGCCCTACCAGCCGGAAATCGCGCAGGGCACCTTGCAGATGCTGTTCGAATTCCAGACGCAGGTGGCGCGGCTTTATGGCTGTGCGGTAGCCAATGCCTCGCTCTATGATGGCTCGACCGCGTGCTGGGAAGCCGTCGCCATGGCGGCGCGCGTCACCAAGCGCACCCGTGCGGTGCTGTCGGGCGCGCTCCACCCGCATTACGCCGAAGTCGTCAAGACCATGGCGCAATTCACCGGCTACACCATTGGCGATGCCCTGCCTTCGATCACGCCTGATCCCGAGCTTTCGGGTCTGATCAGCCGGATCGATGAAGAGACCGCCTGCGTCGTGGTGCAATATCCCGATATTCTCGGGCGGATCAGCGATCTGACCCCGATTGCCGAAGCCGCCCACGCCAAGGGTGCGCTGCTGGTGGTGGTCAACACTGAGCCGGTGGCGCTGGGCGCGATCAAGTCGCCTGGTGAAATGGGCGCGGATATCGTGGTGGGCGAGGGCCAGTCGCTCGGCGTCGGCCTGCAATTCGGTGGGCCTTACCTTGGCCTGTTCGCGGTGCGCGATCCCAAGCATGTCCGGCAGATGCCCGGGCGGCTGTGCGGCGAAACCACTGACGCCGAAGGCAAGCGCGGCTTCGTGCTGACGCTTTCGACCCGCGAACAGCACATCCGCCGCGAGAAGGCGACGAGCAATATCTGCACCAATTCGGGCCTGTGCGCGCTCGCTTTCACCGTCCACATGACGCTGCTGGGTGAACGCGGCCTGCGCGAGCTCGCCGCCGAAAACCACCGGCTGGCCTGCTTTGCGGCGGACCGTCTGGCGAAGGTGCCGGGGGTGCGTGTGCTCAACAACGGCTTCTTCAACGAATTTACCGTGATGCTTGATGGCAAGCCGGCGCGCGAAATCGTGCGTGATCTGGCGGATCGCGGTGTGCTCGCGGGCGTTTCGCTCGGGCGGCTCTATCCGGGTGTTGCCGCGCTCGAACAGGCGCTGCTCGTTGCCGTGACCGAGACCACCACCGAAGAGGATATCGAGCGGCTCGCCGCCGAACTTGCAGCCAGCCTCAAGGAGACTGTGTGATGAACGCCCCCAACAAGTCCGGCTGGAAGCCCGAGATGCAGATCGCCGAAAGCGGCTTTCTCGGCGGCCCTGTCACCACCACGGGCAACCGCGCGCTGATGCTTGAAGAGCCGCTGCTGTTCGAGATCGGCCGCGCCGATGTTACCGGCGTTGATCTGCCGATGGTGGACGCTTCCGCGCCGACCCGCCTTGGCGGGCTGGCCCGTTCGGAAGCGATCGGCCTCGTCGGCCTGACCGAACCGGAAACCGTGCGCCATTACACGCGCCTCAGCCGTCAGAATTACGGGATTGATCTCGGCTTCTTCCCGCTCGGCTCGTGCACGATGAAGCATAACCCGCGTCTCAACGAGAAGATGGCGCGGCTGCCCGGCTTTGCCGACATTCATCCGCTGCAACCGCAATCGACGGTGCAGGGCGCGCTTGAAGTGATCAGCCAGCTTGGCGAATGGCTCTGCAAGCTGACCGGCATGCCCGGCGTCGCGATGAGCCCCAAGGCCGGCGCGCATGGCGAGCTGTGCGGCATCCTTGCGATCCGCGCGGCCCACACCGCGCGCGGCGATGCGCGCGAGGTCGTGCTCGTGCCCGAAAGCGCCCACGGCACCAATCCTGCCACGGCGGCCTTTGCCGGTTACCGGGTCGAGGATATCCCGGCGACAGCCGAAGGCCGGGTTGATGTGGCGGCGCTCAAGGCGCGGCTCGGGCCGGATGTGGCCGGGGTGATGATCACCAACCCCAACACCTGCGGGCTGTTCGAAAAGGACTTCCGCGAAATCGCCGATGCGGTCCACGCAGCGGGCGGCTATGTCTATTGCGACGGTGCGAACTTCAACGCCATTGTCGGCCGGGTGCGCCCGGGCGATCTCGGCGTCGATGCGATGCACATCAACCTGCACAAGACCTTCTCGACCCCGCATGGCGGCGGCGGGCCGGGTTCGGGGCCGGTGGTGTTCTCCGAAGCGCTCGCGCCCTATGCGCCGCTGCCTTTCGTGCGGCAGGATGGCGATGGCGTCTTCTACCTTGTCGAGGAAGAGCACACCGAGGAACGCGGGCCGAGCTTTGGCCGGATGACCGCCTTCCACGGCCAGATGGGCATGTTCACGCGCGCGCTGACCTATATCCTCAGCCACGGCGCGGACGGGTTGAAGCAGGTCGCCGAAGATGCCGTGCTCAACGCCAATTACATCCTGCGTTCGATGGAGGACATCCTCCACGCGCCCTTCGCGGCGAGCGGGCCGTGCATGCACGAGGCGCTGTTCGGCGACAAGGATTTCGGTGGCGGGTTGTCGACGCTTGATGTCGCCAAGGGCCTGATCGACGAGGGCTATCACCCGATGACGGTCTATTTCCCGCTGGTGGTGCATGGCGCGATGCTGGTCGAGCCGACCGAGACCGAGAGCAAGGCGGCGATCGATCAGTTCATAGCGGCCTTCCGCGCGGTGGTCGAACGGGCGCTGGCCGGGGACGAGGCGCTCAAGCAGGCGCCCTATTTCGCGCCTCGCCGCCGCCTTGACGAGACCGGCGCTGCGCGCAAGCCCAAGCTCGCTTTCGAAGGCTGAAACACCGACGCTCCCCCTCCCTGGTGGGGAGGGGGAGTGCTGCGATCACCCCATTGTCGGGATGACGAAGGCGTTGCTGCCGTCGTGCGAGCCGTCGGGCCAGCGTTGAGTGATTTTCTTGTTCTTGGTCCAGAACCTCAGGCCCTCGACGCCATATTGGTCGATGTCGCCAAAGCCCGAACGCTTCCACCCGCCGAACGAGTGGTAGGCGACCGGCACCGGGATCGGCACGTTGATGCCGACCATGCCGACATTGACCCGCGCGGCGAATTCGCGCGCGGCGTGGCCGTTGCGGGTGAAGATCGCAACGCCGTTGCCATACTGATGCTCGCTCGGCAGGCGCAACGCTTCTTCGAAATCATGCGCGCGCACGATCTGGAGCACGGGGCCGAAGATTTCCTCCTGATAGGACTTCATCTGCGGGGTCACGCGGTCGATCAGCGTCGGACCGACGAAGAAGCCCTTTTCGTGGCCTTGTAGGGTGAAGCCGCGCCCGTCGACGACGATCTCCGCGCCCTCTTCCTCGGCGGTGGTGATCCACTGTTCGATCCGCGCCTTGTGCTCGGGCGTGACGACCGGGCCGTAATCCGCGTCAGGATCGTTCGAGACACCGATCCGCAGGCCCGCGATGGACTTGAGCAGCTTTTCCTTGAGCTTTTCGGCGGTGTCCTCGCCCACCGGCACCACCACGGGCAGCGCCATGCAGCGCTCGCCCGCCGAACCGAAGGCCGCGCCGGTCAGATCGGTAACGACCTGATCCAAGTCCGCGTCGGGCAGCACGATCCCGTGGTTCTTCGCGCCGCCGAAGGCCTGCACGCGCTTGTTGTTCGCGCTGCCCCGCGCGTAAATATACTGCGCGATGTCGGACGAGCCCACGAAGCTGATCGCGGCGATATCAGGGTGCTCGATGATTGCGTCGACCATCTCCTTGTCGCCGTGGACGACCTGAAGCAGCCCCTCGGGCGCACCCGCTTCGAGGAAGAGCTCGGCCAGCCGCACCGGCACGCTCGGATCACGTTCGGAGGGTTTGAGGATGAAGGCGTTGCCCGCCGCGCAAGCCATGCCGAACATCCACATCGGGATCATCGCCGGGAAGTTGAACGGGGTGATCCCCGCGCCGATGCCGAGCGGCTGGCGCATCGAATAGACGTCGATCCCGGGCCCGGCGCCGTGGGTGTATTCGCCCTTCATGATCTGCGGCAGCCCGCAGGCATATTCGATCACTTCAAGGCCGCGCTGCACATCGCCGCGCGCATCGGGGACGGTCTTGCCGTGCTCGCTGGAGAGCATCTCGGCGAGTCTCTGCATGTTCGCCTCAACCAGTTCCTTGAAGGCGAACATCACCCGCGCGCGGCGCTGCGGGTTGGTGGCGGCCCAGCCGGGCTGGACGCGCTTCGCGGTCTCCACCGCGCGGGCGAGCAGCGCGGCATCGCCGAGCGCGACTTCGGCCTGCACTTCGCCGGTCGAAGGGTTCCAGATGGCGTGCTTGCGGCCAGAGGAATTTGAACTGGCGGGGCTGTCGCCGACGATGAAATGGTCGATCTGACGCAGTGTCTGTACCATGGGGGAAAAGCTCTCCTGTCCTGTGCGCTCCCCATGCCGCCGGGCGGGGGCCAAGGCAAGGGTGCTCAGCCCCTCAAAAGTGCTCAGGCAAGCCGGAAGCGGCGGGCGCGCAGGGGAAAGCCGGCGCTGGCCTATTCGCCCGCGTCAAACCCGATGCGTTCCGCCGCCGCGCCCGACATGATGAAGCCGATCGGTCGTTCGGTTTCTTCCTGCAAGTGCGCTATCAGGCTGGCAGTGCGGGCGAGCAGCGAAATGCCTTTCAGCGCCGCGAGCGGGAAGCCCGCATCGAGCATCACCGCCGGGATCGCGCCGTTCACATTGATCGGCAGGCTCCGCCCGATGGTGTCGGGCAGTGCCGCAGCGATAGTGTGGAGCATGGCGATATGCGCGCCTTCGATGCCTTGCTCCTTGGCGATGGCGAGCAACCGGTGCGCGCGCGGATCACCGCCCGAATGCTGCGGATGGCCAAAGCCGGGGATGGCCTTCTTCTCGGCGCGCAATTCCTTGATCGCGGCAGTAGCGGCGTCAGCAGCGCTGATGCCTTCGGCTTCGGCCCGCGCGACACAGGCCGCATAGAACTTGCCTGCCACTTCCGCGCTGCCGAGCACCACCGAACCGCAGCCGAGCAAGCCGGCGGCAACGGCGCCGTGGAACGCCTCGGGCGCGGCGGCATAGGTCATGCGGGTGGCGACCACGCTCGGCACAAGGCCATGTTCGGCAATGGCGCAGAGCACGGCATCAGCCAGCACCTTTTGCGGGCCCGACGGCATCGTGCCCGTGACGAGCAGCCAGAAATAGCTGGTAAAATCGACCTTGCCGATCACCTCGTCACACAGGTCGAGCCCGCGCACCGTGATGCTGGTGGCATCCGAGGTGCAGATAGACGTAACCGCGTTGTCCTGCTTGCCGATGCGCATCCGTTTTGCCTTTTCGATAGTCGAAGTTGATTTCGCTATGCGAAAGATATAGGGTAACGTCAACCTTCAAGCGCATAACCGGGATGATGACATGACGGCGCAGCCACTCAAGGACGTAACCGTGCTCGAAATGGGCACTTTCATCACCGGGCCGGCTGCGGGCATGATCCTCGCTGATCTGGGTGCCAATGTCATCAAGATCGAACAGCCCGGCACGGGCGATCCGTTCCGCTCGTTCAAGGGCGAACTCTACAGCCCGCATTTCCAGACTTACAACCGCAACAAGCGCTCGGTGACGATTGATCCCAAGAACCCCGAAGATCTGGCGGTGCTTGATCAGCTGGTGGAGCAGGCCGATGTCTTCATCCAGAATTTCCGCCCCGGCGTGGCGGATCGTCTCAATGTCGATGCCGCGCGCTTGCAGGGCCTTAATCCGCGCCTGATCTATGCTTCGATCTCGGGCTTTGGCAGCGAAGGGCCGGATCGCAACCGCCCTGCGTTCGACACCGTGGCGCAGGCGGCCAGCGGGTTCCTGCGGCTGCTCGTCAATCCCGAACACCCGCGCGTGGTCGGCCCGGCGATTGCCGATGCGATGACGGGCTTTTACGCGGCGATCGGTGTGCTCGCCGCGCTGCATGAACGCGAGACCACGGGCAAGGGCAGGCTGGTGGAAACCTCGATGTTCGAGGCAATGTGCCACTTCAATCTCGATGATTTCACCCATCTGCTGTCCGCCGATCAGGTGATGGGGCCCTATAGCCGCCCGCATGTCAGCCAGTCCTATGTCTTCGCCTGTGCCGACGGCAAATGGATCGCGCTGCACATGTCCTCGCCGCCCAAGTTCTGGGAGAACCTGGCGATCGCGGTGGGCCAGCCCGACATGCTTGCGCTGCCCGCCTTCGCCAGCCGCGATGCCCGCATCGCTCATTATGAAGATGTGGTCGCCTTTCTCGCCCCGATCTTCGCGCAGCATCCGCGCGCGCATTGGGCGGCCGAGCTGACCCGCCTTGAAGTGCCCAATTCGCCGGTGCACACTTCCGAAGAAGTGCTGGCGAGCGAACAGGCGCAGCATCTTGGCCTCGAAGTCAGCGATCCGGCCGGGCCGAAGGGGCCGTTCCGCACCATCCGTTTCCCCGTGAGTTTCGATGGCGCGCGCATGGACACAGTCACAGCGCCTCCCCTATTGGGCAGCCATGACGAGGAAATCCGCCGCACCATCAGGAGTTGAGCATGGCTGAAGCAGACCCCGAAAGCGTTGGCAAGGATCCCGAATACCTCTCGACGCTTGAACGCGGTCTGCGCGTGCTGGTGGCTTTTGACGAAGCGCATCCCGAAATGACGCTGAGCGAGGTCGCGGCGCGCACCGATCTCTCGCCTGCGGTCGTGCGGCGCTGTCTCAAGACGCTCGTCGAGCTGGGCTATATCGGCCAGTATGAACGCAAGTTCCTGCTGCGTCCTTCGGTGTTGACGATTGGCTCGGCCTTTCTGGCCTCGATGCAGATCGAGCAGGTGGTGCTGCCGCCCTTGCAGGGATTGCGCGATCAGACCGGCGACAGCGCCTCGCTGGCCGTGCTCTCGGGCGCGGAGATCCTCTATGTTGCCCATGTCTCGACCGACCGGCGCTTTCGGGTGGCCGCCAATGTCGGCACGCGGTTCCCGTTCCACGCGACCTCGCTTGGCAAGGCGCTGGCTGCGCATCTGCGGCCGGCGGAGCAGACCGCGCTGCTGGATGGCGCGCCGTTCCAGCGCTTCACCGAGCGCACCATAACCGAGCGGGCCGCGATGGAAGAGCGGCTCGCGCTGATCGCGGCGCGCGGGTATGATTCGGCGCTTGATGAGCTTGATTATGGCATCGTCTCGGTCGCGGTGCCGCTGTTCGGGCGCGATGGACGGGTGATCGCCGCGATCAATTGTTCAACCTCGACCACGCGTATTTCGCAGGATGAACTCGTGCGCACCCGCCTGCCGCTGCTGCGAGCGGCGGCGGGCGAGATCGAGGCGGCTCTCAAACGCTGGCCCGCGCTCGAGGTCTCGCTGCGGCCATAAGGCAACACTTGCCGGTTTTTCGCATATCGAAGTTGACTTCGCATTTCGAAGATAATAGGGGGATAAGGAGGAGGGCATGACGAAGGCGCGCGTCTCGCGTGCCCCACAGGGGAGAGATATATGAAGATTTCGGGCGCCACTTTTGCGAGCACCACGGCTCTCGCTGCTGCCCTGCTGGCCACGCCAGCGGTTGCGCAGACGGCCGATGCCCCGGCCCAGCAGGCCGAAGCCCCCACCACCGGCGAGATCGTCGTCAGCGCGCTGCGCCGCGATCAGCGCTTGCAGGATGCGCCGCTCGCCATCACCGCTTTCGATGCCAAGGCGATTGATGATGCCGGGATCGAGCGTCCTTCCGATTTCATCGGCCTGACGTCCAACGTGACGCTGGTCGAAACCCAGAACGCAGGCAATGCCTTCGTCGTCATCCGCGGTATCACGCAGAACCGCAACTCCGAGCCTTCGGTCGCAGTGATTGTAGACGGGGTGCTTCAAGTAAACCCCGCACAATTCAACCAGGAGCTCTTTGACATCGAGCAGATCGAAGTCCTGAAAGGTCCGCAAGGCGGCCTCTATGGACGCAACGCGATCGGCGGCGCGATTGTCATCAACACCAAGAAGCCGACGAGCGAGTTCGAAGGCAATGTGACCGCCGGGATCGATAATGGTTTCGGCTATTTCCTGCGCGGCGGGGTCAGCGGGCCGCTCGCAGATAACGTGTTCTTCCGCGTGGCCGGTTCCTACTACGACACCGACGGTTTCATCCCCAACACCTTCCTGGGTGAAGATGCCGATCCGGTGCAGGATTTCAGCCTGCGCGGCAGCCTGCTGTTTGAAGCCACGGATCGTCTGTCCATCGATGTGCGTGCATCGGTGAACCAGCTGCGCACGCAGGGCCTCTATTACAACATCGTCAATGATGTGAACACGATCGCTGATGTGCGGGTGAACAACCCCGGTCAGAACGATCGCGACATCTACAACGTGGCGATGAAGGTCGAATACAAGGGTGATAACGCGGTGCTGACCGCGATTTCGTCTTACGACACCCTCAAGGAAATCCTCACCGGAGATGCGTTCGACTTCCTGCCGATCGAAGACAGCTTCTTCTTCAATCTGTTTGAAGGCATTTTCGGCCCCGGCAATGGCTTTGACCTCAACCAGAGCCAGTATCTCAATGTGAAGGCGTTCAGCCAGGAAGTGCGGTTGGCCTCGCCCAATGACGGGCGCAAGTTCAACTGGCTGGTCGGTGGCTATCTGGTCGATACCACCCGCTTCATTTCAACCGGCAACATGATCGACACCGGCAACGGCGTGTTCCCGGTGTTCCGCACCCCTTCGACCAACCCGCTCAACCCGCAGTTCAGCTATCTGGCGGACGGACAGGAAAACTTCGCCTGGGCGGCTTTCGTCAACGCGGGCTACGAATTCACCGAACAGTTCCGCGTCGATGCCTCGCTGCGGTATGACCGTGACCGTCGCCGCCAGACCACGCTGACCCCGCAGGGCTTCCTGCCGGTGGTGCCGGGTGTGCCACAGGCGCAAAGCGGCGAAGTGCGCACCCGCACCTTCGAAGACTGGCAGCCCAAGGTGACGCTCACCTACAAGCCGGATCGTGATGTCACGATCTATGGCGGCTACAGCCGTGGCTTCCGTTCGGGCGGCTTCAACCAGACCGGCGTCGGCGCCGAGGCGATCAACAACGCCATCGTGGGCGTGGGCGATATCTTCGAGGCGGAAACCGCTGATACCTTCGAAGTCGGTGTGAAGACCAAGATCGGGCCGGTGAACCTCAATGCGGCGGCTTACACCACGAAGTCGGAAAACAGCTATTTCTTCGTCTTCCTCGCCCAGTCGTCGACCCAGAACCTCGGCAACATCCCTGAGGTGCGGCTCAATGGCTTTGAAATCGATGCCTCGGCACGGATCCTGCCCTATTTCGATGTCAACGCCTCGTTCGGTCTGACTGACAGCGAGATCAAGGCATTCCCCGATCCCAGCGTCATCGGCAACGAAGCCCCGCAGATCGCGCGCTCGACACTCAACCTCGGCGCGCAATATTCCGGGCCGCTGGCCGGCCGGGTCGATCTGCTCGCGCGCGTCGATTACCGCCGCATCGGGCGGACCTGGTGGGAGCCGTTCAACACCACCGTGCGCGATCCGGTTGATCTCGTCGATGCACGTCTTGGTATCAAGGTTGATGGCGTGGCCATCACGGCCTTCGCCCAGAACCTGTTCGACAAGACCTATAACGCGGAATTCTCGCCCGGCGGCTTCGTGTTCCGTGCCCGTCCGCGTCGCTTTGGCGTGCAGGTGCGTTACGATTTCTGATGGGCGCGCACATGCGGCATAAAGCGCAAATCGGAATTCAAGGAGAGAGCAGATGACGCAAAAGATCCTCGCCAATCGCCTGCATCACACGGCCTATGTGACCAAGGATCTCGAGAAGACCCGCGCGTTCTACGAAGACGTGCTCGGCTTCCCGCTGATGGCGACCTATTGCGAAAAGGACGAGCTGTTCGGCAAGGAACGCACCTATTGCCACGTGTTCTTCGAACTGGCGGATGGCAGCGCGCTCGCCTTCTTCCAATTCGCCGATCCCGAAGACCAGGCCGAATTCGGCCCCGATCTGCCGGAAAGCCCGTTCATCCATATCGCGCTGCATGTCGATGCCGATGGGCAGGCCGAATTGCAGAAGCGGATTGCCGCAGCCGGGATCACCGAGCCCGATACCTATGTGCTGGAGCACGGCTATTGCCGCTCGCTCTATGTCAAGGATCCCAACGGGATGATCCTCGAGTTCACTCATGATGACCCGCGTGCGGCGCCGCTTGATGCCGAACGCCGGGCTTCGGCGCATGGCGAACTCAAGCGCTGGCTGGCGGGCGATCATCACAACAACAACTCGTTCCGCGCTGAAGAAGCTGCCTAGCGCCAGCCATGGGCGCGCGTGCGATCATGGCGGCGCCTGTGGCCGGTGGTAATGCGCCCTGGCGCGGTGCGGTTGATGTTGAAGGCGGGCTGCTGCGTCTGACAGTGGCGGGTGAAGGCCCGCCACTGATCCTGCTTCACGGCTGGACGCTTGATGCGCGCATGTGGCAGCCGCAGATGGCTGATCTGGCGCGCGATTTCACGCTGATCATGCCCGACCGGCGCGGCTTTGGCCGCTCCAGCGCGCCGCCTGCTCTGATGCGCGAGGGAGAGGATATTGCCCGCATCGCCGATGTTCTCAAGCTTGATCGCTTCAGCCTGCTTGGCCTGTCGCAAGGGGCGAGCGTCGCGCTCGATACCGCGGTGATGATGGCCGGGCGGATCGATGCGCTGGTGGTGTGCGGGGCGCCGCTGCCAGCCTTGGTCGAACGGCACGAAACGCTTGATCTGGCGCATTATCAGGCGCTTGCGGCGGCCGGTGATCTCGCGGCAATGCGCGCCGATTGGGCGCAGCACCCGCTGATGCAGGCCTGCACCCCGGCTGCGGCCGAGGCGCTGGCGGTGATGCTTGCCGATTATGAAGGCCACGATCTGGCCCGGCCTTCTGCCTTGCCCGATCTGACCCGCACCGATGCGGCTTCACTGGCGATGCCGTTGCTGGCGCTGGCGGGCGAGCACGATACGCCGTGGCGACGGGCCTGCGCTGCGGCCCTGACGGCGGCCGTCCCGCATGGGTCCTTCGCGCTCGTCGAAGGGGCGGGCCATGTCGCCAATCTCGATAATCCGGCGCGCTTTGATGCGCTGGTGCGTGAGTTTCTCCAGGCCGCCGTGCTGCAAGGGCCCCCATCATGACTACTGATCGCTTTCTGACCACCCATGTCGGCAGCCTGCCGCGTCCCGATTACCTGCTTGATCTGGTGTTCGCGCGCGAGAGCGGCACCCCGGTGCTCGAGGCCACCTTCGACGCCGCGGTCGAGCGCGCCACGGCCTATGTGATCAAACGCCAGATCAAGGCGGGCGTATCGATCGTCAATGATGGCGAGATGTCGAAGCCGAGCTACGCCACCTATATCAAGCACCGCCTGTCGGGCTTCGGCGGCGAGGCCGGGCAATATGAATTTGCCGATCTGGAGGATTTCCCCGGCGCCAAGGCGCAGGTCTTCGGCAACAAGGGCCGCGCCAAGCGTTCCGCTCCGGCCTGCACGGCGCCGATCGAAGTCATCGACATGGAGGCGCCGCGTATCGATGCCGAGCGCCTGCAAAGGCTCGCCCGTGGCCATGCCACCTTCATGTCGGCCGCCTCGCCGGGGGTGACCGCGCTGTTCTTCCCCAACCAGTTCTATGCGAGCGATGAGGAATATGTCTTCGCGCTCGCCGAAGGGCTGCGCCACGAATACGAAACCATCGCGGCGGCGGGCATCACCTTGCAGGTCGATTGCCCGGATCTCGCGATGGGGCGTCACGTCCAGTTCACGCATCTTTCGACCGAGGAATTCCGCAAGCGCATCGGCATGAACATCGCCGCCTTGAACCATGCGCTCCAGAACATCCCGGCAGAGCAGATCCGCATGCACCTGTGCTGGGGCAATTATCCCGGCCCGCACCACTGCGATGTCGCGCTGGGCGAGATTGGCGACATCGTGTGGCAGGCCAAGCCGCAGACCGTGCTGCTCGAAGGCGCCAATCCGCGCCATGCGCATGAATTTGCCTTCTTCGAAGAGCACCCGCTGCCCGAAGGCAAGGTGCTGTGCCCCGGCATGGTCGAGCCGCAGAGCCCCTATATCGAGCATCCCGATCTGATCGCACAGCGCATCGGCCGCTACGCCGATCTGCTCGGGCGCGAGCGGGTGATGGCGGGCGTCGATTGCGGCTTTTCGGTGCACGCGGGCAGCAATGCGCTTGATCCCGAAATCGTCTGGGCCAAGCTTGAGGCGCTCGCGCAAGGCGCGGAAATCGCCAGCCGGAAATATTGGAGCAAAGCCGCCTAATCCGTCAGCGCGGTGATGTCTGCCCAGAAGTTATCCGCCCCGCGCGCAATGATTTGCGGGCCGAGTTTTGCGCTCCAATAGGCATCATTGCCGAATTCGGACCGCCACGCCCACAGCCGCCGGGTGAAGGGGTGCAAGCCATAATCCTGCGTGAAGCCGATCGCGCCGTGCACCTGATGGGCAAGCGCGGCGCCCACGCCCACCGCGCGGTTGGCGCGCAGCTTGGCCGCGGCGATCTCGTAAGGGGCGCTGCCCCGCGCCATTGCCTGCGCAACGCCGATCGCGGCGCAATTGGCGGCGGCGGCCTCGCACGCGAACGTCGCAAGACTTTGCTGCACCGCTTGGAACTTGCCAAGCGCGCGCCCGAATTGCTGGCGCTGGTTGGCGTAATCGACCGACAGGGCCAGCGCGGCATCAAGCGCACCGGCGATCTGCGCGGTGCGCGCCAGCGCGCCCAAGCCGATAACATCGCCCGGGATCGCCTGCGCAGCCACGCGATCAAGCGTGGCAGCGGCGCGCGGTTCGCCAGCAACATTGGCGGACAGGCTCAAGCCCGCATCAGGTATGTCGAGCACCATGGCACCGCCTTGCGGGGCCGGGGCGACCACATAATCCGCCCCTTCAGGGTAGCATATGCCGGTAAGGGTGCCGCTGAAGTGGCCGTCTGCCAGCGTCCCTTGCGCGCCGCTCGCCAAGGTGCCGCGTCCGCTGCTGCGGCCCGTCAGATGCGCCGCGATCACCGCTTCGGCGACGGGCAGGGCCAGCGCATGGTAGCCCGCAAGGCGCAGCACCATCACCGCGTCCTCCCAGCTCCCGCCAAAGCCGCCTTGCGCTTCGGGCACCAGCAGCCCGGCAAGCTCCACCTCGGCCACCGCGTTCCAATCGCCCGCACCGGCTTTCGGGCCAAGGCTGGCAAACAGGGCGCCTGCCATTTCGGCCAGCATGGTCTGTTCGTCGCTCATCTCAGGCCCAGCCCCCGCGCAATAATGCCTTTGAGGATTTCCCGCGTCCCCCCCGCGCAGCGAGAAGGACGGCGAGACTTGCAGCAAATGCCCGAGCACCAACCCCAGCGCCTCCGGCCCTGCCGGATCGACATCGACTGCCGCCTGCACCAGTTCGGGCATCGCCTGTTCAAAGGCATTGCCGAGGTCTTTCACCATCGTCGCCTCCAGCGCCGGGTCTTCCCCGCGCGCGATCTTGGTGGCGACAGACGCGCTCATCAGCCGCAGCGTCCAGGTCTCGGCAGCCAGCCGCGCGACCAGATCGGCGAGCGCCTTGTCGCCATGGCTTTCGGCATAGCGGATCAGCTCGACCAGCAATGCCATCGAGGACAGATACCGCTCGGGCCCCGAGCGTTCGAGCGAGAGTTCGGCTGTAACCTGCCGCCAGCCATTGCCTTCCTCGCCCAGGAGCGCGGTGGCCGGCAGGCGCACCTCGTCGAAGAACACTTCGTTGAAATCATGCCCGCCGGTCAGATCAATGATCGGGCGCACCGTCACGCCGGGGGCATCCATCGGGATGATGAATTGCGAAAGGCCCGCATTGCGTTCTGACGAAGGATCGGTGCGGATCAGCGCGATCATCACATGGGCGTGGTGGGCATTGGTGGTCCACACTTTCTGGCCCGCGATGATCCAGCCATCGCCATCGCGCCGCGCGGCAGTGCGGACCGAGGCAAGGTCGGACCCCGCGCCCGGTTCGGAAAGGCCGATGCACGAATAGATCTCGCCGCGTGCCATGCCGGGCACCCAGCGCTCGGCCTCGCTCTCGTGGCCATAGCGCAGGATCAATGTGCCGGTCTGCCGGTCGGCGATCCAGTGCGCGCCGACCGGCGCACCGGCTGCGAGCAATTCTTCCAGGACGACATAGCGCTCCATCGCGCTCCTCTCATGGCCACCAAATGCGCGCGGCCAGACCATGCCGAGCAGGCCTGCCGCGCCCAGCTTGCGGCTGAAGGCGGGATCGGGCTTCGACCAGCAATTGGCGCGCGCGACCGGATCGGTCACCCCGTGCTCTGCCACGATCTCACGCACCGTGGCGCGTAAGGCGGCGGCGCTTTGCGGCCATTCCAGCCGTTCGGGAACGAATGTCTGCACCTCTTGCCCCTTGCCCCCTTGTCAGCCCTGCGCCTCACGCCACGCGCGCTTGATCTTCTTGGCGAGCGACCACTTATGTACTTCGGTCGGTCCGTCATAGATGCGAAACGCGCGCACTTCGCGGAAGATCTGCTCGACGATGGTCTTGCCCGTCACGCCCGTGCCGCCCATCACCTGCACGCAATTATCCGCAATTTTCATGAGGGCTTCGGAGACGGCAACCTTGGCCATCGAGCTTTCCTCGGTGCCCAGCGCGCCGGTATCGAGCACGCGGGCGCACCAGTCGATCATCAGCTCGCATTGCTTGATGAGGATGCGGTTCTCCGCCAGCATGAAGCCCACGCCTTCGTGATCGATCAGCGCCTTGCCGAACGCCTCGCGGCGGCAGGCGTAATCGGTCGCGATTTCCTGCGCACGGATGCAACCGCCGAGCCAGCGCATGCAGTGCGAGAGGCGGGCAGGGCTGAGACGGATCTGCGCATAGGCAAAGCCCTTGCCCGGCTCGCCCAGCATCTGATCAGCCGGCACTCGCAGATTATCAAGGCGCAGCGTCGCGTGCCCGCCCGGCATCGAGGAATCGATGGTATCGGGCACATCCTCGATGTGGATCGCCGGATCGGGCAGATCGACAAGGAACATGCACGCGCCCTCTTCGGCCTTGGCCATCACAATCCCGACGCTTGCGCCCTTGTAGCCGGTGATGAAGCATTTGCGTCCGTTGATCCGCCAGTGATTGCCATCGCGCACCGCGGTGGTCTGCATCATCGAAGGATCAGACCCCGCGCCGCCTTCATCGGCGGGTTCGGTCATCAGGAACGATGAGCGCGCGCGGCCTTCAACCAGAGGCTTCAGGAAGTGGGCCTTCTGATCGGGTGAGGCGACATGGCCGAGCAGATACATATTCCCCTCATCGGGCGCCATGGTGTTGCAGGCCAGCGGGCCAAGCGGGGAAAGGCCCGAAGGGATCAGCACCATCGCGGTTTCGGCCTGCGTCAGGTGGCTGCCATCGTCCAGGATGTGCGGGGTGAGCACGCCGGCCGCGCGGGCCTTTTCGCGCATTTCGTAGACCAGCGCATCATCCGGCCCGTGGCCATCGCCCTTGGCGCGGGGGTCCTTTTCATAAGGGATCACCGTTTCGCGGACGAAGGCTTCGACCTTGTCGGCAATCGCGCGGGCGCGGGTCGTCATGGGCAGCATTTCCCTGAAAGAGCGGGGCGGACGGGCAAGGCTCTTGCCTCTATCGGCAAATCCCGCAAGGCCCGCCTGTGAATTTGGGGGAGATCAAGCCTGCCCCGAAGCCCGGCGCATGGTCAAGCGGGCGCATAACATGGCGCTTGAACGCTCATTGGTTCCTGTCGCTGGACGATGCTTGCGAAAAGCTGGAGGTCTGGCGTAGACGTTACAACGAGGAGCGATCGCACAGCGCGATCAGGATATCACCCCGATCAAGCTGGCAAAATCAGCCGGTGAAACCAGATCACCGGACCTCAGCAAGGCGGAAAACTCCAGATCCGAGTGGTCCGACGTTGGTTAACAGTGCACTTGGTGCCGGATTCTACCAGCAAACGGTCGCATTTCAGGGGAACTCGCCAAGATCAGCCCAGCGATGGCGAGGGCTTTTCGAGGTATCCAGTTGGGGGGACGTCAGCCGCCACGGCTGCGAGCATCTTTGCCATCACGCTCTCACTGTCGAAAATGGTTTGGGCAAGGGGCGCGTTAAATGATTGACCGCAAACCCACCCGGCAGGATCAATCACTCAAGTCGGCGACCCCCTGGGAAAGGTGGGCCTGTCGCTTGAGAAATTCGCTTTGGAAAGAATGTAGGCGCGCAAAGGCCAGACCATTCGCCGCCGCCTGCGAAACGTCCTGGGCGCGCTGGGCGAGTGACGACACAAACCTTGCCATGGCCGCTACATTCCCCAGCGGAACAGTCCAGCCTGCCTGGGAGGTTTGCACCAGGCTTTCCAGCATGCGATTAGCATAACCGATAACCGGAAGCCCGCACCCCATGGCCTCTAGATAGGTACAGGAAGGGTCGGACTGCCGGTTGAAGCTGAGAAAGACATCGGCCGTTCTTCGCGACAACGGAACCAACTCTGTCTCGAAATCGACCGCCGGGTGAAGTTTTACAATCTTTTCTAAATTCTTGGCCGCAATCGAGCTTTGGATCTCGTTTTGAAGACTGCCGCTCCCGTAGATATCAAGCGTGAAATTCGTGCCGATATCACGAAGCGCCGTTGCAAATGGTATGAGATCCTGAGACCCCTTCATGGGTTCGAGCCGACCCGAATTGATCAGGCGTAATGGCGTCCTTTGGGACAGGTGATCCCTGCGCGCGGCCATTTCAAGCTCCGAAGCGAACAGGTCGTCGCGCATGCGATTATCGAGATAAAGCAGCGTATCCGGGTTGAGGCTTCGGTAGGCATCATAAGCTGGATAGCCGTTCGTTTGCACTGCGTCAGACATCCGCATCGCCCGTCGGCGACGGAGCTCCTGCCAAATTGTCCAGATCGCACTTTTTGCCTTGCGCGAGACAGACAGCTCCCGATCAAGCTGGATGATTTGCAACCGCGTCTCGAGGGTATATTCGATCACCAAAACAAGCCGGGCCCGCAGATTTCTTTGCTTGGCAAGTAATGGCAAATCAAGATCCAGATGCATATCTCCGGACAATTCAATTACATCGTAGTCTTCCAGTCGAGCGGGATCAAGCGGTTCGTTCGGGGCTATGACCTGCAGACCAAAGGGGAGGTCGGACAGTGGATATCGCGCACCAAACGGGATGTGTGATGTTTGATTTCTTAAAATGCAATCAATGCGACCTGGCCAGTTGGCACAAATATACTCCATGCCGGATACGAACTTGGTGTCCAGAACGGGGTACGACGGGTCTGTGATGATTACCGGCGCGGGCGGCAGCATCAGCAGCCTTGGCTGGCTAGTCATCGAATTTGAGACCCCTCATTCGAGATATTCAAAATGGCGCTTTGATTAATGCGATATTTCTCAAGTGACTTTTACGTCGAAACTCAATTGGCACCTGTTGGCTCAAGGATCAAGGAAATCGCAGTTCTGGGAAAGTCCCTGTGCGATCGGGCCTTAGAACCTTGGCGGATCGAGCCTGGAGGGTGGATCATTGGCCCCGATTTGCGACGAGCTCCCTGTGGAATCGCTGCCAAAGTCCCCGCCAAGAGCCAGGTAAGGGGGGTAAGCGAAGAGTTTGGCAATAGGTCCACCAGGTTGATAGCCAGCACAAGCGACAAAGCTGTACCGGCTGCGCTCACATGTGAACCTCGCCACCATGCTCCCACCAAAGGTAGGCATAAGAGCCCGAAAGTCGCAAGATACCCGGCCCAGCCGCTGGTTCCGATAATGATGATCCAGGTCCCGTCGGTTATACTCATGTCCTTGCCAGTGTATTCGTCATACACCCGGTTTCGGCCATATCCGCCCCAGCCGAACAAGGGGCGCTGGCTCGCACGCTCGAGAAGGATGTTTTCGTTATCGATCCGAACCTGAAAAGAACCGGCTCGTTCGGGATTTTCATCCGCGACTTGATCGGCAAATGCCTGCACTGGTAACAAGTCCGCGCCGCGCATGAGCGGATAAACCAGGACGGTGATCGCCACCAATGCGCAGATGAGGCGAGCACTGTCCCGCCGAATGTAGATTGCCGCAGGAAGCGCTGCGAAGCCGAGGATCAAGGCCCCCATCGATCGGCAAAGAACCAAAATGAGCATCAGATAAGCCAGCCAAAACCAGGCGGAAACCCCGAAAATCCGATCTCGTCTTCGCGCGAGGTAGGCCGCAGCGACAGCGGTCATGCTAGTCAAGATGGCGACCAGTAATCCGTGCCCCAAAAAAACCACCGGTCTAAATCCGCCGCCCCGAATCTGTTGATCGAAGCTATGTGGAAAAAAGCCATAGATCCACGTATGTAATTGTGGGCTCAATCGGACTTCGACAAGCATCAGAAGGCTGTAAAATAGCATTGCCACGACTAGAGCCCGCAAGACATAATCCTGCGATCGGGCAGTCCGGATCATATTGTATCCGAGCAGAAAAGGAATGAGATTCACACCGTTGGAAGCAGCGGCGGATAATGCGTCATAGGGTTTCAGTCCCGGAAGCATTAGTTCACCGAATATCAGAGGATCACGGTTAGTTAGGACGGTGAGCATCGGTGATACTAGGTAGAGGACCATTAGTGCCATGAGCCACCATTCGCGAGGCACTCGTACGGCGCGGGGCCCCACAAAAATCAGAGCTCCGATCAAAGCGGCAACGCTCGGAATAGACGTCTTATTGAGCGCTGGCACCACAGGGAGATCGAACCCTGTGTTGACTGGCAACACCAAAAGCCCTCCCAGCAGTGACCAAATCAATGCGTGGGCCGGCCGTATTGAAGCGAACAATGCCAGAACCACCATCGGCCAAATGATCAACGCGGCATAGGCGATTGTATTAGGCATCAATCTGAATAACCCCGTTTTTGGGCTTGCTGCATGCAGATGGCAGGGAGATTACGAATTCGATAAAGCAATAGGAAAAATTCTTTGAGAGCTTGGGTGTACTAGTGTTGGTTTGTGCCCAAAAAATTCTATCCACTACACGTAGCGGTTTAAGGCGCTTTTCACGTCTAACCGGCATTGGTCCACTCGGGTCTTGAGTTTTTCGCCTTGCTTGGATCCACTGCGTTGGTTTCATCGGCTGAGTTTGCCCAGCATGATCGGGGGTATTCTCAATCGTGCTGTTCGGGCGCTCCTGATTGTAGTGTTTACGCCAGGCCTCCAGCTTTTCGCAAGCATCGTCCAGCGACAGTAACCGGTGAGTGTTCAGGCATTCGCTACGCACCTTGCTGTTGAACGCCTTGCCGATAGGCGCGTGCCATTCCACGTCGAAGACAAGATTGTAAAGGCTAGTTTCGGGAACACGATCGCGCCGGCGATCATGCAAGAAAGCGACCTGGTCTTACTCTTTGATAATGCTGTGCGCGCTGCGCAACCAGACAGCATCCAACTCCCAAGCTTTGTCGGTGAACTGAACAAATCTCAAGTTCAGGTGGGCGGCCTAGAGATGTTCGAGCCAGGCATTGCTTGCGTTCGCTGCGGATAATGGGTTTGCCATGTCCAGCGCAACGACTTTCCCCAAGGATGCGCGCGCATTTGCGACGCTTTTGCCGACTGGGAGGCGATATCGACCAGCCGCGATGCGAATTCCTGCAGAAAGCAAAACATTGCTCGACGCGCGTCCTCAAAGCCGCCGATGATCACGCATCCGATCTCGCCCATGCTCATGATCGCACCGCCGGACCGGTCAGATCGTTACCGAGGCCGCCTCTAACGCCACGTTCCGGCTGGGTTTGCGGTGAGAAAGCGAAGCGGCCCTCATCCTGAATTCGTCCAGTCTAGTCATAGGCACCGCAAAATAGTTGGTAGTCCTGCGAGGGTATTCATGGCCATCAAGAAATGAGTCAAGGGTCATTACACTACTGCGATGAGCGAGGCGGTTCGGTGCGAGCAAACCGTAATTCCTCTCTGAGAAAAAGTTGAACATGCCCTCTTTGGTAAACCCAAGAACATCGTGGGGTCCGCTCTCGAACATTATGAGCGGCTGACATTTTTCAATGAGTTTGACTGCTCCCCGAAGAACGCCCAGCTCCGCCCCTTCAACGTCGATCTTGATCAAGTCCGCCCAGTCTAACAAGTCATCCATCCGCTTCCTATCGACTTTAATCCGACGGACGCTTCCCTGTTGCTCGGCCAGCGAACTATAGCCACTTTGACTGAGATTGACAAAAAACTCAGCTTCGCCCGTCTGGTCGGACAGCGCGCAGCAGTGAACCGTCGCGGTCGGGAACTTGCGGGTCAGCCACGCAACCTTGTCTGGCATAGCCTCAAACGCGACAATCCGTGCGCTTGGGCAATTATGGCGCACCTCAGCGATTACTGAACCGATATGTGCACCCACGTCGACGAAGACGTCATTTGGTCGGCAAAGCTGAGCAAGGAGGCGGGGAGCTAATTGGTCGTTGACAGTTGTACCCAAAGCGACGCGAGGTGCGCGAACCAACGAAAAAAAGTCGCGTGCCGTGGATAGCCAGCGACCAAACATAGTCCCAACCAGCAGTTGCTTTAATGTTGGCATTGAAGCCCCCCGAGTTACACCTTAATTAATGTCATACATATCTTGATGGCGCCCGTGCAACTGGTGTCGTGGACGGCTCAGCTATGAGCACACGCATCGCAGCAGAGCGCGCACAGGGCTTGATCTTTGTTCCGCGGCGCCAGCTAACAGTCGGCCAATCGGCGCTTTCGAGCATCTACCGGACAGGAAACTTGCCGAGGTTGGGCACATGGTTCTTAGGTGGTTGCTGGCGGCCAGCGACCGGGAAGGTCATGGCCCCATACGCGAGCGGCTTTTCAGGTGCCCAGATGCGGTGATTTGTTCAGAAATCGTCCCCAATTGCGGTGGACTTTTGTCACTCGATCATGAACCCGACATCCGCGGCAAGCAGTTCTTTCGTCTTGAGCAAGCACCCCACGATAGCAAAATGTTACCGATTTCTTGTCAAAAAATGACGAGAAACTCGCGTCGCCATGACTAAGGTTACTTCACTGGGAAGGTTCCTGCGCTCCCACCGATGCCCTGGCCGGTCGAGTTCTCCCGTCCAGCGTATCGAAGACTAATCCGTCGGCCGCCGCCGATCCGATTGCAGAACTGCCAGCTAGCGGCCTGTAGTAGTCATTTTGATTGAGAGGAAGATAGTTCGGGAACCCGGAGGAATTAGGAACACGGGGGGCGTAAACAAGATTATTCCCCTCACGAAAATTCGCGTTCGTCCAAGTTTCAAATAGGCGGAGGATCCGAAACTCTTGAGGTGATCTAGATTGAAGCTGGATGACTGTGTTGCCTGCAATCACGACAGGTTCTCGCGTATTTTCTACAGTTGAGGGCCTGGATTGGTAAAGCGCGAGTGTCCAAAAAGGGTTAAGCGTACTTATTACATCAGGCATGATCCCAACGTTATTGCGGATAGTCGTTCCGCCAAAGCTAAGTGCAAAAAATTCTCCTGTGTTGCCCGTTCCGATCAGGAGATTGCGCTCGACGATCACGTTGCCCACATTGCCAATAGTTGAGCTGTTTTGGGTGGCCAACATCACTACCTGAAAGCCTCCCTCTAAACGATTGCGATTTATTACTCCAAAATGACCGCGCGTTCCCGATTGATTATACCGAATCGTTGGCTGGTGAGCTTGCCCGTTGCTTGACCACCCCGTAGTACTAACCATGTCGTTTTGTGCGATAACCAGCGAAGAGACTTCCGACGTGCGGATGGGCCCATGATCGGCCCAGCGCGGGGTGATAGATCGGTCCGTGCCGCCGGGCCCGCTAACTGCGTTCGGATTTTGTTTGATTGAGTTGCCTATGTAGGCGGTTCTTTCGGCGAAACTGTCAAAAATCCCGTAATCGTACCAATCTCTTATCTCGTTATCGGCGACGATCACGCCAACAGGTCGATCGATTAAAAGCACCCCCATTTGAAGGCCGGAAAATCTGTTCCTGAAGATGGTGGTGTTAAGCACATTCCCGACGTTTTGAATGCCGCTCTCATTGAAATTTTCGCCCATGCCTGTTCGCGGATCGTAGTCTCCACGTATATCGAGCCCGAAAATCGTGAGGCCATTGGTATCTGTCGGTGTAAAAAGCGGCCTGGTGATAGAGCCATCAATACGCAGGATCGGTTTCGCGCCCGACCCGAACGAGCCTATTTGGATATCACGCAGGCCGCGAAAGCTCGTATCGGCACTGAATAGTGTTTCTTCCCCTGACCGGAACAGCACTCTCATCCGGCTCTGGTTCGCGGCGCGGATGGCATCGACTGCACTGGTGAATCGCTGCGCGCCGCTTGGACAACCGCTGAAGTTACCCCGGTTTGAATAGCAAATTGTGCGCGTGCCTGCGTACGCGATTTCGGGGTCTTCGACTGTGATCGTTTCGCTATCGATAGCGTAGTTCTGATTGCGATTAGCGACCCAGACCCTAACCTCATACGTGCCGGGTCTCTCGAATACATGTCCAGCCAATGGTCCTTGTGCCGCGTTGGCATCTTTGAACGATTCCGGGAAATCATTGGACAGCGCCTCAAACCGGGCAGCAGGGTCTTCGAAGGACCATTGAAAGGACAATTCATGGATCGGGCGCTCAGTGCCAAGACTTTGATTAAGCGCTGCCTCGAAAAAGATGCCGCATGGGGCAATACAAGTCTGACGGGACGCCCGAACCGAAACGACATTGGGCGTTGCTTGAACAGAAGAACAAACTTCGTCCAATTGTGAGAGCCTTACGCATCCGGTTGATGGAGTAGGCGAAGGCGTAGGGGTAGGCGAAGGTGACGGCGCAGGCGAAGGTCCGGCGATTGGTCCGGACTCGCCTCCCCCACCACAACCCGTCAAGGCCAAAAGTGCTGCCAAAGCGGTGATCGCAGACCGTTTGGAAAACGAAGGAAGCTCAATCGCTTTCCTAGTCTTCTGCCGGCGTGCTCGGGTCCAACTTGCAGCATTCATTCCTACGATCCTTTGAAAGGCATGCTATCCAGCCTAGGAGCTGTATACTTAATTTTAAGTGAAAACCGGGCGAGCCCTAAGGCTGAAGTCGATCTACAAGCAAGCCATCCAAGCCCAAATGCTGCCGGCGTGGGACGGAACGATTTTTTGATGATGCGCCCACCTTTACCCGTCCGCGTACGCCGAGTGGTAGGAATAGCGATTGATCTGCTGACTCGTTCACGCAATATTGGCGCGGAAGGGCGGGCCGCATGGGAAATGGTGGGTTGAACTGCAGCTTACTTGGGGAACATCGGGTCACCGAGCCCGGCCGCACCCTGAGCGAGACCGTCCGATAAAGCCGATTTGCAATGTTCCGGCCCCAAGAAAGGAACGAAAGCCAATCGACATGTCTGGGTGCGGCGGCGAAAACGTGCCGGGCCAAAGTTGGCAGTTTGCGGTTAAGTGCGCAAATGTCACCAGATTTACGATTTTCTGTGTGTCCCGAAACCGCTCAAGCTAAAAACACTTGTTAGGCAAACAGATTAGGGAGACTTAATCACCTGACGACATACTACAAAAATGTCGGATCTACCAAAATTCGATTGTATACTCCGAAAGCTGACTCGGATCCCGATCGAAGCGCCAGATTGGGGAAAATCTGCAGGCAATTTTTCGTTAAGGAAGCAGTTTACTGATGATGAAGACCAACGGACGGCGCTATGCCTTGATCTCTCCATGCCGCAACGAAGCAGACTATATCCGCAAGACTTTGGACAGCGTCGTTGCACAGTCCGAACCGCCAACCCTTTGGATTATCGTCGACGACGGCTCTACCGACTCTACACCAGCCATTTTGGAAGAGTACGCATCGCGTCACGCATGGATCAAGGTTGTGCGGAAGCCCGACCGGGGTCATCGGGCCGTTGGACCTGGCGTGATCGAGGCGTTCTATGCCGGAATGGCGCACTTATCCTTGGGCGAGTTCGATTTCGTGTGCAAGCTTGATGTCGATCTCGACCTGCCGCCACGTTACTTCGAAATCCTGATGACCCGGATGGAGGCAAACCCGCGGCTTGGCAGCGCAAGTGGCAAACCCTACTACCGCAGCCGACGCGGAGCTTGGGTCAGCGAAAAATGTGGCGATGAAATGTCGGTGGGAATGACGAAGTTTTATCGAGTGAAATGCTTCGAAGACATCGGTGGCTTTGTTCGAGAGGTGATGTGGGACGGTATCGATTGTCACAAGTCGCGACAACTTGGCTGGATTGTGCGCAGCTGGGACGAACCAGACCTGCAGTTTGAGCACTTGCGCCCAATGGGATCCAGCCAGCAGAGCATCATGACCGGGCGCGCCCGGCATGGGTTCGGTCAATACTTCATGGGGTCCGATCCGATCTATTTCATCGCGACCGCCGTGTTTCGGATGACGCAGTGGCCATATGTCGTTGGTGGGATGGCAATGATTTTTGGCTATGCTCGGGCCTGGCTTCGTCGTGAACCGCAACTGGATGACAAGGTGTTGCGGGCATTTATCCAATCATATCAGCGACAGGCGCTGTTCAAAGGCAAAGCCAAGGCCATCGCCGCGATCGAGGCCCGCCAAGAGCGCTTCTGGTCCGATCGTGTTGAAAAACTCCAAATCATTAACTGAAGTCTGAGATTTGGGAATCCTTATTAATTTTGAGGCACATGAATGGAGTGTGTGTCGCTATGCGGCACACTGTGAAAATCAAGTCACTGAAAACTTCCAAGGAAAATTTTTCAATACCATCAGTCCGTGAACAAACACTGTCCTGTTTGTGAAGCGATAACTGGTTCTGGAGTTGCAGCAATGTGTGGTCTTGCCGGCTTCATGAGCCGATCCTTCCCCGATCCGGAGCGTCGCCTGATCGCAATGACGGATGCGATCATTCATCGTGGTCCCGATTCCAGCGGGCACTGGGTTGATGCCAACGCCGGCGTCGCTCTGGGGCATCGGCGCCTTTCCATTGTTGACCTCTCGTCGGCAGGTCACCAACCGATGACCTCCGCATCGGGCCGCTACGTATTTGTGTTTAACGGCGAAATCTACAATCATCTTGATTTGCGGGCGGACCTCGAAGCGGCTGGGTTTGCACCTGCGTGGCGCGGACTTTCGGATACCGAGACCTTGATCGCTGGTTTTGATGCCTGGGGTGTCACCACCACGATTGGCCGCGCCATCGGCATGTTCGCCTTTGCGGTCTGGGACCGGCAAAACCGCAAACTAATCCTCGGGCGTGATCGGATTGGCGAAAAGCCTCTTTACTACGGCTGGCAGGGCGAGGGTGAACAGGCTACTTTTCTATTCGGATCTGAACTGCGCGCGCTCAGAGCGCACCCGGTCTGCGGATCCGAGATTGATCGCGGCGCCGTCGCACAATTCATGCGCCACGGCCACGTTGGAGAATCGAACGCGATCTATAAAGGGCTGCACAAGTTACCGCCTGGCTGTCTGGCCGAGCTTTCGCTGGACAAGCCCGAGCCAGCAGTGACGCAGTATTGGTCAGCAGTTGAAGCGCTGCGTCCCACCGCGGCAGACATTGATCCTTCAACAGCCGTTGACGAGCTTGATGCCCTCCTACGCGATGCGGTTGCGCGTCAGATGGTTGCGGATGTGCCTTTGGGAGCATTTCTCTCGGGCGGTGTCGACTCTTCGCTCGTCGTCGGGCTGATGCAAGCGCAGTCGGCGCGTCCGGTCAGGACATTTTCTATTGGGTTTAACGAACCGCGCTATAATGAGGCGGAATTTGCAAAGCAGGTCGCCACTCATCTTGGGACCCAACATACCGAGCTTTACGTCGGCGACGCCGAACTCAGAGACGTGGTACCCATACTTCCGCATATCTATACCGAACCGTTCGCGGATTCGTCGCAGATTCCGACGTTTCTCGTCTCCAAGCTAGCGCGGGAGAGCGTCACCGTGGCGCTTTCCGGCGATGGCGGGGACGAATTGTTCGGCGGCTACGATCGCTACCGGCAGGGGGCAAGCTTCATGCAAAGGCTGCGGTACGTGCCAGCGCCTTTGCGGCCAGCGATCGCGGCTGCAGTGAAGACTCTCCCAACCAGCATGTTGGATACGGTGCTGGCACCTTTTCTCGCAGTGCCCGCTGGCAAAGAACCCAATGGGCAGCGCATGCACCGGCTGGCCGACTATGCCGCCAGCCGGTCGGTTGACGAATTGCACCGCAAGATGGTCTCGCGCTGGCCTCGGCCTTGCGATGTGGTGATCGGAGGGGCCGAGCCACAAAGCCTGCTTGGTAGCCTTCTCCCGCCAAGCAGGTCTGAAGGAGATGCAGCACGGATGATGTTGCTCGACGTGCTTACGTATCTTCCCGACGATATTCTCGCGAAAGTGGACCGGGCGTCGATGCGGGTTTCATTGGAATGCCGCGCACCGTTTCTTGACCATCGGGTGGTGGAATTTGCGGGACGCTTGCCGCAGGACCTGAAGCTCCGCGAGGGCAAATCAAAGTGGGCACTGAGGCAAGTATTGTACCGCTATGTTCCCGCTGCTTTGATCGAACGCCCCAAAATGGGGTTCGAGGTGCCGGTCGGCATCTGGTTGCGTGGTCCCTTGAAGGATTGGGCTCAGGCCCTCCTGGACCCCGAGCGACTGGACAGAGAGGGATTTCTGAATTCAAGACTGCTGACTGAAAAATGGGCAGAGCATCTTTCCGAACGTTTCAACTGGGGCCCCCAACTGTGGAACGCACTGATGTTTTTGGCATGGCTTGAAAGCGAGCGGTGATGATGGCCGGTGATCTGAAGCAGATCCGAGGTTGTGGCAGAAGCGCGTGGCAGTGTGTTTTGGCGGGCAGTTTTGACTCGGACCCGGTGACGATGCGCTTCATGTCACGCCCACCGGTTTTGCATGCAGGAAGTCGTTGCTGGCACAACCTTACATCTGGCGCGAGATCAGAGTCAGTGACCTGATTCCCATTGGCCACGTGGTTCTAGCGAGCGTTTGCCAGTCTGATATTCGTGGTCGCCGGCCGGCGCAGGCGCGCCGAGCTGGACGCCTTCATCTTGCATGAACGCCCGGCTCACATCGACATTCAGCTTCGGTCAGCCTCCACCAACAAAAAAAGCTATCAAGCCATCCCGATGCACGAATACAGCTCCGGCGGTGAGCGCAAAAGCGCCTCCAATGACGATACTGTCATGCAAAGGGTCCCAGCACTTGTGTTTTCGCGCAAGCATGATGGATCCCAAATGTGCCACAAGCAGCGCAAGCCCCTGTCCGATCAAGGCTCCCGCAACACCGAATGTCTCCGCGCCCACCCAGAGCAAGCTGGTCTGAACCACCGCTCGCACAGCAACGACAATGAAAAAGCCGCGGGAGTCGCCATACGCTAGCGCCGCTTGGTCATAGACCTTGCTTGCCAGCCCCATCATCTGGGCACAGGCGATCAGGACCACGATCAGGCCAGCGGAGGCATAGCGAGGATCATAAAGCATCTCGATTATGATGGTTCCGCCGAACGCGAACAGGCCGAGCAGTGCGAGACCCCCACCTGACAGCAACAGTCGCAGGCGGCGGACCACCAGCGCGTCATGGCTGTTTGTGGTCGGGTTGGTCTCACGATAAAGAGGGATCAATACCTTGGCTTGCACCACGTCGGTAAGCTGCGCAGCGAAGATACCCATGAAATAGCCAATATTGTAGACTCCGAGGGCGGCAAGCGAGAGGTATGCGCCCAGGATGGCCTTATCGCCTTGGAGAACGAAAAAACCCGATATTGAGCTCAGGAAAATCCATCTGCCGAATGTGACGATCTCGGCAGCATCCTCGCGGTTTATGCGAAACTTATCGACATGACCGTCAAGAAAAGTATGCAACATCGCGACACGTGCTGCCGCCCCGAGGATTATCCCGAAAACTAGCGCCCAAACTGTCTGAAGCCACCATGCTAAAATGATTACGACGGCGATGCTAACGGCCTGAGACCCGAGATCGAGTAGCGCCACGCGCGCGGCTCTGAGATGTCTTAGATATGTTTCATACCGCGTCGGAGTGAAGCCGCTGATCAGCAGCGAAATGCCCGCGACCGGTAGGAGCTGGGCAAGAAGAGGCTCATTGTAAAGCGTTGCGACTGGCCACGCGATAGCGATCGTAAGGAGCCACAGGACCACGCCTCTAAGAACCTGGATCGACCACACCGTGTTCAGAAACCGCGGAGTATCACCGCGCTCGTGGCGCATGATTGAGGGACTGGTCCCGGCATCGGACAGCATTTGAAGCCCGGTGATGAACACTGTCACCAAAGCCATTAGGCCGAACGCTTCGGGGAAAAGAAGTCGCGACAGAGCTAGGTTCGAGAGGAGGCGCAATGCCTGGGAAGCACCATTACCTAGCGCGATGCTCGCGGAGCTTCTCACGACGCGGGCTCCGATGCCGTCACCATTCGTCAAGCGTTCGAGCAAAGCGTGTTTTGTTATGTCTGGCATGCGCCCCCGCACTGTCTGTTCCAGCACCTTACTCCTGCGTTCTTTTCGGCACAATCACGTCTGCCGTCGCTAACGCAGCCTATGGCTGGACGCGTTATTCGTTGGTCCTGTCGGCAAAAAGCCAAACACCATATCCGCATGACGTTAGTCCGAAGGGGCCAAGCTGTCGGTTGTTCTGCGGTGGCTGATCGCAACTCAGGCGCATGTGTTTTGGGCGAGGATCATAAGGGGGCAGTTCGTCAAAGCTATCAATGTTGCGGGTGCCCAATTGGTAGAAACTTCGGACTCAGACCAGCGCCCTGAACTGTCTCAATAAGCGACAATCGATTTGATAGTTCAATGTTATATCAGGGAGGTTGCAGCTTAAGGAAATCGGCGAGAAGAGGATAGATCAGGTTGCTAAGGTCGGGGCGGGCGCTCGAATGGTCTCGCTCCCTTCCTTTTCACAGGGATTTAGGCCAGCCCTGTTCCAAAAAACGACATTCCAAAATCTAAGATATATTTCCGCGAGATCAGATAATAGAAACACCGATGCAGGGCGGAGATGATCCCGTGTCGGGATTTTGCCTCATATTCGGCTAATTCAATAGGGCGAAATATGACATGGCAGTGCCTAAGCTGTGTCTAAACTGGAGTAATGTTTGATGAAAAAGGCGATTGGTGGATTCTTACTTTCTCCGGAATTTCAGCGATCATTATTAGCACCTCTTTCCCGTTGGGCGTTACGAAAGCTTGATCCATTATTAAATATTGGAATACGTTTCAAAATGGACATGCAACTTTTGGAACGTGGCCATTACGCTTACTGCATGATGAACGCTTCTATTCTTGCCAAAAGCCTTGGGCATTCCCGAATCTCAGCCATCGAGTTCGGTGTTGCTGGTGGCAACGGGCTGAAATTCATGTGTGACTTTGCGGAGGAAGTGCAAAAAGCTACGGGTGTGACAATCGAATGTTATGGGTTCGATACAGGCGGCGGGATGCCACCGCCGGATGGGGCAAAGGATTTACCGTACTGGTTTCAGTCGGGACAATACAAAATGGATGTGGAGGCGCTGAAGGCGCGTGTGCCGAATGCTAAGCTTGTTCTAGGTGAAATTAGGGACACACTGCCCGACTTCATCCGTACACATAATCCAGCGCCCATTGGAGCTATCTTTAACGATACAGATTATTGGTCATCTACACGTGATAGCTTAATTATTTTCGATATTGCTCAAGAGAATCCAGAAATATTTCTTCCTCGTATTTTCGTATATCTTGACGATATTATTGGCTCAGAGATTGAGATGTATGGTCCTTATAACGGACAGCTTCTGGCCATTGAAGAATACAACGAGCGGCAGGACAGCGTTAAATTACATCTCAACCAAAACCTACTTAACGCCGACTATCTCCCATGGCGCTGGCAGATCTATTATGCACATCTGTTCAAGCATCCGCAGTATGAGAAATATGTTGGCGCTGCCAGGCAGGGCTTGATCGAAAGCGCACTGCGTCTCCGATCGTAAACAGGTCGATTTTGGATGGATGCAGTCTTGAGCGTTATAGATTTCTATTTCTGAAGTTTTCATCATCGTCGAGAGAAATAGTTCCTATTGGCGTCGCTGTGAAGAAAATAATGTAATAATTCGACAAGATAACCAAATTTATCGCATATTTTTTCGGTAAAATAGATCGATTTATATTAAATAATTCCGCGATTATCGTATATTTTGCTTAAGGTTCTTTTTGATTAGTCTCTATCATGTCGACACGAGCTGGAGTAATGGTCGCTCTCGTCGGGCCGGAAGCTGGACACCATGCCAGCTTCCGGCTATCGCGCCGAGGGCACGTGATCGACTTTTGGGTGGCGGCCGATTGTTACTCAGTCGCGTTTGTTGTGGGCGAAGATTATCAGGACAGCAGATGCCGAAGGGTTCTCTGATTAACAGGTTGCGACGACGGGTTCTGCGCTATGCTCTTGTCAGTGAAACGCGCAAGGGCGCGCATTACATGACAAGCCGGGCGCGGCCCAAGGCTTCTGCGGCTTTAGGCTTGTGCGCGGAGACATCGCCAAAGTACTCCCTACAACCGGCACTGCGCGCAGAAAACGCAGCTATTGTTATTCAAGGGCCGATCTGTTCTGCGGACAATTTCACAGTCGAAACCTTCCGCATCTATCGCCGCCATATGCCGAACTGCAGGCTTATTCTGTCTACCTGGAAAGACACGTCTCGGGAAGATCTGGATCGGATTGCCGAAGAGGGCGTCGATATTGTTCTCAATGATAAGCCGGCTATTCCCGGTCCGCTCAACGTGAACATGCAGATCGTAAGCTCCTCCGGCGGGATCCGGAGGGCGGCTGATTTGGGTGTGGAATGGGTTATCAAGTCGCGCACCGACCAGCGATTGTATCAGCCCACGATCATGAGCGGCCTGATCTCGCTGGCGCGACTCTTCCCGCCACTCGGAGCGGCGGCGAAAACACAGAAGTATCGGGTGTTCGGGATGGCTGCCGGGACCTTGAAGTTCGCGCCCTATCATCTGTGTGATCAGACGGTTTTCGGACATATCGATGACATGCTTTCCTACTGGTCTCCGCCTTTACACGAGAACCGCTTGCCCGAGAGCTTTCCGGCTGATCGGCTGCGCTTGTTCAAGGAAGTGCCCATCGGCAATCTTTGCCGCTACGATGCAGTGCCCGAGACCTATCTCGCAAGTCAGTTCCTGTTGCGGCAAGGACGTTCGCTGGATTGGACCGTTGCTGACAGCTGGGCGGCGCTGAGGGACCATTTTGGTGTAGTGGATCAGATGTCGTCGGATATTTACTGGGTCAAGGGACAGCACGATACGATGCGAGACGTGATCGGCAGCTACGCAGCGCTGTCGAACAGGGAGGAATTGGGCTTTCTTGAATGGGTACAGCTTGTGGAAGGTGCTTTGTCGCCTGACGCGGCCGGAGCTTACGAGCCAGTGCTGGACGAATGCATGATGTCCTTTGATCCGGGTTATCCGTGATGCTTCAGCACCGGGAGAACAACGCACGGCATGTGATGAATGGCGGCGCTGCGCGGACACTCGAATTGCCCGCGACCTCGGCGGAACAAATGACAGGGTGTTCAGAATGAAGAGAGGCAACATCTTGGCCCATCGCGGTCTTTGGACCGATCCTGCCGCCAAGAACAGTCGTGATGCGCTGATTGCTGCGCTTGATCTCGGGTTCGGGGTCGAGACTGATTTTCGGGACTCGGAAGGAGTGCTTTGGATTTCACACGATCCGGTCAAAGGGAGGGGCGCTGTCCGTGCATCTCGGTTCTTTGAGGATTGCGTGGGAGCGAACCGGAACGGACGGCTGGCTTTGAATATCAAAGCGGACGGGCTTCAACACTTGATTACCGATGCAATCGAAGCGGCGGGTGTTCCGACGGAGCGTTTGTTCGCATTCGATATGTCCGTGCCGGATGCGCTTGGATACGTCCGCCGCGGATTTCCCGTTTATTCACGGGCAAGCGAGTACGAGCCGGAGCCATCGTTTGCCGATTTCGCGCAGGGCGTGTGGGTGGACAATTTTTCGGGCGATTTTCCCCAAGTGCAGAAGGCCAAGGAATTGTTGGGAAATGGCCATCGGGTCGCCATAGTGTCGCCGGAGCTGCATGGTCGACCGCACGAGGGATTGTGGCAGGAGATTTTGGGGAGCGGCCTGCATTTGCATCCGGACTTCGAGCTTTGTACGGATTTTCCAAACGAAGCGCATCGCATTCTCGGGACGGACTGATATGATCAAAGCAATCCTGTTCGACATGGACGGCGTTCTGATCGACGCCAAGGATTGGCATTATGAAGCTCTCAACCGTGCGCTAGGCCATTTCGGCTACACCATCAGTCGTGAAAGTCATTTGTCTACATTTGATGGGCTACCGACCCGGACCAAGCTGCAGATGCTATCAAAGTCACGTGGCCTTCCGGTGGGGCTTCATCATTTTCTCAATGCATTGAAGCAGAATTATACGCTCGAATTCAGCAATATGCGGTGCAAACCCGTCTTCAACCATCAATACGCTCTGACGCGATTGAAGGCAGATGGCTATCTCACTGCCGTCTGTTCGAACTCGGTTCGGCAGTCGGTTGAGGAAATGATGCGGCTATCCGCTCTGAAAAGCCATTTCGATTTGCTGATGTCGAACGAGGATGTAGTCAAAGGTAAGCCAGACCCGGAGATGTATGTGGTCGCGATGGAACGGCTCGGTGTTCGACCGGAGGAATGCTTGATCCTTGAGGACAACGACCACGGCATTGAGGCGGCCATTGCGAGTGGCGGACATTTGATGAAGATCGGGGTGCCTGACGACGTGACCTACCGTGCCATCAAGGCGCGCATTCATGAAATAGACGACCGTTGAGGGGATTCCGAATGCAGATTTTGATCCCGATTTCCGGCCGAACGTCCTTTTTCCCAAAGGATGAGTATTTCTTTCCCAAGCCCCTGATCGAAGTGTCCGGCCAGCCGATGATTGAGCTGGTGATCGACAGCCTAAAGCACGATTTTCCAGACGCGGATTTCACCTTTATTGTCGATCGTGAAGATGCGCGAGAGTTCTCGCTAGATCGGGTGCTTAGGCTAGCTGCCGGGGAAAGCGCGACGATTGTAGAGCGACTGGGTGATACATCCGGGGGCTTGTGTTCCTGTCTGCTTGCGATCGATGCGCTCGATCCGGACCGTGAGCTTCTGATCTTCAACAGCGACCAGATCATCACCGACAACCTGGCGGCACATGTGGAGCGGTTCAATCATGCGGGAGCAGATGCCGGGG
The DNA here is from genome assembly GCF_034653295.1 of Erythrobacter epiphyticus. NCBI lineage: Bacteria > Pseudomonadati > Pseudomonadota > Alphaproteobacteria > Sphingomonadales > Erythrobacteraceae > Erythrobacter > Erythrobacter epiphyticus. The sequence goes on along the minus strand of NZ_JAYEEU010000006.1, from coordinate 2,570 downwards.
TGATCACCTTCGATGCTGTTCATCCGCGATGGTGTTACGTTGTGGCGGATGGGTCTGAAGTCGTTCAGGCCTTCGAGAAAAAGGTGATGTCGCGACACGCGGTTGCTGGCTTCTATTATTTCCGAAAAGCTGAGACTTTCCTTCTTGCAGCGCAGAAAGCTGTACTCAATGACGCGAATGTCAATGGTCTGTTCTACATAAGCGCGTCCTTGAACGAAGCGCTTCTGATGAACTGTCGTGTCGTTTTGTCTCAGATCGATGCACGAGATTACCATAGTTTTTTCGAGCCGTCCCGGATCTCTGCCTTCGAACGTTCCCCAGCGGCCGCGTCGATACGTGAACGGGAACAAGCGCACGCGCGCATCAACGTGATCCTGCCAGCGGCGGGGGAAGGAAGCCGCTTTGCCAAGGCCGGCTGGAAAAAGCCAAAGCCGTTCATTGACGTTCTCGGACGGCCGATGCTGTCCCACGTCATCGACAACGTTTCACCCATGGGCTCCCAAACCACCGTCCTTCTGCGTAAGCAGCATCAGGAAGAACAGGCCAGCGCGGTTCTGGATCTGGAAGCAAAGGGTGTTACGGTCATTCCGGTTGAGAAGTTGACCGAAGGCACGGCAGCGACCGTGTTGCTGGCCCGGCGTTTGTTCGACGACGATCGACCGATGATTGTGGCTAACTCCGATCAAATCGTCGAATTCAACGTCTCCGACTTCGTAGAAGATTGCTTCAATCGACAACTCGACGGCTCGATCCTCGTGTTCCGGGACACGGAGATGGATCCGAAATGGTCCTTTGCACGAGTAGGTGCCTACGGATTAGTTCAGGAGGTGGCTGAAAAGAAGCCTATTTCGGATCTCGCCACGGTCGGGATCTACCTGTTTGCCCGAGGTAAGGATTTTGTTGGCGCCGCTGCGGACATGATGGCGGCCAACGAACGCGTAAATGGCGAGTTCTATACTTGCCCTGTCTATAACTTTATGATTGCACAGGGCGCAAGGATCGGCGTCTACGAAGTTCCGGTGCACGCTATGCAGGGCCTCGGGACACCAGAGGACTTGGAAGCCTTTCTGAAAAAGCAAGGCGCCGGTCCGTCACCCGATGCGCCGGATTGATGCGGGTCATCGTGCCTCTGGCTGGGCCGGATTTCATTCGGCCTGACGGCTCGGTGAAAGCCGAGCTCGTCGTTCAAGGCCAACCAATGCTGCGCGCCGCGCTCGGTTCTCGCCCATGGGCCGTTGAGGTCGCACCGGAGAGGTACGCCTTCGTCATGGCGGACAGGCCGGAAACCCGCGCCTTCGCGTCAGGGCCGCTCACCCGCTGGTATCCGGGTGCTGCTCACGTGTTTCTTGGCCAATATTCCATGGGTGCAGCTCTGAGCGCATTGGCCGGTGTCGCGACGAGCGGTGCCGACGAGGGCCCGTTGATCATTGATCTTGCGGATATTCTCTATGTGAGCGATCTAAAGCCGCGCGCCGTTTTCTCTCGGGACTCGAAATGCGGTGCCATTGCGCTCGCCTTTCAGAGCACCTCACCCAGCTACAGCTACCTGAGGCTCGACCAAGACGGCCGGGTGGTCGAAGCCGCCGAGAAACGGGTGATCTCCACTAACGCATCGGCGGGCACGTATGTCTTTGCCGACGCCTCGGTGTATCTGATCGCTGTGGCACATGCCCTCCGTGACTTCGACGGGCAGCAGCACAACGGCCTTCTCTACGTCTGTCCATTGTTCAACGGCGTGTTAGCTGCGGGCTACAATGTGCACCTCGCGCCGGTGACTGATGTCGTCGACATTAAGCAAGGTGATATCCTTTGATCCAAGACATTCGGGCTTTGACACACGCGTACATCACCGCGTTCCACAACCGGGACATTGAGAGTGTTGCGGCGCTCATGCACGAGGATTTCGTGTTGACCGATCCTGAAAACGAGGCGTTGGGACCTCGAGACAGGGTGCTGAGGTTCATCTCGGACCTGTTCGATCGTGCAGGCAACAGTTTGGCGTTCCGGCCTCAAACGGTTCTGGTCGATGGAGCGCACAGCGCCATCGAGTTCGAACTTTCGATTGGACAAGACTTTCTCGAGGGGATTGACCTTATTGAATGGCAGGACGGGCGCATGATCTCCATGCGTGCCCATCTGACGCAACGGGTCAAGTAGATCGGGCTGAACCACCTCGGGATTGCCGGAGCTTCCACCTCAGGAATAGGTGGGGGCCCCTATGATCATGACAACAAACAAGCTTTACCGTAAGCGCTGTCCTGAGCCCACCTTGCGCGGGTGACGCGGACCGCGGAGTGTCCGCGCCCTGATTGTAGAGGGCGCTGATGCTATGACGATGTCATGTGATGATGCTGGTATCAGCGGTGTGCGTCGCTTCGAGGTTTTCACCGGTGTCGGCAAGCGTCGGGACTGGCCGCCGGAGGTGAAGGCCTCGATCGTCGCGGAGAGCTATTCGGGCACGGAGAGTGTGAGCGCGGTGGCGCGCCGCCATGGCATGTCGGTATCCCAGCTCTTCACTTGGCGCCGCCTGCTGCGCAAGGAGATGGAGGAGCGCGGTATCGCGCTGCCAG
>NZ_JAYEEU010000005.1:0-144162 GCF_034653295.1 Erythrobacter epiphyticus | reverse complement strand
GAGCCGGTGCACCCGGTGGCGGCGCTCCGGCGGGTGGCCCGCCGCGCGGCGGCGGCGGCTTTGGCGGGTTTGGCCCCGGCGGCGGCGGGTTCCAGGGCTGGCGCTACTTCGTCAACCTCACCCACACCATCGAACTCGAAAACGAAATCCTGATCGCGCCGGGCGTTGCTCCGCTTGATCAGCTCGATGGCGATGGGACCGGGCGCTTCGGCTTCCCGCGCAACACCAGCCGCCTTGAAGCGGGCGTGTTCGGCAAGGGGGTCGGCGTGCGCGCTTCGGCCCGTTATACCGGACCGACGCGGCTTGATGGCTCGGGCCTGCCGGGCGCGCTTGATCTCGCGTTCGATGATCTTGTCACAGTTGATCTGCGGGTCTTCCTCAACATGGATCAACTGCTCGGCAAGCAGGACGGGTTCACCAAGAACCTGCGTCTGACCTTGCGGGCCGACAACCTGTTCGATCAGCAATTGCAGGTGCGTGACCAGTTCGGCAACACGCCGATCGCCTATCAGCCGCTGCTGATCGATCCGCTGGGTCTGAATTTCCGGTTCGAAATCAGAAAGTTGTTTTAATCTTGATGGGCGAGCGCGCTGCCACAAGCGTGGCCGCTCGCCCAAGCCCATTGGAAATTATACCCGCCGAGCCAGCCGGTCACATCGACCGCCTCGCCGATGGCATAGAGGCCGGGCACGCGCTTGGCTTCCATCGTTTGCGAGGAAAGCTCGGCGGTGGAGATGCCGCCGCTGGTCACCTCGGCCTTGGCGAAGCCTTCGGTGCCATTGGGCGCAAAGCGCCAATCGGCAAGGCGCGCCTGCGCGGCGCGCAAGGCGCTGTCGGATAGATTGCCCAGTTCGCGATCAAGACCCAGCTTGTCGGCGAGTGCATCGGCAAGCCGATCGGGCAGATGTTCGCGCAGCAGCGCGCGCAGGTGGGCGCGGGGCCGATCACGCTTGGCGGCGATCAACCAATCGCTGGCGGCCGCGGGCAGGAAGGTGATCCCAATCTCCTCGCCGTGCTTCCAGTAGCTTGAAACCTGTAAAATGGCAGGGCCGGACAGGCCCTTGTGCGTGAACAGCGCGGCTTCGGCGAATTCGGCCCGGCTCTTGCCTGCGCCCGCGCGGGCCAGCACCGGCGCGGCGACGCCCGACAGTTCCCGGAACAGCACATCCTCGCCGCCCAGCGTCAAGGGGACGAGCGCCGGGCGCGGTTCAACCACCTTGAGGCCGAACTGGCGCGCCAGATCATAGGCAAAGCCGGTTGCGCCCATCTTGGGGATCGACGGCCCACCGGTTGCGATCACCAGCGCGGGGGCAGCATAGGTCTCGCCGCTGGCAGTCACCATGAAGGCGCCGTCGGTGGCGCGCGCAACGGCGCTCACCTCGGCGTGGCAGATCACATCGACGGTTTCGGCAGGACATTCCGCGAGCAGCATCGCCACGATCTGCTTGGCCGAACTATCGCAGAACAATTGGCCGAGCGTCTTTTCATGCCACGCAATGCCGTGCTTCTCGACCAGCGCGATGAAATCGGCGGGCGTGTAGCGGGCAAGCGCGCTTTTGGCGAAATGGGGATTGGCGGAAAGGTAATTCGCCGCGCTTGTGCCAAGATTGGTGAAGTTGCAGCGCCCACCGCCCGAAATCAGGATTTTCTTGCCCGGTGCATCGGCTTTTTCCAGCACTGCGACCCGCAAGCCGCGCTGTCCGGCAACGCTGGCGCACATCAGCCCTGCGGCGCCTGCGCCCAGCACAATGACATCATATTCCTGCACGCTGCTGGCGATAGGCGCTCGCCCGCCGCTTGCCAACGCCCCCTTGCGCTCCCTATCTGCACCCCCATGGCCAAGACCCCGGCAGGAACCCCGCATGATCCGCGCGGCGCGGAGCGCTTCAACGAGGCGCGTGCCGCCTCGACAGTGGCGCGCGCGCAGCCCGATCTTGAAGCAGGGGTGGCTGCGATCCGCGCCACGGTGAAGCTGCTGAAGCCGGTGCCGGGAGTCTACCGGATGCTCGATGCGCGCGGTGATGTGCTTTATGTGGGCAAGGCGCGCTCGCTAAAGGCGCGGGTGGCGAATTACACCCAAATTGCCCAGCTTTCGGGGCGGCTCCAGCGGATGGTCAGCCAGACCCGCAGCATGGAGATCATCACCACCAATTCCGAAGCCGAAGCGCTGCTGCTCGAAGCGCAATTGATCAAGCGGTTCCGTCCGCCGTTCAATGTGCTGCTGCGCGATGACAAGAGTTTCCCCTTCATCCTGCTGCGCTCCGATCATGCCTTCCCGCGCATCCACAAGCATCGCGGGGCGCGCCGCGCCAAGGGCAATTACTACGGGCCGTTCGCCAGCGCGGGCAGCGTCAACACCACCTTGAACGCCTTGCAGAAGCTGTTCCTGCTGCGCTCGTGCACCGACAGCTTTTACGATCGGCGCGATCGGCCGTGCCTGCTTTATCAGATCAAACGCTGTTCAGCGCCCTGCGTCGGCCGGATTTCGCAGGAGGATTACGGCGCGCTGGTGGCGCAGGCGAAGGATTTCCTCGCGGGCAAATCCTCGCGGGTGCAGGCCGATCTCGAACGGCAAATGGCCGAAGCGGCAGAGAACCTCCAGTTCGAAACCGCCGCCATGCTGCGAGATCGGCTGCGCGCGGCGACTTTCATCCAAGGATCGCAGGCGATCAACGCGCAAGGGCTCGGCGATGCCGATATCTTCGCGCTGGCTGCCAAGGGCGGGATCATGGGGGTGCAGGCCTTTTTTATCCGTGGCGGGCAGAACTGGGGGCACCGTGCGTTCTTCCCGCGCCACACCGCCGAGGTGGAAGAAGCGCAGGTGCTGGCAAGCGTGATGCTGCAATTCTACGAGGAAGTGCCTCCTCCGCCGACCGTGCTGGTTGATCGGGATTTGCCCGAGCGCGAGCTGATCGAAGCGGCTCTCAGCGAAGTTGCCGGGCGCAAGGTGCGGCTTTCGGTGCCCGAGCGCGGGGATCGTCGCCGCCTGATGGCGCAGGCCCAGCGCAACGCCACCGAAGCGCTGGAGCGGCGGCTTGCCGAAACCGGCACCAAGGCCAAGCTTGGCCGCGAGCTGGCCGAATTTCTTGAACTCGACGCTCCGCCGCAGCGCATCGAGGTCTACGACAACAGCCATATCCAGGGTACCAAGGCTGTCGGCGCGATGGTGGTGGCCGGGCCAGAAGGCTTCGAGAAATCGCAATATCGCAAGTTCAATATTCGCGAAGCGCAGTCGAATGATGATTTCGCGATGATGCGCGAGGTGATGGCGCGGCGGTTCCGGGCTTGGGCTGATGAAGACTCCGTTCGTGTCGAGCGCAGTCGAGACACGGATGCGCCGGAAGGGTCTCTCGACGACGCTCGAGACGAACGGGGAAAAAGCCACGACACCATCCTGCCCGATCTGATCCTGATCGATGGCGGCAAGGGCCAGCTTTCCAGCGTCATGCGGGTGCTCGAAGATATCGGGATTGCCGATGAGATCGCGGTGATCGGCATTGCCAAGGGGCCACATCACGGCCGGGAAGGGCGCGAGGTGTTCCATTTCCCCGATGGGCGCGAGAAGATGTTACCAGTCAATTCGCCGCTGCTGTTCCATTTGCAGAACCTGCGCGATGAAGTGCACCGCTATGTCATCGGTGCCCACCGCGCCAAGCGTTCCAAGGCGATCACCGCCAGCCCGCTGGACGAGATCCCCGGTATCGGACCGGCGCGCAAGCGCGCGCTGCTGCTCCATTTCGGCACCGCGTCCAAGGTGCGCGCGGCCGCGCTCGAAGATCTGCAACGCGCCCCCGGGGTCAGCGCCACCGTCGCGCGCAAGGTCTATGATTTCTACCACGCTGGCGGCTAGCCCTGTTGCGGCCCGTCGCGGAAATCTTGCCTGCAAGTAGAATGTGAGTCATTCTCCGCACTGTGCTGGGAAATCTTACCCGGCACGAGCATGGGGAGGGATCATGTTCACAAAATCTCTGGCATTACTTGCAGGCGGTGTGCTTGCATCTTCGCTGATTACTGTCGCCGTGGCGCAAAGCGACAAGATGTATCGGCCCGAACCCGCGCCCGAGGCGATCATCTATCGCGATATGGGCTATCAGGGCCCGGCGGTGAATGTCAGCCAGCCGCAGCCCGATCTGGGCCTCGCCTGGCGGGTCAACGCGGTGCGGGTGGTGAGCGGCGAATGGCAATTGTGCGAAGGCACCAATTATCGCGGACGCTGCCGCACGGTGAACCGCGATACCGCGATGCTGGGCAATCCGTTCCGCGGCGTGCCGGTGCAATCGATGCGCCCGGTCGGATACACCGCTCCGGGCGGGGAGCCGGGGGATAACATGTCGCTGCGCGGCATGGCGGCGGAATTCTATCCCAAGCCGGCGCTGCGCGGCTACCGCGTGCCGGCCTGCGAAACGGGCAGTGCCACGGCCGCCTGTGCCGCGCGGACAGCGCAGCAATTCTGTTCATCGATGGGCTGGCGCCGCTCGACCCGGCAATCGATGGAATCCGTGCGCGGCACGGCCTATCTGGCTGACGTGCTGTGCAGCAACACCGGCACGTGATTCTGCCTTGAGTAAGGGGGCTGCGGTGCGTGCAGCCCCCTTCTCGGTTCTTACTGCTCGTCGAGAGCCTTGCTCACCAGCACATTGACCGAAACGCGGCGGTTCTGCGCGCGGCCTGCCGGGGTGCTGTTGTCAGCCGCCGGATCGGACATCGCCATGCCGGTCGGGGTGAGCATGCGGTAGGGCTTCCAGCGGCAGGTCTGCTGGAGATAGTTCACGACCGCCGCGGCGCGCTTTTCGCTGAGGCGCTGGTTCACTTCCTCGCTGCCGACCGAGTCCGTGTAACCCAGCACCAGCATCAACGAGTTTTCGTTCATTTCGGCAGCCTGCGCCGCGGCGCACAGATCAGCCTTGGCGCGCGGGCTCAGCACGGCTTTGCCGGTGTCGAAATAGACATTGGTGGTCGACTTGAGATTATACTTGTCGATATCGCCAAGCCGGCCGCGCAGCGCTTCGGTGGCGGCTGCATTCTGCTGGATGGCGGCGCCCTGTTCGGCGAACTGGTATGCCGTGCCGCCTCGGATCATTGCGGCAATCTGGCGATCATCGCTGGTGAAGCGCACTTCGCTGGCGACCAGACCTTCGCCAAATTGCGCGGTGCCGACAATCACCGGCAGGCCGGGGATCAGCGCGCTCTGATCGAAATTCTTGTTGCCGATGCCAAGAAAGCCGCCGCGGGTGCGGATGGTGGTTTCCGGGTGAAGGGTGATCGACGTGGCGCTGCCATCTTCGCCGGTGACTTGCAGCACCTGTCCCTTGCGGGCGGAGATGATCCCTTCGATACGCGGGCCTGCCGGAAGCTGCGCCATCGGCGGCAGATTGCCCACAACCGTGGCCACCACTTCGCGGTTTTCGACCGGCGGCGGGGCGGGCTGGGCGGACAGGCTGACCGCGCTGCCGGCGGCAAGCAGGCTGGTGAAAGCGAGAATGCGCGTGGTGCGCGGCGCGGTGATCATGGTGGTGGGGCTCCTTCGGGTGGGTGGTGTGCGGGATGCCCGCCCGAGGTGCTCAGCGTTACCTTGCCGCCAGATGAACGAGTCGGTCCCGGTTGCCGCAGGCGCAGGCAACCGGGTTCCAAGATACGACGAGTTGAGTGCGACGCGTTGTGGTTAACGCGCCGCCTGGGCCGCAATCCAGCGATCAATCTTGGCTTCGAGCACCGCCAGCGGCAGCCCGCCGGTGTTCAGCACCTGCGCGTGAAACGCCTTGATGTCGAACTTCGCCCCCAGCGTGTCGCTCGCCCGTTTGCGCAGTTCCTGGATCTTGAGCGCACCGATCTTGTAGGCCACCGCCTGGCTCGGAATCGCGATGTAGCGGTCAACCTCGGCGACCACTTCGGTGCGGGTCATGCCGGAATTCTCCAGCATGAAAGCGATGGCCTGATCGCGCGTCCAGCCCTTGGCATGGAGGCCCGTGTCCACCACTAGCCGCATCGCGCGCAGCTGTTCATCCTGAAGCGTGCCGTAGCGGTTCCACGGATCGGCAAAGAAGCCCATTTCATAGCCGAGGGTCTCGGCATAGAGCGCCCAGCCTTCGACAAAGGCGGTCGTGCCGCCAAAGCGCATGAAAGCGGGCAGGCTTTCATCTTCCTGCGCGAGGCTGATCTGGAAGTGGTGCCCGGGTGCGCCTTCGTGCAGGTAAAGCGTCACATTGCCGGTGGTCAGCCGGTTCGGCAGATCATAGGCGTTGAAATAGAATACGCCGGGCCGCGAGCCATCGGGTGTGCCCTGCTGATAGGAACCGCCCGCTTCGAATTGTTCGACCGACGGATCATAGGCCTCGATCTTGAGCGGCGCCTTGGGCAGCAGCGAGAAGTAATCCCCGATCTTCGAATCCACATCGCGCCCGATCTTGTAATAATTCTCGATCAGGGCCTCGCGGCTCTTGGGCTTGAACTGCGGATCGGTGCGGACGTAATCGAAGAATGCGTTGAGCGTGCCGGTAAAGCCCACCTCGGTCTTGAGCTTTTCCATATCGCTCTTGATTCGCGCCACTTCCTTGAGGCCGAGCTGGTGGATCGTTTCGGCATCCAGCGGCAGCGTGGTCGTGTCTTCGATCAGTTTGGCATAGAGCGCGGCGCCGCCCTTCATCTGGCTGAGCCCGACACTGTCGCGCGCGGCTGCCATGTATTCATCGCGCAGGAAATCCCGCAGCGCGGTGTGCGCGGCGTAAATCTCGCGGGTCTTGGCCTCATAAGCCGCCGTGAGGCGGGCGCGATCCGCCTCGCCAATCGCATCCGGGAAGTTGCGCACCGGCCCCATGAACTGCGAATCCGCCACCGGGATCGCCAGCTGGGTATCGAGTTGCGAAATCACATTGCCGATCGTCAGCTTGGTTTCGACCACGCCGCTCGCCATGCCTTCGCGCGAACGGGCAATCGCGCGGTAGGTGATCGCGATGTAATCATCATGCCGCGCCAGATTGTCCTCGTAATGGGCGAGGGTCTTGAACGGGGCGGCGCCATTGCCGCTGGCAAAGGTCGGGTAGAAGGTGTGAAACCCGCTGAAGTGATTGACCGGGCGAACTTCCGTCAGCGCGCGGATTTCATCGGTCGCACCGCGCAGTGCCTGTTCCTGATTATACTTGAAAACATCATAGGCGAGCTGATCATTGGCGGCGAGCTTCGCCCGGTCGATCAGCGCAAGCTTTGCCAGATTGAGCTGGGTGTCGGTGCGCGCCGCGATGAAGAACGAATCGGTGAGATAATCGCCGAGCCGGCGGGCATTAGCATCATCACCGCGGAAAATGCGCGACAGCGGGTTGAGCGCGAGCTCGCGCGCATCGGCATCGGCGAACAGCGCAAACAGCTTGGCGCGTTCGGCCTCTTGCTGGGCTTCGACCACCGCCGGGCTTGGCGTGCGCTGCTGCTGCGCGAGCGCGGGCGACGCGGTGAGGAACAAGGCAGTGGTCGCGACAAGCGCGGAGCGGATAAGCATTTGGCAGGTCCTTCAAGGACGGGATTGGTCGCAGTGGCATGGGCTACAACGCGCGGCCAGCCGCACAAGACCCGCCGGATAAGCGGGCTATCCTAATCGACGAGTGCCTTTTCCCGCGCCGCCTGCGCGATGGCGGCATCGCGGCGCAGCTGTTCGTGCTCGACCCAGACCGAATGCGTGCCTGATGAGATCTTGTGCGGCAGGGCCATGCGGCAAATCGGGCCCTGGGCGATATTGCTCGCATCGAGAATGGCGCATTCGGACGTGCCGGTGTTCTCGTCGATGAGGAAAGTGACGAGGTAGCCCGCGTCTTCCGCCGAAGCGCCTTTCCTGGGGATCATCGGGCTTTCGCTGGCATAGACGCCGTCGGGCAGGCGATAGACCTGCTCCTCGCCCGTCTGCGTATCGTGGCGGACATAGCCGTTGAACAGGAACCAGCCGGGGCGGGTGGTGGTCGACCAGACGTAGCGGCTTGGGCGCATCGCATAGGCCGGATTGATCATGCCGAATTCGACGATCCGCTCGCTCAGCCGCTCCTCGCGGGTTTCGCCGGTTTTGAGGTTGAAGCGCCAGCGATGCAGGCGCGACTGGAAGCTGTGCTCGTCAACATAGGCCATCATGTGGCTGTAGCGGCCCATCTCGGGCAGCGGATCGGGCATGGGTTTGGCCTGATGATAGCCTTCGAGGATCACTTCATCGCCCTCTTCCCACGCATTGGTCCAGTGGAGCACGTAGGTGGGCGCGGCCTCGAACCAGCGGATCTCTGCGGGCTGGCCGTGGCGCGGGATCAGGGCAAAGCGGGTCGGCAGGCCTTCGTGGAGGCGCGCGGCATGGATATCGCGCGCCAGCAGCTCTTCATCCCAGAACAGCGGCATGTCATTGAGGATCGACCAGTTTTTGGTGATCGCCATATCATGCGGAAGGCGTGGGCCGGGCAAGGGGATGGGCACATAATGCACCAGCCGCCCCGTCCGATCGACCACGCCGTAATGCATGAAGGGCGCGTGCTTCGAATAATTGAAGAACATCATCTCGCCGGTCGCCTCATCAACCTTGGGATGGGCCGAAATCCCATCAAGCGGCCCCCACGGCGCCTTTCCGAGATTGGCAAGCGTGACGGGATCGAGCATCCATGCCTCGCCGCATTGGTACAGCGTGGCATAGGCAATCCCGGCGTGGACGATGATGTCGGTCGAGCCGGTGTCCTTCAGCCCGCCATGCGCGCCAAAACCGGGGCGCTTGGATGTGCCCCACGGGTCCATCAACCCGCCCCAGAGCGATTGGCCCGCGATCTGTTCGGCCTCAAAGCAATGGGTGCGCACAAAGCGGTTGCGATAGCTTGCCTTCCCGCCTGAGATATTGACTTGATGGACCATCGCATCGCCATCGAAAGGATGATGGCGGCCAAGCGGCTGATGCACCGGGTTTTCGGTGTTGCGCAGGTAAATCCCGTCAATATCGGCCGGGATCGCGCCTTCGATCACATCAAGCTGCGCCGCATCGACTTCTTCGTGCAGCGGCGTCCACGGCCCGGTCAGATAGGGGTGGTTGGACGGCTCCAGCGAGGTTTTGAAAGGTGGATGGCGCGTGATCTGCATGGTATTCTCCCCGGCAGGGAGACTACCCGATGCTGGCCTGCTTGCAAGCGGATCACCGACGCAGCGGCCCGGCGCGGAGAGGAAAGTTGATCCTGATCAATGTAGCCTCGCCAGCGGCGCGGTATGGAACAGGACATTATCCGGGAGGACACAGCCATGAAATCGATCCTGCTGCATATTGATAGCGACCGCGCCATGCCGGCCCGCTTGCAAGTCGCGCTTGATCTGGCGCGGGCCAGCAATGGCCACATCACCTGCCTGCAAGCCATTTCCTATGAGGTTTTCGCGCCGGGCGATTTCTATGGTTCGGCGATGGCGGCGGCGATGCCCGTGATCAAGGAAGCGGCAGAAAAGCTGCGCGCCGAGATCGAGGCCGCGCTCGCCAAGGAGGATGTCGCGTGGGACTGGCGCTTTGTCTATGGCGCGGCCGAATACCGCCTGCTCGAACAGGCCGCGCTCGCGGATATCGTGCTGATCGGCCCGCATGATGCGGGCGAGGGGGCACGTGGGCCTTCGGGCATGGCGGGAACCCTGGCGCTGAAGGCTCCCGTGCCGGTGATGGTGGTGCCCGCCGATACCAAGCGGTTTGATGTGACCGGCCCGATGCTGGTGGGCTGGAACGGCTCGGCCGAGGCTTGCGTTGCGCTGCGCCGTGCGGTGCCGCTGCTGGCGATGGCGAGCAAGGTGTATCTTGCCACGGTCGAGGAACCGCGCGGCGAGGGCCGGTTTGATTTCCCGCCGCTCGAGGGGGCGCAATATCTCAGCCGCCACGGCATCGAGGCGGAAATCGTCGCAATCCCGCGCGGGGACGCGCGCATTTCCGACACGCTGTTTTCGGCAGCGCAAATGCGCGGCTGTGTGCTGCTGGTGATGGGCGCCTATGGCCACTCGCGCTTTGCCGAGATGCTGTTCGGCGGGGTGACACGCCACTCGCTGACCGAGCCGCAGATGCCGATGTTCCTGGCGCATTGATCGCCGATCAGATGTTGCCGCCGTCCGCACTTCGGTCGGGCGGCGGGATGCCCGGCGCGGCATAGGCCGCCGAAAGGTCGCGATAGGCGCGCGAGCCGAACGCTGCGAGCGTCAGCACCATCCCGAGCACGCCGGTCAGGCAGAACACCAGCGCCATGCCGCGATCCGGCCCGGTGCCGAACCAGCCGCCGATCAGCTCGGCGCCCGCACCGGTGGTCATGTAGGGGATCGCGACGAACTGGGTGAACGGCCCGATCAGGAAGGCGGTGAGTGGCGAGGCCGCCTGCTCGACCGACTGGGCAAAGCCGAAGACGCGGCCCTGCCGTTCGTAGGTAACCACTTTCTGCAAGGTCGTCTGCTCGGCAGCTTCGGCAAAGGGGCCGAAGAACATCCACACCACGCAGCCGATCACCAGCAAGGCAATCGATGGCTGGATCGTGAACAGGCTTGCGGCCAGCCAGGTCACGAGGTTGACCAGCAGCAGCAATCGCAAGGGCCGCGCCCCCAGCCCGAAGCGTGCGATCACCATGCCGCTGGCGATGAAGGCGGTCGACGTTATGGCCCACATCAGGCCCCATTCCTCGACCCCCATCAGCGACAGGCCGTAGCCATCCATCAGCGCCATGAACACGCCGCCAAGCAGGTTGTTGAAGGTCGCGAAGATGATCAGCGCGAACAGGCCCGGCACCGCGGCGATGACCGTGATCGTGCCGCGCAGATCGATCCGGTTGCGGCTTCCCGCTGTTTCCGATTGCGCCGGTGGCTCGTCGATCCGGATGATGAGCATGTGCGCGAAGGCCAGTACGGTGCCGCCGATGGCCAGGATCAGCGTGCCGCGCATCCCGTCCCACGCGACCAGAAAGCCGCTGATCGCCGAGGTCACGAGAAAGCCAATCCCGCCGACCATGCCCACCAACCCGTTTGCCTTGTCGCGCTTGTCCTCGGCCACCAGCAGTGTGACCAGCGTCGGCAGGGCGATCATCCGCAGGTTGCCGGCAATCACGCCCAGCATGGTGAGCAGGATCAGGATCCACAGCATCGCGCCACCGGTGCGAGTCAGCTCTGCGGCGGGCGTCATGAGGCAGACCGCCAGCGCCGCGCCATAGCACGCCAACGAGCCGAGGCTCGATGCCAGCATCACCCGCTGCTTGCGGTGGTGATCGACCAGACTGCCGAACCAGATCGCCAGCCCGCCGGTAAAAGCCAGATGGATGCCGCCGATCATGCCGGTGACGAACACCGAGCGGGTTTCGAGAAAGGCCCAGAACACCAGCGCGAACCAGACCGTGAAATTGGTCACGTTCTGGAGCAGGTTATTGGCGATGATCAGATGGAAGGGCTGTATCCGGGGCACCGGCCCCATATCGGGCAGGCGGGCGTGCGGTGCAAGCCGCGCGCTAGCTTGTCACCTTCCGGCGCATCATGCCTTCCTGCGCGACGCTGGCGACCAGTTCACCTGAGCGGTTGAAGATCCGCCCGCGGTTGAAGCCGCGCCCGCCGCCTGACCATGGCGCATCCGTGGCATAGAGCAGCCATTCATCCGCACGCGGCGGCTTGTCCTTGGGCGAGTGGAACCAGATCGCATGATCAAGGCTTGCGCCGACCAGCTCGTTCCGCATCCAGCTCAGGCCATGGGGCAGGGCGCTGGTGCCAAGCAGGGTGTAATCGCTCGCATAGGTGATGATCGCGCGGTGCAATTCGGGGGTGTCGTCGGCCCCGGTGATCGGCCCGCACACGCGGAACCAGCTATGCGCGCGCGGCTCCCGCGGTTCGCGGCTCATCCAGTGCAACGCATCGCAGGTGCGCATCTCGATCGGGCGCGGGCGCAGCATCATCGCACGCTGCGCTTCGGACAGCTTGTCGCCCCACTTCGCGGCGATGTCGCGGCGCTGTTCCATGTCGGGGCGCAGGTCTTCGGGGAAGGGCACGTCGGGCATCGGGGAATCGACATGCTCAAGGCCCTCTTCGGGCAGTTGGAAACTCGCTGTCAGGTTGAGGATCGGGACCGGGCGGCCATCCTCGTTCTCCTGGGAGGCGACCACCCGGCGGTTGGCAAAGGAGCGTCCGTCGAAATCGCGCTCGATACGGTATTCGATCGGTGCGCCCTCGCGCCCGCCGCGCAGGAAATAGGCGTGGAGCGAATGCGCGACCTTGCCATCGGCAATGCTCGCTTGGGCGGCCTGCAAGGCCTGCGCGAGCACTTGCCCGCCGAACACGCGGCCGATCCCGTCCTTTTGCGGCGGCCCCGCATAGATATCGGCGGCGCGCTTTTCCACGGTGAGAAGCCGGATCAGGCCTGCGACAAGCGCGGCATTGCTGGGCGTATCAGTCATGCCGCGCGCCATGCGGAGCCTTTACCGGCCCGTCAAGCCATCACCCCGCACCATGCGCCAGCGCCGCGAGCAGCAGCAGGGCCACGATATTGGTGATCTTGATCATCGGATTGACAGCAGGCCCGGCGGTGTCCTTGTAGGGATCGCCCACCGTGTCGCCCGTCACCGCAGCCTTGTGCGCTTCGGAACCCTTGCCGCCGTGATGGCCGTCTTCGATGTATTTCTTGGCGTTGTCCCACGCGCCGCCGCCCGCTGTCATCGAGAGCGCAACGAACAGGCCGCCAACGATCACGCCGAGCAACAGGGCGCCGAGCGCGGCAAAGCCATTGGCCTGCCCGGCAATGGCGGTGATCGCGAAATAGACGATGATCGGTGTCAGGACCGGCAGCAGCGAGGGGATGATCATTTCCTTGATCGCCGCCTTGGTGACGAGATCGACGGTGCGGGCATAATCGGGCTTGGATGTGCCCGCCATTATGCCGGGATTGCTTGCGAATTGTTCGCGCACATCGATCACCACATCGCCTGCCGCGCGGCCCACCGCTGTCATTCCCATGGCGCCGAACAGGTAGGGCAGCAAGGCACCGAGAAACAGCCCGACGATGACGTAGGGGTTCTCCAAGCTGAAATTGACAGTGAGATCGGGGAAGAACTCGCGCAGATCGGTGGTGTAGGCGGCAAACAGCACCAGCGCGCCGAGCCCGGCCGAGCCGATGGCATAGCCCTTGGTCACCGCCTTGGTGGTATTGCCGACCGCATCGAGCAGATCGGTCTTCTCGCGCACGCTATCATCGAGCCCAGCCATTTCGGCGATGCCGCCCGCATTGTCGGTGACCGGGCCATAGGCGTCGAGCGCGACCACCATCCCCGCCAGCGCCAGCATGGCGGTGGCGGCATAGGCAATCCCCATGAGACCTGCGAGTTGATAGGCGATGATGATCCCTGCTGCGATCACCAGCGTGGGCAGCGCGGTCGATTCCAGACTGATTGCGAGCCCCTGGATGACATTGGTGCCGTGCCCGGTTTCCGAGGCCTTGGCGATCGAGCGCACCGGGCGATAACCCGTGCCGGTGTAATATTCCGTGATCCAGATGATCAGCCCGGTGATGACAAGGCCCAGCAGGGCGCAGGCGAACAGGTCCATCCCGGTAAAGGGTGTGATGGTGGTGCCTTCGGTCAGCACCGTGTTCATATCCGCCCCCGCCGTGCCGAGCGCATATTGGGTCACAAGGTAAATCAGGGGGATCGACAAGACCGCCGTGACGATGAAGCCCTTGTACATGGCGCCCATCACGTTGGTGCCACCGCCGAGCCGCACGAAATAGGTGCCGATTATGCTGGTGACGATGCACGCACCGCCGATCAGCAGCGGCAGTGCCATCAGCGGCAGCAACAGATCGCCAAGGCCTGTCAGCAGCAGCGCGGTGAGAACCATCGTGGCACCGACTGTCACCACGTAGGTCTCGAACAGATCAGCCGCCATGCCGGCGCAATCACCGACGTTGTCGCCGACATTATCGGCGATCACGGCGGGGTTGCGCGGATCATCTTCGGGGATCCCGGCCTCGACCTTGCCGACAAGGTCCGCGCCGACATCAGCCGCCTTGGTAAAGATGCCGCCACCAAGGCGCGCGAAGATCGAGATCAGCGATGCACCAAAAGCAAGGCCGACCAGCCCGTCAATCACGGTGCGGTTGCCCGGCGCATATCCCATCGGGCCGATCAGTGCGTAGAAGAACACCGCTATCGCCAGCAGCGCGAGGCCAGCCACCAGCATCCCCGTGATCGCGCCCGCGCGGAAGGCGAGGGTCAGGCCCGCCTGCAAGCCCTGTTCGGCTGCGGCGGCGGTGCGGACATTGGCGCGCACCGAGATGTTCATGCCGATATAGCCTGCCGCCCCGGACAGCACCGCGCCCGCTACAAAGCCGATGGCGGGCACCGCGCCCAGCGCTACGGCGACAATCGCCGCCACAGCTACGCCGACCAGCGCGATCGTGGTGTATTGCCGGTTGAGATAGGCCTGCGCGCCTTCCTGGATGGCGCTGGCAATTTCCAGCATCCGGGCATTGCCGGGGCTCGCGCCCAGCACCTGAAAACTGGTGACGATGCCATAGACAATCGCCAGCAGACCAAGACCAATCGAAATGAGCAGCAGGCTCATATTTTGTCCCTCCCCCAAGGTGTGCTGCGCCCCTGCCGCTTGCGGTCTTGTGAGAGCAACTTGGGGGGAGCATGACTTACGCTAGGGAAACTGGCAACCCTTGCGCCGGAATTAGCCGTGGCGATAGCCGAGATTGTCGGGCCGGTGGATCGGGGTTTCACCGAAGATCAGCGGGGCAGGGCGCTGTTCCAGCACTGTGCCGATGCGCGTGGCGGCGACAGGCAGATCCGCACCGGGGGGCAGGGTGAAGAGCAGTTCGTAATCATCCCCCCAGCGCACGCATGCATCAAGCCGCGCCGGATCAGCCACCGGGATCGCGGTGGTTTCCAGCTGGATCGTCGCCCCGCTTGTCTGCGCCATGCGCCAGCAATCGAGCAGCAGGCCATCGGATATGTCCATCATCGCGCTCACCACCGGTGCGAGCGCGCGGCCTTCGGCAAGGCGCGGGACGGGCCGGTTGAAGGCGGGCAGATGCTCTTCCACGCCTTCGAAACCCAGCATTGCGCGGCCCAGCATGCCGGTGACATAGAGATTGTCTCCGGCCTGCGCCCCTTGCCGCGAGGGCACCGGCACATGGGTCGCCCGGCCGAGCGCGGTGATGCACGAGGTGCTCGCCCCCGTCGCCGCAATCGTGTCACCGCCGAGCAGCGTCACGCCAAAGGCGTCGAGCACGTCGCGCAGCCCGGCAAGGAACCGGGCATCGCTTCGCCCCAGCGAATGGCCGAGCAGCAGCCCGATCGGTTCAGCGCCCTTGGATGCGAGATCGGAGAGGTTTACCGCCACCAGCTTCCAGGCGACATCGGCCATGTCGGCCTGCGGGCGATAATGCGTGCCTTCGGCCATCATGTCGGTGGTGAGGATCAGGTGTTCCCCGCCCAAGGCGATCACCGCGCAATCATCCTCAAGACCGCGCGCACCGGGGTGCAGCGCAAGCTTTTGGAGCGCGGCGATGAACTGGCTTTCGTTCATGGGGCTTTGCGCCGCTCGTGTTGATTCCGTATCATGGGGCCGAGTTTGCACGGGGGAGGGACGATGTCACCACGCTTTTGCGCCATCAGGCTTGCCTGCGCCGTGCTGCTGGGCGCTTTCACCATCGCCGCCAGCGCGCGCGACCGGACGATGCTTGGCCCGCCGCAAGTCAGCGCCGGGACAATCGCGCCGGGGCCGGTGACCCGCAGCGCCTATCTTGCCGATCTGCCGCGTGTGTGGGTGTGGCTCCCGCCCGGCTATTCGGCGGACAGCGCCGCACGTTTTCCGGTGCTCTACATGCATGATGCGGAGAACCTGTTTGATCCCCGCCATTCGAACTTCGACAAGGAATGGCAGGTCGACGAAACGATCACCCGTCTGGCGGCACGCGGCGATCTGCGGCAATGGATTGTCGTCGGGATTGAAAGCCCGCAGGAACGCTATGCCACGCTGTTCCCGCAAAAAGTGTGGCGGCACCTGCCCGAGCCGTTCCGCCGCGAGGTGATCGCAGGCGATTTCGGCGGAACGGCCCGCCCGCGGGTGCTGATGGCGGATGCCTATCTCGCCTTTGTGGTGAAGGAATTGAAGCCCGCGATTGATGCGCAGTACCGCACCCTGCCGGAGGCGCGCGACACAGCCGTGATGGGCTCATCGATGGGCGGGTTGATCAGCCTGTATGCCATGGCGGAATATCCCGAGGTGTTCGGGCAAGCGGCGGGCTTGTCGACTCATTTGCCGATGGGCGGGGTGGAAGCGCCCGACATGGCGGATCGTCCGGCCGCCGTGGCCGCCGCTTTCGATGCCTATCTCGCCACCACCCGGCTCGATCCGGCGGTGAACCGGCTTTATCTTGATCACGGCACCGGCACACTCGATGCCTTTTACCCGCCCTTCTTCAAGGCGTTTGATGCGATGATGGCGCGGCGCGGCTGGGCCTTGCCGCATTACGAAAGCCGCAGCTTTTTCGGCACCGAGCATGAGGAAAATGCCTGGGCGCAGCGGCTCGATATTCCGCTGGGGTTCTTGGATCAGGCCGATCCGTGATGCCTAGCGCGCGTCTTTCGCGACCGCGTCGAGCACGCCGTTCACAAAGCGCGCTTCGGTATCGTCAAAGAACGCCTTGGCGACTTCGACATATTCATTGATGGCCACCGCCACCGGAATATCGCGCCGGGCAAGCAATTCGTAAGTCCCCGCGCGCAGCACTTGCAGCATGGTCTTGTCGAGCCGCGCCGTGGTCCAGCCTGCGGCGAGTTTCGATGCCACCAGCGCATCGATTTCGTCGATGCGAGCCGCCACCCCGCGCACCACATCATCGAAAAATGCGGTTTCGGCCTCGGCATAGACCGGCTCGCCCTCGCCTTCGTCATCGACGGCGCGGCCCAGTCGGTGCTGGTGGAATTCGTCGAGCAGCTTGGCGAGCGCGGTCTGCTCCATCTGCAGCTGATACAGCGCCTGAACGGCGGCAAGACGAGCTGCCGAGCGGGCCTGCGATTTGGGGGCGTGGTTCATTTCAACCTCAGTTCGACCGATTGGGCGTGCGCGGGCAGGCCTTCGGCATGGGCAAGCCGCGCGGCGGCGGGGCCAATCGCGGCAAAGGAGGCTTCATCGAGCCCGAGGAAGCTGGTGCGCTTCATGAAATCAAGTACCGACAGCCCGCTCGAGAACCGGGCGCGCCTGCCGGTTGGCAGGACATGGTTGGGGCCTGCGACATAATCGCCCACGGCCTCAGGGGTCATCCGGCCAAGGAACACGCTGCCTGCATGGCGGATGGCGCGCAGCATCGGTTCGGGATCATCGACCGCCAGCTCGACATGTTCGGCCGCCAGCCGATTGGCGAGCGCGGGCGCTTCGGCGGCGAGATCTTCGACCACGATCATCACGCCGTGCGTGTCCCACGATGTGCGGGCCGTCTTGCCGGTAGCGAGCTTGCTGATCTGCAAATCGATGCAATCTTCAACCTGCCGCGCGAAGCTGGCATCATCGGTGATCAGGATCGATTGCGAGGTCGGATCATGTTCGGCTTGCGACAGCAGATCAGCGGCGATCCAGTCCGGATCGTTCCTGCCATCGGCAATCACGAGGATTTCCGAAGGCCCGGCGACCATGTCGATGCCGACCACGCCGAACAATTGTCGCTTGGCTTCGGCCACCCAGGCATTGCCCGGGCCGGTGATGACGTCAACGGGCTGGATGCGTTCGGTGCCATAGGCAAGCGCGCCCACAGCCTGCGCCCCGCCAACGCGCCAGATTTCATCAACGCCGGCAATATGCGCAGCGGCGAGCACCAGTTCATTGGCCGCGCCCTTGGGGGTGGGGGTGGTCACCACCAGCCGCCCGACGCCTGCCACCCGCGCGGGAATGGCGTTCATCAGCAGGCTGGAAGGATAGGCCGCGCGCCCGCCCGGCACATAGAGCCCGGCGGCGTCAACCGCGCGCCAGATCGCGCCAAGCCGCACGCCGCTGGCGTCGATATAGTCGCGATCTTCGGGCAGCTGTGCTTGGTGGTAGGCACGGATGCGCGCCGCGGCGAGATCCAGCGCTTCGCGCAGGTCGGCGGGCAGTTCGGCATAGGCGCGCGCGCACTCTTCGAGCGGGATCTGCCAGTCGGCATCGTTCGCCAGCGCATAGCCATCGAAGCGCTGGGTGTAATCGACCAGCGCGGCATCGCCCCGCAGCTTCACCGTGTGGAGAATATCGGCGACCTGCCCTGCCACATCGCGATCCGCCTCGCGGCGCGCATCGACAAGGCGCGCGAACTTTGCCTCGAAATCGGGCTGGGTGGTGGAAAGGATCGGGATCATGCGGCGGCTTTCGTGCGGGCTTCGGCATCACGGCGGAACGCCGCAACGAGATCGGCAACGCGCGGATCGGTTTTGAGTGCCGCGCGGTTGACAATCAGCCGCGCTGAAATGTCGAGAATGCGATCCGTCTCCACCAGCCCGTTCTCGAGCAGGGTCCGCCCGGTCGACACCAGATCGACGATCAGCCGCGCAAGGCCGAGCGAAGGCGCCAGCTCCATCGCGCCATTCAGCTTGACGCATTCAGCCTGCACACCCTTGGCCTCGAAATGGCGGCGGGTGAGCGAGGGATACTTGGTCGCAACGCGCAGGTGGCTGTGGAGCGCATCCGCGCCCGGATCATCCGCCAGCCGGGCGACCGAAAGGCGGCAATGGCCGATGCCGAGATCAACGGGGGCGTAGAGATCGGAATAGTCGAATTCCTCGATCACGTCCGAGCCGACAATGCCGATCTGCGCGGCGCCGTGCGCCACAAAGGTCGCCACATCGAAGGCGCGCACCCGGATCAGGCGCATGTCAGCGCGGTTCGTGCCAAAGGCCAGCGCGCGGCTCTTGGGATCGTGGAAGGCGGCCTCAGGCTCAACCCCGGCGCGCGCCATCACTGGCAGCGCTTCGTCGAGGATGCGCCCCTTGGGGATGGCAAAGGTCAGCTGACCGGGATTGTCGTGGGCAGAATTCAGGGTCATGATCCTGCGCGCACTTAGTTGCAGTGCGGCAAAAGGGCAATGGTGATGGCGACGGGCGAGGCGGGGATCATGGCGCTTGACGACTTTGCCGCCGCGCTCGAATGGCAGGCCCGCCATGCCGAGGAAAATGGTGCACCTGCCACGGCACGCGTGATCCGCGCGCTCGCCGGGGTCCGGGCGAGCGACACGGCAACCGGACGGCGGATCGCCCATTGGCCCGGCCTTACGCTCAAGGATGCGATGCCGCTACGGATTGCGGGCGGCTTTCACCATCTGCTGCTGACCGGCGCAGATGAACGGCTGGCGGCGGTCTATAGCGGTGATATCACCGATCAGGCTGCAGTCGATGCGCTCGTGCTTGACCTGACGCACCGCTTCGATGTGCGCCTGCTCCCGTGGCTCGATGGCCCGCCGCAGACCAACGAGGCGGGCCGCGCGGCAAGCATCATGGCGGGCCTGCTGTGGCTGGCGCAGCGGGTGCAGAGGCCGCAGTTCGACCTGTTTGAACTGGGCGCGAGCGCCGGAGTCAACACGATGATCGATCGTTATGTCTTTCGGCTCGGCAGCACCGCAGTCGGGCCGGAAGGCTCGCCGATGCGGATCGTGCCTGACTGGCGTGGGCCGTCGCCGCCCGAGCCGCCTGCCGATTTTGCAATCCTTTCGGTCAAGGGCTGCGATATTGCGCCGATCGACCTTGCCGATCCCGATGCGGCGCTGCGGCTGAAAGCCTATGTCTGGCCCGATGCAGCCGAACGGCTGGCACGGATCGATGCGGCGATTGCGCTGGCTCTTCGGCAACCGCCCGATCTGGTCGCCGCTGATGCGGGCGATTTTGCCGCCGCAATGCTGACGCGGCCCCACCAGCCGGGTACCGCACGGGTCATGTTCCATTCGATCATGTGGCAATATCTGCCCGCGGCCACGCAGGCGCGGATCACCGCGGCCTTTGCAGCGGCAGGCGCTGCGGCGACCCGCGAGGCTCCGCTCGGCTGGATCGCGCTCGAAACCGACCCGGCAACCTTCCGCCACGAATTGCGGGTGCGTCAGTGGGACGGCGCGGGCCATAGGGGCGAGGAGCACCTGCTGTCCCATGCCCACCCGCACGGCGCATGGGTGGAGTGGCTCGGCAGCTAGCCTAGCCTGCCAGAAAGGCCTCCATCGCCGCGTTCACCGCCTGCGGCGCTTCCCACGGCACGAAATGCCCGCAATCGGGCACCCGCACGATGGTCAGGGGATCGATGATCGTCTCCAGCCCTGCGATATTCTCGGGCGGCAAGGCCAGATCATCAAGCGCCCAGATCACCAGTGTCGGGATCGTGAGCTTGGGCAGATTGGGCGGGGTGTAGCCTTCGGGCAGGGCGAAGGGCGCGTCCATATCCGGCACATCGATCGGGCTGGCGCGATAGTAATTGAGCATCCCGAAGGCCGCATCGCGGTTCTGCCAATCGCGCAGCAGCGCGTCGCGCTCTTCCGGCTCCATCGCCGAAGGGCGATCCCATTTGACCTCTTTGAGGAGCAGCCCGGTAAGCCCCTGATCCTTGACCAGCGCATCATTGGCCGGATCGCGAAAGCCGCGGATATACTGGCTGGCCGCGCGTTGGCCGGGATGGGTGTAAAGCAGCTGCTGGAAAATTGCCGGGTGCGGCGCGTTGGCGATCACCGCGCGTTCGACCCGCGCATGCTGCCCGGCCAGCGCCACGCCCCAGGCAATCGCGCCGCCCCAGTCGTGGCCGACAATGGTGAAGCGCGGGATGCCGAGCGTATCGGCGAGGAGGAAGATATCGCCGATCAGCTTGTCGGGGGTGTAGGCCTCGACCGCTTGCGGCTTGGATGATCCGCGATAGCCGCGCTGGTCGGGGGCGATGCAGCGGAAGCGATCCGCAAAATGCGCGATCTGGTGCCGCCAGGTGCGGTGGCTTTCAGGAAAGCCGTGGAGGAAGATCAGCACCGGGGCATCGACCGGGCCTTCGTCGACCACATCGAGATGAATGCCGTTGGGCAGATGTACCCGCTTCTGTTCGAACTGGCTCATTCCGCCGCCTCCAGCTTTTCCATGTAGCCCTTGGCGACCATGTCCGCGATCTGATCGAACAGGGCATCGGGGGTGCGACGCATTTCGCCCATGGCGCGTTCACCGCCTTCGGCGACGATGATCTCGCGCGCGCCTTGCGCGATTCCGTCAAGCATCTCGCGCGCCGCGACATCCGCCGGGATGCCATTGTCGATCGCGGGATCGGATTTGCCGCGCTTGCTGCCATCTGCCATCAGCGCGTTGCGGGATACCCCGGTGGCGACCGAGCCGGGATAGATCACGTGGACGCTCACCCCAGTCTGCGACAATTCGCCGCGCAGCGTATCGGCGTAGCCCGCCAGCCCGAACTTCGCCGCGCAATAGGCGGTGCGCATCGGCACGCCGACCTTGCCGGCAATCGAGGAGATAAAGCCGAGAGCGCCCGAGCCGCGCGCGGCCATGTGCCCGATCAGCCCTTGCGCAAAAGCGATCTGTGCCGTGAGATCAATCGCAATGATATCGCGGTAGACCTGCATATCGGTCTTGAGAGCGCGGCTGCGCTGGGAGATGCCCGCATTGGCGAAGGCTATGTCAACGCCGCCTTTCCATGCAATGGCCTTGGCGGTGGCGTCGGCCAGCGCCGCTTCATCGCGTACATCAAAGGGGAGGATCAGCGTCTCGCCGCAATCGGCGGCGACTTCGGCCAGCCGCGCCGCATCCCGGCCTGACAGCACCACATGTGCGCCCCGCGCCGCCAGGTCCCGCGCCAGCGCGGCGCCAATCCCTGACGAGGCGCCGGTGATCCACGCCACCTTGCCCGCATAATCCATAGCTCTCTCCCGTCGGCCGATCAGTCGGCCTGCGGGGGATGGCTGGCCTGATTTGCCCGGGCAGGCAAGGGGATAAATTCATCACTATCGCCCGGAACCAGCGGAAAGCGCCCACCTTCCCAATCGGCCTTGGCCTGTGCGATGCGTTCGGGCCGCGAGCTGACGAAGTTCCACCACACATGGCGCTGTGAGGTGAAGGCTTCCCCGCCCAGCAGCATGACCCGTGCGCCGCCGGCGCTGGTCAGCGTCATCGCTGTATCCGGCGCGAGCACGGCAAGCTGATATTGCTCGAGCGCGACTCCATCGACGCGGGCATCGCCGTTCACCAGCATCACCGCGCGTTCATCGGCGCTGATATCGAGCGGCACGCTGCCGCCCGCCTCAAGCACGATTTCGGCATAGATCGTCTGCGCATAGGTCGTGGTGGGCGCTTTTGCGCCCCACAATTCGCCCATGATCACCCATGCCTTTGCGCCCTTGGCCGTAATCACCGGCAAATCGGTCATGGCTTCGAAGGCCGGGGCAATTTCTTCCTGCCCGTTGGGCAAGGCAGGCCAGGTCTGCATCCCGAACAGGCCGGGATTATCGGCAAGCTCACCCTTGGGGCTGCGCTCGGAATGAACGATCCCGCTGCCCGCCGTCATCAGATTGACCTGACCGGGGCGGATCGTGGCAAAGCTGCCCAAGCTGTCGCGGTGCTCGATCGCTCCGTCAAACAGCCACGTCACGGTGGCGAGGTTGATATGCGGATGCGGGCGCACGCCCATGCCATCGCCTGTCAGGCTTGCCGGGCCGAACTGGTCGACGAAGATGAACGGCCCCACCATCGTGCGCGCTTTCGAAGGCAGCACCCGGCGCACCTGAAACGCGCCGAGATCGTGAGTCACCGGGGTGATCGTCTGGGTAATCATCGCGCGCGCTCCTGCTGTTCAATCATGGTGACGATGCTCTCAGGAAACACCGCTTCGGGCCAATCGGCAAGCTCTGCGCGGGTAAACCAGCGGTGCTGCGTCATGAGCCGTTGCTCCAGCGCGGTGTGCCGCGAAGTATCGATGCGCGCCTCGGAAACGCGGACGAGGTAAAATCGTTCGTCGGCCTGCACCGGTTCGCCTTCGACGGTGATGAATTCGGGCGTCAGCCGCGCGATTTCCTCGCCGGGGTCGGCGATGATGCCGGTTTCCTCGAGCAATTCGCGCCGGGCTGCCGCATCGAAGCTTTCGCCCGGCTCGCATTCGCCGCCGGCTGTTACCCAGAAGGGCGGGCGGCCCGGCACATCATAGCGGAACATCAACGCGCGCCCCTCGGGATCGAGCACGATGATCCGCGCCGCCCGGCGCAGGCGCAGGTTGGGGTTGAGCGTCACGCGGCGGGCACGCTGGCCTTGATCGCCACGGCGTGAACGCGCTTGCCGACAATATCGCCGAGCGCCGCGATCACCGCGCGCTGGCGGGCGAGGCGGTTCATGGTGGCAAAAGCCACAGCCTCGATCTCGATGGTGAAATGCGATTCGCCCGAGCCATCATCGCCCATGTGTCCGTGGTGCTTGGCGCTGTCGTTGATGATGGCGAGCCGGGTTGGCGCGAAGGCTTGCTCCAGCAGATCGTGCATTTCCTCGGCGATGGTGGCGGGCATGATGGAAGGCTCTCCTTGGTTGACCTGCGATGTGGCGATGGTGCGATGCGGATGCAAGCGGCGCGGCGCGGTTTGCCAAGCTGCGATCAGCCTTCTATTGCCGCGCGCCTATGGCCACGTCTTTCATCATCATCGATGATTTTCTCGAAAACCCCGAAGCGATCCGCCAGCTCGCGCTTGGTCTCGATTACCCCGGGCAGAGTGGCAATTATCCGGGGCGCAACAGCGTCCAGCGGCTCGAACTGCCGGGGCTCTCCGATTACGTCTCGCACGTCACGGGCGAACCGTTGAAGCCGATTGAGCCGCTGGAATCGCACGGCAAATGCCGTCTGACGCTTGCCAGCGATCCGCGCACCGCGCGCGTCCATGTTGATGACTCGCAATGGTCGGGTATCCTCTATCTGTCGCGGCCACAGGATTGTCGGGGCGGCACACGATTCTATCGCCACAAGGCGACCGGCACGGATCGTGCACCCATCAATGATGCCGAAGCGCAGGCGATGGGTTTTGGCAGCGTGGCCGAGGCCTGCAATACGATCCTTGCCAAGGACAGCCTGCGGATGGCTGCGTGGGAGAAGACTTTTGAAATCCCGATGCGGTTCAACCGGCTGGTGCTGCTGCGACCGTGGTTCTGGCACACGGCCTGCCCCGGCTTCGGAAATTCGGTCGAGAACGGCAGGCTCATTCAGGTGATGTTCTTCACGCTTGATCCGGCGCGGCTGCGCTGAGGGCACAAATCGTGGGTTTGCGCGTCTAACTTCTCTCATGCCTTCACCACGTTTTCATGGGCGGTTCGAAACCGCAGAGCGCCGCTGCGAGGCGCCCGGCTGCCGCGAGCCGGGCGAATTCCGTGCGCCCGGACGTCGTCCGCATGGCTTTGACGGGCCGGGCGAATGGCGCTGGTTCTGCCTTGATCATGTCCGCGAGTTCAACGCGGGCTATGATTGGTTCGAAGGCATGAGCGCGGAAGAAATCATCGCGGCACAGTCGCCGATTGCCGGCTGGCAGACCGAAACCCGCGCCTTTCGCCCTGATGCAGGTGTCGACGGGATGCCGCGCTGGGCCGATTATGCCGATCCGCTCGATGCCATTTCCGCCCGGGCGCGCGGGATCAAGGCCCGTGCGGCAGACCATGCGCGCGCAGCCGCTGCCAGCGCCCGATTCACCCCCGATGAAGCCCGCGCGCTTGAAGTGATGGGGCTTGGCTCCGACACGGATCGCACCCGCCTGCGTCGGCGCTATTCTGAATTGGTGCGGCGCTATCACCCTGATCGCAACGGCGGGGACCGGCGACATGAGGCACAGCTTGGCGCCGTGGTCGAAGCCTATCAATTGCTCAGGAAAAGCGCGGCCTTGGCCTGATCGTCACAGCATCCGGCGGAAGAAGACAACCCGCTCGGTCTCCTCAAAGCCGACCGCTTCATGGAAGGCATGGCTGGCGGCATTATCAAGCAAGGCATTGGAGGCGAGTTCGGTGCATCCCTTCGCGCGGCCCCACTCCGCCACCGCCTCGACCAGCGCGCGGCCCACGCCGGTGCCGCGCAGCCCAGGCAGGATGAAGGCACCTTCGCCGAAGGCGACCGGCGAGGTATCGCAGCCATCGACATAATCGCGCCGGATGCTGGCCTCGACAAAGCCGATCATCCGGCCCGTATCATCCTCTGCGACAAAGGCGATCTGATCGGGGTTGCCGGATAGGAAGGTCTCGGCAATGTCTGCGGCATGGGTGGCGGCATCGTCATCGGGCCAAAGCTGGGCGCGCAGGTGTGACCACGGCCCGATATCTGCCGCGGTTGCCGGGCGCACCTTCATGCGGCGGTCTCATACAGGGCCCAGCGCGAAATCTGTCCGCGGCTCATCGCGACCGTGTAAAAGGTGAAAGCCGCCATCTCATGCCTCCAGCGTCACGACCGGCGCAAACCCGCCAAAGATCATGCGCTTGCCATCGAACGGCATCGGGTTCTTGACCGGGTCCATCCGCGGGTCGGCAAAATCGGGTGCCATCATGCGGGCCATGCCGGCATCACGAGTGGCCTTGTCGGGCCATTCGATCCACGAAAACACCACGTCTTCATCCTCGGTGGCTTTCACCGCCATGCGAAAATCGGTGTGCTCGCCAGTGGGCACATCATCGGCCCAGCATTCGATCACGCGGGTTGCCCCCATTTCAAGAAACAGCTGATCGGCATGCGCGGCATGGTCGATGAACTTCTGGCGATTGGCCTTGGGAACGGCGATCACAAATCCGTCAACGTAGCGCATGGTCCATGCTCCTCCCGATGGCGCGCCGGTGCGCGCCTTTTACGTCTGCTTGAACGCCCATCTGAGCGTGCGGCCCATCCCCCAGGTCGCCGCGCGCGCAGGCATGGCGACCAGACCGGGATGGCTGAGTCCAAGCATACTGCGCGCAAATGGCGGCAACATGGCGACAGCATCCGCGCCAAGCATCGTCTGCAATCCGGGCGGTGTGCCCTTGGGCCTCTGGTTGAGCACGAGCTGGGCAACCTCGCGCGCGGCGGGAGATCCCGCCAGATCGACCCGCAAGGTGCGGAAGATCGCTTCGGCCTCGCGGCGGGTTTCGGGCACGGGATCAGCCCCGAGTGCGCGGGCAATCAGGGCGAACTGGCGGTAATATTCGTCCTGTTCATGTCCCGGCATGTCCGGGCGGACATGGCGCAGATAACCGGCCAGGAAGCTCTGGGCCTCGGTAACATGCACCCACGCGAGCGTTCGCGGATTGGTGGCTGAATAGGTTGTGCCATCGGGCAGGGTGCCGCCCACCTTGGCGTGGATGCGGTTGACCCGGTCAATCGCTTTCATCGCCTCGTCGCGGTGGGCAAAGGTGGTGATCGCAATGAACCGCGCGGTGCGCCGCAAGCGGCCATGCATGTCCTCGCGGAAATTGGAATGATCGAGCACCCCTTGCAGCGCGTGGGGATGGAGCATCTGGAGCAGCAGCGCACGGATGCCGCCGCTCATCATCCCGACCAGATCGGCATGCACACGCCGGATCGGCGAATCGCGTTCGAACAAAGCCTCGTCGGAAAGCGGAACGGGCTGCTGGCCCGCCGCGGCATCGTTGAAGACGCCGCGCACCCGGTCAACCAGCCGTAAACGCAGGGATTCGATCGGATCGGGCATGGCGGCACTATAGGCCAAGCGCCACACAGCGAAAGCGCCCTCACACAATTCCGCGCACTTTCCCTTACGGCACACCTTGCAGGCCAGCCCCATGCGTTCTAACCCTCCCGGCGCAATGACTTCTCCGATCCGCAAAGAATTCGCCGGCGACAAGGCCATGCCCAGCGCGCCCGACACCACTGTCGATGTCCGCGACACCTTCGGCATTGATGTCGACTGGCAAGTGCCCGCCTTTTCCGAGCGGGATGAACACGTGCCGGAACTCGATCCGTCTTATGTATTCGATCACGATACGACGCTCGCGATCCTTGCTGGCTTTGCCCATAACCGCCGGGTGATGGTGCAGGGCTATCACGGCACCGGGAAATCGACTCACATCGAACAGGTCGCCGCGCGCCTCAACTGGCCGAGCATCCGTGTGAACCTTGATGCGCATATCAGCCGCATCGATCTGGTCGGGCGCGATGCCATCGTGCTCAAGGATGGCTTGCAGGTTACCGAATTCAAGGAAGGCATCCTGCCGTGGGCCTTGCAGCACCCGGTGGCGCTGACCTTTGACGAATATGATGCGGGCCGCCCGGACGTGATGTTCGTGATCCAGCGCGTGCTCGAATTTGATGGGCGCCTGACGCTGCTCGATCAGAACCGCGTGATCACGCCTTCGCCATGGTTCCGCCTGTTTGCGACCAGCAACACGGTGGGTCTGGGTGATACCAGCGGGCTTTATCATGGCACGCAGGCGATCAACCAGGCGCAGATGGACCGCTGGAATATCGTCGTCGCGCTCAATTATCTGCCTGCCGAAACCGAACAGCGGATCGTCAAATCCAAGACGCCCGAGGCCGATGACAAGTTGATCGCCGATATGGTGAAGGTTGCCGATCTCACCCGGCAGGGCTTCATCAATGGCGATATCTCGACGGTGATGAGCCCGCGCACGGTGATCACCTGGGCGCAGAATGCGGCGATCTTCGGATCGGTCGGCTTTGCCTTCCGCTTGAGCTTCCTCAACAAGTGTGACGAGGCCGAGCGCACGCTGGTGGCGGAATACTACCAGCGCGTGTTCAACGAAGACCTGCCCGAAGGCGCGGCGAAGAAGCGCTAGGCAGCGCTTGCCGCGCACTGTTCTAGGCTGCTAACACAGCAGCGCCATGGGGCTATTTGACCGATTCCGCCGCTCGCCGCCGCCCGACAAGGGGCGCGATGATGACTCTGCGGAATTCTATGCCACCTATGAAAGCAGGCGCCCGCTCGATCCTGATGATGAGGCGGACAGGGCGGGCTTTGTCCCGCCGCGCGGTGCGCCAGATTACGCGGCATGGGATGCGCGCCTGTCCGATGTAGATGAGGCCTTGCAGGCCGAGGTGCGCCGCCGCGCCAAGTGGTGGCAGCGCGATTACTGGCGCAAGCGCAGCCGGATCTGGTGGGCCGGGCGCGGCGCGATGGCGGGCGGGGCGGTGTTTGCCCTGCTCGTTGCCTGGCTCCTTGTCACCGCGCCGCTGTCCAAAAGCCTTGAGCCGATCGCGCCGCCGCAAGTCACCCTTTTGGCCAGCGATGGCACCCCGATTGCCCGCAGCGGGGCCGTGGTGGCCGAACCCGTCAAAGTCGCGGACTTGCCGCCGCATGTGGTGCAGGCCTTCCTCGCGATCGAGGATCGGCGCTTCTATTCGCACTGGGGGATCGATCCGCGCGGGGTTGCGCGCGCGCTGTTCAAGGGGGTGGGCGGCGGATCGACCATCACCCAGCAGCTTGCCAAGTTCACCTTCCTGACCCCCGAACAAAGCCTCTCGCGCAAGGCGCGTGAGGCGGTGATTGCGCTGTGGCTGGAAGCCTGGCTGAGCAAGGATGAGATCCTCGAAAGCTACCTGTCCAACGCCTATTTCGGCGATAACCAATATGGCCTGCGCGCCGCATCGCTGCATTATTTCTATCGCCAGCCCGAAAAGCTGCGCCCCGAACAGGCGGCGATGCTTGCCGGATTGCTGCAAGCGCCCTCGCGCTATGCGCCGACGCGCAATTACGAGCGCGCAAGGAAGCGCATGGATCTGGTGGTCGCCGCGATGGTCGAGGAAGGCTATCTCACCCCCGCCGAGGCCAAGCGTCTGCCCGATCCGCGGCTGGATGTGCGGCGGCGAGATGATCGGGTGCCGACGGGCACCTATTTCGCCGACTGGGCGCTGCCGCTGGTGCGCGAAGGGATTGATGTCACCTACAGCGCATCAGTGCTCACCACCACGCTTGATGCGCGCTTGCAGGCGCTCGCCAGCCGGGTGACCTCGCGGGCGCGGCTCGGCGGTGCGCAGGTTGCGCTGGTAGCAATGCGGCCCAATGGCGAAGTGGTCGCGATGGTGGGCGGCAAGGACTACGCGCGTTCGCCGTTCAACCGCGCGACACAGGCGCGCCGCCAACCGGGTTCGACCTTCAAGCTGTTCGTCTATGCCACCGCGCTTCAGAGCGGCTGGACGCCCGAAGACACCATCCCCAACACCGAGATCACGCAGGGCAGTTATCGCCCGCGCAATGCTGATGGGCGCTATTCCGACAGGATTACGCTTGAGGATGCCTTTGCCTTTTCGAGTAATGTTGCTGCTGTGCGCCTGATGCAAGCGGTCAGAAGCAGCAAGGTCATCGATACCGCCCGGGCTTTCGGCATCACCTCGCCGCTCGCCGAAGGCGATCCGAGCCTTGCGCTTGGCACATCGACCATGACCTTGCTCGAATTGACCGCCGCCTATGCAGGGGTGGCGGGCAATGCCTTCCCGGTGCAGCCGACCCCGCTTGCCCGCGCCGAGCCGAGCTGGTGGGAATGGCTGACCACACGCAAGCGCTCGCTGCCACGCCATGTTCACAGCGACCTCGAAGAGATGCTGCGCGCCGCAATCAACCGCGGCACCGGGCGGGCCGCGGTGCTGCCTGTCGCGAATTTCGGCAAGACCGGCACGACGCAGGATTACCGCGATGCACTGTTCGTGGGCTATGCGGGCGGGCTGGTGGTTGGCGTGTGGGTCGGCAATGATGACAACACGCCAATGCGCGGGGTAACGGGGGGCAGCACGCCCGCGCGCATCTGGCGCAACTTCATGAGCGGCGCGCTTGCCCTGCGGCCCACGCCGAAGACGACGAACACGCCCGATCCCGAAGGCCCGGTCCAGCCGCTCGATGGGCCGGAGGCGACCGGCGATCCGGCGACCCAGATCACGATCGACGGGCAGGGGGTTACGATCAGCGGGCAGGTGCAGGGCGTGCCGGTGGATGTGCGGGTCGATCAGGGCGGGGTGGCGATCCAGCCTTCGCCCGCCGCCTCGCCAACGCCTGCCTCTTCGCCAGCGCCGCAACCCTGAGGTCTGTGGCAGCGCGCGAACGACGCCGGGATCCCGTCAGGCCATCAGGATATTCATCACCGCCGAAGCTATCGGCCGTTCCCGATCATCCTGCCACGCTTCCACGGTGATATTGGCGTTGCGCCGCCCGAGCCGTGTGATCCGGCCCAGCGCAAAGGTCGGCCGCGATTTGCCCGCCGAGAGATATTGCACCGTGATGTTGATCGGCTTCATCCCGACCTCGCGACCTTCCTTGTGGAGCACGGTGCGCAAAGCCGCATAGCCTGCGGTTTCGAGCAATCCCGCGGTGGCCCCGCCATGGAAATGCTGCGGGCGGCCTTCGACATTGGGCCCGAAATCCACACTCAGCAGCGGCAAGCCACCTTCCTCCCCCACCACGGTGATGCCGAGCGAGCGGGCATAGGCCGACAGCAATTCGATATCCGCCATCAGGGCTGCCCTCCGCTTCCGGGATTGTCTTTCTGGCGGGGGTCGGCCGCGATGGTCATGAACACGCCGGCGACATGGGCCACGGGATCAGCGGGATCGCCATCATGGGCGATGCCGCGCACAAAGACCGCCGAACGCGTGGTGCGATAGCATTCGACCCGGCCGAGCACGCTTGCCCTTTCGCGGGCAGGGCGCTGGTAATCGACCCTCAAATCAAGCGTGGCAACGGGGGTGAAGGTGCCGGTCGTTTGCCAGATGGCCATGCCGCTTGCCATATCCATCAGGCTGATGATCGGGCCCGAGGCCAACACCGGGCGCGAAGGTTCGCCGAGCAGATCCTCGCGCCATGGCAGTTCGAGCTCGACCCAGTTTTCGCCCAGATCGTGGAAGCGCAGCCCCAGCCAGCCGGTATGGCCGTGCCGGAAGAAATATTTCGAGGCTTCACGCGCATCGAAGCGGGGGAGGGTGTTCGGCATGGCGCGCGGTTTAGGAGCGCGGATAGAGGCGGCGCAAGGGGCTAAATCGCAGTCCGTCCTAGAGGATGCCGCCCGCCAGCCGATCAATTGCACCTTGCAGGATCACCGCAGCGGCATGGCTGTCGATAGCGGCAGCGCGCTTGGCGCGGCTCATATCCTGCCCGATCATGGCCGCCTCGGCGCTCTGGGTCGACCAGCGTTCGTCCCACAGCAGCACTGGCAGACCGAAGGCTTCGGCGCAGTTGCGGGCATAGGCGCGCGAGGATTGCGCGCGCGGGCCTTCCGATCCGTCCATGTTGAGCGGCAGGCCCAGCACGATGCCCTTGATCTGGCGTTGCCTGATGATCTCGCCAAGCAGTTCGCGGTCGCGGCCCCATTTGGCGCGGGTGATGGTCGAGCCATTGCTGGCGAAGCGCCAGCCCGCATCGCAATTGGCGGTGCCGATGGTTTTGGTGCCGAGGTCGAGCCCGAGCAGCGCGCCCCCTGCGGGCAGGGCCGCGGCAAAGCCGCGCGCATCGGTGAAGATCAGCGCTGGCTCGCCCATGCCGCCACGCGCCGGGCCACGTCTGCCTTGGTGTTGGCCCAGAACAGCGGGATGTCATAGACATGGTAATTGTTGCCGGGCAGCACGTAGGAACCCATCTTGGGCGGCGGCCCGATCAGCAACAGTCCGCGCGTGTCGCAGCGTGCCGGGACGGCGCCCGCCACCAGTTCGCCCTGTTCCATGCTGTCTTCGGGCACCAGCGTGCCGAGATTGGCGCGCGCCTCTGCCGCACCGCCGAATATCCCGGTGAGCGGGTTGGTGCAGACCATCGGCGTCGTGCCCGGCGATGCACCATCAAGTGCGGGCATCTGGGCATAGGCCTTGAGCACGGCGGAAGGATCAGCCGGTTCGGCAAAGCTTGACCAGCTGAGGATGCAACCCGCCTGATCGGCTGTTGCACAGGCGGGGAAGCCCAGACCCGGCAGATCGTGCTGCACCGACACAGGCCAGCCAATCAGGTAGGCCGCCGCCAGCCGCTCCGCGACGGGCGCACCGCGCACCTCTTCGGCCAGCAACCGCTTGAGATGCAGTGCACCTTGCGAATGGCCAGCGATCACAATCGGGGTATCGGGGCCGACCGAGGAGAGGAAATAGCGCCACGCTTCGCGCACGTCCTGATAGGCAGCCTCGATGGCAAGGCGTCCTTCGGGCGCATCGGTCAGGAAGGCACCGAAAGTTGCCTGCCGGTAACGCGGCGCCCAGATTTCGCTCGCCGCGTTGAAGGGGCTGGCCATGCCGCGCAGATAGACCCGCGCAATGCGTTCGGCCTCGGCATCGGGCGCATCGAGCGAGGCATTCCAGCGGGTGCGATCAATCAGGCTGGTCGGATGGACGAAGAACACCGCAAAGCGGGGCGGCGCGGCGGCAGGCGCGGCGGGCGGCGTGCTGCCTTCGGCCCAGGCGGGCTGCCAGCGTGCCGGATCATTCACTCCGATACCGGGCCGCGAGTACCACAGCGCCGGGTCTTCATAGGCATTGTCTTCCAGCGGCGTGGTGGGGACGAATTCGGTCGTCGGCACCAGCGCCAGCGCCGTGATTTCGGCCTCGAACCGCTTGTAGATGATGCCCGCCACCAGCACGATGACGATGCAGGTCGCGACAAAATAAAGGAACTTCTTGGCCATCGTGCGCGGCCTTATTCAGCGGGTTTCAGAGGGGTTTCAGCCAACGGTGGGCGCAAGGTCGTCCATGCGCGTTCGGGGCGCAGGCTGGTGAACCAGCTGATCGGGTTCCAGGTGGTCGACCCGTCGAGTGAGAAGGTGATGAATTCGGCACGCCCGCCGATATTGGCCAGCGGCACCCCGTCACCCAATCCGCTTTCTATGGCGCGCGCCCGGCTGTCGGCGCTTTCATCGCGGTTGTCGCCCATCACGAAGACATGGCCCTGCGGCACCACATAGGGCCCGTAATTGTCGAGCATCTGATCGCGATGGTCGATCACCAAATAGGTCGCGCCATTGGGGAGCGTTTCGCGCCAGGTCGGCGGTTCGAAGAAGATGCGGCCATCGGCATCTGTCACGCGGTAATTGTCGAGCGCTTCAAGGCACGGGCGCCCGCGGCAGAGCAGATCGGGCTCGAACGGGATGCGCACCGGCGGGACCACTTCACGCTTGATCGGCGTGCCGTTGAGGATGATCGCGCCGCCCTGCACTTCGATGGTGTCGCCCGGCAGTGCGACCACGCGCTTGATATAATCCTCATCGCGCAGCGGGTGCACCGGGATCACGATATCGCCATATTCTGGCGTGGCCGGCCAGATCCGCCAATCGGCGCGCGGCAGCAGGTGGAAGCTCGCCGAGGCCCACGACCAGCCATAGGGATATTTGCTCACCACCAGACGATCACCCACCAGCAAGGTCGGCATCATCGAGGTTGACGGAATGTAGAACGGCTTGGCGACAAGGCTGTGGAACGCCAGCACGGCCAGCAGCATCAGCGCAAGGCCGCGCACCTCGGCAAACCAGTTGATCTTGTCCGGTGTTTCGGATGCAGGGCGTGTCGTCACTTGCGGGCTTTCGGTGGTGGCCATGGCTGGGGAGCCGATCAGAGTGGGATGGCTTCGATGATCACGAAGGCCTGCGCCCATGGATGATCATCGGTGAGGGTAAGATGAATGCGCGCCTCATGGCCTGTCGGCGTCATTTCTTCAAGCCGCTTTGCCGCCCCGCCGGTCAGCGCCAAGGTTGGCGCGCCCGAGCGTCCGTTGACGACGCCGATATCCTTCATGAAGACGCCGCGGCTGAAGCCGGTGCCAACCGCCTTGGAGAACGCCTCTTTGGCGGCAAACCTTTTGGCGTAGGTGCCCGCAATGGTGAACGGGCGGCCGCGCGCTTTGGCAATCTCGATCTCGGTGAAGACGCGGTTCTCGAACCGCTCGCCATAGCGGGCGAGCGATTGGCCGATCCGCTCGATGTTGCAGAGGTCGCTGCCCATCCCAATGATCATGACGGCTCTCCCAAGCCGTCGCCCCGGACTTGATCCGGGGTCCCGCTTGTCATGCTCAGGTTCATTGGAACGCCCTTATCGTCACCGCCACCAGCAGGCTGACCGCAACAACGTGAAGCATCACCTGCGATTTGAACAGCGGGTGCGCGAAATCGCCCTTCGCCATTTTCAAAGCGCCGACATAGCCAAAGATCTGCAAGGCGATCCAGCCCACCGCGAAGACCCGCATCCCGCGCGCATTGAGCGCCATGCCGAGGAAGCCCAAGGCCAGCAGGAACAGCGCCGCCGCGCCAAAGGCCCAGAGCTTCTGTTCACGTGTCAATTCGGGAGGTGGATTCGCAGCCATCGTTAGCGTGCGGCATCCATCAGCTCGCGCATCCGGCGGATCGCGTTTTCAAGACCGACGAACACGGCCTCGCCGATCAGATAGTGGCCGATGTTGAGTTCCGCGATCTGGGGGATCGCGGCAACCGGCTGGACATTCTCGAAGGTGAGGCCGTGGCCGGCATGCGGCTCGATCCCGTTCTTCGCAGCCAATGCGGCCATATCGGCAATCCGTTTCAACTCGCGGGCGACCTTGTCGCTGTCACCATCAAGAAAGGCGTGGGCATATTCGCCGGTGTGGAATTCCACCACCGGTGCGCCAAGCCGCAAGGCAGCATCGAGCTGGCGTTCATTCGCCTCGATGAACAGCGAGACGCGGATGCCCGCCGCGCGCAATTCCTCGACAATCGGCGCCAGCGTGTTGTCCATCCCCGCCGCATCAAGCCCGCCTTCGGTGGTGCGTTCCTCGCGCTTTTCGGGGACAATGCAGGCGGCATGCGGCTTGTGGCGCAGGGCAATCGCCAGCATTTCGCGCGTCGCTGCCATTTCGAGGTTCAAGGGCAGATTGGTCGCCGCCTGGATGCGCGCCAGATCCTCGTCACGGATGTGGCGGCGGTCTTCGCGCAGGTGGGCCGTGATGCCATCGCCGCCCACCGCGGCGACGATTTCCGCCGCCCGCACCGGATCAGGATGATCGCCCCCGCGCGCGTTCCGGATGGTGGCGACGTGATCAATGTTGACGCCCAGACGGAGCGGACGGGCTTGCGAGGGGTTCATGCGAGGGCTCAGGCTTTGCGGCTGCCGGGCTTGGTGACTGCAATCGCGGCGAGCGCGGCGGGCACTTCGTCCTCGGCGTAGGTGGGAAAATCAAAGGCGACGAGCGGGTAGAACGGCACGCCCAAGTCAACCGTTCCCGCCGAGCGATCAATAATGGCGCACTCGGCGATCACTTCGCCGCCTTCGCGCCCGACAGCGGCAATCGCCTCGCGGCTCGAAAGGCCGGTGGTGACGACATCTTCCACCATCAGCACCTTTGCCCCCGCTTCGAGCGCAAAACCGCGCCGCAGGTGAAAGACGCCTTCGGGCCGTTCGAGGAACAGCGCATCCTTGCCAAGCACGCGGCCGATTTCGTGGCCGATGATGATGCCGCCCATTGCGGGCGAGACCACCACATCGATCGCGGCGCGCACATCGGCCGGGATCGCGGCAACCACGGCTTCGGCAATCCGGGCGGCGCGCGCCGGGTTCATCAACACCCGCGCACATTGCAGATAATGCCCGCTATGGCGCCCGGAGGAGAGTTTGAAATGGCCTTCGAGCAAGGCGCCGCTGGCGCGAAATTCGCCCAGAACATCGTCGAAATTCATCGTGTTGAGAGGAGCGCTATGCATGATAGAGAGGCCTTGTCTTGTGGGGCGTGCCCGGCGCATTCTTGCGCGAGGGGCATGGCTGCTTGCATAATTTTCTCCCTAGAAGCGCTTGAGGCACCCCGCAAGCATCGCTAAGGGCCAAAGGTGGAGGGTTGGCACGTGTGCCGGCTTTTGCGCTGTGCGCTGCGCGAGTGGCAAACAGCATGGGATCAGTTTTACAAACCTTTAGGCACATGAAGATGGGTCATATGCACACCCGTATCAAACAGGCTACTGTCGCGGCGATCGCCGCAGGTCTGGCGCTGGCCGCGCCGATTTCCGCCACCGCGCAGGATGCGCCCGCTGCGGCTCCGGCCACGGCGGTTGCCGCCGATCCGATGGTCACGCAGGCAACTCCGCCGAGCGAGGCTCAGGTCGAAGCGGTGACCGAAGCATCGACCCTGCCTTCGGATTACACCCCGATGGCGCCCACCAAGGGCAAGGGCATGCCGACCTCCTATGAGGACGATGCGATCAAGAGCCTGAGCTTTCAGGATCAATACACCGCCAACGGCGAATATGCGCTGTGGATGCATGATGCGATCCTGCTGCCGGTGATCACCATCATCAGCCTGTTCGTGCTGGGTCTGCTGCTTTACGTGATCCTGCGCTTCAGCCGCCGGGTCAACCCGGTGGCCTCGCGGGTGACGCACAACACCAAGCTGGAATTCATCTGGACGATCATTCCGGTGCTCATCCTCGTGGCGATTGCCTATCCCTCGCTGACCCTGCTGGCGCGCCAGTATGAAACCCCGCCGGAAGATGCGGTGACGGTGAAGGCGATCGGCTACCAGTGGTACTGGGGCTATGCCTATCCCGATCACGGCGATTTCGAGATCGTCTCGAACATGCTGCCCGAAGAAGAAGCGGTGAAGCGTGGTGAGCCGTTCCAGCTTGCGGTGGACAACCGCATGGTCGTGCCCGCTGGCGTGCCGCTGCGCATCCAGACCACCGCTTCGGACGTGATTCATGCCTTCGCGGTGCCCTCGCTGTGGTTCAAGATGGACGCCGTTCCGGGCCGCCTCAACGAAAAGCTGCTCGTGATCAAGGAGCCAGGCGTGTATTATGGCCAGTGTTCGGAACTGTGCGGCTCGCGCCACGCCTATATGCCGATCACGGTCGAGGCGCTTCCGCCGGAAGATTTCGCCAAGTGGGTGCGCGCGCAGGGCGGCACAATGCCAGGCGAAGCGGAAGCACCGGCGCAGGCCGCAGCTGCACAGCCTGCTGCCAAGCTTGCTTCGGCCCAGTAATTCGCAAATTTCATACGATTTAGTCACCTGAGAGTATCAGACCATGGCAACCACCGCAGAAGGCTTTGACATCCATCACGATGATCATGCCCACGATCATGCCGATCACAAGCCGGGCTTTTTCGCCCGCTGGTTCATGTCGACGAACCACAAGGATATCGGCACGCTTTACCTGATCTTCGCGATTATCGCGGGGATCATCGGTGGGGCAATTTCGGGGATCATGCGTCTCGAACTGGCCGAGCCGGGGATCCAGTATCTCCACTGGTGGGCCCAGTTCATGGGTGGCGGCAATGATCTGAACACCG
Organism: Erythrobacter epiphyticus; assembly: GCF_034653295.1. NCBI lineage: Bacteria > Pseudomonadati > Pseudomonadota > Alphaproteobacteria > Sphingomonadales > Erythrobacteraceae > Erythrobacter > Erythrobacter epiphyticus. The sequence continues at coordinate 107,013 of NZ_JAYEEU010000005.1, read as the reverse complement.
CGCTCCACATGTGGAACGTGTTCATCACTGCGCACGGCCTGATCATGGTGTTCTTCATGGTCATGCCCGCGATGATCGGTGGCTTCGGCAACTGGTTTGTGCCGCTGATGATCGGCGCGCCGGACATGGCCTTTCCGCGCATGAACAATGTCAGCTTCTGGCTGACCGTGGCCGGTTTCTTCAGCCTGCTGTTCTCGATGTTCGTGCCGGGCGGTTCCGGGCCGGGCGCGGGCGTGGGCTGGACGGTCTATGCACCGCTCTCGACGACGGGCTCGGTTGGTCCGGCCGTCGACTTTGCGATCTTCGCGCTGCACCTGTCGGGCGCAGGCTCGATCCTCGGGGCGACCAACTTCATCACCACCATTTTCAACATGCGTGCGCCGGGCATGACCCTGCACAAGATGCCGCTGTTCGTGTGGTCTATGCTCGTCACCGCCTTCCTGTTGCTGCTGGCGCTGCCGGTGCTGGCTGCCGCCATCACCATGCTGCTGACCGACCGCAACTTCGGCACGACCTTCTTTGATCCGGCGGGCGGCGGCGATCCGGTGCTCTACCAGCACCTGTTCTGGTTCTTCGGCCACCCGGAAGTCTACATCATGATCCTGCCGGGCTTCGGCATGATCAGCCAGATCGTGGCGACCTTCAGCCGTAAGCCGGTGTTCGGCTACCTCGCGATGGCCTACGCCATGGTCGCGATCGGCGTCGTCGGCTTCATCGTGTGGGCGCACCACATGTACACCGTCGGCCTCGACGTGAACACGAAGATGTACTTCACCGCTGCCACCATGCTGATCGCGGTGCCGACGGGTGTGAAGATCTTCAGCTGGATCGCGACGATGTGGGGCGGCAGCCTTACCTTCAAGTCGCCGATGGTCTGGTCGCTGGGCTTCATCTTCCTGTTCACCGTCGGCGGTGTGACCGGCGTGGTGCTCGCCAATGGCGGGATCGACGATAACCTCCACGACACCTACTATGTGGTAGCGCACTTCCACTACGTGCTGTCGATGGGCGCGGTGTTCTCGATGTTCGCCGGGTTCTACTACTGGTTCCCGAAGATGAGCGGCCGGATGCATTCGGAGCTTCTCTCGCACCTGCACTTCTGGACGTTCTTCATCGGTGTGAACGTGATCTTCTTCCCGCAGCACTTCCTCGGGATGCAGGGCATGCCGCGCCGCTATCCGGACTACCCGCAGGTGTTCCAGTTCTGGCACGAGATCAGCACCTACGGCTATTACATCATGGCCGGTTCGATGATCTTCTTCTTCGTCAACATCGCCTATGCGCTGATGGCGGGCCGCAAGGCGGAAGCCAATCCGTGGGGTGAAGGCGCAACGACGCTCGAGTGGACACTGCCGAGCCCGCCGCCGTTCCACCAGTTCGAAACGCTGCCGGTGATCACCGACGCCAACGACTACCACGATCACCGTCCGGCAACGGCGTGATGTGACAGGGCCTGTCCGGCGGTGACCACAAGGGGTCGCCGGACAAGGACGCAAACCATCTAGGGGGGCGCGGCCAAGGGTCGCGCGCTCTCACACATGAAGCAGATGCACGAATGAGCATGGACGCAACCACCACCAGCACGGCGAGCGGCACTCCGATGCCGACGGAGTGGCGTGATTTCTTCACGCTGACCAAGCCGCGGGTGATGACGCTGGTGATCTTCACCGCGATCTGCGGCGTGCTCGCGGCGCCGGGGAGCATTCACCCGGTGCTGGGCTTTACGGCGATCCTTGCGATCTCGATGGGGGCCGGCGGTTCGGCGGTGCTCAACATGTGGTGGGAAGCCGATATTGACGCCGGGATGAAGCGCACCATGAACCGTCCGCTGCCCGGTGGGCGGATGCGACGAGAGGATGCGCGAGATTTCGGGATTTTCCTCTCGGCGGTATCCGTCGCGCTGATGGGCGTTGCGATCGGCTGGCTGGCAGCGGCGCTGCTGGCGCTGGCGATTGTCTATTATGCTGTGATCTACACCATGTGGCTCAAGCCGCGCACCCCGCAGAACATTGTGATCGGTGGCGGCGCGGGGGCCTTCCCGCCGATGATCGGCTGGATTGCGGTGACTGGCGAAGTTACCGCCATGCCGATCCTGCTGTTCGCGATCATCTTCTTCTGGACCCCGCCGCATTTCTGGGCGCTCGCGCTGTTCGTGCAGTCGGATTACGCCAAGGTCGGCATTCCGATGTTGCCGGTGGTCGCGGGCGAAAAGCCGACCCGCCGCCAGATCTGGTGGTACACGCTGGGTCTCACCCCGATTGCGATTGCCCCTTGGGCGATTGGCGGGACAAGCTGGATCTACGGCATGACTGCCGTGACGCTGTCGGCGCTGTTCATGTGGCTCGCCTGGCCGGTGGGCCAGCGGATGCGCGCCGAAGTCGACACGATGCTGCCTGAAAAGAAGCTCTTCAAGTTCAGCATCTATTACCTGTTCGCGCTGTTTGCCGCGCTCGTGCTCGATCGCGTCGCGGCCTATCAGGGGTGGATCGCATGACGCCCGAAGAACAGGCCGAATTCACCCGCCGCCGCAAGGCGCGCAATTATGTCGTCGCTGGCACGCTGCTGTTCTTCGTGGTGCTGTTCTACGCCATCACCATTGTGCGGATGGGGGATTGAGCGATGGCTTCGCAACCCGCGCCCCTGCATGACGATATGACCCGCCGCAACGCGCGCGTCGGCCTGATGGCGGCGGCGGGCGCGCTGGCAATGCTCGGCCTCGGCTATGCGGCAGTCCCCCTTTACCAGATGTTCTGCCAGGTGACGGGCTTTGGCGGCACCACCATGAAAGCCACCGAAGATGATGCGGCGCGCGCCGCGGCGGTGGCGACCGGGCAGAAAATCTCGGTGCGCTTTGACGCCTCGACCTCCGCCGGGATGCCGTGGATTTTCAAGCCGACCGATGCGACCCAGACGGTCACCATCGGCCAGCGCGATATTGCCACCTATACCGCGCGCAATGATGGTTCGGAGCCGATCACCGGGGTTGCGACCTTCAACGTGACGCCGGAGCAGGCGGGCAAGTATTTCAATAAGATCCAGTGCTTCTGTTTCACCGAACAGACGCTCGCACCGGGGCAGGAAATCACCATGCCGGTGCTTTATTACGTCGATCCGGCCATGCTCGATGATCCGAACATGGCAGGGGTTCAGCAGATCACGCTGAGCTACACTTTCCACCGCGCGAAAGAGCCGCAGCTGGCGGCTCTGGACAGCACCAATTGATCCGCACATCCTAGGGACGGGAACTTCCACATGGCTGGCAAAGTAAACCACGAATACCACATTCTCGAACCCGATATCTGGCCGCTGGTCGGCTCGATGTCGGCGCTCACCTTCACCAGCGGCATGGTGCTGGGCTTCCACCCCGAAATTTTCGGGGCGACTAGCTCGTTCGTGATGTGGGCAGGCCTCGCCGGTCTGATCGCGACCTTCTTCATGTGGTTCAAGAACATCGTGGTCGAGGCCGAGCGCGGCGATCACACTCCGGTGGTGCAGCTGCACATGCGCTACGGGATGATCCTGTTCATCGCTTCGGAAGTGATGTTCTTCGTTGGCTGGTTCTGGAGCTTCTTCGACTTCGCGCTGTTCCCGACAGCCTTGAGCTATGACGCGGCTTCGGACGCGACCACCAGCCTGTTTGGCGAAGCGGGGGCGATTGCCTCGTTCATTCCCGAAGGCATGGAAGTGCTCGATCCCTTCGCGCTGCCGCTGCTCAACACGCTGATCCTGCTGTGTTCGGGCACGACGGTGACCTGGGCGCACCACGCGCTGATCCATGGTGATCGCGTGGGGCTGAAGCAGGGCCTGTGGGCGACGATTGCACTCGGCGTGCTGTTCAGCGCGATCCAGGCTTACGAATACAGCGTTGCGCCCTTCGGCTTCGGCGGCAATACCTATTCGAGCGCCTTCTACATGGCGACCGGCTTCCACGGCTTCCACGTGCTGGTTGGCACGATCTTCCTCGCCGTGTGCCTCTACCGCGCCTATCTCGGCCACTTCACGCCGCGCCAGCACTTCGGCTTCGAAGCAGCCGCGTGGTACTGGCACTTCGTTGACGTCGTGTGGCTGTTCCTGTTCGTCGCCATCTATGTGTGGGGCGGCTGGGGCGCTGAATTCCATTGATGCAGCCGGGCGAAAGTCCGACAGAACACGAAGGGCAGCCGGGATTGGTCTCGGCTGCCCTTCATGGTTTATGCCCGCGCTGCGGCGCGGCGAGCCTGTTTGCCGCCCCGGCGGCGGTCGCGGATACCTGCCGGTCATGCGGGCTCGCTTTCCGCCCGCTTGAACGAGGGAGCCGCTGGGCCGGGGTGTTCACTCTGTTGTTGGCGCTGGTGCTGACCATCCTTGCGCTGACGGTTGACTGGCTGCTGGCGCCGCCGCTGTGGCTCCAACTCGCCTTCTGGGCACCGGTCACGGTGGGCGGCGTGATTTTCGCGCTGCGCCTGTTCAAGACCGTGCTGCTTTACGCCGCATACGAAAGGACACATGCGTGACCCGCCGCTGGCCCGTCATCCCGACCATCATCGTGCTGGCCGCCGTTGCGACCATGATCGGTCTTGGCGTCTGGCAATTGGGGCGCATGGACGAGAAAGCCGCGCTTCTCGCCCGTTATGAGGCCGCCGCTGGTGCCGAGGGCGAGGCCACCTTCCCGCTGCAAGGCGAGGGTGCGGAAGTCTGGTTTCGCCGGGCTACGCTGCTGTGTGAGACGCCGTCGCGGATCGAGCCGGTGGCTGGCACCTCCGCGCGTGGCCAAAAGGGCTGGGTGCAGCGCGCCACCTGTGCTTCGGGCGCGCTGGTCGATATCGGCTTCACCCGCAAGCTGGCGACCCCGGACTGGACGGGCGGCACGGTGACGGGCGTGATTGCGCCGGGGCCGCGGCTGGTGGCCGATCCCGCTGTCGCCGGGCTTCAGGCGATGGCCCGGCCCGATCCCTCGGATCTGCCCAATAATCATCTCGCCTATGCCGGGCAGTGGTTCTTCTTCGCGATTACCGCCTTCATCATCTACGTGCTGGCCTTGCGGCGGCGAGGGCGCTAACCGCCTTCGCCTATGCAATATGTCTCGACACGCGGGAGCGCACCGACGCTCGATTTCGAAGGGGTCACGCTGGCAGGCCTTGCCAGCGATGGCGGGCTTTACCTGCCGGCTGAGTGGCCGCGCCTGTCGCCTGACGAAATCCGCGGTCTGCGCGGTCTACCCTATCCCCGGCTTGCTGCGCGCATCATGCAGCCCTTCGTGGCGGGGAGCCTGACCGAGGCCGAGCTGTTGGCTGTGTGCGAGGCTGTCTATGGCCCGTTCGGCCATGCCGCTGTCGCACCGCTGGTGCAGCTTGATGAAACGCATTGGCTGCTTGAGCTCTTCCACGGGCCGACGCTCGCCTTCAAGGATGTGGCGCTGCAACTGCTTGGCCACCTGTTCGAGATCTTCCTCGAACGGCGCGACCAGCGCCTCACCATTGTCGGCGCGACCAGCGGGGATACCGGCTCGGCCGCGATCCAGGCGGTGGCCGGGCGCACCCGCAGCGAGATTTTCATGCTGCATCCCGCAGGCCGGGTCAGCGATGTGCAGCGCCGCCAGATGACAACCGTGCGCGCGCCCAATGTGCATAACCTTGCGATCGACGGCAGCTTTGATGATGCGCAGGCGCATGTGAAGCGCATGTTCACCGATGCCGAGGTGACAGGCGTGCTCAATCTCGGTGCGGTCAATTCGATCAATTGGGCGCGGCTGATGGCGCAGGTGGTCTATTACTTCTCCTCCGCGCTGCAATTGGGTGCACCTGACCGACCCGTCGCCTTTTCGGTGCCGACCGGCAATTTCGGCGATGTCTTTGCCGGTTATGTCGCCGCCAAGATGGGGCTGCCGATTGCGCGCCTGATCGTCGCTACCAATGTGAATGACATCCTGCACCGCGCGCTTTCGAGCGGCGATTACTCCGCGGGCAGTGTCACCCCCACCTTCACGCCGTCGATGGACATTCAGGTGTCCTCCAATTTCGAGCGCCTGCTGTTTGATGCCGGTGGGCGCGATGGCGCGGCGCTGGCGGAGCAGATGCACCGCTTCGAAGCGACCAAGGTGATGCAGCTTACCAACCGCCAGCGCGAAGCGACCGCTGCGCTGTTCACCAGCGCGCGGGCCGATCAGACTGAGACCGCGCGCGCGATGCAATGGGCCTCGCGCAATGCCGGACAGGTGATCGATCCGCACACCGCCGTCGGCCTCCACGCGGCGCGCGCGGTTGCTATGGCTGGCGATATTCCGTCCGATGTGCCGATTGTCACGCTCGCCACCGCCCATCCGGCGAAATTCCGCGAGGCGGTCGAACGGGCAATCGGGGTGCGCCCGGCCTTGCCTGCGCGGGTCGGCGATCTGTTCGGGCGTGAGGAGCATTTCACGACGCTTGGCGGTGACTATGCCAGCGCCCGCGATTTTGTGCTGGGCCACGCTGCGCGCAGGGCCTGATGGCAGTCCTGATCGAAACACCGCAGGTGATGGCCTGCGCCGGCTGGGAGAGCTATCGCCTGCTCGATAGCGGGGCGGGGCGCAAATATGAGGCCTTCGGCCCCCATGCCTTTATCCGCCCGGAGCCGCAGGCGATGTGGCAGCCACGGCGGGCGCAGTGGCCTGCGGCAGGCGAATTCATTCCCGGCTCGGACGAGGATGGCGGCGGGCGCTGGCAGTTCGCCGAGCCTCTGCCCGATGAAGGCTGGCCGCTCGGGTGGGACACGGTGCGCTTTACCGCCAAGCCGACGCCGTTCCGCCATCTGCAATTCTTTCCCGATATGGCCCCGGTGTGGGACTGGATGCGCACCCAGCTTGGCGGGATGAGCGAAGCCGAAACGCTCAACCTGTTCGGCTATACCGGGCTCGGCACGCTCGCGCTGTCGCAGCATGGCCGGATCACCCATGTCGATGCCTCAAAGAAATCGGTGGCGCAGGCGCGCGCCAATGCCGCGCTTTCGGGTATGGAGGACCGCCCGATCCGCTGGCTCACCGATGATGCGGCGAAATTCACCGCGCGCGAGGTGCGGCGGGGCAAGCGTTATGATGGCATCATCCTTGATCCGCCCAAGTTCGGGCGCGGGCCGGAGGGAGAGGTGTGGCGGCTTGAAGAGCATCTGCCCGGCCTTGTCGCGGATTGCGCCCGGCTGCTCGATCAGGACAGCCGCTTCCTGTTCCTGACAGTCTATGCCGTGCGGATGAGCAGCCTTGCGATTGCCGGCTTGCTGGCCGAGGCGCTGCGCGATCTGCCGGGCCAGATCGAACATGGCGATCTGGCGGTGCGCGAAGAAGGAGCAGGCGGGCGCCTGCTGCCGACCGCGATCTTCGCGCGCTGGTCAAATCCCGGCTAAGGGCGCGCTCATGGTAACCCGATCCGATTCGCTCATCCTTGAAGTCAATGATCTCGTCGTGGATGTCCTCACCGGCATCTATTCCGAGGAAACGGGCAAGCCGCAGCCGCTGCGCATCTCGATCGCGGCGCGTTACGCGGTGGCGGATCGCTATGATCCCGATACCCCGCTTGATGCCAGCAAGAACTACATGGACCTCAAATTCGCGGCCAGCGAAGGGCTGCCCAGGGGCGTCCATTTCAAGCTGATCGAAGCGGTGGCCGATCACATCTGCGAAAGCCTGTTCGTGGGCGATGCGCGGGTCGAGGCGGTGACCGTCAAGATCGTGAAGCTCGCGATTGCCGAGGCTGATGAACAGATCGGCATCACGCTCCACCGCGAACGGCCGCTGCCCCACGGGGCGCGGTGATGCAGCAGCGGCTGGAAGTCGGCGCTCTGCCCGACAGCCCGCTCGATGCGGGGGCTGCTGTCATGGCACTGCATCTGCTGCAGGCACGCGCCCTGATCGAAGCGCCGGGTGCCACGGCCCTCGCCATCATTCTCCCGCCCGCAGACAAAGCGCATGGCGATTGGCGGCGCGCGCTCGCACGCGATCTGGCGCGTGAATATGCCCCCAAGCGCGCCAATATCGTCGCTGCGCTGCCCGGCGCGGCATGCGAGGCCATGCTACAGTTTTTATCAGATGCGCAAGGCGTGACGGGCCACTATTGTGAGGTCCATGAATGACCAGTCCGGCCCTTTTGTCCCGCGCAGGCGTGATCTGATTGTGGTCCGCGCGGCGGGTGACAGGGGGCCACCCTTGATCGATGCCTTCCAGCGGCGGATTTCCTATCTGCGCCTGTCGGTGACGGATCGCTGCGATCTGCGCTGCGCCTATTGCATGCCCGAGCAGATGCAATTCCTCCCCAAGGCCGAGGTGCTCACTCTCGAAGAGCTGTACGAACTCGCCACCGGGTTCATCGCGCGCGGGGTGACCAAGCTGCGCATCACCGGGGGTGAGCCACTGGTGCGGCGCGACATCATGGATCTCTTCACCGCGCTCGGGCGCAGGCTCGGGCATGATCTGCACGAATTGACGCTGACGACCAATGGCACCCAGCTTGCCCGCCATGCCGAAGGTCTGGCGCGGGCCGGGGTGCAGCGGGTAAACGTGTCGCTGGATACGCTTGACCCCGCGCGGTTCGCCGCGCTCACGCGGCGCGATGTCCTGCCTCAGGTGCTCGAAGGCATTGCTGCGGCGAAGGAGGCGGGCCTCAAGGTCAAGCTGAATGCGGTCGCGCTCAAAGGCTACGCGGATGAATTGCCCGATCTCATCGCGTGGGCGCATGGGCAGGGCCATGATGTTACCCTCATCGAGGTCATGCCGCTCGGCGATGTCGAGGAAGAACGGCTCGATCAATATCTGCCGCTCGATGCCGTGCGCCGCGATCTGGAAAAGCGCTTTACCTTGCGCGACATTGCTTTTTCCACTGGCGGCCCGGCGCGCTATGTCGAGGTGGCGGAAACCGGCGGGCGGCTCGGCTTCATCACGCCGCATACCGGCAATTTCTGTTCGGGCTGCAACCGGCTGCGGGTAACGGCGACCGGCCAGCTCTACCCCTGCCTTGGCGGCGGGGAGCGGATTGATCTGCGCGCTGCGCTGCGCTCTGACGATCCCGAGCGCAATGTCGCGCTTGCCATCAACGAAGCGCTCGCGATCAAGCCGGAAAAGCATCATTTCCGCATGGACGCGCGCGGGGCTGCGCCCGCCGTGGCGCGGCATATGTCCAGCACCGGGGGATGAGGGTGAAGGGCATCGGGATCGTGTTTCTCGGCAAACTGGCCGATCTCGCCGGTGCGGGCGCGCTGGTGGTCGATGGGCCGCTCGATTGGCCGGGCCTGCTCGCGCGCTTGCCCGAACCGCTGGCTGAAGCCGCCCAAGACCCGCGCAACCGGGTTGCGGTCAATGGTGCGCTGCTGGCGGACAAGGCCGCGCTGCAAGCCGCGGCAGGCGACGAGATTGCCCTGCTTCCGCCTGTTTCTGGTGGCTGACGTTGCCGATGCGCGACATCCGTCTGCTCGATCAGATCTTCATCCCCGGCAGCCTGATCGGCCCGTTCACGCAGGCCAATCCGGGACTGGGGGGCGTGTGCACCTTTGTCGGCGAGGTGCGGGCTGATGACGGGGTCGAGGCGCTCGAACTCACCCATTACGCGCCGCTGACCCTGCCCGGTATGCACCAGTTGGCTGACAGCGCCTTTGCCCGGTTTGATCTGATGGGGCTGCTGATGGTCCACCGCATCGGGATGATGCGACCGGGTGAGCCGATTGTCTGCGTTTCGGCCGCAGCGCTCCACCGCCGCGATGCGATTGATGCGGTCGACTTCTGCATGGACCATCTCAAGAGCGCAGCGTGGTTCTGGAAGCGCGAGAAGCGCGCTGACGGGTGGCGCTGGATCGAACCGCGTGTGCAAGACCACCGCGATCTCGCGCGGTGGTGATTTGATCTCGCTCAAGGCGCGGTAGGCTGGCGAATCGTAGTCTCTCCTTCACACGAGGAGGACACCCGATGAGCAAGCAGGTTCAGGATATCATTGCCCGCGGCGAAGCCCGCATTGTTGAAGCCCCGGTGCAGGGCAGGCATCAAGTGGATCGCAATTTCGGGCTGCCCGCAGCGCTTTATGGCTCGATGGTGGGTTGCTATCTCGGCTTTCTCGCGATTGCCGCGCTCGCCTTTGGCAATCCCGCTCTCGCGATCCCGCTGGTGATCTTTGCCGTGGCCATTCTTGCAGGGTTCGGCGTGCCGACGATGTGGACGCGGCTCCGCGATAATCCCGGCGCGCCGCCCACGATGGGTGAATTTGCCCGCGACGGGGTGATGACCAACACCGGGCGGCTGAGCGCTTCGGATGCGGCGATCCAGATGCTCACCCTGCCAGTGCTGGTGCTGGTGTGGGGCGTGGTTGCTTTCGTGATTGCCGCGCTGGTCCGCTGAACCACTCTGGCTGAACAGACCGACTCCCTCTTCAGGGGCAATGGCTACGGACCCGCCATTGCCCCTGTTTTTTGCCTTGTCGCCACCTTCGGCGCAGCAAAGATTATCGGCCTGAGATATCGTGCAGCATCTGGGCATCGCGCACGGTAATGCCGCGTTTGCCCTTGCGGATGATCGCGCCCATCTCTTCCAGCTCACCAAGCTTGCGGCTGACGGTTTCGATGGTGAGGCCGAGCATGTTGCCCATCTCGCCGCGCGTCAGCGGCAATTCAAATTCACGCGCGAGATGGCAGGATGATTCGCTCGCCGCGGCCGCAAAATCATGCAGCAAGGCGGCAAGCCGCGCCTCGGCGCTGGCATGGCCCGTGAGTTCGAGCAGGCTGCGCGAGGCCAGCAGATCGGCCTGGCTGCGCTTGAGCAGGGCGCGCGCCAGCGCGGGATAATCATTGATCGCGCGCTCGATATCGCCGCGGGCAAAGGTGCACAGGCGGCTTTCGGTCAGGGCCACGACATCGTGATGGGCAAAGGGCGCGAACAATTCACCGATGAAACCGGCCGGGTGCACCAGCGCGAGAATCTGTTCATTGCCATCCTGATCGATCGCCGCGACTTTCAGCGCGCCGCTGATCAGCGTGGCGCAGGCGGCATCCTCGTCGCCCGCGGCAAACAGCATTTCGCCGCGTTTGAGGGTGCGGGTCCGCCCGGCTGCCGCCATGGCGTCACGCTCCTCCGGGGTCAGCACCGCGCAGGCGGCATTGTCACGAACCGGGCATGTGCTGCACGCAAGGTTCATTGCCCCAACTCTCGCCACAGCGCGTCAAGCGCGGCATCTTGCCTTTTGAGCAGCGCCAGCACCTCGGCCTGCGCGGCGGTGATCGGCGCGGTTTCGCCATAGGTGGCCGCCGCGTCAGCCGCGAGCCGATCGAGATCGCCCAGCGGCATGAAGGTCGTGCTGCGCAGCGCGGTCAGATCAGCAAGCGCCACCAGCGCCCGTGCGCGGGCATCGCTTTCCGCGCCTTGTCCGCGCGCCCGCGCAACCAATGTGGCGGTGGCGGGCTGCTGTTTGGTAAAGGCCGCGGCTGCGGTCTCGGCCTGCTGGCGCAGCGCCGTGATCCGCGCCAGATCGGCGGGCTGTGCCGGCGCGGCAGGCGCCACAGGCGCCGTGGCGGTGATCAGCGGGCGCTTTTCCGCCTCGCGCAGGGCAAGCGAGGGATAGGGCCCGCCATCGCTGGCACAGCCCGCCAGCGCCAACGCGCTTGCCAGCCCGGAAACAGAGGTTGATCGCAGTCCCATACCCATCCCGCCTGCTGTTAACACGGCTGCCCTGCACGGCCAAACAGACACGCGCAAGCGTCGGATAGTTTCTCGCGCGGTGGCCGTGCACGAAATTGTCATGCCATGGGCGTTGACTTCGCCGCGCCTTTCTCTTAACGGCACCCATCTTTCCGGGGCTGCATCCGCGCTAGCCTCGCATTGCCGTTCGGTTTGCGGGTTTCGTTTCAACGAGCTTCGTGGTCGCCGGACACAGCACGAGATTGAGAGTATATAGCCATGTTCGCTGTAGTGCGCACGGGCGGCAAGCAATACAGGGTTGCCGCCGGAGACAAGATTGCCGTTGAAAAGCTCGCAGGCGAAGCCGGCGACACCATCACGCTGGGCGATGTCCTGCTGGCTGGCGAAGGCGATTCGCTCGCCGATGTCAAGGGTGTGACGGTTTCGGCCGAGATCATTGCCCAAGCCAAGAGCGAGAAGGTGATCGTCTTCAAGAAGCGCCGTCGGCACAATTATCGCCGCAAGAACGGCCACCGCCAGCAGATGACCCTGCTGCGCATCACGGCTGTGGGTGCCGGTGAAGCCAAGGCTGCGCCGAAGAAGGCCGCTGCCAAGAAGAAGGCTGAGGCTCCGGCCGAAGCCGCTGCAGAATAAGGAGCGCGCGCAATGGCACACAAGAAAGCAGGCGGTTCGTCGCGTAACGGTCGTGATTCGGCCGGTCGTCGCCTTGGCGTGAAGAAGTTCGGCGGTCAGGAAGTGATCGGCGGCAACATTATTATTCGCCAGCGTGGTACGCGCGTCTATCCGGGCGTCAATGTGGGTATGGGCAAGGACCACACCCTCTATGCGCTCGGTGCAGGCGTAGTCCGATTCCACGCAGGCAAGCTTGGCCGCAAATACGTGTCGGTCGACGCGGTGGCCGAAGCCGCCGAATAAGCGGACGGTTCGATAAAGGGATCGTCCAACCGGGCGATCCTGGCGGGCCTTAGGGCCAGCAATTCATGAAAGGGAGACAGGATCGCCCCCAAGCGGGGAGGTTTTGTCTCCCTTTTGCGTTTCTCCCTTTCACCATGCTGTTGGAATCATAAAATTTCACGGCCATGAAATTGTCATGCAGTGTCCCTAGGGCGTTGCAGGGCGAGGTAGGGAGAATTCTCGTGTTTCATCGCAGCGAAAGACTGTTCCTGAGGCCCGCTTTCCCCGAGGATGGCGAGGCCATTCTGGCCAGCATCGGCGATGCCGGTATCGTGCGCAATCTCGCGAGCGCGCCGTGGCCCTATGGGATCACAGACGCCCGCAGCTTTGCCGCGATGCCGCAGGATCAGCGCCTGCCGCACTTTCTCGTCACGCTGCCCGGCACCGGGATCATCGGTAGCGCGGGGCTGTGCGCGCACGAAGGACAGGCGGAGATCGGGTATTGGATCGCGCGCCCGCATTGGGGGCAGGGCTATGCCACCGAAGCGGCCGAAGCCGTGCTGCAAATTGCCCGCACGCTGGGTCACCGCCGGGTGATGGCCGGGCATTTCACCGACAATCCGGCCTCGGGCCGGGTGCTGCGCAAGCTCGGCTTTGTGCCGACCGGGCGGATCATGCCGCGGTTCAGCCGTGCCCGAGACGGGTTGGCCGATGCGGTCGAATATACGCTTGATCTGCAATGTGAAATCGCTTCTCCCGTCAGGTGTGCCGCCTGACGGGATAGGCCCTTGCGGGCTTGTTCGGCCCGGTGAAAGAGCCTAGGCGATCTCCACGATGACTGTCCGCAAACGCCTGAGTCCCGAAGAGTCGCGCAATTCCGCACTTGAAGCGGCGCGCGCCTTGCTGATCGAGGCCGGGCCGCAGGCGGTTACGCTCAAGGCGGTGTCGGCGCGGATCGGGCGAACCCATGCCAATCTGCTGCACCATTTCGGCTCGGCTTCGGGCTTGCAGCGGGCGCTGGCGGAACACCTCGCCAAATCGGTGTGCGAGACCATCATCGACGCGGTTCATGCCAGCCGTGCCGGGCTCGGCAGCCCGCGTGAGGTGGTGGATCTGGCGTTCGATGCCTTTGACCGCGAAGGCGCGGGCGCACTCACCAGTTGGATGCTGCTGACGGGCAACGAAGATGCGCTCGATCCGATCATTTCGACGATTCATGATCTGGTCGATGAAATTGCCCCCGAAGAAGCGCAGCATGATGTCGCCGCGCGGCGCATCCACCGCGAAACGCTTAGCCTGGTGCTGTTGGCGCTGGGCGATGCGCTGATCGGCGGGGCGCTGGCGAAATCGCTCGGCCTGCCGCGCGATGCCGCCCGGGTCCGGGCCGAAGCGATGCTGGCGCAGTCGCTCGCGGATTACGAACAGGCCTAACCCGCTTCCTCGGTCAGTGCGGCAGCCTGCCATGCGGGCAGCTTCGCCGGATCGAGGCTCTCGACCCGGAGGTGATCAACCGCCAGTCCTTGTTCGGGATAGGCCACCACCCGGCGCGCTTCGTCCGATTCGCCAAGCGGCACCACCACCAAGCGCCGGTTGACCTTTTGCCGCCAGTTCATCCGCGCGGTGTTTTCCTGCCCAACATAACACCCCTTGGTGAAGCTGACGCCGTGGAGCGCAACCGCGTTGGTTTCGAGCCACAGGATATCGCCCAACTCGGCGCGCCCTTCGGGCACGCCCAGCGCGAGGCGGTGGGCCAGCCATGCGGCATCCGCGCTTGTGCCAGCCGGCGCGGCCAGCCAGCGCCAGCCGAGCCCGGGCAGCCGCGGATCGGGGACAGCGCCATCTTGCGGCTGTGGGCTCCAATGCACCGCAAGGCTATCGTCACGCGCAATCATGATCTTGCGGCGCAGGCGATACATCGAGAGGCGCTTTGCCAGCTCGTCGGCATGCGCGGCTTCGCAATCGAGCAGGAGATCCGTGCCCCCTCCCCAGACAAGAAAATCGAACATATGCTTACCCTGCGCCGTGAGCAGCGCGGCGTAGCAGGGCAGGGCGCCCTTCACGTCATTGGTGACGAGGCCTTGGAGGAAGGCGGCGACATCCTCGGCTTCCTCGAGCGGCGAGAGGCGGATGATCGCCCGTTCATTAAGTTGCGTTGCCATCATGCGTGACAGATAGGCATGGCCAAAGCTGGCGCAAAGTGGGTGATCAAGGAATTACCCACTTTGCGCCAGCCCGTTGTGTTCGCATCACTTGGTGCCGAAAACCGGTTCCCACTTTTCGGCGCGATGCTTTAAGGGGAAGGCATGACAGACACACTTACCATCCGCCGCCCTGATGACTGGCATCTCCATTTCCGCGATGGCGATATCATGCGCGAGGTGGTGCCCTATACCGCGCGGCAATTCGCGCGGGCGATCGTGATGCCGAACCTGACCCCGCCGGTGACGACAACCGCGCTGGCCGCGGCCTATCGCGCGCGGATTCTCGCCGCCGTGCCCGAAGGCGTGCGCTTCATGCCGCTGATGACGTGCTATCTCACGGACAACACCGACGCCGATGATCTGGCGCGCGGCGCGGCTGAAGGCGTGTTCACAGCGGCCAAGATGTATCCGGCGAACGCCACCACCAATTCGGCCGCCGGGGTCACCAATGTCGAGAAGCTCTACCCCGTGCTCGCGCGGATGGAGGCCGAAGACATCGTGCTGTGCATCCATGGCGAGGTGACGGATCACCACATTGACGTGTTTGACCGCGAGAAAGAATTTATCGAGCGGCATTTGCGCGCGATTGTCGCCACCTTCCCCAAGCTGCGCGTGGTGTTCGAACATATCACCACCAGCGATGCCGTGGATTTCGTGATGGAATCCGGCCCACAGGTCGCGGCGACCATCACCCCTCAGCACCTCCACATCAACCGCAATGCGATGCTGGTCGGCGGGATCCAGCCGCACAATTACTGCCTGCCGGTCGCCAAGCGCGAAAGCCACCGGCTGGCGCTGCGCAAGGCGGCGACCAGTGGCAGCCCCAAGTTCTTCCTCGGCACCGACAGCGCGCCGCATCTCCGGAAGGACAAGGAAAGCGCCTGCGGCTGCGCGGGCATTTTTGGCGCACCCTATGCGCTCGAAAGCTATGTCACGGTGTTTGACGAAGAGGGCACGCTCGACAGGTTCGAGGGCTTTGCCTCGCTCCATGGCCCGGCGTTCTACAAGCTGCCGGTGAACGAGGAGATGGTGACGCTCGAACGCGCTGCTGTGGCCGTGCCGCCAATGCTTGAGGTAGTGGGCGCGGAGATTGTCCCGTGGCACGGCGGGCAGACGCTGGGGTGGAAATTCCTGGGGTGACTTGAGCCCGTTCGCCTCGATCGTAGTCGAGAGGCTGTGACATGTGTCTCGACTTCGCTCGACACGAACGGATCGTTGGTCACCGCGCCCGTCGCTTCGCCCACAGATCCCATACGAACACGGCAACCGCCACCCAGATCAGCACGAAGCTGGCGAGCTTGGTCGGCGCCAGCGGCTGGTGGAAGACGAACAGCCCGAGAAAGAACACGATTGTCGGCGCGAGATACTGGATGAAGCCGAGCGTCGAATATTCCATCCGCCGCGCCGCAATCGCAAACAGCAGCAGCGGCACAGCGGTGATCACGCCTGACAGGATGATCAGCCCGCTCATCGCCCAGTCGTGCCCGAAAGCCGAACCTTGCGGGCTGGCCGCATACCATACCGCGATCCCGATCGAGGGCACGAGCAACAGCCCGCTTTCGATTGTCAGACCCGGCAGCGAGCCGACCGCAACCTGTTTGCGCACCAGCCCGTAGAGCGAAAAGCTGAGCGCGAGGCTGAGGCTGATCCACAAGGTGGTGATGGCGCCCGCAGCCAGCAGCGCCACGGCCAGCGCGGCAATCGCCACCGCGAACCATTGGCGGCGCGACAGGCGTTCTCCGAGAAAGGCCGTGCCGAGCAGGACGTTGAGCAGCGGGTTGAGATAATAGCCAATACTCGCCGCATAGACCTCGCCCGCCATGATCGCCCAGACATAGACAAACCAGTTGATCCCGATCAGTCCTGCGCTGCCCGCCAGCGCCAGCATGGTGCGGCGGTTGGTGAGCGCGCCGCGCAGCTCGGGAAACTGGCGGCGAAACGCCACGATCAGCAGGCACAGCGGGAGCGTCCAGATGATCCGCCAGCCGACGAATTCGAACGGCGGAACGCTCGCCACCAGCATGAGGTAAAGCGGCAGGAAGCCCCAGATCAGATAGGCGCCAAGCGCAAACGGCAGGCCTGACGGGCCGTGCTGCGACGGTTCGGAAGAGGAGGGGGGCTGGGCCATGCTGCGCGCGGCCTAGGCGGCGCGGCGGCGCATGGCAAGCGGCGTTGCATGGCGCTTTGGCTGAACCGCGGCTTGCAGCGTCGCTTGCTCTGCGTTCAGAATCATCAAGCTATAGATGAACGAAAGCAGGGTTGCGGCCGTCACAACCGAATCCCTCTGCGATCATCTTGGGCCATTCCCACCAAATGGCCCCGGCGCGGCATATCCATGCTGCGGGAAGCGCCCTTGCCGCCGCGTGTGGCAGGGGCGCTTTCACATGATCGGGTCTACGCCCTGAGCCTGCGCGGATCAGCCCTTGAGGCCGACCCCGATATTGGCGCGCGGCTCTTCCATTTCGTTGCTCGCCACCGGGTAGGCGCAGTAATCAGCGGCATAATAGGCCGCCGGACGGTGGTTGCCCGACAGGCCAATCCCGCCAAAGGGCGCGGCGGACGAGGCGCCATTGGTGGGCCGGTTCCAGTTGATGATCCCGGCGCGGATATTCGCCCAGAAGCGCCCGTAATCCTCGGGCGATCCGCCGATCAGCGAGGCCGAGAGGCCAAAGCGGGTGTTGTTTGCCTCGGCAATCGCGCTGTCGAGATCGGGCACCCGGATCACTTGCAGCAGCGGGCCGAACAGCTCGATATCGGGGCGTTCGGGCACGTCGGTCACATCGATGATGCCGGGCGTCAGGAACGGCAGGTCGGGATAGAGACGGCGCATATGGGCCAGCGGTTTCCCACCTGCGGTGATGAGCGCAAGGAAGCTCTCCATCAGCTGATCGGCGGTGTTGTTGTCGATCACCGGACCCATGAACGGCTGCTGCCCGGCGAGCGGATCGCCGACGATCAGCTTGCGCGTCAGCTCAAGCACGGCCTCAATCAGCTCATCATATATGCTTTCGACAACGATCAGGCGGCGCGCCGCCGTGCAGCGCTGCCCGGCGCTGGTGAAGGCCGATTGCACGATCAGCGTGGCGGCATCGGCAATCTTGCGGGTGTTGGTGACAACAATCGGATTGTTGCCGCCCATCTCCAGCGCGACAATCTTGCCCGGATTGCTCGCCAGTTTCCGGTTGATCGCGATGCCGACCTCGGGTGAGCCGGTGAACAGCACGCCATCGGTGCCGGGATGGGCGACCAGCGCCTTGCCTTCGTCCGGTCCGCCGATCACCACCTGCGCGACATCTTGCGGAACGCCCGCTTTGTGCATGAAGCCGATCAGCGCCGCGCCCACTGCCGGGGTCTTCTCCGACGGCTTGAGCAGCACGGCATTGCCGGCGATCAGCGCGGGGACAATATGCCCGTTGGGCAAGTGCGCGGGGAAATTATATGGCCCCAGCACCACCATCACCCCGTGCGGCTTGTGCCGCAGGGCGGTGCTGCCATTGAGCGCGCTGTCGTGCTTTTTCTTGCCGGTGCGTTCGGCATAGGCTTGCACCGAGATATCAACCTTGGCGACCACGGCATCGACTTCGGTGCGCGCTTCCCACAAGGGCTTGCCCGCTTCGCGCGCGATCAGTTCGGCAAAGCCTTCAGCCTCGCGCTTCACTTCATTGGCAAAGCGGCGGAGGCGTTCGATCCGTTCGGACGGCGCAAGTGCTGCCCATTCCGGCCAGGCGCGGCGCGCCCGGCTGACGGCCTCATCAACATCGCTGTAGTCCCCGCGCCACAATTCTTCGCCACTTGCGGGTTCGTAGGAAATAAGCGTTTGTGCCGTCACTGCTTGCCTGCCGTCCTGTTGGGGGTGCCGCCAAGGCGAGCCGTGATCGCCTGCACACACCTTTGTGCGCCCATAACCTCAGGTATCGCAAAAAGATAGGGTGCAGGCCTGTGCTAGCAATGCCCTTGCGGACGTGGCGGGGCGCCATGGGCTTCGCCCATCCGGCGGATCGCGGCGATCTTGTCGTGAAGCGGCTGCCAGTTGTCGGCTTCGTCGATGGCCGCCCAGATCGCCTCGACCTCGTCGATCAGCAGCGATTGCGGAGCATCATCGGCCCAATAGGGATGGCTGCTGCCGATCGGTTGATATTGGCTGAGCATGTCGCCCAACGTGCCCTCCCCTGCGCCGCGCCCGCCGCGATGCGCGAAGAAGAAAGCATCGGGCCCCATTTCGCCTTCCCGCATGGCCTGTTCGCACAGCGCGACAAGCTGCGTATCGGCATCCGTGCCGGTGGGTTTTACCCCGAGCCGCCACAGCCAGCGCCGGGTGATCGCCTGCATGTAGAGCGGGCCGAACCGTTCGAGCGCGGCAATCAGCGGCGGGCTATCGGCCAGCAAACGCAGCGCCACCGCCAATTGCCCGCAATTCCAGTGGAGCGCTTCGGGCTGGCGGCCAAAAGCGTAAAGCCCGCCATGATCGAAATAGGCTGCGGTGAAGCTCTGATCCCACTGCGGGAGCCAGCGCCACGGGCCGTAATCGAAACTCTCGCCAGTGATGTTCATGTTGTCGGTGTTAAGCACCCCGTGGACAAACCCGGCCACCATGTAGCTCGCCGCGAGATCGGCCATCCGCTCGACCACCTGGTGCAACAGGCGCACCGCCGGTTCGTCGCCTCCCGGTGCCTCAGCGGGCGGGGGCGGGCCGGGAAAATGCGTGAGGCAATAGTCGATCAGCGCCGCCATGTGATCGCGTTCTTCCAGCGCCAGCAGCCGCTGGAAGGTGCCGATGCGGATGTGCGAATGGCTGAGCCGCACCAGCACCGCCGAGCGCGTGGGCGAGGGCTCATCATTGCGCCACAGCGCTTCGCCCGTCTCGATCACCGAGAAGGTTTTCGACGTGTTCACGCCCAGCGCTTCGAGCATTTCGGTGGCGAGGATTTCACGCATCGCGCCTTTCAGCGTCAATCGCCCATCGCCGCTCCGGCTGAACGGGGTCTGCCCCGAACCTTTGGTGCCGAGATCAAGCAGGCGGCCGCGATCATCGCGCAGCTGGGCGAACAGGAACCCGCGCCCGTCGCCGATCTCGGGATTGTACACACGGAACTGGTGCCCGTGATATTTGAGCGCCAGCGGCTGCGGCAGATTGCCGGGCAGCGCGGCGAAGCGCCCGAAGTGCCGGGTCCATGCCGCATCATCGAGATGGACGAGCCCGACGCGCGCCGCCGCGCCATCATGGCGCCAGCGCAACTGCGTGGAGGGAAAGTCTGCCGCGGCAACCGGATGACCCAGCCAATCCGCCAGCGCAAGGATCGCCGGATCAGGTTGATAGGGGTGGGGTGAATTGGATTGTTGCGCCGCGCCGTTCATCCCGCGATAGTGGGCCGAAGAATCCGGCGGTGCAAGCTGGCAACATCTGCCACATCCCCCGATCGCCGCATTCGTCAGGGAACTACGCCGCCCATGGCCGCCAGATATGAAGATTGCAGCTGGACCAGCGCTGATGGTCTCACCTTGCATTACCGCGACTATCCTGCCCCCGCCGGAACCACCGCCTTGCCGGTGCTGTGCCTGCACGGGTTGACCCGCAACGCCCGCGATTTCGCAGCGCTCGCCGAACATCTTTCAGCGACCCGCCGCGTCATCGTGCCCGAAATGCGCGGGCGCGGGCTGAGCGACTATGCCCCCAATTCGGATAACTACACCCCCATCACTTATGTCGCCGATGTCGAAAAGCTGCTGGCCGAACAGGGCATCACCCGTTTCTGCGTGGTCGGCACGTCGATGGGCGGGCTGATGACAATGCTGATGGCGCAAGGCGCGCCGGGCCGCATGGCAGCCGTGGTGATGAATGATATCGGGCCCGAAGTGGATGCGGCCGGCCTCGCGCGGATTTCGGGTTATGTCGGGCAGGGGCGCTCCTACCCCACCTGGATCCACGCCGCGCGCAGCCTTGCCGAAGTGCACGGCGCGGCCTTTCCCGATTACGATCTCGACATGTGGCTCGACATGGCCAAGCGCACCATGGTGGTGACGCAGAACGGCCGCATCAGTTATGATTACGACATGGCGATTGCCGAGCCTTTCGCGAAGCCCGGCAATGCCGCGCCGCCCAATCTCTGGCTCGCGTTCGAGGCCTTGCGCGGGGTGCCGATGCTGCTGGTGCGCGGCGAATTGAGCGACTTGCTCTCCCCCGGCACGGTCCGGCAGATGGAGACCCGCAACCCGGCGATGACGGTGATCACCGTGCCGCGCGTGGGCCATGCGCCGACGCTGGACGAACCGGAGGTGGTCGCCGCGATTGATGCCTTGTTTGCCGGGGTGGAATGAGCGCGCCGCCGCTTCCCCCTTTGCGTATCCTGCATTGTTTGTCCTCCCTGCCGGGGGAGGATCGTGCGCCGCGCCTTGCCACGCTGATCGCTGGCTTGGGCAGCGATGCCGCGCATAGCCTCGTGGGCGATGCGGCGGCTGTGGCGGCAATCCGCGCGCATCTTGCACCCGGCTGCAAGGTCAGCACCCCTGCCTCGTTCCCCAGCCTTGCAGGCAAGCCGACACCCGGGCGGCTCGTCACCTTGGCCGAAGCGATGCAGCCCTATGATCTCGTCTGCACCTACAACTGGGGGGCGATTGATGCGGCGATGGCGCATGGGGTGTTTGCCAAAAGTCTCACGCTGCCGCCGCTGATCCATCACGAGGATGCTTTTGATGCCATCGAGGCCGAGCGCCTGCGGACGACCCGCAATCTCTATCGCCGTGCGGCCCTGCGCCATGCCCATGCGCTGGTGGTGCCGAGCCTGCTGATCGCACGGATCGCGCAGCAAGCCTGGCAACAGCCCGCCAACAAGGTGGTGCGCATTGCCCCCGGCATCGACTGGGCGGCCTTTGCCGCCACGCCTGATCCGCATGCGATCCGGGTGATCAAGCGTCCGGGCGAGCGCTGGGTCGGCACCGTCGCCAGCCTCGATCCGGCCAATCAATTGCCCCTGCTGGTCGAAGCCATGCGCGCGCTGCCCGAGGAATGGCATCTGGTGATCGTGGGCGAAGGGCCGGAACGCGATGCGATCCGGGCCGAAGCGGCGGCGCGGGAATTGAGCCACCGGGTGCATCTCGCGGGCGCGATGGCCGAACCGGCGCGCGTCATGGGCTTGTTCGATGTCTATGCGCTGGCCGCGCCCGGCGAACCGCATTCTCTTACCGTGGTTCAGGCCATGGCGGCGGGCCTGCCGGTCGCTGCGCCCGATATCGGCGATATCCGCGCCATGGTGGCCGAGCCTAACCGGCCCTTTATCGCGGTGCCCGGCAAGGCGGTGGCACTCGGGCAAATGCTGGCTGATCTGGCTGAGGATGGCGCACTGCGCGCCGCCATCGGTGCTGCCAATCGCGCGCGGGCAAGCACCGAATATGCCGCCGACCGGATGATGGCCCACTATCGCGCCCTCTATTGGCAGGCCGTTGGGCGTGCGGCATGAATATCCGCTTCACCTGTCGTTCAAGCGCGCAATCCTAGCGATGGGCGGCGCAAGAGTGGCGCAGTCAAGGCTGATCCGCCATTGCGGAAGGGCGGGTAGCGGCCTAAAGACCGCGCGAATTCAGCCGCGCCTGTGCGCCCGTGCTTGATCAAAGGACTTGAAGCCAAGTGGCACGCAATCTTACCCCGTCATTGTCCAAAGGCGCTTCCGGTAATGGCCCGGATGGCGCGCCCAGCCCCGAGGATGATATCCTCATCCGCGAGATCGACGAAGCGGTGCGGCAGGATGATGCGCTGAACTTTGTCAAAAAGTATGGCGCGGCAATCCTCGGGTTGGTGATCGCCGGGCTGGCCGGTCTTGGCGGCTATCTGTGGTGGGACGCAAGCCGCGAAAGCAAGCTGGAAACCCAGTCCGAAACCATCATCAGCGCGCTCGATCTTGCCGGGGCGAATGATTTCAAGAGCGCGAGCGAGAAGGTCGCGCCGTTGCTTGCCGATGGCAGCCCGGCTGCCCGCGCGGCGGCGCGCTTCATCCAGGCAGGCGCTGCGCTCGAAGCGGGCAAGGATGCCGAGGCCTCCAAGATTTACGCCGCCATTGCCGCCGATGCCGAAGCCCCGCAGGCGCTGCGCGATCTCGCGCTGGTGCGCGAGGTGTCCGTCAGCTTTGACCAGCGCAAGCCTGCCGATGTGATCGCGCGGCTCAAGCCGCTGGCCGTGCCGGGCCATCCCTTGTTCGGCAGCGCTGCGGAATTGACTGCGATGGCGCAGCTCGAAGCGGGCAACCGCCGCGAAGCCGGCGCGCTGTTTGCCGCGATTGCCAAGGACGAGGCCCTGCCCGAAACCCTGCGCTCGCGTGCACGGCAAATGGCTGGCTTGCTGGGTGTCGATGCGATTGTTGATGTGACGAAATTGCTTAAGGACGAAGGGGTGGTCGCGTCCGAGGGGGATGGCGAGGGCGCTGCGCTTGCCGAATAGGGCTGAAGGTTGGACGGATTGATGAAAGCGATTGTACATTACGGGCGCGTTGCGTTCGCCGCCGGTTTGCTGGCCACGGCCCTCACAGGCTGCGGCGGCAAGGGCGACAAGAAAGTCACGCCTACTGTCGGCCAGCGCGTCCCGATCCTCTCGCGGATCGAGAGCGGCGCCGAGGTTGATAGCGCGCTCGCCAGCGTTTCGATCGTTCTGCCCCCTGAACGGCGCAACGCTGAATGGGCGCAGGTTGGCGGCAATGCGGCCAAATCCTATGGCCATCTCGCGCTCTCCGCCAATCCGGCGAAGGTTTGGACGGCGCGGATCGCAGGCTCGACCAATCGGGTGCGGCTGGGTGCTTCGCCCGTGGTGGGGAGCGATAGTCTCTTCGCTGTCGGATCGGATGGAACCATTCATGCTTTCGACAAGGCGACGGGCGCAGTGCGCTGGACATCACGCTCTGATGTTGCGCAAGGCGCGCAGGCTTCGGCCTTCGGCGGCGGGGTGAGCTACGAGAATGGCCGCCTTTACGCCACCAACGGGGTTGGTGAGGCCAAGGCGCTTGATGCCAAGACCGGCGAAGTGCTGTGGAAGGTCACGCCGGCCGGGCCGCTGCGCGGTTCACCGACCATCGCCTTTGGCGAGGTTTTCGTGATGACGCAGGACAACCAGATCCTTGCGCTGAGCGCCAAGGACGGAGCGGTGAACTGGCTGGAAACCGCCTCGACCACGCAATCGGGCGTGTTCGGTGTGGCGGCACCCGCGGCTGGTCAGGGCACGGTGATTGCGGGCTTTTCGAGCGGTGAACTCAACGCCTATCGCTACGAGAACGGGCGCATCCTGTGGTCGGATGCGCTGGCGCGCACCAATATTTCGACCGCGGTCAGCTCGCTCACCGATATTGATGCCGATCCGATCATTGATTCCGGCCGTGTCTATGCGCTCGGGCAGGGTGGCCGGATGGCGGCCTATGAACTCCTGTCGGGCCAGCGCATCTGGGAGCTTAACCTGGCAGGGATTTCCACCCCGGCGATTGCGGGTGAGTGGATCTTCACGCTGACCGATGATGGCCGCTTGCTGGCGATTGCCCGCTCGTCAGGCCGCGTGCGGTGGATCGCGCAGTTGCAGCGCTTCAAGAACGAAAAGAAGCGCGAGAACCCGATCTTCTGGACCGGGCCGGTGCTGGCTGGCGGCAATCTGTGGGTTGCGAGTTCGCGCGGGGAGTTGTGGAAGGTTAATGCCACCTCGGGCGAAGCGAGCTTCTTTGCCGATGTGGGGCAGCCGGTGAGCATGTCGCCCGTGGTGGCGGATGGTCACCTCTACATCCTTGATGATTCAGGGACGATCCACGCTTTCCGCTAAGCGTCCTTACATCACCGGTGCACCATCATCGGCATGATATTTGATCGCCTCGATGATGGTGAAATCCGTACCGGCAATCGCCGCGCCAAAGGCGGCCATATGCGGGTTGGCAAAATGCGCGGCGAGCGCGGCTTCATCGCGCCATTTCTTGACAATGTGCAGCACTGTGGGATCGAGCACATCGGTGGCGAAGCTTTAGGCAAGGCAGCCATCTTCGGCGTTGGACGCCGCCACCATCTCGGCGATTGCGCCGTGCATGGCGTCCAGCGCGCCGTCCCCCAGCTTGGCCTTGGCCAATACGATCAGCATGTGTGCACCCTCCCTTGGGTCAGAAGGATTGTTCGTAAACCCTGCTGATATCGCCTGCCCACTCGCCATGATAGGCATCAAGCAGGCGCTGGGCGGGCACCTTGCCGCTCGCAACGATTTCATCGAGCGTTTCGAGATAGCCGGTTTCATTATCGCCGCTGGCGTTCAATTGGCCACGCGCGGCGAGCCCGCCATGCGCGATCTTGAGCACCTCGCGTGCCACATCGCGCAAAGTGCCGCCGTCCGGTGCCGGGGCATCAAGCGCGAGGCGGGGCGCATCGTGGCGCAATTGTTCGCGCGCCTCCATCGACCAGCCCTTGACGAGATCCCAGGCCGCATCGAGCGCGCCCTGATCATAGAGCAGGCCCACCCAGAAGGCCGGCAGCGCACAGATCCGGTTCCACGGCCCGCCGTCGGCGCCGCGCATTTCGAGGAAGCTTTTGAGACGCACTTCGGGAAAGGCGGTCGAAAGGTGATCCCACCAATCGCTCTGCGTCGGGCGCTCGCCGGGGAGAACCGACAGTTTGCCGTCGAGGAAATCGCGGAACGAAAGCCCCGCTGCGTCGATATACTTGCCGTCGCGGAAGACGAAATACATCGGCACATCAAGCATGTAATCGACCCAGCGCTGATAGCCGAAGCCCTCTTCGAACACGAAGGGCAGCATTCCGGTGCGTGCGGGATCAGTGTCTGACCAGATGTGCGAGCGGTAGCTCAGGAAGCCGTTGGGCTTGCCTTCGGTGAAGGGCGAATTGGCAAACAGCGCCGTCGCCAGCGGTTGCAGCGCGAGGCCGACCCGGAATTTCTTCACCATGTCGGCTTCCGACGCATAGTCGAGATTGACCTGGATGGTGCAAGTGCGCAGCATCATGTCGAGACCCATCGTGCCGACGCGCGGCATGTGGCGCAGCATGATGTCATAGCGACCCTTGGGCATAATCGGCAGCTCGGCGCGGGTCTTGTCGGGCCACATCCCGAGGCCGAGATAGCCGACGCCGCATTTCTCGCCGATGGCCTTCACCTGTTCGAGATGCCGCCCGGTTTCCGCGCAGGTCTGGTGCAGATTGACGAGCGGCGCGCCCGAGAGTTCGAGCTGCCCGGCGGGTTCGAGGCTGACTGCGCCATCAGCGCCTTTGAGCGCGATGACATTCCCGCCTTCCTCCACCGGGGCCCAGCCGAACTGGGTCAACCCCATCAGCAGATCGCGGATGCCGCAAGGCTCGTCATAGGAGGGCGCGCGGAAATCGGATTTCTTGAAGACGAGCTTTTCGTGCTCGGTGCCGATGCGCCATTGGTCCTTGGGCTTTTCGCCCTTGATCATCGGCAAGACCAGTTGATCAAGGCTCTCGATGATGGGATCGTCAGCCGTGGTTGCTTCGCGCGTGCTCATCGAGAAAATGCCCCTGTCTGGCCGGTTGCCTTAGAAAACTGGTCGGCATGTGGGAAGCGCAAAACCGCTTTGTAAGGGGCTGGCGCGTCTTACCAGTCGCCGCGTGCCGCCATCCAGACAGCGAGCGCCGCGATGGCAGCGGTTTCCCCGCGCAGGATGCGCGGGCCGAGGCTGATCGGGCGCGCTGCGGGAAGGGCGCGGATCGCTGCGCGTTCGCCTTCATCAAAGCCGCCTTCCGGGCCGATCAGGATCGCGGCGGGGCCGGTGTAGGCGGCGAAGGCGGCGGCAGCGGGTTCGCCGCCATTTTCATCCGCGAAGAACAGCGCGCGCTCCGCAGGCCAGGTGGCGAGCAGCGCGGCGAGCTTCACCGGCTCGGCCAGATCGGGCAGCGCGGTGCGCGCGCATTGTTCGGCAGCCTCGATGGTGTGCGCGACGGCACGCTCGCGGTTGAGCTTGTCCGCCACGCAGCGCCGGGTGATCACCGGCTGGATGCGCGCCGCGCCCAGTTCCGTCGCCTTTTCAAGCACGAGGTCAAAGCGGTCTTTCTTGAGCAAGGCAGGGCACAGCCACAGATCGGGCACGGCTTCGCGCGGACGCAGGATCGCAGAAACTTCCAGCACCACCTCGCGCTTGCCCGCATCCCCAACCCGTGCGGCCCATTCGCCGGTGACATTATCGCACAGGATCACCACATCGCCTGCGGCCACGCGCATCACCCGTGAAAGGTAATGCGCCTGCGGGCCATCGATCACCACTTGGCCGCTTTCGTGCAGGGCCTGCGCGACAAACAGGCGCGGGGCGCTTTTCGGAGGCCAGGCGGGGGTGGCGGGCATCGCTTTGCACTAGGCGCTTCGCGCGCTAGGGGGCAAGCATGAACACCGAGATCGTCCCCGATAGCGAACATCGCGGCGTGATGGCCCGCCTGCCGCAAGGCCTGCGCGATCTCGCGCTGCTGGCGCGGTTTGATCGTCCGATTGGCTGGTGGCTGCTATTCTGGCCATGTGTCTTCGGGGTGTGGCTCGCGGGCGAGGGCGTCCAGCTTGCCCTGCTGGGCTGGTTGCTGCTTGGCGCGATCGCGATGCGGGGGGCGGGGTGTGTCTATAACGACATCGTCGATGCCGATCTCGATGCCAAGGTCGCCCGCACCGCTGCGCGGCCCATCGCGAGCGGCCGGGTTTCCAAGAAAGCCGCGTGGGGCTGGCTGATCGCGCTCAGTCTGGTAGGGCTACTCGTGCTGCTGCAATTGCGGTGGGAAGCGCAGTTGGTTTCGCTGGCGAGCCTCGCGCTGGTCGCCGCCTATCCCTTCATGAAGCGCATTACATGGTGGCCGCAGGCGTGGCTTGGCATGGTGTTCAACTGGGGGGTGTTGGTCGGGTGGAGCGAACTCAGGCTCGATAACCTTGGCGCGCTCGCAGCGATCTATGCCGGGTGCATCTGCTGGGTGATCGGGTATGACACGATCTATGCCCTGCAAGACCGCGAGGATGATGCGCTGGTCGGAATCCGTTCGTCAGCGCTCGCCATGGGCGGCAAGGTGATTGGCGGGGTAGCCGGATTTTATGCGGCGGCGGTTGGCCTGTGGGGGCTGGGCGTGTGGCTCTACCGGCCCGATCCGCTGGCGCTGTTCGCGCTGCTGCCGGTGGCGGTGCATCTCGGCTGGCAAGTGGCAACGCTCGATCCCGATGATCCCGACAATCCGCTTGCCCGCTTTCGTTCGAACCGGCTTGCCGGTGCGCTGATGGCGGCGGCGTGTTTCGTGGTGGGTAACGCCTGACAACCGCAAGGCCGGACTGTAAGCCCCCTTCAGAGCACGCATCGCGCGCCTCGCTGCCCGGCAGCCAACGGCCGGGCTAGACGTAGCTTACCATCTCGAATTCAATCCCGTCCCAATCGAAGAAATAGAACCGCTTGCCGGGTTCATAACCGGCGTGATTGAAGGGGATAAGCCCTGCTTCCTTCACCACGGCTTCTGCGGCGTCGAGATCGTCGACCACCAAACCGAGATGGTTGAGGGGCACGCCCTTGGCGAAAGGCTCCGGCACCGCCCCGCGGGTGTAGACTGCGATGTAATCCTGCGCCCCGCCGACATGGATCGTCTCCCCGCCGAGCTGTGAGGGTCCGCGCCAGCGGATGTGCCAGCCCATCAGCTTCATGAGGAAGGCAGCGCTGCGTTCAATATCGCTGACAGTGATGTTGACATGTTCGAGATGGCCGGAGGGCATGGGAATGGTCCTTTCGTAAGTTGACGACGCCCACCTGCAAGCAGGTGCGAATCGATGAACTTGCGCAGCTTGCGATCTCAACCTAACTTGAGGTCAAGCTTTATTCGCGAGAACACCCTGATGCCTGCCCGCCGCCTCAAGCCCACGGACTTGCTCACCATCGGCGAAGTTGCCCGCCGCACCGGGCTTTCGGTCTCGGCGATCCGCTTCTACGAGGCGCATCATCTGATCGAGCCGGTGCGCACCGGCGGCAACCAGCGGCGCTTTCTGCGCTCGGACATCCGCCGCCTCTCGTTCATCCTGATCGCCCAACGCCTTGGCCTCTCGCTTAGCGAGATCGCGGCGGAGCTGGCCGGCCTGCCGCATGGCCGCACACCGACCGCGCGCGATTGGGAGGCGATCAGCACGGCTATTCGCGCGCGGCTCGATGCGCGGATTGCTGAACTCACGCGCACCCGCGACCGGCTCGATGGTTGCATCGGCTGCGGTTGCCTCAGCCTTGAACATTGCGCGATCTGGAACCCGGGCGATTGCCTCGGTGCTGATGGGCCGGGGCCGCGCAAGCTGCTCGCGTAACAAGCCGCGCCAGCCCATCGGGTGGGACGAGACGTGGCCGCTTAATCCTCGGGCGCGAGCGAGGGATCAAGATCGCGCGGGCGCATGAAATGCACCAGTTCCGCGCAGTATTTCTTGAGCTGCGACCAATGCTCGATGTCGCATTCGAGCACGGCATAGGCCGCGGTCGGGAATTTCACGACCGCTTCCTTGAACAAGGCGTTTTCCTTGCCCGGCGCGACCAGTTCGAGCAGCACATCCTGCAAGCCCGGATTGTGGCCGACGATGAGGACCGAATCGACTTCATCCGCGCCCTTGCCGGCATGGGCCTCGATCGTTTCGATGATCGTATCATAGCTGGCGAGGTAGAGGCGCTGATCGAACACGGCGTCCTGCGGGAGCTGCGCGCCTTCCAGCGTCAGCGTGACCCGTGCGGCCGGGCTCGCGAGCACCAGATCCCATTCCGGGCCATGCGAGCGGATATGCCGCCCGATGACCCGCGCGCCCTTGCGCCCGCGCGCATTCAGCCCCCGGTCGAAATCGCGCTGCGCCGTATCGTCCCAATCGGACTTGGCGTGGCGCAGGAGACCGAGGGTTTTCATGTCAGGCGCTCTTCATTGGCGGGTGGGGCAAGGCCGGAGAGGTCCAGCGCGGCATCGGCTTTCGAAACACCAGAGGCGAGCCGTTGTAAAGCCTCATCAAGCGTGAGCCGCAAAACCGGCGTGCCTTCGGGAAAGGCCGAAAGCAGCCGGGTCGGGAAGGCCGAGGAAAGGACGATGAAATGCCCGGCATCGTCCTTGGAACGGATCAGGCGGCCAAAGGCCTGCGCCAGCTTGGCGCGGATGATCCGATCATCATAGGTACTCCCGCCACCGGCGGCACGGCGTGCCTTGTGGAGGATATCGGGGCGCGGCCACGGCACCTGTTCGAGCACCACGCAGCGCAGCGATTCGCCCGGCACATCCACGCCGTCGCGCAGCGCATCGGTGCCGAGCAGGCTCGCGCGGGCATCATCGCGGAAGATATCGACCAGCGTGCCGGTGTCGATCGGATCGACATGCTGGGCATAGACGGCAAGCCTCGCGCGCGCGAGGCGATCGGCAATCCGTCCGTAAACGGCGCGCAACCGCCGGATCGCGGTGAACAGGCCGAGCACGCCGCCCCCGCTTGCCTCGATGATCCGCGCATAGGCGCCCGCCAGCGCGGGCAGATCGCCTTTCTTGATGTCGGTGATGATGAGCACTTCGGCGCGCCCCGCGTAATCGAACGGGCTCGAGGCCGCCGACAGCAGCGGACGCGCCTCGATATGCGCTGCGCCGGATCGGGCGATGGCGCTGGCCCATTCCTCGTCGGGATCATGGCTTTCGATCCGGTCGGTCAGGGTCGCGCTGGTCAGCATCACGCCGTGCGCCGGTTCGAGCACGACGCGGGCAAAGGGCTTCATCGGATCAAGCCAGCGGCGGTGGATCGCGATATCGAACTCGCGCGCTTCGGAGCGATCAACCGCCAGCCAATCGACGAATTCGGGATCAGCCGGGCCGCCCAGCCGGGCGAGCAAGGCTTCCCACGCGGCGAGGAGATCGATCCGCCACGCGAGCGCGAAGCGCGCCCCTTCGATCCGCGCGCGCCCTTGCGCATCGAGCCAATCGGGCGGATCGGCGAGCACCGCTTCCAGCCTGCCGCCCAGCCGGATCAGCGGCACGCGGATCGCCGCGAGTGCATCGGCCGCGCCCATTGCCGCTTCGATCACTTCGCCGGGCAAGTCAGCCGCCTCGGTCTCGATGCCGTAGCCCTGATCAAGCGCGCCGCTTTCATCGCGGGCATAGGTGACGGTGCGCACCGCCCCCAGCAGGGCTTCGAACGGGCCGAAGGGATTGCCTTCGTGGATGCGCGCCAGCCAGCCTTCGGAGGGCAGCAATTGGGCAGCCTTGACGGCGGCGGCAATCGCCTCGCCGCCCGCTTCGTCATAGCTGGCAACATCGGCAAGCCGCGCCGCCAGACCGCGCCTGCGCCCGCGTCCTTCGCGTTCGGGGCCGGTCAGCCACCGCTTGAGCTCGATTGCCTCCTGTGCCGAAAGCGTCGCCGCGAAGGTCGAATCCGCTGCATCAAACACATGATGGCCTTCATCGAAGATCAGCCGGGTCGGGCGCTGGTTGGGATCGCGCGCGCGGGCGGCATTGACCATCACCAGCGCGTGGTTGGCGATGACGAGATCGGCTTGCGCGCTGGCGCGGGCGGCACGCTCGATGAAGCATTTGCGGTAATGCGGGCAGCCCGCATAGATGCATTCGCCCCGGCTATCGGTGAGCGAAGCAATCCCGCGCTTGCGGAACAAGGTGCCGAGCCAGCCCGGCAGATCGCCGCCGATCATATCGCCATCGCTGCTGAACGCCGCCCAGCGCGCCACCAGCTGTGCCAGGATCGCGGGCCGCCCGGCAAAGCCGCCTTGCAGCGCATCCTCCAGATTGAGCAGGCAGAGGTAATTCTCGCGCCCCTTGCGCACCACCACCGGGGGTGAGCCATCGGCGCGCTTCATCGGCCATGCGCGGCGGCTTTCGCGGCGCAGCTGGCGTTGCAGGTTCTTGGTGAAGGTCGACACCCACACCGTTCCGCCCGATGCCTTGGCCCACAGCGATGCGGGCGCGAGATAGCCGAGCGTCTTGCCGATCCCGGTGCCGGCCTGCGCCAGCGCCAGATGCGGAACACCGCGTTCGGTGCGGGGGGCGAAGATACGCGCGGCATCCTGCGCATAGGCGCGCTGGCCCTCGCGCTGTTCGGCGCTGCTGCCTGTCAGTCGCGCCAGTTCGACGAGGACATCGGTGGGGGCGAGATCAACCTGCCGCGGGGCAGGGCGTTCGGGCGCTTCTTCCCATTCGGGCAGCGCCGCAAACAGCCAGCGTTCCGCCCTCGTCGGCCGCGCCACATGGGGCTTGAGCACCTGCGCCCACGGCCAGCGCAGCCGTTCAAGCGATTGCAGCGCGCTCCACGCGCCTTCGCGTTCGAACCATTCGGGATCGCTCACCGCCGCGATCAGCGCGCCCGCGGCCTGTTGGAGCAGCGCGGGCACCGCATCGTCACCAGCAGGGACGGGCAGGCCAAGCGCTTCGGCAAGCCCACGCGGGGTTGGCACGCAAAAGCGGGCCGGGTGGACGAAGGCAAAGGCTTCGAGCAGGTCCAGCCCCGAAAGATCGGGATAGCCCAGCCGGGCCGCCACCAGCGGCGCATTGATCAGCAGCACCGGGGTATCCGCCGCCGCCATGATCGCCTCGCCCTTGGCAATGGCATTGGTGCTGCCATCGGCCGCGCGCAGCCATGTCCCGCCATGGCTGGCATGGAGCGCGGGCAGGTTTACCCGCGGCAGATCGGTGGGCGGAGAGGTCACAGTCCCAGCCCTAAGGGCTCACTCTGGCCGCGTAAACGCGCTGCGCCCGGTTTTGCCGTGGTTATTCGCTTGAAGTGCGCCGCTGCCTCTGCCTATGCGCTGCGCATTATGTTGACCGATGATCTGATCGCCGCCGCTCGTGTGTCCAAGGCCTGGCCGTTCCAGGAAGCGATGAAGCTGGTGAAGCGCTATCCCGATGGCAAGCGCGGCCCTGATGGCGCGCTGGTGCCGGTGCTGTTCGAAACCGGCTATGGTCCTTCGGGCCTGCCGCATATTGGCACCTTTCAGGAAGTGCTGCGCACCACGCTGGTGCGGCGCGCCTATGAAGTGCTGACCGGCGGTGCGCCGACGCGGCTGGTCGCCTTCTCCGACGACATGGACGGCCTGCGCAAGGTGCCGGACAATGTGCCCAACAAGGATGTGCTGACCGCCAATCTCGGCAAGCCGCTGACGCGCATTCCCGATCCTTTCGGCACCCACGCCAGCTTTGCCCATCACAACAATGCGCGGCTGTGCGCATTCCTCGATCAGTTCGGGTTCGATTACGAATTCATCTCGGCTTCGGATTGCTACAATGGCGGGCAGTTCGACGAGGCGCTGCGGCAAGTCCTGCGCCACTATGATGCGATCATGGACATCATGCTGCCGACCTTGCGCGAGGAACGCCGCCGCACCTATTCGCCCGTGCTCCCCGTCAGCCCGACCAGCGGCGTGGTGCTGCAAGTGCCGGTCGAGGTGATCGATGCCGAAGCCGGTATCGTGCATTTTGTGGATGAAGGCCAAACCATCGAGCAATGCATCTTCGGTGGGCAGGCCAAGCTGCAATGGAAGGTTGACTGGGCGATGCGCTGGTATGCGCTCGGCGTCGATTACGAGATGTGCGGCAAGGACTTGACTGACAGTGTCACCCAATCGGGCAAGATTGTGCGCGAGCTGGGCGGGCGCAAGCCCGAAGGGCTGATCTACGAGCTGTTCCTCGATGCCAAGGGCGAGAAGATTTCCAAGTCGAAGGGCAATGGCCTCTCGATCGAGGAATGGCTGACCTATGGCAGCGAGGAGTCCTTGGGCTTCTACATCTTCCGCGAACCCAAGAGCGCCAAGCAATTGCATGTCGGCGTGATCCCCAAGGCGATCGACGAATATTGGCAGTTCCGCGCAAGCCTTGGCGAACAGCCGCTCGACAAGAAGCTCGGCAATCCGGTGTGGCACCTGCTGTCCGCCAATGCCGCAACGCTGGCCGAAAATCCGGCAGGCGCAGGGGAAAGCCTGCCCGTGCCCTTCAGCCTGCTGCTCAATCTGGTGGGCGTGCTCGGGGCCGGGGCAACCCGCGAGGCGGTGTGGAGCTATCTTGGCAATTACATCGCCAACGCTGATCCCGCCGCGCACCCCGCGCTTGATGATCTGGTGGGCAAGGCGCTTGCCTATAACCGCGATTTCATCGCGCCGACGCTGGTGAAGCGCGCGCCTAAGGGCGGTGAGGTGGCGGCCCTGCACGCGCTTGATGCCGCGCTCGCCGCCGCGCCCGCGGATATGAGCTCCGAGGATTTGCAGACCATCGTCTACGAGATCGGCAAGCGCGAGGAATTCGGGTTTGAATCGCTGCGCGACTGGTTCCGCGCGCTCTACGAAACCCTTCTCGGCAGCGAGCAGGGCCCGCGCATGGGCAGCTTTATCGCGCTCTACGGGATCGGCCCGAGCCGCGCGCTGATTGCCGAGGCTCTGGCCAAAGCGTGATCGCTACCGCCACGGGCGGGTGCGATACCACTTGGTGATGACATATTTGGCGCCGCGCACCACCGGGGTTCCGGCGTGCATCGTGTCGATATTGGGCGTGCCATCGGGATGGGCATTGTTCCAGATCATCAGCACGCCGGGCTTGGGCTCGATCGACAGGCCGACATGGGTGAAATGAGTCTCGCCGCCTTCCTCGACCGTGTTGAGATAGGCCATCGCGGTCCATGATCGCTGGCCGCCGCGCGCCTGTTCGAGCGGCCAGTATTTTTCGCTGGTGTAGAACCAGTCATTATGCGGCTTGAACTGCTGGCCCGGCAGATAGCGCTGGCCCTGCACGAACTCGCCGAAGGCCGGATCAATCCCCAGCACATCGTCGATCCGCCGCGAAATCCCGCGCACAAAGCTGTCACCGGGATCAAGATCGCCGGAAAAGGACGTGCGAAAGCCGCTGGCGTAATCAAGCTCGTGCAGGCTCGAAGGGCGCGCGACATCATCGATCATCGCGCAAAGCTGGGCGCATTCGCCGGGGCTGAGAAAATCGCCGATGGCGAAGATTTCGGCCTTGTCGGTCGGCACGGTGTACACCGCCGGATCGCGCGCCAGCCGTGCGCGCACCTGCGCGCCGACTTCGGCCAGTGCAGCCTGATCGGCGATCTCGTCGGGGGCGGAATGGGTCTCGGCCATGGCGCCGTGCATACCGTGGGCCTGTGCGCGCTGGCAAGCTTGCGCTGCGAACGCGGCATGGTACCTTCCCGCGCAAAACAAGGGTCGTATGGGAGGGTAAGACCATGGGTATCGGTCAGAAGACCAAATATTCCGGGCTGGCGATGGCGCTGCACTGGCTGGTCGGGGTTGCGGTCATTACCAGTTGGCGCATCGCCGAGGCGGCCGAGGGCGCGCCAACCCGCGAGCTGCGTGGTGAAATCATGGGCAATCATTTTGCGCTGGGCGTAGTGATCTTTGCGCTGGTGCTGCTGCGATTTGGTTGGCGGATGGTCAACCCTCCGCCGCCGCCGAGCCTGCGCCATGCGGCGTGGGAGCGGGTGCTTGCGCGGGTCACGCATGGCCTGATCTACACGCTGCTGCTGGTGATGCCGCTTGCCGGGTGGTTCGCCATGTCGAAATTCGGCAATGGCATTTCGGTGTGGGGCCTGATCGAGATCCCGCCCTTGCCGGTCGCGCCGGATGAAAAGCTGGCGGAACAGATCTTCGAAACCCACGCGGTGGCGGGCACGATCCTGTTGGTGCTGATCGCGGTGCATGTGCTCGGCACGCTCAAGCACACGCTGATCGACAAGGATGGCACGATCTACCGCATGCTGCCGTTCGGCGAGGCGCGAGGCTAGGGCTGTTCCAAACACAACCCCCGCCGGTATGCTCCGACGGGGGTAGCGCCCTGCCGCGTGCAGCGGGTTACCAGAAGAAGTTCTCGATCACGTCGACCACTTCGCCGGTGAACACATCGACGAGCAGGACATCGTCGTAATAGCGTACCCAGCGGAACCGGTCCCCTGAAGGGGGCAGGCGGTAGGCCCACGGATCATTCAGGAAAAAGCGCGGCTGGAAGAACAGCGGATCGAGGAAAAATCCGATCCCCACTGGGCGATAGAAGTGCCCCGAAAAGGGCGCGAAGTAAGGGCCGGGGCGGAACAGGAAGCGGTTGGCTTGCCGGTGCCCGTACCAGTTGAAGCGGCGGTTATCGCGCCAGCCACGATCCCAGCGTGCCCCATCGCGGAAGCCCTGACGATAGGCATATTGCCGCCCGACGCGGTTATCGCCGCGCCAGCCATCGCGGCGGTTGTCGCGCCAGCCATCGCGCTGCCAATCGCCGCGATCATTGTCGCGCCAGCCGTCGCGCCGACCATCCCGGCGATTCCGGCGCCAGTCGCCGCGATCATTGTCACGGCGGCCGTTCCAGTCTCCGCGCCGGTCATCGCCGCGGCGATCCGAAAAGCGCGTATTGTCTGTGGTGTTACGCTGGACCGGAGCGACGGCATCGCCGCCACCACGCCTGTTTTCAAAGCCGGGGCGGCCCGCGAAGGTGCCGCCGCCGTCGCGTGAACCATTGCCGCCGCGCCGTTCAAAACCACCGGAGGGCGGCGCTGCCGGGGCACCGCGGGTTTCGGCGGAACGCACCTGCGACCCGCGATCCCAGTTCCGACCGCCGCCCCGATCCCCGGCGCGATCCCCACCGCGCTGGCGGGCCTGCGCACCGTTCCAGCCGCGTCCACCATCGCCGCGACCTGCGCGTTCACCGCGTCCGCCGCGCCCGCGATCCTGCAAGGCGGCGGAGGGCGCAGGCATGCTCACCGGTGCGGTGATCGGTGATGCGCCCGAATCGGGCAGGATCATCATGTCAGGGGTAATCTGTGGTGCAGCGCTGGCGGAGGGCGCGGCCATCGCCAAGATCATGGCGAGGGTGGCAAAAGCGCCGGAACCAAGCAATCGGGTGTCAATCATGACCGTCTCCAGAGTTGCGGTTCCACCACCCGCGGCTTGTCGTGTCATACTATTAGTTCATGCTGACTGTCAGAAAGCTGAACAAATTGACGCGGCCGCGCACCACCTCTTGACCCGCCCCGGACATGCGCGGAAAGGCCCGCTGATGTTCGAAACGCTTGATGAAGTCCGCCGCGATTGGCTGGGGCGGCTTGCCCGCGCTCCACGCGATCGCAAATGCCCGATGCACACGCCGGTGGTGGTCAGCGCGCCGGCCGATGCGCGGGTGATGGTGCTGCGCGCTTTTGATCAGGCGACAGGGGTGCTGCGCTTCCACACCGACACCCGCTCCCCCAAGGTCGCCGCGATTGCGGATGATCCGCGCATGGCGGTGCTGCTCTATGACAAGAGCGCCAAGATCCAGATCCGGCTGCGCGGCACGGGCCGGGTGGAGACCGATGGGCCGATTGCCGATGCGGCATGGGCGGCTGGGACGAATTTCGCGCGGCGCTGCTATCTTGGGGATGGGCCGGGCAGCCTTGCGGATGGGCCGACATCGGGCCTGCCGCCCGAATTCGAAGGGGCCGAGCCCGACGATGCCCAGCTTGTCCCGGCGCGGCCCAATTTCGCGGTCTTGCTGATCGAGCTGGCCGAAGTCGATTGGCTCTACCTTGCCCATACCGGGCACATGCGCGCGCAATTCACGCGTGGCGGCGAGAGCTGGGAAGGGCGCTGGGTAACCCCCTAGGCCCGCCGCCCAGCCGCCCGTTTGTCGAGCGGCTGGGCTTTGCTGTCAGCGCGTCAGCTTCTTGTAGGCGAGACGCGTCGGCCGGTCGGCGGCATCGCCGAGACGGCGGCGCTTGTCTTCCTCGTAGGCTTCGAAGTTGCCTTCGAACCATTCGACATGGCTGTTGCCTTCGAACGCGAGGATGTGGGTGGCCAGACGGTCGAGGAAGAAGCGGTCGTGGCTGATGACCACGGCGCAGCCTGCGAAATTCTCGATCGCGTCTTCGAGCGCCGCCAGCGTTTCGACATCGAGATCGTTGGTCGGCTCGTCGAGCAGCAACACGTTGCCGCCTTGCTTCAGCATCTTGGCCATGTGCACGCGGTTGCGTTCACCACCCGACAGCTTGCCGACATTCTTCTGCTGGTCGGCGCCCTTGAAGTTGAACGCGCCGACATAGGCCCGCGTGCTCATGTCCTGCCCGTTGACCTTCATGTAATCGAGCCCGTCGGAGATTTCCTCCCACACGTTCTTGGTCGGATCGAGATGATCCCGGCTCTGGTCGACATAGCCGAGGCGCACGGTCGAGCCGATCTCGATCGTGCCGCTATCGGGCGTCTCCTTGCCGGTCAGGATCTTGAACAGCGTGGACTTACCTGCGCCGTTCGGGCCGATCACGCCGACAATCCCGCCCGGCGGCAGGGTGAAGCTGAGGTTTTCGAACAGCAGCTTGTCGCCATAGGCCTTGGAGATGTTCTTGGCTTCGATCACCTTGCCGCCGAGACGCTCGGGCACCTGGATGACGATCTGTGCCTTGCCAACCTGGCGGTTGTCCTGGCTGTTCTGGAGCTCTTCGAACTTGCGGATACGCGCCTTGGACTTGGTCTGGCGGGCCGCCGGGGTCTGCCGGATCCACTCCAACTCGCGCTGGAGCGCCTTCTGCTTGCCGCTTTCCTCGCGGCTTTCCTGCTCAAGACGCTTGGCCTTCTTTTCGAGATAGGTCGAATAATTGCCTTCGTAGGGATAGTAGGAGCCGCGATCGAGTTCGAGGATCCATTCGACGACGTTATCAAGGAAGTAGCGGTCGTGGGTGATCATCAGCACCGCGCCGGCATATTCCTTGAGGTGGTTTTCGAGCCACTGGACGCTTTCGGCATCGAGGTGGTTGGTCGGCTCGTCGAGCAGCAGGATCGACGGCTTCTGGATGAGCAGGCGGGTGAGCGCGACGCGGCGCTTTTCCCCGCCCGACAGATCCTTGACCGGCCAGTCGCCCGGCGGGCAGCGCAGCGCTTCCATCGCGACTTCGAGCTGGTTGTCGAGCGTCCAGCCATCGACCGCGTCGATCTTGTCCTGCAACTCGCCCATTTCCGCGCCCAAGGCGTCGAAATCGGCATCGGGCTCGCACATCAGCGCGCTGACTTCGTTGAAGCGCGCGACGAGATCGGCGGTTTCCTTCGCCCCTTCGCGCACGTTCTCGAGCACGGTCTTGGTCGGATCGAGTTCCGGCTCCTGTTCGAGGTAGCCGACGGTGATGTTCTCACCCGGCCAGGCCTCGCCAGTGAAATCCTTGTCGATCCCCGCCATGATCTTGATCAGCGTGGATTTGCCCGCACCATTGGGGCCGACAATACCGATCTTCGCACCCTGATAGAATTGCAGGTTGATATTGTTCAGCACCGGCTTCTGGGCGCCGGGGAAGGTCTTGGTCATGCCCTTCATGACATAGGCATATTGCGCGGCCATCGGATGGGTCCTTATGCGGATCGATAAAAACAGGATCGGGAATTGGCTGCGCAGATAGGGAAGGGGAGAGGGAGAGGCAAGCGGCTAGACAGGGACGAGGCGCAAGGATAGCACCCCGTCCCATGAAAAACCTTGCTCTCGCGCTCGCTGCGCTGCCGCTCACCGCGCTCGCTCTTCCCGCTCTGGCCCAACCGGGCGATCTTGCCGCGCTCGAAACGGTTGCCGACCGCGCGCTGGCGGCTGATGCCATTGCTTATGGCTTCACCGAAGGGCTGACCACCGAGGTCGGCCCGCGTCAGGCCGGGACCGAGGCCGAAGCGCGGGGCCGCGCCTGGGCGATGGCATGGCTCAAGGCCAATGGCTTTGCCAATGTCGCGGACGAGCCGTTCGAGATGGAGACCTGGGTGCCGGGGGATATTGCCCGCGCGCGGGTAACCGGGCCGTTCGCGCAGGATCTGGTGGTGCTCCCGCTCGGGGACAGCGCGGCCACACCGCAGGGCGGGATCGAGGCCGAGGTGGTGTTCTTCCGCACCTTCGAAGATTTGCGCGCCGCGCCCGAGGGCAGCCTCAAGGGCAAGATCGCCTATATCAGCCACCAGATGCGGCAGGCGCAGGATGGTTCGCACTATGGCTTTGCCGGGCCGGTGCGCTGGGTTGGCCCCGGCATCGCCGCAAGCAAGGGCGCAGTGGCAGCGGTGATCAAGTCGATCGGCACCGATCATCACCGCAACCCGCATACCGGCGGCACGGATTTCGCCGCTGGGGTCAAGCCGATCCCGGCTGGCGCGCTGAGCCTGCCCGATGCCGAAAACCTTGAGCGCATGTTCGCCCGTGCGGGCGGCAAGCCGGTGACCTTGCGCCTCGAAATGAACCCGCGCCAGCTGGGCAAGACGACGAGCGGCAATGTCGTGGGCGAGATTGTCGGGCGCAATCCGGCGCTGCCGCCGGTGCTGCTCGCCTGCCATCTCGATAGCTGGTGGAATTCGCCCGGTGCATTCGATGATGCGGCGGGCTGCGGGATCATTGCCGCGGCGGCCAAGAATGTCGCGTCGGCGGGGCAGCCCTTGCGCACCATCCGCGTGCTGTTTGCAGGGGCCGAGGAAGTCGGGCTCCACGGCTCGGTCGCCTATAGCAAGGCGCATATCAACGAACCCATCGCGGTGGGCCTTGAAAGCGATTTCGGTGCGGATCGCATCTGGCGCTTTGAAAGCAATTTCCGCGAGAGCAATCCCGATCTGCATGCGCGGCTCGCGCGGGCGGTGGCGCGCTTTGGCGTCGCCAATTCCCCGCTGGTCGCCACCGGCGGGGCGGATTTGAATGTGGTGCGCGATCAGAAGGGCGCGCTCGTCGATCTCCAGCAGGATGGCACGCGCTACTTCGATCTGCACCACACGCCTGATGATACCCTCGACAAGATCGACATCGTCCAGTTGCGCCAGAATGTCGCGGTGTGGACGCAGGTGACCGGCATCCTCGCGAATGAGCAGAACGGCATCCTGACGGGCAATTTCGAGCGCACTGGCCCGGATGTGATGGGTGACTGATCGCACCTAACCCCTTGCCAACGGGCTTTTTTGCGTCCATTGCGCTTCGTGCAACTGGTGCCCCGCGAGGGGCTTGAAAGGGAACCCGGGACATTCCGGCTTGTCATATGCGGCAAGCCAGAATGAGGCCGGGGCTGTGCCCGCAACTGTGACCGGGGAGTTCTCGCCCCACAATGCCACTGGCCCCTTCACACGGGCTGGGAAGGCGGGGCGGGACATGATGATCCGGAAGCCAGGAGACCTGCCTGTTGCGGTCGATCCTTTGTGTGGACGGGTCCATCCACATGATCGGAGCATCGCCTCCGCGTGACGACATGAGCGAAGGTGGGGTCGGCCCGATTGCGGGCTCGCGTCATGTCGCGCCGTGTCTGCCGGCGCCTGCCTTCTGTGTGTGAAGACAGGAGGTTCTTGTGACCAATTTTGTTGATTATCTGCGCCAAAAGCGCGCAATCTTGCTTGTTTCCGGTGTTTTTGGCGCGGTTTTGCCGGCCCATGTCGCAGCAGAGGATCTTGCGGCGGAGAATGCCGATCCGGCGCGTGAGATCATCGTCACCGCCGCGACCCGCACCGAGCAATCGCTCGACAAGGTCGGCCAGACGGTCAGCGTGATTGATCTGGCGGAAATCGAACGCCGCCAGACCCAGAATGTCGCGGATATCCTGCGCACGATTCCCGGCGTCACCATTGCGCGCAATGGCACCATCGGCGGGGTCGCTTCGGTGTTCATCCGCGGGGCGGAAAGCGATCAGACCGTGGCGCTGGTCGACGGCGTGAAGCTGAATGACCCTTCCAGCGTTGGCGGCGGCTTCAATTTCGGCAACCT
Source organism: Erythrobacter epiphyticus (assembly GCF_034653295.1). NCBI lineage: Bacteria > Pseudomonadati > Pseudomonadota > Alphaproteobacteria > Sphingomonadales > Erythrobacteraceae > Erythrobacter > Erythrobacter epiphyticus. The sequence continues at coordinate 65,649 of NZ_JAYEEU010000005.1, read as the reverse complement.
GATGACCGGCAATATCGAGCGCATCGAAGTGCTGCGCGGTTCGCAATCGGTGCTGTGGGGCAGCCAGGCCATCGCGGGGGTCGTCAACATGGTGACGCGCCGCCCGACAGAGGAATTGCAGGTCAATGCCCGCGGCGAATACGGCTTTCGCGATACGGTGAACCTTGTCGCCAATGCATCGGGCAAGGCCGGACCGCTTTCGGCGAGCGTGGGTGCCGGCTGGTTCCGCACCGACGGGATTTCGAACTTCGCCGAAAGCCGCGGCGGTGTGGAGCGCGATGGCTATGAGAATTTCGGCGCCAATGCCAATTTCAACCTCGCGATCAGCGAAGCGATTTCGCTTGATGCGCGCGGGTGGTATTCGCGTGGCACGCTCAATCTCGATGGCTTTGCCCCGCCGACCTTCGCCTTCGGGGATGTGAACGAGGAAGGCATCACCCGCGAGCTGGTGGGCTATACCGGCCTCAACGTGGCCCTGTTTGACGGGCGGTTCCGCAACCGGATCGGCTTTGCGCTCACAGATACCAAGCGCCGCAACACCGCGCTCGATGGCCCCCCCGCCGAAACCTTCCGCGGTGAAGGGCGCAACGAGCGGCTGGAATATCAGGGCATTGTCGATATCGCCAAGGGTTGGGAGGTGACCTTCGGGCTCGAACAGGAAATCTCGCGTTTCAACTCCAGCAGCTTTGGCGGACCTGAAGCCCGCGCCCGTGCGCGCCTTTACAGCGGCTATGCGCAGGTGGTCGGCACGATCACCGAGGGCTTCACCGTCACCGGCGGGGTGCGCCACGATGATCACGACCGCTTTGGCGGCGCGACCACCTTTGGCGCGAGCGCGGTCTACAACCTCGCCGCCACCGGCACGACGGTGCGCGCGAGCTATGCCGAGGGATTCAAGGTGCCCTCGCTGTTCCAGCTTTTCAGCAATTTCGGCAACACCACCTTGCAGCCCGAGCGTTCGCAAGGCTGGGATGCGGGGATCACGCAAAGTCTAGTGGACGGGCGGCTTGAACTCTCGGCCACCTATTTCCAGCGCGACAGCGAGGATCTGATCCTGTTCATCGGGTGCCGCGCGCCCTTTACCGGGATCTGCACCAACCGTCCGTTCGGGACCTATGACAATGTCGGACTTGCCCGCGCGCGCGGCGCTGAATTTGCGGTGACGATGCGACCGACCGATAGCCTCAGCGTGCAGGTGACGCACGGCTATGTCGACAGCCGCAACCGGGCAGCGGGTATGGCCAATTTCGATCGCCGCCTGCCGCGTCGCCCTGAAAACGCGACCAGCCTCTTGGTCGATTACCGCTGGCCATTCGGGCTGGAGACGGGCTTTACCCTGACCAATGTCAGCGCTGCGTTCGAGAACGCGGCCAACACGCTCCGCCTGCCCGGCTACACCCTGGGCGATATCCGCGCGATGATGCCGCTGGGCAAGAATCTTGAATTGACAGCGCGGATCGAGAACCTGTTTGACGAAAGCTACGAAACCGCGCTCAATTTCGGGCAGATGCCGCGCGCGGGCTATGTGGGCGTCAGGGTGAAGATGTAGCGATGGATGGGGCGGCGGCAGAGGCAAGCGACGGGCTGGTTCGGCTTGAACAATTGCTGATCACAGCCGCGCAGGGGCAGCAGGTGATGACCTATGCTGCCGTTGCGCGTGCACTGGCCTTGCCGCCGCCCTATACCATTCACAAGGCTGCTGAACTGATCGAGGCGCTGATGCTCCGCCACGCGGCAGCGGGCGCGCCGCAACTCGCCAGCCTGGTGGTGTCGAAAGCGCGCGGCGGCCTGCCCGCGCCGGGCTATTTCGTGCTGCTGCGCGAGCTGGGGCTCTATGCCGGGCCAAGCGAGGGGCCAGAGGCCCAAGCCTTCCATGCCGGCGAAGTCGCCGCTTGTTTTGCGGCGGTCGCCACTGCCTGAGCCGCTTGCGCACTGGCGGGCGGCGGCGCGGTGCTCTATCATGACATCCGAGGCTCTGGGGGTTTGTTCGCGCGATGCATCTCAATTTCAAGCACCTGCGCTATTTTCATGCGGTTGCGCACGAAGGCAATCTGACAAGCGCGGCGCGGCGGCTCAATGTCTCGCAATCGGCGCTCTCGACCCAGATCCGCCAATTGGAAGAGAGCATCGGGCATGATCTGTTCGAACGGCGCGGGCGCAGGCTCGAACTGACCGAGGCGGGGCGGGTGGCGCTTAATTACGCTGACGGCATTTTCGAAACCGCGCGCGAGATGGTGGCAACCTTTTCGGGCGGGGCAGGACAGACGCTCCGCCACTTGCGGATCGGCGCGGTGAGCAACCTGTCGCGCAACTTCCAGATCAGTTTTCTCGGCCCGATGCTGGCGCGCGATGATGTCCATCTGGTGATCCGCACCGGCGCCTTGGCGATGCTGGTGAGCGCGCTTGAGGCGCATGAAATCGACATCCTCCTCACCAACCGCCTGCCGTTCCGCGACAGCGCGACCACGTGGCGCGCGCATCTCTTGGATGAAGTCCCCGTTAGCCTCATCGGCCACACGCCGATGGAGCGCACGGGCGACAGTCTCGAGGATGTGCTGGCGAGCGCGCGGCTGATCGTGCCTGCCAAGGATAGCGGCGTGCGCGCCGATTTCGATCTGCTGGTCGACCGGCTCGGCATCCTGCCCAATATCATCGCCGAGGCCGATGACATGGCGATGCTGCGTCTGCTGGTGCGCACCGGCACGGGCATTGGTCTTGCCCCGCCAATCGTTGTGCGGGACGAGCTTGAAGCCGGTCTGCTGCACGAGCTGATGACCATTCCCGGCCTGAGCGAAAGCTTCTACGCGGTGGTGCAGGCGCGCCGGTTCCAGCACCCGCTGGTGGATGATCTGCTGGCGCTGCACGGGGTTTCCTAGTTCTTTATATCAGAACGATCATTTAATTTCATTGAATTTTGCAGAACGCTAGGCGGTCGCTATCCCGCCCCCTCAAACCACGCCTTGATCCAAGGCCTCAGGGGAAGATGCATCATGGATATCGCTTTTCTGATCGCTGCCGGGATCGGTGCCTCTCTCGCACTCGGCATGCTGGCGCTGGTCGTGCGCGATGGCAGCGCGCGTGTGATCAGCCTTGCGCTCGAAAGCGTGATGCTCGGCCTGCTGGCAGTCGCGCTGGTCGCGCTGGTGCAGGTGTTGCAGGGCGATGCCTACACCGCGGGCCTGCTGACGTTCCATGATGCGGGTCTCAGCATCCGGATGGATGCGGTAAGCCTGCCGATGATCGCGCTGGTCAGCTTCATCGGCTGGATCGTGCTGCGCTATGCCCGCACCTATCTGGCCGAAGAACCGCGCCGGGCGCGCTTTACCGGCGTGCTCGCGCTAACGCTCGCCAGCGTGCTGCTGTTTGCCGGGGCGGGCAATCTGGTGCAGCTGGTGGGCGCGCTGATCGCGACGAGCCTCGGGATCAACCGGCTGCTGCTGTTCTATCCCGAACGGGCCGCGGCCCGGCGCGCGGCGCGCAAGCAGTTCATCACCGCGCGGATTGCCGACTTTGCCCTGCTGAGCGGCGCCGCACTGCTGAGCTTTGTCTATGGCACCAATGATATCGCCGCGATCCTCGAAGCGGCCCGGATGGGCACCGGCGGCGTCGCCGCGGCGCTGGCTGCTGCATGCCTCGCCATCGCTGCTGTGATCATCTCGGCGCAGTTCCCGCTCCACGGCTGGCTTTCCGAAGTGATGGAAGCGCCCACCCCCGTTTCCGCGCTGCTCCACGCCGGTGTGATCAATGCCGGCGGGCTGCTGCTGATCCGCTTTGCCGATGTCATGCTGCTGTCCCCGGCGGTGATGGCGGGGCTGGTGATGATCGGCGGCTTCACCGCGCTGTTCGGCGGGCTTGTCATGCTGACCCAGCCTGCGGTCAAGACCTCGCTCGCTTGGTCGACTGTCGCGCAGATGGGCTTCATGATCATGCAATGCGGCCTTGCGCTGTTCCCGCTCGCGCTGATGCATATTCTCGCGCACTCGCTCTACAAGGCGCACAGCTTCCTCGCTTCGGGCGGTGCGGTGGAACAGATCGCCGCGTTCAAGCGCCCCGGCCCGGTCGCGGTGCCCGATGCCAAGGCGGTCGCGCTCGCCTTTCTTGCGGCGCTCGGCATCTATGCCGCGATGAGCCTGGGCCTGCCCGTTGGCGAGAAGTCGCCGCAGGCAAGCGCGCTCGGCGCGATCCTGATCTTCGGCGTGGCCTATCTGCTGGCGCAGGGTCTGGCCGGATCCGCGCCCGCTGCCCTGATGCGGCGCATGGCAATCTATTCGCTGGCGGCCTCGCTGGGCTACTTCGCGCTCCACGCCATCGCCATGGCGCTGACAGCGGGCACGCTGCCTGCCGCGCCGGCTCCGCAGGCGCTCGAATGGGTGCTGATAGGGCTCGCGGTGGTGAGCTTCGGCGTGGTCGCCGTGGCGCAGTCGATGTTCCCGCTGTGGGCCTATCACCCGGCCGCCGCAGGCCTGCGCGTCCACCTTTCCAACGGCCTTTATGCCAATGCCATGCTCGATCGCCTGCTCGGCGGCTGGGCCCTGCGCTGAACTGCCATCGCAACGAGGAGTGACCCAAATGACGATCAAGAAGACCGCCAATCTGTGGGACGTTGCCGATGCTGCCGCCCGCCAGATCCCGCCAATGTGGCCGCTCGCCTCGAGTGTCGCGGTGAACCCCTATTTCGGGCAGAGCGGGCGTGATCTCGCCGAAACCGCCGCGCTGCTGGCGCGGGTGAGCGCGGCGCGCACCGTCATGCCGCGCGACTGGTTCGCCAGCCAGATCGCCAGCGGCGCGATCAGCGATGATGATCTCGCGGCCGCGCTGGCGGCATGTGCCTCTCCGCTGCGCCCTGCGAGCATGGAAGCGCTCAAGCTGGCGGCAACGGTGGCGCGTCCTGCCCCGCAGCCCTTGCCGACGATCGCCGATCTTGCGGCCGAGGTTTCGGGGATCGATTGGCCTGCGCTGATTGCCGAGCGTTTTGGCCATTGGGCGGCCGGATGGTGCGATGAAGGGCAGGCGCTGTGGGCTGCGCCCAAGGGTCGCAACGCCTTCCGCGCATGGCAGGCCGCGGCGCAACATGATCTCACCTGCGAGATTGCGGGCCTTGCCGGGTTCGGCGCCTTCGTGGCCGATGCGCCCGACAGCGCGATCGAGGCGATGGCACGCAATGTCGCGCGGCTGGATCTGACGCCCAAGGCGCTGCCGACCTATTTCCATGCGCTGCTCATCACGCTCGGCGGCTGGGCGCAATATGCGCGCTATATCCAGTGGCAGGCCGAGCTGGCGGGCGGTGAGGACAGCGCACCTGCTGATTTCCTCTGCATCCGTCTGATGTGGGAAGCGGCGCTTTATGCCCAGTATGAACCGCTGATCGCAGCGCGCTGGCGGGTGGTGGCTACGGCTCATGCCGCGCCTGCTCAGGCGAGCGGCGATGATGTGGTCGACATGATCCTTCAGGAAGCGGCCGAACGCGCCGCCCAGCGCGAATTGGGGGCGAGTCTGCAACAGGGCGCACAGCCTGCCGCTGACACGGCCGCGCTGGTGCAGGCCGCCTTCTGCATCGATGTGCGTTCGGAAGTGTTCCGCCGCGCGCTCGAATCGCTCGATCCGCGGGTCCAGACGCTCGGCTTTGCCGGGTTCTTCGGAATTGGTGCATCGCACCGGCGCTTTGCCTCGGATGTTGCCGAACACCGCCTGCCGGTGCTGCTCAACGCGAGCGTGTCGAGCACCGCGGGCACGGCGGAACACGCCGACAAAGACTGTTCGGCGCGCTATCTCGCACGGGCCAAGCGCGCGTGGGGTCGCTTCAAGCTGGCGGCGGTGTCGTCCTTCGCTTTTGTCGAGGCCGCCGGGCCGGTCTATGTCGGCAAACTGGTCAAGGATACGCTGGGATTGAAGCGCCCGGCGCTGCCGCATGATCCGGCCCCGGTGCTTGCGCCCGCGCTGGATCGCGCGGCGCGCATCGGTGCGGCCAAGGCGGTGCTCGGCGCTATGTCGTTGACCCGCGATTTCGCGCCGCTGGTGCTGCTCGTCGGCCACGGCGCGAATGTCGTGAACAATCCGCATGCAAGCGGCCTGCATTGCGGGGCCTGTGGCGGCTATTCGGGCGAAGTGAATGCGCGGCTGCTCGCCAGCTTGCTCAATGATCCCGAAGTGCGCACCGGCTTGGCCGAGGCGGGTATCGCCATCCCTGCTGGCACGCTGTTCCTTGGCGCGCTGCACGATACCACCGCCGATAATGTGCTCATCTATGCCGAGGATCATCCGTCGGCCGATCATGCGGAAATCCTTGCCCAGACGCGCGAGTGGATGGCGAGCGCGGGTCTGATCGCGCGGTCCGAGCGGGCACTGCGCTTGCCGCGGGCCGGAACAGGTCATGAAATCGCCCGGCGCAGCCGCGATTGGGCCGAGGTTCGCCCCGAATGGGCGCTTGCCGGGTGCAAGGCCTTTATCGCCGCCCCGCGCAGCCGCACGGGCGGGACAAGCCTCGCCGGGCGCGCCTTCCTGCACGACTATGTCTGGCAGCAGGATGAAGGCTTCGGCGTGCTCGAACTGATCATGACCGCGCCGGTTGTCGTCGCGAGCTGGATTTCGTTGCAATACTATGGCTCCAGCGTCGATCCGGAAGTCTGGGGCGGCGGCAACAAGCTGATCCACAATGTGATTGGCGGGATTGGCGTGGTCGAAGGCAATGGCGGCACGCTGCGCGCCGGATTGCCGTGGCAGTCGGTGCATGACGGCGAAAAGCTGGTGCACGAACCGCTGCGGTTGACAGTGTGCATCGAAGCCCCCGTCAAGGCGATGACCGATATCCTCGCGCGTCACGATGGGGTGCGCGCACTGTTCGACAACCGCTGGCTGCATCTCATCGCGCTTGATGAAAATGGCCAGATGGCACAGCGTTATACCGGCAATCTCGGCTGGGAAGCGATCGATCCGGCAGGCCGGGCTGCCGTGCAACACGAGCTCGCCGCCTAGGCCTGTTTAAGAACCGGGCGCTTCTGTGGCATGGCAAGGCCTGGGGCCGGGGCGCGACTCGTGCGCGCTCTGGCCCGGGAAAGCCACTCTGCTGCGGAGACACCGGCCCATGGATCGCCTGTTCACGATTGTCGCATCGCGCACCGCCTTTGCTGCGGGCCAGCCCGCCGCCTTCATGGTCGCGGTGCTTATCATTGTCGGCTGGGGGATCAGCGGGCCGGTGTTCGGGTGGTCGGATACGTGGCAACTGGTGGTCAACACCGGCACCACCATCGCCACCTTCCTGATGGTGTTCCTGATCCAGAATTCGCAAAACCGCGATGCCGCCGCGATGCAGGCCAAGCTCGACGAACTGATCCGCGCGGTGCACAATGCGCGCAACGAATTTGTCGGCATCGAACATCTCACCGATCACGAGATCGAAGCGATCCGCCGCGCGCTCGAAGAATCGGTCGGCACCGATCACGCGGGCCTTGGCCAGCATCAGAGCATCGCCCGCCTGCTCAAGCGGCGCTAGGGCAGGGCAGGCAGCGCGAGGGGGCTGGTTTGGACATTCTCGGCTTTGCGCTGGCGGTGCTGCTGATCGAGCTGACACCGGGGCCCAACATGGCGTGGCTATCAGGCCTTGCCGCCACCGAAGGCAAGGCGGCGGGGCTCGCGGCGGTTGCCGGCGTGGCGCTGGGCTTGCTGATCAATGGCCTGCTGGCGGCGCTCGGCCTTGCGGCACTGCTGCAAGTCGCTCCGCAATTATGGAGCGCGCTGCAATGGACCGGCGCTGCGATGATGATCGTTCTTGCGATCGAAACCTGGCGCGGGGCGGGGAACGGGCGTCTGGCGCGCCCGGTTTCAAGCACGGTGCGGCGCGCTTTTTTGACCGGGGCGCTGATCAATCTGCTCAACCCCAAGGCCTATGTGTTCTTCGTGGCAGTGGCCCCGCGATTTATGGGCGGGGCAACGCTCAGCCTTAGCAACGCCGTGCTGCTGGCGGTGGTCAGCGCCAGCATTGCGACGGTCATTCATCTCGTGCTGGTGATCACGGGAGCACGTGCACAGGTCTGGCTTGCCGATCCCCAGCGGATGCAAGTCGCGCGGCGCGGGTTTGCACTGGTGATGCTGGCGGTGGCCGCGTCGTTCCTGCTGGCTGATGTCGGCGCCTAGCGGCATTGGCCTCCCTTTCAGGGCTAGGCCGTAGACTCATTACGCGGCGCACCAGATGCGAGTGCAGACGAGTTTGACGGCGGCGAGGTAGTTTTCGGGGCAGTTGTCGTAGCGCGTGGCAATGCCCCGGAAGTGTTTGATGCGGTTGAAGAAGCGTTCGACGAGATTGCGTTGCCGATAGAGGCAGCCCGAGAATGCAAAGCGCTGCTTGCGGTTGGAGCGCGACGGAATGTTGGCCCAGGCATTCTTGTTGGCAGCCGCTTCACGGATGGCGTTGCTGTCGTAACCCTTGTCGGCCAGCAACGTGGCGCCTTCGGGCATGGCATCAAGCAGTGCTTCGGCCTCCCGGCTGTCGTGAACCTGACCGCCCGTCAGGCCTAGCGCGACGGGACGACCATCAGCGTCAACGAGGGCATGGATCTTGCTCGTGAGGCCGCCTCGGGAACGTCCCATGCCGCGATCATTGGCTCCCCCTTTTTACCCGTCGCACCATGCTGGTGGACGCGGACACAGGTAGAATCGATCATCACGATATCGCCTTCGAAAGCTGCGGAAACCGCTGCCATAAGCAGGTCCCACACCCCAGCTTTGCGCCAGCGGACGAACCGGTTGTAGCAAGTCGTCGGGGGGCGTAGCGCTCGGGTATCTCGGCCCATGGCGAGCCTGTTCGGAACCGCCAGAGAATGCCGTTCAGCACGCGCCGGTCATCAACGCGGGGAACGCCGCGCGGCTTGTTGGGCAGAAGCGGCTCGATAATCGACCATTCCCTGTCCGTCAGTTCGTAGCGTCGCCGTTTCATCCAAAGCTCCTTCCTGAAGCCTTGAATCAACCCACGGAACTTCCCGCAAGTCAGTTTATGAGTTTACGGCCTATTCTCAAGGCGTAGCGGACAGAGGCGGGCCCGCATAAAGTTGCTGGTGGGAGATGCAGGGCAAGCCAAGAAACATTTGGGTTGCACGACACGGCTTTTGCCCCGCACATAGCGCTTTCGCACGACACGTGCGGGAGCTTCCATCAATGGCCTGCGACACGACAGCACCCCACCGTCACAAGATCCTCATTGTTGATGACCATCCTTTGACGCATGGCGGGCTGCGTCTGCTGTTTTCGCAGCACCCGCAATTCGAGGTGGTGGGCGCGCTTGATCGCTGCGAAATCACCACGGCTTTCATCCGATCGCAGCCGGTCGATATTGTGCTGCTTGATCTCAACATGCCTGAGGTGCGCGGCGTGGATGTGCTGGCAGATATTGTCGGCGCGCACGACATGACGGTGATCGTGCTTACCGGCGAGACCCAGTTCGGCGAAATTGACTATGCGCTCAAGCTCGGCGCGCGGGGGGTGGTCAGCAAAGGCGATCCGCCCGAGGAGATCATCGCAGCCTGCGAGGCCGCGCTGGCGGGCGATATCTACATTTCCAGCGGCATGCGCGATGGGCTCGCCGCGTTTGAGCAGATCGCTGTCTCGCTGTCAGCGCGGCAGATGGCGATCCTGCACTATCTGGCGCAGGGTGAAAGCAACAAGGAAATCGCCTATCGCCTGTCGATCGCGCAGCCGACTGTATCGTTCCACATTGGCGAGCTGCGCCGCAAGTTCAATGTCCCGAACAATCGCAAGATCGTGGAACATGCACGGACCTTAAAGCTGATATGATGCCACCCGCAGGGCGGGATGCTGCGCCATTTCGTGCGAGAGCGGCTTGATCAGCATCAGGCTTGCCAGCTCGCTGATGCGACCGCGGGTGATCGAGGTATCATCATAGGTGGCAGCAATCAGATTGCGCTCGCGCGCTTGCGGCGCGTCAGCCGCGATCGTTTCGAATTCGCCGCGCTTATCAAAGTCTGCAAGCCGCCATCCGGGCAAGCGCACTGCCATCTCGTCAAGGCTGCACGGCGTCACCCGCGCAAACGCGCAGCACAGGCTGATCCGCAAGCTGGTGCCCGCAGGCGTGGTTTCACGGATCGACAAGGTGCCGCCAAGGCTTTCGATGATCTGCTTTGCTGAACCGAAGCCGGAGCCCGTAATCACGCCGTTGCCTTCCCGCGCCCGCGGCAAAACCCCCTTCAGCAACTGCGCGGCGACATCGGGCGTCATGCCGCTGCCAGTGTCGGCGATTTCGATGATCGCGGTGTCATCATCGATCTCCAATGTGATCTGGGCGCCGCCCGCAATGGTATGGTGCAGGCTGTTGCTCAGCAGATTGGCAAGCGCACGCATCAGCAGCGGCCGGTCGGAAACGATCGTGGCTGCACGGTCGATCTGCGCATGGAGGGTCAGCCCCTTGCTCGCAAAGGGGGCCTTGAACATCATCAGCAGCGGCTCGATCAGGGCCTCACCCTTGAAGGTGCTGAGCGCGATGAAGTTGGACTGGCTGCCGATAATCGTCGCCCCCGACATCGTGGTGGCGGCGATTTCGCTGAGATAATTGGCCGAGCTTTGCAGCATCTGGGTGAGATCGCGGTGCACACCATCGGCATCGCTGCGCTTGAGCACGCTCACCGCGGTGTTGAGAGCGAGAATGACCTGTCTGCTATCGTGACCCGATGCGTGGAGCAGGGCGTTCTGATTATCGACAGCCATCAACGCCGCTTCGCGCTCTTCGGCGAGACGCGCAGCCTCTTCGCTGATGCGCAACCGCTCTGCCATGGATTGCGCGTACTTGGCGTCGGCCTCCTGGCGCTCGGTCTGGATTTTCCTGAGGTTGAGGCCCAACGCCAGCGTCACCATCAGGACTTCGAACAGGCCCACAGGCCCGACCCAGTGCCAGTTGATCGGCAGCCAGGTCACCAGTCCCATCGAGGCCACCGCCCCATAGATGATGAAAAATGCAAGGCTCGCCCAGCCGACCAGCAGCGGCCAGAGCTGGCGCCCGATGTGACGGATCGCGAAAATGCCCACCCACGGCAGGAACAATGCGACTGCGCCTGTGACCAGCCACGCCAAGGCATGCAGCGCGCCGCGCACTTCAGGGCCAAAGAAAGCCAGCGCAGGTTGGAGCGCAATGGCGACCGCGCCGACGATGATCAGCGCAAGCAAGGCCTTGTCCAGACGCGGCAGGTTGTGCTGCGTTTTCAGGAAGGTGCGGGCAAATTGTGCCATCGAGACGGCAAAGGCGCATTTGATGCCATCCTCGATCATGACGCTGAGCAGCGGTTTGTCGGCCAGCAAGAAGATTGTCAGATAGCCTTCGGCATGAATGGTGTTGATCGCAAAGAAAGTCTGCGCGAGCGCGAGCCAACCGAATTCGCGGTGCCCGGTGATCGAAAAGAACACGAAATTCAGGAAGGTCAGCACCGCGATCCCGAGCACCACGCCCGAAACCATCGCGATATTGGTGCGGCGATCCTGAAAGAAGGTGCCGTAGGTTTCCAACCGCAGGGGCATGTAGGTCGAATTGTCCGACAGGAAATCGATCACCATGGTCCTGGTCTGACCGGGATCAAGCGTCACCTCGGCGCTGAAGGCCTGATAGGTGCGCAGATTGGCCTGTGCCGCGGCTGGATCGCTGCCATTGATAATGGTGTGAAACTGTCCGTCGGCAAATTCATAAAGGCGAAAATAGCTCAGCGAGCCGCGCCCTGTGGTAAGGATCCACGTGCCCGCCTCGGTGCCAGTGTTGCGGACTCGTATAGTGAGAGCGGTGCGCTGTCCGGGCGGGCCGAAATGTTCGACGCCGGCCGGATTGGCGCGCAGTGGCAGATCCAGCATGCGTTCGATCGGCACGGGAAGCGGGCCGATCTCCTTGGTGTAACGGATCGCCGATGACAGCGGCGGACCGTCTTTCCCGGCTTCTAGCGCCACGATTGGCAGCGAGGGCATGGCCGCCGCAGGCGATGCGAAGATCGCCGCCATTAGGGCGACGATCATGGCAACAAGATGCGACCGATGCGGCATTAGCCAAACCTTCCTCCGCGAAGCAATTCTTGTCAATCGTTTTGAATAAGCTGAGAAAAATCCTTAAAGTTTGCTTTCAAGCAAGAAAAAGCAATGAGAACAAGGCCTCGCGCGAACCCAAAATTCATTGGGTAGACGAGCCCTGCGCCCCCCACCTATCCGACCCGCACAATGACGCCAATCGCGCGTGCGCAGGTGCATCCAGAGGGCGGGGCAGTTCCCCAAAAATGGACAGTCTGCACACGCGGGATCGTGTTCGTGGCGTGCAATGTGTTCCAGAGGGGGACTTTCGAAATGGCCAAGACTTCCAAAACCCAGCTTCTGACAAGCAGTGCCATCGCAGGGGTTGCGATCATGCAATTTGCCCCGGCGGTGCAGGCTCAGGAAAACTTTGGAATCCGCAACCAGCAGCCTGAATTGCTGGAAGTCGTGGTTGATGCCGACGAAACCGTCGAAGGCAATATCATCGGTGTCTTTGGCGACACTGGCCCGGTCGTGGTTACGAACAACGGGTCGATCCGCGGCAATGGCTTCAATGGCGGTTCGCTGCAAACATTGCCCGGGGGCGGTGTGGTGATCGCGCAGGGCGGCTCGTCGGTGACCAACTTGGGTGACATTTCGGGCGCGCAATTCGGGATCACCACAATCAGCTATCTCGATCCTGCAACCGGGCAGTTTGAGAGCCGCGCGATCAACACCACCGTGGTGAACAGCGGTTCGATCTCCGGCGAACAGGATGATGGTGTCCGCCTGATTGGCGGCGGGGTTGTGCAGAACAGCGGGACGATCAGCGGCACCGGCAGTGCTTTTGCAGACGGCATCTCGATGTTCCCCTTCGCTGACCAGGCGAACGAGAATTACGCCGCACTGGTTGAAAACGGCGCCACCGGCAGCATCGCCGGGCAGCGCTTTGGTGTGATCCTCTCGGCTGGCGGTGATGTCACCAATGATGGGACCATAATCGGGGTCACCGGCGGTGTCTTTATTCAGGGTACGGCGCTGAATGTGGCCGAGGGGGAGGTGCGCAGCGGTTTGACTGCAAGCGTCACTAATACCGGCACCATCAGCGGCACGGGCAATTTCGGATTTGGCGGGATCGACGGTTATGGCGTCGGCTTTGGCGGCGATCTGGCGACAGCATCGCTGGTCAACGCGGGCACCATCACCAGCGCTTTCAACGCTGGCGTGCGCCAGGGTTCGGCAGCAGCGCTGACAATCACCAACGAGGCGACGGGCATTATCGAGGGCGGCACCTCAGGGGTCTTGGGGCTTGGCAGCGGATCCCTGACGGTGATCAACGCCGGGGTGATCCGTGGCAATGGCACCTATGATGGCTTTGATGCCTCGCCTGATGCGGGCGTCAACATCACCGCTGCCGGTTCGAGCGTTGCCAACAGCGGCATGATCTCGGGAGCGGGCGGCGGGATCACCACCGCATTCGTCCCCGGCCCGCAGCCGGGAGAGTTTTTCGGTCGCGCCATCGGCACGGTGGTGACCAACACCGGCACGATTGCAGGCGAGAGCAATGATGGCGTGCGCCTGATTGGCGGCGGCAGCGTGGTCAACAGCGGTGCGATCAGCGGCACGGGCGGGGCCTTGGCCGACGGGATCTCGATGTTCGCCTACACCGATCAGGCGATCGAGAACTACTCCGCGCGCGTCGAGAACAGCGCCACGGGTACGATTACCGGCCAACGCTTCGGGATGATCCTCTCGGGCGGCGGGGATATCGCCAACGCCGGTGCGATCACCGGCGGCAATGGCGGTGTGCTGATGCAGAGCGGCCCGTTCAACCTCACTGGCGGGGCCGTGCCTCCGGGCCAGACTGCCACTGTGACGAACACCGGCACGATCAGCGGCACGGGCAATTTCGGATTTGGCGGGATCGACGGTTATGGCGTGGGCTTCCTCGCCCAACTGGCGACAGCGTCGCTGGTCAACGCGGGCACCATCACCAGCACGTTCCACGCCGGGGTTGCGCAGAGGTCTTCGGCAGCGCTGACAATCACCAACGAAGCGACGGGCACTATCGAGGGGGGCACCTCAGGGGTCTTGGGGCTTGGCAGCGGATCCTTGACGCTGGTCAATGCCGGGGTGATCCGCGGCAACGGGACCTATGATGGCTTTGATGCCTCGCCTGATGCGGGCGTCAACATCACTGCTGCCGGTTCGAGCGTTGCCAACAGCGGCACGATTTCGGGTGCAGGCAGCGGGATCACCACCGCATTCGTCCCCGGCCCGCAGCCGGGGCAGTTTTTCGGTCGCGCTATTGGCACGGTGGTGACCAACACCGGCACGATTGCAGGCGAGAGCAATGATGGCGTGCGCCTGATTGGCGGCGGCAGCGTGGTCAACAGCGGTGCGATCAGCGGCACCGGCGGGGCCTCGGCCGATGGTATCTCAATGTTTGCCTATACCGATCAGGCGATCGAGAACTACTCCGCGCGCGTCGAGAACAGCGCCACGGGTACGATCACGGGTGAGCGCTTCGGCATCATCCTGTCGGGCGGCGGGGATATCGCCAACGCCGGTGCGATAACCGGCGGCAATGGCGGCGTGCTGATGCAGAGCGGTCCGTTCAACCTCACCGGCGGGGCCGTGCCTCCGGGCCAGACCGCCACTGTGACGAATACCGGCACGATCAGCGCGACAGGTGACTTCGGGGTAAACGGCATCCTTGGCTACGGCGTAGGTTTTGCGGGCGCGCTTGAGACGGCATCGCTGGTCAACGCGGGCACCATCACCAGCGCGATTAACGCTGGTGTGCGCCAGGGTTCGGCCGCAGCGCTGACGATCACCAACGAAGCAACGGGCATTATCGAAGGTGCCAATTCGGGCGTGGTTGTCTCAGCCGGCAATATCAACCTGACCAATGCCGGGGCCATCCGCGGCGATGGCACTTCGACCGGGACGAGCACGGCCTTTGAAGGTGGTATTCGTCTGCAAGCTGGCACGAACACCATCGCCAACAGCGGAACGATTTCCGGTGCACAATTCGGTATCGTCACCACGCAGCTGTTCAACACCGCCACCCAGACGCTGGAATGGCAGGTTGGCCGCACGCAGATCACCAACAGCGGCAGCATCATCGGTGATGTGAGCGACGGGATCCTTCTGCTCGCCGGTGGCAGCGTGGTGAACAGCGGCACGATCCGCAGCGGTGCCGGTATTGGTGCTGACGGGATCCAGCTGCAATTCATCCCCGGTCAGGATAGCGGCGAGAGTGAAATTGGCATCGTCACGAACCGGGCTGGTGCCACAATAACCGGCGAGCGCTACGGGATCATTCTTGCGGGCGGCGGGGTAATCACCAACGCCGGGACGATCAGCGGTGGCACCAATGGCGTTGCGCTCGTTTCACAGAACTTCCCCGGCAAAGTCGGCACTTTGATCAACGGCGGTACGATCAATGGCGGACTTCTGGTCAATGTTGATCGTGCGCGATTGGAGAACGTTGGCACCATCATCAATGCTAACGGTGCTGGCATCTTGATTGAGGGAGGACGCGCTGACGTCATCAACAGTGGGAGGGTCGGCGGCAATGGTGTGGCGATCCAGTTCAGCGCGGGTGATGATCAGCTTATCTTGAATACAGGGAGCCGTATCGAAGGCTTGAGTGATGGCGCGGCAGGTTTTGACCGTCTGGTACTGGAGGGCAGCATTCTGGAGCTGACCGCTGATCAGGCGATCGGCGATGTCACCGGGTTCGAAAGCCTCGCGATTACCGCCGGCTACTGGAACAAGACGGGCAGTGCGGGCACCTTCGACAGCGTCGTGATTGGCGATGGTGCGGCTTTGCAGATCAACGAAGCTGCTGTGGCCGGTCAAGCCCCGCTGTCGTCGCTGGTGGCCCCTGCGATCACCAATAATGGCCGCCTGGTGCTCAATTTCAGCGATGATGCCGCGCTTACCCAGCTTGCTGGCCGTCCGATTGGCGGAACCGGCGCGTTGCAGCTGATCGGCGAGGGCGTGCTTAGGGTTGCTGGCAGTGCCATGACCCACACGGGTGGCACGACGGTCAGCAATGGCGGGCTGGTGCTTACCGGCACGCTGCCGGGCGATGTGACCACCGAAGGCGATGGCTTCTTCCAGCTGGGCAATGGCGGTACCGAAGGCACCTTCGCGGGCAATCTCGTCAACAATGGCCGTTTCATCTTCAACCGTTCGGGCGATTATGATTTCGTCGGCAATTTCTCCGGCTCGGGCGTGCTCGACAAGCTGGGGAGCGGCGTGCTGGTCTTCCTGGGCGATTATGACTTCCGCGGCACCACCAACATCCTTGCCGGATCGGTGCGGATTGCCGGGGTGATCGACCCGACCACCCAGTTCAACCTCGGTTCGGGCGGGACGCTCGATATCAGCGGCAATGATCAGACGATCGCTGCACTGTCGGGTGAAGAAGAAGCGCAGGTGGAACTGGGCAGCCAGACGCTCAATGTCACCCAGCAGGAGAACACCACCTTTGCAGGCACGGTCACGGGTACCGGTGGTCTCGTCAAGGACGGCGATGGCCTGCTCAACCTGACAGGCGACAGCACCTTCTCTGGGCCGACGGCCGTCAATGGCGGCACGCTGGCCGTGAACGGCTCGATCATTTCGCCGGTAACGGTGAACGAAGGCGGGACGCTGGGCGGCAATGGTTCGGTGGGCAGCACCACCGTCACCAGCGGCGGTGCGATCGCCCCGGGCAACTCGATCGGCCGCCTCACTGTCAATGGCGATCTCGCCTTTGGCGCAGGCTCGTTCTACGAGGTGGAGGTCAACGCTGCCGGACAGGCGGACCGGATCGATGCCACCGGCCGGGTCACCATCGCAAGCACGGCGCAAATGGCGATCCTTGCCGAAAATGGCACCTATGCGCCGCGCACTGATTATGTGGTGTTGACCGGGGCACAGGGCGTGACCGGGACCTTCGGCACGGTGACGACGGACCTTGCGTTCCTCACGCCGTTCCTGCGCTATGGTGCCAATGCGGTGACGCTTTCGCTCTACCGCAACGACGTTTCGTTCGCGGCGGTTGCGGCCAATCCCAACCAGGCAGGGGTGGCTGGCGCGATCCAGGCGCTCGCGATCAACAATCCCCTGTTCGAAACCGTGCTGGTGCAGAATGCCGCCACAGCGCAGGCGACCTTCGCCGACTTGTCGGGCGAAATCCATGCCAGCACGATTGCCGGTCTGACCGACGACAGCCGCCACCTGCGCAACGCCATGCTTGGCATGGCCGCGCCGCAGCAATCCGGGGCCTTCCTGTGGGGCTCGGCTTTCGGCAGCTGGGGCGAGTTTGATGGCTCGGCCACCAATTTCGGGATGGAAGCTGATCACCGTGGCTTCGTCACCGGGGTCGGCTACGGCGGCGAAGGCTTTGGCATTGCGGTCTCGGCGGGTCTGGGTGGCTCGGACTTCGCGCTCGATGGCCGCGCTGACGCATCGGATGTGTCGAGCACCTATCTGGCGCTGCACGGCAGCTTTGCCTTGCCGGGCGGATTCCGCGGCGCGGCGGGTGTCAGCTATGCCTGGCATGACGTGGTGACCAACCGTGCGGTCGGCGGGGCGCTGGCACAGTCGCTCACCGCAAGCCGCGATGCCAAGACCTGGCAGCTGTTCGGCGAAGTCGGCTACACGCTTGCGCTCGGCAGCACTGCGATCACCCCGTTCGCCCGTCTCGCGCATGTCAGCACGGATAGCGACGGCTTCACCGAAGTTGGTGGCAATGCGGCGCTGACGGTGGGTGATGTCGATCAGAAGACGACCTTCCTCAGCCTCGGCGCCCGTGCAGAGTTCGGTGCGGCTGATGCGAAGCTCAAGCCCTATGCTTCGGCAGCGTGGAACCGGGCTTTCGGAGATCGCAATGCTGCGGCGGTTGCGCGCCTCAGCGGCAATGCTCCGGCCTTCACGGTCTCGGGCCTGACGATCCCGCAGGACTCCGCCGAGCTCGAAGCCGGCCTTTCCTATACGGCGGGCAGGCTGAACCTCGGTGCGGGCTATGTCGGCACGCTCGCAGGTGATCGCAACACGCATGGTGCGCGCCTGACGGCACGCTTCAGCTTCTGATCCGCTAGCCGGATTGCAGCATGATGATGGCCGGGGCTGGCAACAGCTCCGGCCATTCTTGTGTGTGGGGTTTGCGGGCGGCGATAGCATGAGCGCGCGTGCGGCGCGGCCCGCTGTGTGGCGGTGCCGACGCGCGCAATCGCACAGCTCCGAGGCTATCAAGCGAAAGGAAAGGTGGTCGGGGAGACAGGATGCGAGTCCACTTTTCCCGACTTCAAAAAAGCTTTCAAACCCGCAGGTTAACACACGCCCGATCAGCGTGTGAAACCCCATGTGACACGCCATGTGATACAAGACAAGAGTCTGCGGGACCATTTTTCGTGGCCCCGGCTTTAGGCGACAGCAGCACGCTTGGCACCTGCAGCTGGATCCGTTCCTGGACGATAGGTCGGATGAAATCGTGCTTTGGTCTCAGCGGGTTACGGGCTCGATCCGGGCCTCTGTCGCTTGAGCTGGACAGGGCGCTCGCGCCGTGTTCTGCCCGCAGTCGTGGCCGATTGGCCGAATCGTGGGTTGCCGCTCGCCAAGGGCATTTCCGCCAATGATCTTGCCCGCCTGTTTCGCGGACACACCGGGAGGATGCTGAGGCAGGTGTGGCGGCTTGGCCCGATGCGCGAGACCGATCCGGGCTTTACGCTGGTCGCGCAGGCCGCCCGGCTGGCGGGCTGGCGGGTGCTGGCGCGGCCTTCGGGAGGGTGGCGGCTGATCGATCTGGCGGCGGCGCGCGTCGAGGGCTGGCCGCGCGGCTCCACTGCCAAGCGCCTGCGCTGCTATGAACGCAACCTTGCCGCACAAGGCGTGGTCGGCTGGCGCCATGTGCGCGGGCAAGACTGGAGCGCACAGGTGCTTGAAGAGCTCGGCCAGATCGAGGCGCAAAGCTGGATCGCGCGCACCACCGATGGCAGCGATGCCAAGTTCCTGCACGCGCATCAGCGCGTCCAATGGCAGCGCGCGCTCAGCGATCCGGTGCTCGCCGAGATGCTGTGCGCCACGATCCTGACCCTCGATGGCCGCCCGGTCGCCTTCTGCCTCGATGTGGATAGCGGCCCCTGCCAATACGGCATTGCAGGCACCTATTGCCAGGATATGGCGCCCTTTCATGTCGGCGAGCTCGTCAATTACCGCGTCATGGCCGATGCTATTGCAGACGGGCAGGGCGTGCTTGATCTGGGCTCGGGCTTCAGCGGCTACAAGCGCGAGATGGGCGCGATCGAAGCCTATCATTTGGTAGATATGCTGCTCATAAGCAGCCCCCTGTTCGCCGCCGTGCGGGGAAGGATGTGGGGCGGGGCGCCCAAGGTCGCGGCAAGCGCATCCACGGCGCTTCAGGATGGTGGGCATGCTGGCCGCGCGGGCGTGTGGAAACCGCTTCCCGACGCGACCGGTTCTGACGGGGTATAAGTCATCCTGGCTGCACTTGCAGCTAGCCATCTGCCTCACTGCGTATCGCGCGCCGGTTGTTGCGGCCGTGTCTGGATAATCGGATCGGGCAGGTTCACCAGCTAAGGCGTAAAAAACATCCTGCGCCGCAAGATAATGATCGCCCACGACGGCCCTAAAGCCACGCACGCCAAGCTCCGCGCTCTTGGCACAAAAGGATCAGACAAAATCCGGCAGGCATTCACGCGCATGAAACTTGACAAGCTTTCCGAAAATACGATACCGACCGGTCGGAATGGGAGGACCTATGCGCTCTGAAGATTACAGGTCAATTGCCTCACGCTGGATCAGTGGCGTATCCATAGTGACTGCATATGAAGATGATGAGCCTGTGGGCGCGGCGGTAAGTGCGGTCATGCCTCTGTCGCTTTCGCCCGCACAATTCGCGATCAGCCTGGCGGCATCGTCATCGACGCTGGCAACCATCAGGCGCACCGGGCGCTTTTGCGTCAACATTCTCTCGAGCAAGCAACAGGATTATTGCCGCCGTTTTTCGGGCCCGCGCGACGAGAGATTTACGAGCCTTGATTACCACCTCGGCATGCTTGGGGTCCCGGTGCTCGGCGATGCTCTTGCCCATGTCGAATGCGAACTGGAGAGCGATCATGTCGGCGGGGATCACGTCATTCTCGTTGGTGCGGCCCGCGCAGGGGCTGCCAATGACTGCGAGCCGTTGGGCTATTTCGGCAGCAGGTTCTGGACGCTTACGCCATGCGCCTAGTGGTTGATGGGGCCGGACAGGTTGTCGCCACCCAAACCGCGGTGTTCACCAGCCTCGATGTTCTGACAACCAACCGAGCCGGGCTTGCTGAAGCCTTTGCAGCGATTGGCACAGTCGAGGATGATCATGTCTGGGTGGACATCGCTTGGCTTCGCAAAGCCTGCGCCAGCCCTTGCGAAGAGTGGCAGGCAGGGTTTGACGCGATGATAGACTTTGCCACGCGCAAGGGCTGGACGCGCGAAAACCGGTTGGTGCGCGCACACGTCGTCTCTGGCTAGAACCGCGCGATCCAGTCCACAACCGCGCGTGCGAGGCGGCGGCGTCCCGCGGCATCGCGCATGATCGTGTCGGTGCGCCGGAACGCCACACCGACGGGGTCGCGATCAGCCTCATCGATCATGATCCCGTCCAGCAATCCGTGATAATGATCGGCAATCGTCTGGACATCAAGCTGCAGTCCGAGTTCGTTCATGATCTTGGCGGTCGGCCCTTTCACCGCCTTGCCGCCGGGCAGGGGCGTGACTGCGATGACCGGCACGGTTGCAGCCTTGAGGTGATCTTTGATTGTTGGCACGGCAAGGATCGGATCGATGCTTAGCCAGGGATTGGACGGCGCGATGATGATTGCGCGCAAATCCTTGCGAGCAAAGGCTTGTGCCACCCCGGGAGCTGGCCGCGCCTGGCGCGCACAGTCCAGATCAATCGAACGCACCATCGGTTCGCAGCGCTGCCTCACAAAATAATCCTGAAAGGTCAGCTGCCCTCTTTCAGTCACTATCATGACGCCGCAATCTTCGTTGCTCATTGGCACAAGCCTGGCGGTCACGCCCATGCAGGAGGCCAGATCGGCGGTAATACGTTCAAGTGTTTCGCCGCTTGAAAGGCGCTCCGTGCGGACGAGGTGCAGGGCAAGGTCCCTGTCCCCCAGCGAAAACCAGTCCGGGCCGCCCAGCTTTGCGACAGTTTCCATCCCTGACCACGTCTCGTCACGCCGACCCCAGCCTTTGACCGGGTCAGCAAGCCCCGCAAGCGTATAGGCGAGGGTATCGATATCCGGACTTATCCGAAGACCGAGATGATTGAAGTCATCACCCGTATTGACGATCGCGGTGACGTTTTCCCCGCCCGCCTCCAGCACCAGTCCATCAACGAGCCGTGCGCCACCAATGCCGCCGGTGAGAACCAGATAGTGATTTGCGCTCATGGAAACAAATCCGTTTGGGAAGGGCGAATGAGGTCACCGGCGCAGCCAGGCACGCCTGGTGCCGCAAAGCCGCGGACCAAGGCGACAGGGCAGCCTTCCGCTCCCTCGCCCATAACGAGCCCGGCCGCAGCTGCCAGCGCATCGGCCACAGCTACTTCGGTGGCGATAAGCATGCGGCCGTTCCGGTCGTACTCGCCCCGGCGGTCCCACAAGGTCGGGATGCCTGCAGCACCAATTGCCACATTGACACTGCCATGACGCCAAGCGCGCCCAAAACTGTCTGAAATCACGACGCCAAGCGCACCACCAAAGCGCTCCGACAAGGTTGCAGCCAATCGCGCAGCAGAGCCATCGGGATCAACGGGCAGCAGCAGGGCATGATCGGCTGCGTCAAGGTTGGACTGATCAATCCCCGCATTGGCCATCACCAGGCCGAGGCGGTGGCGCACGATGAGCACGCCGGGCTTGGCCCGCATTACGGAGGCACTCTCGCGAAGCACCAGTTCCACCAGCCGTGGATCCTTGCCGGTGCGCTTGGCCAACGCAACGGCGTCGCAGGAAGGCTCTACCGCGGCGAGCGCAACCTTGCGCCCTTCCGCTTTGGAGACGATCTTTTGCGCGACCACCACGACATCCCCCACCGCCGGGGGGCACTCGCAAACGAGCGCATCGCCGATCTTCGCTGCCAGATCATCACCGGCGGCGATTTCGCCGATCAGCTTCGGAGCAAAAATTGCCAGCTGCGCCGTCATGGCCGCGATCGTTCAGGTCAACGCGCGGGGGCGGCAACGCCATCCATCACCAACTGCGAGAAAATTCGCGCCACCTCATCCAGCTTGAGGCGGCCTTCGGGTACGTACCACTGATAGGACCACGCGCACATCCCGATGATGCCGAGCCCGGTGATCGCAACATCCATGTCGGAGCGAAACTCGCCGGTTTCGATTCCGCGTGCCAGCAATTTGCGGAAAACGCCTTCAAGCTCGTCGCGGCGTTTGCGGATGTGTTCGAACTTGGGTCCCGACAGATATCGGCGCTCCTGAAAAAAGATCGTCACGTTCGCATGATATTTATCGAGGGCGTGCAGGATCGCATCAATCATGGTGCGTAATTGTTCGGTCGGCGTAAGATCGCGTGCGACGATTTCCTCGATCACTCCCAGCTGATATTCAATGTAATCATCATGGATCAGCAGCAGCAGATCCTCTTTGGATTCGAAATGATGATAAAAAGCGCCCTTGGTCACCCCGGCCTCGTCGGCGATATCCTTTACCGCGGTTCCGGAAAATCCGTCGCGGTTGAACAGCTTTAGTCCGGCCTCGATGATGGAGGCACGTGTCTGGACGGGATCATAGGTTCGGGCTCGGGGCATCGCTGATTTGGAGTCCTTCTTGGCAGCCATTCGACGCTTCCTGTTCCTTCAGAGAATTGAGGTTAGTTGGCGGTGCGCGGCGTTGCAATACCGGCCGGTCGGCTTGATAGCGAAAGATACGCACCAACCGCTCAATCGCCATTGACCTTTGCCTGTTCCCGAGCCACACATTATTCCGACTGGATGGAATGAAATCTGGCGGGGGAGGGACTGGACAGTGGCGGATCTAGGCGTGTCTAACAGCGACACCGAGACGCCAGCCCCGCGTGCGGCGCCCGTCTCCATTGCCGAGGAAGGCTGGCCAAGTGCCGGGCGTGCATGGTGGCACGTCATCGTGCTGACCACCGCCTATGTGGTGTCTTTCGTTGATCGCACGATCATCAGCCTGCTGGTCGAGCCGATCAAGGCGGATCTCGTCATAAGCGATACCGAGATTGCATTGTTGCAGGGACTGGCTTTCGGGTTATGCTATGCATTGATGGGCTTTCCGCTGGGGTGGATGGCAGACCGCCGGTCGCGCCGGACCCTGATAGGTGCAGGATCGACGCTCTGGGGTGTCGCAACCGCCTGGTGCGGGACGGCGGGAAGCTTTGTCCATTTGTTCCTTGCCCGGGTTGGGGTGGGGATTGGCGAGGCGAGCCTGTCACCTGCCGCGCTCTCGACGATCAGCGATTTGTTTCCGCGCGACAAGCGTGGGCTGCCAATCGGGCTTTACACCATGGCGGTATCGCTCGGTTCGGGGCTGGCGCTTATTCTGGGCGGTGCAGCGCTGGCGTGGATCACGACCTTGCCGCCGATACCCCTGCCCTATTTTGGCGTGCTGGCACCGTGGCGCATGGCTTTTGTTTCGGTGGGCCTGGGCGGAGCGGTTCTCCTGCTCTTGCTGCTGGCCACTGTGCGCGAGCCGCGCCGCCGGACCTCTCCCCTCGCGAACCAGAGCGCGCCCTCCGACAGCATCCTGCGATACATGCTGGAGCATCGCCGGTTTTTCGGCCGTCATTATGCCGGTGTCGCGCTCTATTCGATCCTTGTGAGCGGCGTGCTGTCGTGGGCGCCGACGCTATTCATCCGGCGCTTCGGCTGGAATGCAGGCGAAGTTGGGCTTTATTACGGGATGCTGTTCCTGGTGTTTGGCGGCCTAGGCACGATCCTCGGTGGAGCTCTGTCAGGCGTGCTCCAGCGGCGCGGGGTCAAAGGTGCACCGGTATGGATTGCGGGCTGGGGCGTGGCCCTTGTCACGCCTTTCATGGTGGTCGCCGGGCTTACAGACAACGCCTCGCTTGCGCTGTGGTGCTTTGCTCCGGCATTGATGTTCTTCACCTCGCCCGGCGCAACCGCGGTGCAGGCCATTCAGGATGCTACGCCCGGCCATCTCCGGGGCAGGTCGGCGGCCGTCTATTCCTTTGCGGTTACCATCATAGGGATGACTTTAGGGCCGCTCATCGTAGCCTTCTTCACCGATGCTGTGTTTGGCGATCCGATGGCAATCGGCAAGGCATTGGCTCTTACCGCTGCGCTGTGCGCTCCGCTCTCAGGAGCTCTCATTTTGTGGGGTGTGCGGCCATTTGAGCAAACCAGCGAAGGGCTGTGATCATGACGACAAATGCGCCCATCTGCATCACCGCGCGAGTCCGCTTTGGCGATTGCGATCCGGCAGGCATTGTCTTCACGCCGCGCTATGGCGGCTTCGTGTTCGAGGCAGCCGAGACATGGCTCGAAGCAGTGATGGGCCTCTCGGTGCATCAGCAGCTCAACAAAGGGGAGATCGGCACACCGGTGCGCTCTCTGACGACTGACCTGCACCGCTCGCTTCGTCCCGGCGACCGGTTTGCGAGCACAGTCTATGTAGAAGCGATTGGGCGCACCAGTTTCCGCCTGCTGGTGATTGGCCGACGCGGAGACGGGGTGTTATCGTTTGTCGGGCGCATGACTTGCGTGACCACCGACCCATCGCACCGCTCAGCCATGCCGCTGAGCGAAATGTACCAGCAGCGCCTGACGCAATATCAGGCTGACTGCGGCGATATTCCCGCCATCGCCTGAGACTTATACGAAGACAATCCCGATCATGTCGGCAATGCAGGCAGGCTTGGCCTGTCCTTCCACCTCGACCACAACCGCAGTTGTCAGGCGCGCGCCTTCACCATGCGGCTGAACAGCCGTAAGACTGGCATGACAGCGGATCCGGTCTCCGGGGCGCACGGGAGAGACGAACCGCAAGCGGTCGGTGCCATAATTGACCCCCGCCTTGGCCTCGAGCCAAGGCACGCCGGCGAGCATTGCAGGAACCAGCGAGAATATCAGCAGGCCGTGTGCCACTGGGGCTCCGAATGGCCCTTCGCGGAGGGCGCGCTCGACATCGATATGGATCCACTGCCGGTCGCCCGATAAATCCGCATAAGCTGTGATCATGGGCTGATCGATCGTCATCCAATCGCTCGGTCCCCAGGTCTCCCCGATGCGCGCGGTGAGGCGTTCCACCAGCCCGCTCATGACACGATCTCGAACAGGCCAGCGGCCCCCATGCCGCCACCCACGCACATGGTCACTACGCCCCACTTAGCGCCGCGACGCCGCCCCTCAATGAGGATATGGCCCGCCATACGCGCGCCCGACATCCCGAACGGATGCCCAAGCGCAATCGCCCCCCCGTTCACATTGAGCCGTGCGGGATCAATCCCGAGGCGGTCCTGACAGTAAAGCACTTGCACAGCGAAGGCTTCGTTAAGCTCCCACAGGTCGATGTCATCGATCTGGAGGCCATGACGCTCCAGCAGTTTGGGAACAGCAAACACCGGGCCGATGCCCATCTCATCGGGCTCGCAGCCTGCCAAGGCAAAGCCGCGGAACAGGCCTAGGATCGGCACGTTTCGGCGCGCCGCCTCGTCGGCCCGCATCAGAACCAGCGCAGCGCCGCCGTCGGACAGCTGGCTGGCGTTGCCGGCTGTGACTGTTCCCTCAGGCATCACCGGAGGGAGTGTCGCCAGCTGCTTGGCGCTGGTCGGGCGCGGACCTTCGTCCTCAGCGATCGTGACCTCTTGTGCCGCGGTTTCCCCTGATTGCCTGTCGGTCACCAGCTTCGATACGGTGATAGGGACAATTTCATTATCAAATGCGCCCGCGGCCTTCGCCTGGGCGACCCGCCGCTGGCTCTCCAGCCCGAGCGCATCGCAGCGCTCACGCGGGATGCCATAGCGGCTGGCAACCACTTCTGCGGTCTCGATCATCGGCATGAACAGCCCGGGATGGCTGTGCATCAGATCAGGGTCCATCAAGCGGTGCTGATTGATGTGCTGGAGCGTCAGGCTGACAGTCTCCAAGCCGCCGGCGACCGAGACCCGCAATCCTTCGCAGGCAATCTGGTGCGCGGCGGTCGCAACCGCCTGAAGGCCCGACGAGCAGAAGCGGTTGACTGTCTGCCCCGGCACCGCCACGGGCAGCCCCGCCTTCATCGCAGCCATGCGGGCGATGTTCATGCCCTGCGCCCCTTCGGGGCTGCCGTTGCCAATCACGACATCCTCGATTTCCGCCGGGGCAATCCCGGCGCGGGTTACCGCGTGGGCAATCGCATGGGCGCCCAAGGTCGCACCATGCGTGTCATTAAAGGCGCCGCGGAACGCCTTGCCAATAGGCGTCCGCGCGACGGATACAATCGCAACTTCATGCATGGCTCTGTCTACACCCTTAGAAGCTGAAGCGCAGACGGACGCCGTAAGTCTGCGGCGGACCGAAAATTGCGAAACGGTCACCGAGGAACGGAATAACGTTCGTGCGGTACAATTGATCGGTAAGGTTCTTTCCCCAAACCTCAGCGGTGAGCCGCCCGACCCGTACCCCGGCTGCAGCGTCAAGCAGGCCATAGCCCTCCTGGGTGTTCACCGCATTGTTCGCCGGATCGAAGAAGAAAGTGTCCTGCCAGCGATACTCACCGCGCACGAAAGCGTTAACCTTCTCGGTCACGGGAAGCTCAATCTCGCCGCCGATATTGAAGGAATTTTCGGGCGAGAAGATCATCCGGTTCCCGGCCCGATTGATATTGAGGTTGTCGACCAGCTGGACGTATTTGGCATCAAGATATGAGTAGCTGCCCCAGAGAGTAAGCCATGACGTCGGCTTGGCATTGAGATCAAGCTCGACGCCGCGTGCGCGGGCTGCACCGGCGTTGGTGATCCGAAGGATCGGCAAGGGATCCTCAGGTCGTTGCGCGTTCTGGCGCACCTGAAGATCGTCATAATCGGTGTGGAAGGCCGACAGCGCAAAGGTCATACGATTTCCGAATACCCGGCCCTTCATGCCGATTTCATAGCTGTTCGCGGTTTCCGGATCGAACGGCGTGCGTGCAGCTGCGCCGGTGGGAGCCTGCCCTTGAAAGCCGCCCGACTTGAAGCCGCGCGAATAGTTCGCATAGAGATTTACCGATGAACTGATGTCGTAGATGATCGCAAGGCTCGGAGTGAAGGCGCCCCAGCTCTCGCGGGCGGCAATGTCGTATTCTTCGACCGGCGGCGCAGCGATGATAGCATCGATATCAGCGATCGAGACAACTCTAGTGCTGATGTCCTTGGTTTCGTTGGTGTAGCGAATCCCGCCCGTGACTGCGAGGCGATCAGTAATGTTCAGCGTGGCAGACGCAAAAACACCGACACTTTCGGTCTGTGCATCCTGGAACGAGCCACTGATGCCAGTCAGACCGCCCAGCGCGGGAACCCGCGCCCCGATAACAGAGATCAGGTCGGCAATCTCGGTGCGATCCACGCTTTCCTTTAGGTAATAGACGCCTGCAATTGCCGTTGCACGGTCATTCCAGAAGGGTTCTGTAGCAAAGCGGATTTCTTGGCTGAACTGACTGGCCGTTTCCTCTTCGATGTTGAGCGTATCCAGCACCGGATAGGGTGGAGAGCCGATCCCCGTGAAAGCATCACCCAGATTGACATCGCTGGTGCGATAGGCGGTGATCGAAGTTAGTGTGCCCAAATCGCTGCGCCAGTCGATGCGCCCAAGACTGCCGAAAATAGTGCGGTTTTGATAGGTTACGCGCGGAGATTCGGACTCGCGCGGGTTGGTGCTGGTCTGAAAAGCGGTGACCGATCCGAACGGCGGCGGAGTGAACGGGCCTTCCCCCTTGCGCGATTGGCCGTTGTCTGAGTGGTCGCTGTAATCAAACGAAATCAGGACATCCAGATCCGAGGTCGGTGTCCACAGCAACTGGCCGCGCACGGCAAACAGGTTCAGGTTTTCCAGATCCCGGTTGAGGCGGATATTGCGCGCAAATCCATCGCGCGAGCGATGAACCCCGGATAGCGATACTGCCAGAGTCTCGCTGATCGGGCCTGAGACATAGGCGCGAAGATCAAGGGCATTGTAATTCCCGTAAGATGCCTCGGCTGCTCCATTAAAGCTTTGCGATGGCCTACGGCTGATGACATTGACGAGGCCGCCCACCACATTCTTGCCGTAAAGAGTGCCTTGCGGACCGCGCAGCACCTCGACGCGCTCGACGTCGAGGAATTCAAAAGCCTGACCTGCGCCTCGCGCGATGTAAACATCGTCCATGAAAACAGCGACGCTGTTGTCCTGTGCAGCGCCATCATCGGTGGATCCGCTACCGCGGATAAACAGCCGTGGTTGTGCGACGTTGAATGCGGTCATGGTGAAGCCGGGTACGCGGCTTGCCAGCTCGTCGACCCCGCGGATTGCAGCATCGTTGATGGCTTCTGCCGTCAAGGCTGTGATCGAAATCGGCACATCCTGAAGCGACTGGGCGCGCCGCAGCGCGGTTACCACGATTTCCTGGACACCGACATCACTGCGTGCGGCTTCTGCCTCGCGCGCCGGTTGAGAGGTAGCTGGGCTGGTCTGGGCCGCGAGCGGCCCTGCGAGAGTGGCAGCCGCCAGCATAACACCGAATGAGACTCCCGATTTCAGATGCAATTTCTTTGTCATCATTACTCTCCCCCACTTTTTGATTTTTTGAGTTTAGCCTGGTTGCGGCCTGAGCCTTTCAATCAAGCCTTGTGCCACGGGTGATTTCAGAGCCTCTACTGCTCCTGCCACCGTGATTTCGTGATGCTGCTCGCGTTCTGCGGCATCGAGCCGACGGAGCAGGTGTTTGAGTTCGGCGATAACCGTGCGGGGCATCGCCGCGAGGCGCGCTGCAAGCGCGCGGCCAACTTCGACAAGATCAGGGCTTGCGACCACTTCCCGCACGAGGCCAGCGGCCTGTGCATCCCGCGCAGAGCGCTTGTCGGCAAGGGCAAGCCAGTCGAAGGCAGCGCGCCTGCCCATAACGCGCAGCATATCTTGCGCCACGATCGCAGGTACGAGACCAAGCGCGGTCTCCGGCAGGTGAAACGTCGCCCGCTCACAAGCAATCGCGTAATCGCAGCGCGCCACTAAAGACATTCCGAAACCCGCAACCGGGCCATTGACCAGAGCAATGCTCGGCAAGTTGCTTTCGGCAAGCCGATCAAGCGTCCGCCCATTGGCACCAAATTGATCGGCCAGGGCCTGCCTCTCACCGCTGGCCATGGCGACAATTTCATCCAGATCCCAGCCTGCACAAAAGCTGTCGCCTTCACCGGTGATAATCACAGCGCCGACGGCGGGGTCGCGTTCTGCCTGCCCAAGCCCGGCCTCCAGCGCATCGACCACTGCACGATTGGCAGCGTTCCTGCGCTCGGGCCGTGCGAAGGTGAGCGTCGCAACCCCGTCCATCACGCCATATTTGACCACCGGAGCCGCGCTCACTTCGGGTCAGCTTACGGCAACAGCCATTTTCGGAGAGGCAACAGGCTTCTCGGCAAACGCCGGGATCACCTCTTCGGCAAACCTGTGCATTGCATCGAGCGCCGCGCCGCGTGCCAGCGAGGGGATGCGGAACCAGCAAATGTAATGCGTCACCCCGAGCTGTTCCTGAAGCACACCAAGAGTGTCGATGACTTGCTGGGTCGAGCCGAAATTGCCGCCATGCGTCAGGGTCTGCTCGACGCTGAGCAGATCAATGCCTTGCTTGACCTTGTTGTAGTAGGCCTGCTCCTTGTCATCGATCGGGACCAGCCCCTTTTGCTGGCCGGGAATGACATTGCCAACCATCCGGTAATAGCGCAGCGCAGCTTCGGCTGCTTCGCGCTTGCCGGTTTCTGTCGGGCCGACCCAGACCTGCTGCATGTAAGGACGTTCAAAGGCATCCGGCGCGTGCCCGCCTTCGATCAGGCCCTTGGTGTAAAGATCGAAATTCCGCTTCATCAGGGCCAAGGGCGTGAAGTTCGGGCTGGTGATGATGCGCTCGCCCAAGCGGCCCCATTTTTCGAATGATTCCGGCGAGACCGAAGCGTGCAGGATCGGGATTTCCTTCTTGAGTGGCTTGGGATGGACAGTCATGTCCTCATACTGGAAATGCTTTCCAGAATAGTCCCAATTGTCTTCCGCCCATGCCTTGCGAAGCAGCTCGATCGTCTCGGCATAGCGTTCGCCCGAAGTCTTGGGGTCTACATGGAAGCCAGCAAATTCGCGTGGCTGATAGCCGCGGCCGCAGCCCATCATGAAGCGCCCGCCGGACAGAATATCTAGCAAAGCAGCGTCTTCGGCGAGGCGCATCGGATTGTAGAACGGCACCACCATCACCGCTGTGCCGATGGTGATCCGCTTGGTTGCCATGGCCACTGCCGTGCCGAACTGGATGGGATTGCCGAGAATCCCGTAACCGGAGAAGTGATGTTCGGCGAACCAGAAGGAATCAAAGCCAAGAGTATCCGCCAGAACGGCCTCTTCCATCGTTTCCTCAATAACCTCGCGCTCGCTCTGACCCTCGGAAAGGGGAAACAGGTTCATGATTCCGAACTTCATCTTCGCACCTCGATATTAAATCCGACCGGTTGGTATTACCTTAAGGCGCAAGCGATGGCAAGACATTCCGACCGGTATGTTTGAAAGTTTCCTGCCCGCGCTCAGGAGGAGAGAAGTGCACTCCCGATCTCGCGGTTGAGTGCGGCGGCCCGGCCCCAGGCTGCGTCGATTGCAAAGGCCCGCTTAAGATAAAGATGGGGGTCTGCCTCGCGAGTTATGCCCATGCCGCCGTGGGTCTGCACACAGGCCTCGCACGCATAGATCGCTGCGGTGCCAGCGGCTGCCTTGGCCATTCGGGCTGCCTTGACAGCCAATTCCGGCGCGCCTTCCAGCGCCCAGGCCGCGTGGAGCGTTAGCGACCAGGCTGCTTCCAGATCGGCGGTCGCGTGCGCCAGCCGATGGCTGATTGCCTGATAGACGCCGATCGGCTTGCCGAATTGCTCACGCGTGGTGGCGTAGGCCGCAGCGATACGGATCGCGCCGCGCCCGACCCCGCAGGCCTCTGCTGCGAGCAGCACCTGGACCCGTTCCAGCCCATGCCCGCGATCCTCACCCTCGGCAATGACGGAGCCAGGGGTGACCCGGCCAGCCAGACGGGCTGGATCAACCGATCTGACAGCCTCCCAGCCTGCTGCTTCGCGAAGCCGCCAGCGCGTACCGGTACGCTCGACCACTAGGGCGCTCTTACGCGCGGCGCCCACGCCGTGCTCATCCACCAGAGTGGCACGCGCACCGGATCCCAAAAGCCGATCAGCAAGGCCCGCACCGGCCAGCGCATGGACCGACTGGAAATGCGTCAGGAATCCACCGGGCTCGCCAGCCTCGCCCAAAGCCTGCACCAGCAAGGCCGCCTCGACCATGCCGGCCGATCCCCCCTGCGCCTCCGGCACGCCCAGTGCGCTCCAGCCTTCGATCAGTTGCCCATCAGGCGAACCTTCGGGGGATGCGCCATTGAGCAGGGCACGGGCGCGCGCCAGCCCCCCCTTGGCCATGCGGCTGGCGGTATCGGCGATCATTTCCTGATCGGATGTGAACAAGGCTTGCATGGTTCGTCCTCAGCGCGAGCGCGGCAGGCCGAGCACACGCTCGGCAATGATGGATTTCTGCACCTCGTCGGTGCCGCCTTCGATGGAATGCGCGCGGGCTCGCAGATAGCGGTCAGTCCACCAGCTTCCCGAAGTGCCCAGATCATCAAGCGAGCCGGCAAGGCCCTCCTGAATGGCAAGCCGGGTGATATCCTGAATGACACGTGCCCAGATCAGCTTCACTGCGGAGCTTTCCGCCCCCGGCTCGCGGTGCGCTGCGAGTGCCGACATGATGCGGATCCCCGAGACGCGCAGCGATTCCACCTCGCTTGCAAGCTTGCCGAGCTGCGCGCACAAAAGGGGATCATCACTCCGCCCGCTTTGCCTGATCGCCCCGATCAGCCGGTCGAGCACCTGCTGGGCCATGACCTGCAGCATCAGCGCAGCGCCCGAACGTTCGAACGTCAATACCGTGGTGGCGACCGGCCAGCCTGCGTTGATCTCGCCAAGCCTTTCGGCATCGGGCACCCGCACATTCTCGATTGTCATCTCGTTGAATTCGCTGTCGCCGTTGATCATGATAATCGGGCGAATTTCAAAATCGCGGGTGTCGGCCAGCAGGCAGGTTATGCCCTTGTGCTTCGGGGCGGCCGGATCGGTACGGGTGAGAAGAATGCATTTCTGTGCCCGGTGGGCCCATGAGGTCCAGATTTTCCGGCCATTGACCAGCCACTCGTCTCCGTGCCTTTCGGCGCGTGTGGCAAGGCCTGCCAGATCAGAGCCTGCCCCCGGTTCGGAAAAGCCTTGGCACCACACTTCCTCGCCCGAAAGAATCCGCGGAAGATAGCGCTTTTTCTGTTCGTCGGTGCCGTGCACCATGATCGTCGGTCCGACCAGATTAACCCCGATGACATTGATTGGCATCGGCGCGTCGCGCTTGACTGCCTCCTCGTTGAAGATCGCATCATGCACATGCCCCAGGCCGCGTCCGCCATAGGCTTCGGGCCAGGCAATTCCAGCCCAGCCATCGCGGTGCAAGCGGGCCTGCCACGCGATGCTTTGCTCCTCACGCGCCTTGCCGTCTGATGCATGGGCAAATCCGCGCAGGGCCTCGTCGAGCCATGCTGCTGCCTCGGCACGAAAGGCGGCCTGTTCCGGAGTGTCGCGAAAATCCATGTCAATCCTCTGCGCGCTGGCCGAGAGCGGCCAGCATTACGTTCAGTTCATCAACGCCGCTTTCGGGGATGATGAACCCGTCCTCGGCGGTGATCGCGTCCATGTTGGTGGCGATCTCTTCGGGAGTGGCTATGCCTGCATCGGGCTTGGTCCAGCCCGGTGTCAGCCCGAGGAAAACCCGCGCGTAACGACCGCCACCGGCCGAAAAGATCTGGTTACCCCGCGTGCAGTCTTGCGAACACAGCCAAGCGACCAGCGGCGCAACATGGGCGGGATCGAGCTTGTCAGCGTGCGGGCCGAGCAGGTCTTCGGTCATGCGGGTGCGCGCGCTGGGGGCAACGGTGTTTACAAGGATGTTGCTGCGCGCGCCTTCGAGCGAGAGTACCCGCATCAGCCCGACCAGCCCCATTTTGGCGGCGCCGTAATTGCTCTGCCCGAATGTGCCGAACAGCCCTGACGAGGAGGCAGTCAGGACTATCCGCCCGTAGCCGGCTTCCCGCATATGAGCGAAGGCGGGGATCAGCGTCCAAAAGGCGGCCTTGAGGTGCACATCAAGAACCGCGTCAACATCATCAGCCTCGAGCTTGACTAGAGTCTTGTCGCGCAGGATTCCGGCGTTGTGCACGACCGCTGCGATGCGTCCCGAATGCGCGATCGCCTCATCGATCATGGCGCGCGCCTCGATGGGGTCGGTTATGTCGTGCGTCGATGCCTGCGCGGATCCGCCGGCGGCAATGATCTGTGTCACAACAGTCTCGGCAGGGCGAGCGGCAGTACCGCTGCCATCGGTTGCCGCACCGACATCATTGACCACCACGTGAGCGCCGCGCTGTGCCAGCAGCAGAGCATGGGCGCGCCCCAGTCCACGGCCGGCGCCCGTGATCAGGACGACCTCACCATCCAGCCGGATCTCGCTCACAGGGCGCGCTCCAACTGCACCCAATAGGTATCTCGCAGCTTCTTCTTCTGCAGCTTGCCGTTTGGATCGCGTGGTAGTTCGTCAACGAAGTCCACTGAACGCGGCACCATCAGGCGCGAGAGATGCGCGCGGCAATGCTCGATCAGTTGCTGTGCCGTGGCATCATCTGCAGCCCAGCCGGGATTGAGGGAGACGACCGCTTTCACTTCCTCGCCGAATTCAGGATTCGGAGTGCCGATCACGCCGCAATCGTGCACCGCTGGGTGATTGAGCAGGCAGGCATCGATTGCTGCAGGATAGATGTTGACCCCGCCTGAAATGATGATCTCGGCATCGCGTCCCGAAAGAAACAGATAGCCGTCTTCATCGACATATCCGTGGTCGCCGACATGAATGAACTGACCCTTGACGCTGCGCGCGGTCTTTTCGGGATCCTTGTAATAGGAAAATTTCTGGTCACCCTGCCGCATCCAGATCTTGCCGACCTGATTGGGGCCAAGCTCGTTGCCCTCATCATCTAGGATCTTGACTTCGGAGATGGTAAAGGGCCGACCAACGGTGCCGGGACGCTCCATCCATTCCTGCGAGGTGACGATTGTACCGCCCACCTCGGACGAGCCGTAATATTCGAAGATCACCGGTCCCCACCATTCGATCATGCGACGCTTTTCGTCGACCGGGGTTGGCACCGCGCCGTGAATGACATGGCGCAGCGACGACACATCGGCGGCTTGTCGCACGGCTTCGGGCAGCTGCAGGAGGCGGTGAAAATGCGTTGCCACCATATGCGTACTCGTCACGCGGTCGCGTTCAATCCGCACCAGGCAATCCTGCGCCGTCCAACGCTCCATCATTTCGATGGATTGCCCAAGATGCAAGGCCGCAGTTGAGATCGAATGGACCGCGGAATGATAGAGCGGCGAGGTGACCAGATGCACGCCGTCGCCGGGTTCGATCCCGAAAGTGCGAAGCAGCCAGCTCATTGATCCCACCAGGTCATCGGCACTGCTGGACTCAATAGGTCGCCGCACACCTTTGGGCCGCCCGGTTGTCCCCGAGGTGTATTGCATCACTTGCCCTGCGGGATAGCCGCCGGGGCGCTCGGCTGTCTGGCCAGCGCGCAATTGCTCCATTGTGGTGAAGCCTGGCGCATGCGTGACGCTGAACCGCCGATCTGCAGGAAAGCCGATACTATCAAGCGCGCTGGTGCCAAGACCGGCAAATTCGGCGTCGACAAAGACGGCCTTTGCCTCGGAATTCTCAACCACGTAGCCGATGTCAGAAGCAGTGCCATGGTGGTTGATGGGCACATAATACCAGCCACAGTTAAGCGCTGCGAGGAACAGCTCGATACATTCCGAGCGGTTACGAAGCAGGGTTGCCACGGCATCGCCGGGTTTCATGCCGAGCGCGATCAGCGCATTGGCGGTACGGTGGGCGCGCTCTGCCAGCTCGCCAAAGGTTACCTTGGAGCCATCGACCTCGCCAATCGCGATCCGATCGGGATGATGCTCTGTCCAATGCCAGAAATTTACATATGTCATAGGCGTGTCCTCGGATTTCTGGCGCGGAATTCAGCGATTTCTTCCTTGCTGGGCAGCGCGACGAGTTCCACCATCACACCGTCCGGGTCCGCGAAGATCGCAACCCGGATGATGCCGTAGTTCTCCAGCACCGCATCGGCCGGTTCGGCGCAGACTTCGACGCCCGCTGCGATCCCGCGGGCCCAGATCTCGTCAAGCTCCTCGCGGCTGACCTCAAAGGACAATAGGAACACGCCAGGATCGCCCGGACGCTTGGGCCCAGTATCTGCGCGCCCGTGACCGCGCCATTCAATCAGTTCGAGCTGTCCGATCCGTGACGGGCCCTGGAAATAGACACTGTGCCCCACTGCACCATCGGGCAGCCCCATTATCTTGATGGTTCGTGGATCGCGGATCGGCATCTCGAGGGTGCGCCGCAAGCCCATGACCCCGCCGTAAAACGCTTCGGAGGCCTTCATATCGCGCACACTGAGCGCGACATGATGCACTTCGCGGGCTGCTGCGCTCATGCGGGCACCTGCTGGAACCGCGGAGCAACCTCTTTGGCGAACAGGCGCAGGCAGCGCTCTGCCTCGCTGAATGGCATCCCGCCCCAGAACGAACGGAACACGAAATGATTGAACCCGTGCTGGCCAATCGCAGCGATCTTGTCGGCGACCTCGTCGGGGGTCCCGACCATCAGCGAATTGTCGATCAGCTCCTGCCAGCGCGAATTGAACCAGTCGAGCGCCTCGTACTGGCCATAGGCGGCATATTCGCGGCGCAGATATTCCACTGCCATGGTGCGCGCGCGTTCGCCATCGGTGTCGATGAACATCTCCTTGAGGATGGGGCGTTCGATCCCGTGGACCGGCTTGCCCGCCGCAATCAGGGCCTCATCGTAGATGGCGACATGCTTGGGCAGATAGTCAGCGCTTGGCGAATTGCCCGGGGTCAGCCAGGCATCGCCAATCCGCGCTGCCCGCTGCACGGGAACTCGCGCACCGGCACCGACCCAGATCTTCGGCCCGCCCGGCTGGAGCGGGGCTACCCCGATCCGTTTCTGATCGATCTTGAAATGCTCACCTTCGTAGCTGATTGTCTCATCGGTCCACAGCTTGCGGATGAGCTCGATGCCTTCCTTGAGGCGTCCGCCGCGATGATCCATCGAAATGCCAAAGCTATCGAATTCCTCCGCCCGGTAACCCGCGCCGACACCCAGCACGATCCGGCCGCCTGAGAGCTGATCAAGGGTAGCGAATTCCTCGGCAATATGGACAGGGTGGAACAGCGGCAGGATCAGGATGCCTGTGCCCAGCATCATATCGCCGCTGTGGTCGATCAGCCGGGCCATCATCGATACTGTCTGGGGCGTCTGCAGATTGCCCAGAAAGTGATTGATGGTGAACACCGAATCATAGTCGAGATCGCGTGCGGTCTGAACATATTCGATCAGTTCACCAATCGAGCGCTGGAGGTCCGCATCTCGCGGAAACTGGTGCGAAGCAAGGATGCCGAATTTCATCGCCGTTGGTTCCTATTTATCGGACTTGCGCGGGGCATTGCGCCCGCCCATGCGGAAGAAGGGAGCAACCGCTGCATCCCGTTCACGCAGCGCGCGGCCGAGGCCTTTGTCGCGGCGTTCCTTGATGAAGTTCCAATCGCCTTCATCGAGGCCGAGATTGGTCGCCCAGCCGTGCGCGATCCATGCGCCAACCTCACCGACCGATGCGCCGCGAGCGTTCTGTGCGAGCTGCATCATCGACTTGCCGATCATGATCCCGTCCAGCGGCATGAAGGAGATCGCCTCGACATAATCGGCAACCCATTGATCAAGCTGGTCGCGCGGCACCACTTTGTTGACGAAGCCGCATTTCTCGCCCTCTTCTGCAAGCAGGGGGCGCATTGTCAGCATGATTTCCTTGGCCTTCTTTATGCCGAGGTTTTCGATCCACTGGACCACGTCCTGGGGGCCTGCGCCAAGGTAACGGAATGCAGGGTGCGTGAAGGTTGCATCGGGCGAGCAGATGACAATATCCGCCGCCAGTGCGATCTGCATATGGCCGCCATAACAATAGCCGTGAACTTGGCAGATGGTCGCCTTGAGACAATTGGAAATGCGGTTGTTGAAGGCGCCGAACAAAAGGTTGCGATCCGGAAGCATCCGGGTGCGCTGGGGCGGACGCTTGCGACTTTCTTTGTCCTTGCCCGACTTGTAGCCGATATAGAACCCAAGCTCGTCGCCATCGGCGCCCGTGCCGAAACAATCGCCTTCTCCGCGGAAAACGATTACCTTGACCCGGTCGTCTGCCTCGGCTTCCTTAACGTAATCGCCAACCACTTCGAAGGCTGCCACAGGGATCGCGTTAAGCTTTTCGGGCCGATCGAAAATGATGGTGGCGACGCGCCGCTCTGCATCCACCTCATAGCGCACGAAGCTTTCAAGCGTCGCGCGATCGGTGGTCATGTGCTCCACCGTCCAATGGGTTTCCAGCAGATCGACTTCAGTTCTTTTGGGCATGTGATCAAGGCTCCTTGAAAGCTTAGCGACCCGCGAGCGCGGCTCGGTCAATTTTTCCGGTTGGTGTGCGCGGCAGCGCCGCAATGAATTCGACTTCACGAATCGCCTTGTAATGGGCGAGCCGGTCACGCACGTGAGCGATCAGGGCAGCGCGCTCAGGCTCCCCGGGAGCCGCGACATTGCTGCGCGGCACAACAAAGGCCTTGGGCACCTCGCCAAGCCGGGGGTCAGCAGCGGCCACAACAGCGACGTCGGCAACGATCGGGCTGGTGCGAAGCGTGTCCTCAAGCTCGCTCGGGAAAATCTGGAAACCGCCGCACTTGATGAGTTCGCGCTTGCGCCCTGACAGAAACAGCACGCCATCCGCGTCGAGATAGCCAAGATCGCCTGAAAGCACCCAGCCGTCGCGGTGGATCATTTCTTCTGCGTTGTTGCTGCCGGCATAGCCGGTTGTCAGCCGGGTCTTGACGCAGATTTCGCCTACCGCGTTCGGGCCGAGCGGCTGCCCGTCCTCGTCGCGAATTTCCACTTCCACGCCAGGATAGACGCGGCCCACCGATCCAGCGCGCCACAAGCCGTCGCGGACATCGCGCGCCGTCCAGCCAGCGACGTGGCCGATTTCCGTTGATCCGTAATTGCTGAGCAAGGCGATGCCATAGCGCCGTTCGAATGCTGCCCGGGTTTGCGGATCGACCGCGCCGCCCGCCACAAGAACCGAGCGCACCGTGGACAGATCAATGGCTCCGGGCGCATAGGCCAGATCATAGAGCATTGTCGGCAGCAAAAAGAGATTGTCGATCGCATGTCTGCGAACCGCGCTATCCACCGCATCGGCGGCAAAACGCTCTACCAAAGCAACCGAGCGGCCGACATGATAAGAAAACAGCAATGCCTGCTGGCCGCCGCTGTGGAACAGCGGGAGCAGTATCAGATTGGGCGATGCGGCATCGGGGGCAAGCGCATATGGCCCGGCTCTGCCCTTGGACGCAAAGGCAAGCTTCGACATGGTTGCGAGCGTCCCCCCATGGGTTGCGACCACCGCCTTTGGCTTGCCGGTGGTTCCCCCGGTGAAAAGGATCGCGCTTTCATGGTCTTCAGCCAGATCGCAGGCGTCGGGCAAATATTCGGTGCCAGCCCCCTGAGCGAGCGCGCTTGATAGCAAAGCGTTGATCGCTCGCTCGGCTACGGCGGCGCGAGCGGTCTCGAGATCATCCCCGACAACCGCCAATTTCGGCCCTGTCTTTTCGAGCGCGCTCGCCAGATCATCGCGGCCGTAAAGGGGGCTCACCAGCACCGGGACCGCCCCGATCGACCAGCAGGCATAGAGCGCAATCACTCCCTCAGGCCGGTTGCGAAGGATAAATGCGACACGATCACCAGCGGCGATGCCTTCAGATTGCAGCGCAGCAGCGGCACGAGCGATTGCATAGCCAAGTTCCCGAAAGGTCCAGCGCGCCCCTTCAAAGGCAAGCGCCTGCCGATCGGGCGCTTCGCGCATCCGCCGGAACAGATCGTCCGCTAAATTCATGTCCCCTCCCAAGCCAGTTAATACCGGTCGGTCGGAACCTTTTGGCGCGGTCTCTTGACTCGGTCAAGGGGTTTCCAGCGCCACATTGCGAATTGGAAGAAACGCCCGGGGGCAAAGCTGGCGGCGCACCAACACAGTTTAACGGGATATCATTCGGCAGCGTAATGAATGGCCAAGAAAAGGATTGCGCCCAATTTTTGGGTGGTCTAACTTCATTCGTGCCGGTCGGTATGAATTTGGGGAGAGGCACATGAAGCGTGGCAAGATTGCGATATTGGGCGGCACGGGCGCGCTCGGCTCGGGGTTGGCCCGGCGCCTTGCTGCGTCGGGGTGGCACGTGCTGATCGGATCGCGGGATGCTGGCCGGGCAGGCGAGTTTGCGGCGTCACTGGGCGCATCCAATATCGAGGGTATGAGCTACGCAGAAGCGGCGGAGCAGGGCGATCTGGCAATTCTGACTGTGCCCTTTGCAAGCCAGTCAGACGTCATTGCGGCAGTTGCATCGCACCTTGCTGGCAAGGTTTTGATTGATGCGACCGTACCGCTGAAGCCTCCGAAGGTTTCGATGGTTCAGCTCCCCGAAGCAGGTTCGGCCGCCGCCTATGCCGTGCGCGCGGCGGGCGCAGAAGTGCGGGTGGTGTCAGCGTTTCAGAATGTCAGTGCCCAGCTGTTGCAGGATGACGGCGATATCGATTGCGATGTGCTGGTGACCGGCGATGATGCTGAAGCCCGTGACATGACGATTGCGGTCGTTCGGGATTGTGGTTTGCGCGGCTGGCACGCTGGCCCGCTGGCGAACTCGGTTGCGGCAGAGGCGCTCACCTCGCTGCTTATCTTCATGAACAGGACGTACAAATCGGGCCACGCCGGCATTCGCATCACAGGCCTTGAACCGCATGAGTGAGGGTGTCGCGATTGTCATCCTGTGCAAGCCGCTCAAGCTTGCGAAGTGCCGGCTTGCGCCGATCCTCGATCCACAAGAGCGCGCAGCCTTTGCTGCGGCGATGCTTTCTGACGTGCTTGATGCGGCGTGCGGCGCGCGCACGGCGCGACGCATCGCGGTTCGCAGTGCGGATGCAGGCGTGGGCAGGATCGCTCTGGCCAAGGGTGCCGAGTGGCAATTCGAGGAGGCAACGCAGGGGCTGAATGCAGCTGCCAGTGCTGCGAGCGCAAGCGCTTGCCAAAGCGGCGAGAGGTCGCTGATGCTGCTTTCGGCCGATCTGCCTTTTGCGACGGGCGCGGATATTGATCGCCTTGCAGAACTCGGAACGTATGCCGGGGCGCGGGCCCATGATGGGGGCACCAATGCCTTGTTGCTTGACCCCGCCCGCCCGTTCCAGTTCCTTTATGGCCCGAACAGTTTCAGTGCTCATGCAGCAGGCCTCGCGGCCCAGGGCGAATCGCTGCGCTGTCTCGTGAGTGGTGGACTGGCGGAGGATGTCGATACACCACCAGCGGTTGCCCGGCTGCTCAACAAGCGCGTGGGCGCGGCCACACACGCCTTTCTCGGCGAGCTGCCGCACCTGCGGGAGCAAGTGGCATGAAGGCGCACGCAGATCTGCCACTTGACGATCTTGCGGCGCTGACACAGGGCGCCCGGAGGCTGCGCGATGAGGCCTATGGCGAACTCATCACCTATTCGCGCAAGGTTTTCATCCCGCTGACGACCTTGTGCCGCGATGTTTGCCATTACTGCACCTTCGCCAAGGCGCCGCGCGAGATCCCGGCCCCTTATCTTACCCTCGAGGCGGTGCGCAAGATCGCACGTGCTGGCGCGGCGGCGGGCTGCAAGGAGGCCTTGTTCACGCTAGGCGATAAGCCTGAGCTTCGCTATCGGGCCGCGCGCGAGGCGCTGGCGGCGGCCGGCTGTGCGACTACGGCAGATTATCTTGAGCGCGCAGCAAAGGCAGTGTTCGACAGCACAGGCCTGCTGCCCCATCTCAATCCAGGTATCCTTTCCCGCGACGAGCTTATCCGGCTGCGCGAAGTTTCGGCATCGATGGGGATCATGCTCGAATCAACCGCCCAGCGGCTGTGCGAACGCGGCGGCCCTCATTTCGGCTCGCCCGACAAGAATCCACAAGTGCGGCTCCGAATGATCAAGGAGGCAGGCGAACTCGGCATCCCGTTTACCACGGGGTTGCTCATCGGAATTGGCGAAACCCGTGAAGAACGCCTCGAAGCTATCGCGATGATCGCCGATCTGCACGCCGGTTACGGCCATATCCAGGAAGTGATAATACAGAATTTCCGAGCCAAGCCGGGCACCCGGATGGCGGTTGCGCCTTCGCCTGATCTAGAAGAGCTTGTGTGGACCATCGCGGCGGCACGATTGATGCTACCTGATGATATCTCGATCCAAGCGCCGCCCAATCTCTCGCCGGGCAATCTCGGCGCGCTGATCGATGCCGGGATAAATGATTGGGGCGGGGTCTCCCCTGTCACTCCCGACCACGTCAATCCCGAAGCCGCCTGGCCAGAACTGACCGCTCTTGCGCGGGACACTGCCGCGGCAGGCAAGCAGCTCACCGAACGCCTAACTGTCTATCCGGGCTTTGCCCGCTCGCCCGATCGCTGGTGTGCATCGGCAGTTGCGCGCAGACTTCGGGAGTTATCCGACGCAAGCGGTCTTGCGCGCGATGATGCGGATTGGCGTGCAGGCACCAGCAAGGTCCCCCCTGCGCCTGTGCTCATGCGTACGCATATTGGCAGCGCGCTCAACCCGGTTTTGCGTAAAGCAGAGGCGCAAGACCCGCTTGACCAGAGAGATATCGTCACGCTGTTCGAAGCGCGCGGTGGAGCGGAGCAAGACATCTGCGATGTCGCAAATGCGACCCGGATCAAGCAATTGGGCGATGCGATCAGCTATGTCGTCACCCGCAACATCAATTACACCAACATATGTGCCTATGCCTGCACTTTCTGCGCCTTCTCGAAGGGACGGGGCGCGGACTCGCTGCGTGGCAGTCCCTATGATCTGGACCTGGGCGAAGTCGCTCGCCGGGTGGCAGAGGCCCATCAACGCGGCGCGGTTGAGGTCTGCATGCAAGGCGGGATCCATCCCCACTATACTGGCGAGACCTATCTTGCCTTGCTGCGTACGGCGAAACAGGCCTCACCGGGAATGCATGTCCATGCATTCTCGCCGCTCGAAGTGACCCACGGGGCGCAATCGCTTGGGTTGACGCTTGATCGCTTCCTCGGGAGGTTGCGCGATGCAGGGCTAGGCAGCCTGCCTGGGACCGCTGCAGAGGTGCTCGACGAGGAGGTCCGCGCGATCTTGTGCCCCGACAAGGTTTCGACCTCCGAGTGGCTTGAAGTGATGGAAACCGCTCACGCGCTGGGGCTTCGCACGACGGCGACAATCATGTTCGGTCACGTCGACCGCTATGATCACTGGGCTAACCACCTGATCGCACTGCGTGACTTGCAGAGGCGCAGCGGCGGCTTCACTGAACTCGTACCACTGGCTTTTGTCGCCAATCAGGCACCGATTTATCGGGCAGGCAAGGCGCGCCCCGGCCCGACTTGGCGCGAGGCTTTGCTGATGCATGCGGTCGCACGGCTTTCGCTTGGTCCGTGGATCCCCAATATTCAGGCCAGCTGGGTGAAGCTCGGGATAGCGGGGGCGCAGTCTTGCCTCGCTGCAGGAGCCAATGATCTGGGCGGAACCTTGATGAATGAGAGCATCACACGGGCAGCAGGCGCAGCCCATGGTGAGGAAATGGGTCCGC
Source organism: Erythrobacter epiphyticus (assembly GCF_034653295.1). Classification (NCBI taxonomy): domain Bacteria; kingdom Pseudomonadati; phylum Pseudomonadota; class Alphaproteobacteria; order Sphingomonadales; family Erythrobacteraceae; genus Erythrobacter; species Erythrobacter epiphyticus. Next base: position 22,566 of record NZ_JAYEEU010000005.1, on the reverse strand, counting down.
AGGAGATGGAACAGGCCATCCGGGCTATCGGACGGACGCCCCGCCAGCGTACGACGCTCTATGCCGACGCCCCGCCTTCCCAGCAAATGCGGGCCTTTGCAGCCGCGCCGCTTGATGCGGTGGTTAACACACCGCCAAAGCGCAATGTGAAAGCCTACGGGTAAGAAGGCCTCACCCGGCCAGCGGAGCCAATGCAGGCGCCAGCCTCAGGCTTTGATCGCCGGGATAACCTCTTCGCCCATCAAACGGATAATCGACATGGCGTCCGCGTGTGGCATTCCGGCCCATTGGACGCGCAGTAGCAAATGGGTGAGACCAAGGCGGTCAATCAGGCCACACATCTTTTGCGCCACGGTTTCAGGATCGCCGACAATGGCGAATTGATCAATAAGATCATCGATCGAGACATCCTGCGCGGCCTGCCATTGCTTGTATTGTTTGTATTGGCGGACCATGTGTTCGCGCGCGATTTCGCGAGCGGCTTGTTCTGTCGGCGCCACAACCGCTTCGCGCAGCAGCGGGTAGGCTCGATCGAGCGGTTGGCCATGGTCGGCCAGAAAGCCTCTGAACTGATCAAACCGGACTTTTTGTTCGGCCTCGTCACCATCAGGTGGAGCAAGCCACGAGCAGCCGAGCCGTGCGGCGCGCTTCAACCCGATCTCACCGAATGCGCCCATCCACAGATCAGGTGTTGCGCCTTGCGGGCGCACGCGAAGATGCACCTTGGCGCGATCGAGCCGCCCAAAAGGAAAATCGCCGGAGACCTCCTCACCGGCCAGCAAGCGTCGCAGCACATTCGTATTGACCTCGAGCCGCTTGAAGCGATCCTCGAAGGGGATCCCGAATGCGTCGTATTCGCGGGCGCGGTAACCGCTCCCCAGACCGGCGATCAGCCGACCTTGCGACAAGGCATCAATCGTCGCAAGATCCTCTGCCAAGGCAAGCGGGTTGGCAAGCGGCGAGACATAGACGCCGAGGCCAAGCTCCATCCGCTCGGTCATTGCGGCGATGTAACCCATAAGCGGGATCGGCTGCATGAAGGCTGAGTGGGCCAGATAGTGATGCCCCAGAAACAGCGCATCAAAGTGGACATCTTCGGCAAGGCGTGCCTGTGCGGCAAGCTCCGCAACGCCTTTATGCATATCATAGCCCGGCTCAAACTGCGCAGACATGAACAGACCAATCTTGGCAGCCATCCGAACCTCTAATTTAATACCATCCGGTCGGTATTATTTTCTAGACGGCCTCCTATCAAGCGTTTTCTCGATAAAATGTGTGGCGGAACGCCTTTAGGTCCGGCCATGACATGATACCGCCTGCCACCCCGGCGCGCCTGCGGGTTTCTATTTCGAGGGTGCCTTAGGGATCCGGCGACACCGCCCGAGCCCGAGGGCGGTGCTTGTGCTCTGCTGTCGCAAGGTCGCGGCCTGTCATCGCGCGCCCTCAGACACAAGACTGCCGCAAGTGCTTCCGCCTCATGCCTGCCATTTCAAATGGCGGCGATCATGATCTTGATGTCAACCGCATTCGGGATACCAGCGGGGATTGAAGCGCCGAGACCTGCTTTTGGTTGCAGAGACGTGCTCTCCCGAAAAGCAATCGCAGGGGTGGCAGAACGCCAATCAGCTTTTCCCGACTTCAAAAAAGCTTTGAAAACCGCAGGTTAGTACACGCCCGATCAGCGTGTGAAACCCCATGTGACACGCCATGTGATACAAGACAAGAGTCTGCGGGACCATTTTTCGTGGCCCCGGCCTGAGGCGACAGCAGCACGCTTGGCACCTGGGGCTGGATCCGCTCCTGGACGCCTTGCTGGGTGAAGTCGTGCTTTGGTATTAGTCGGTTACGGGCTCGATCCGGGCCCCTGTCGCTTGAGCTGGGCAGGGCGCTCGCGCCGTAGTCTGCCCCTAGTCGTTGCCGATTGCCCTGCCACAGGCCTCTGCGATTTTACGCCTCATGTGCACCAACACCCGGCACAAGCCCCAAAACCCCCAAATCAGGGCACTTTGGGCCCCATTCAGTGTGTAATCAATGTACATTATTGGATTGACGCTTTGAAGCCTGATGTGTAACTATTGCGCATAAATTCGGGGCGCGATGTGAAACGGCGAGATATCATCAAGCGGCTGCGCGAAGCAGGATGCGAGTTCGAGGAAGGCGGAAATCACACGATCGTGTTCCTCAATGGTCGCAAGATCACCGTGCTGTCGCGCCAGAACGAGATCGCCGAACCCATCGTGCGCCAGATTGAGAAACAGTCCGGCATCAAGCTGCGCTGAGGAAGCAAGGGGTCGCCTGTCCCCCAATGCAGGCATGCAACACTGGAGAGTGACATGGCCAAGCATTTTTATCCTGGGGTCCTGTATCCCGCTGACGCCGATGGCCTGTTCGGGGTCTTCGTCCCCAATGTGAATGTGATGGCATCGGGTTCAAGCGCGGATGAGGCTCTGGCTGATGCTGCCGAGATCCTGCAGGAATATTGCGACAACCTCGCCGATAAAGGGGAGGTGCCTGAGCCGCCTGCTCAAATCGGTGACATTGAGCTTGATGGCGGGCAGATCGTGATGCTGCCCGTGCTGATGCCTGCCGAGCAGGCGCGGTTGAACATCATGATGGATGCAACGTTGGTGAAGCGCATCGATGCGGTGGCCCCTAACCGTTCGGCGTTCCTGTCGGCTGCTGCGCGCGCGCACCTCGCTCTCATGCGGGCTGAGATGACCGAGCAGGGCAGAGCCGCCAAGTCATCCCGCAAGCGCGCACGTCTCGCTGAGGCCTGATGCCTCGACCCAGGCCATGCCTGTCCGCATTAGGCAACCGAGGCCTCTGACGTCTACCGCCTTTCGGTTGCGGCTTTCCATACATTAACGACACGGTCGCTGACCCCTCCGGCGCTGCTTTCCATCGCTCGCCACGAATTCGTGGGGGTGGTCATCAGGGATCGACGATTGGCCCCAAACCCGATGTGATCTCGTGGCTTTGGCCGGGCCGAACTTCCTATGTAGCTCATATACTTAGTGTCATGCCCGCCAATGATGCGCGCGTGACTCTTGCTCGCTCATAAAAATATGTCTGTTCATCAACGGGCTGGGCAGTGAATCGCAGCGTTCCGCAAAATTATTCAAAAAAAGCCTTTGTTTGGAAATATTCCATCCTAAAATCTGGTCGGTTGGGCATTTTCCCAATCTGCTAGGAAAGGATATTACCTATGACCGGTCCAAACACGGCAGCCCCACCGGTTTCGCTGACCCAGGCAGTGGCGGCACTTCAGCAAAAGCGCGGTGCAAAGCCGCGCGCGCGAACCCAAGCGGACATAGTTGCCGACAATGCCGACACGATCATCGAGCTCGTGCGGCGATCTGACGCGCTCGGCCTACGAGATCACCTGCCTGTCTGCTGCGCGTCAGGCGTCGTGGGCGCTCGAAAAGGCGCGGCCGATCCATTTCTGAGCCGCCGCAGCATCTTACCCCATCATCATCTGGTCAGCTGATCACTTGAACCCCTGATCAGCCGATCACGTGATCAGCTGCACCCACGAACTTCTCCGCCGTCAGCCTTTGGATGCTGACCCGGTCTGCCGCTCGGGCAGTCCGGCGATGCGCTCTGCGCTGATCCCATCAACCCCTAACCCAACCGAGCACCAACCAACCGCAGGCGATGCCTGCTCAACACAAAAAGGAAATACCGATGAATACCATAAACATGAATACCAAGACCCCTGATGCCAGAGCCCCAAAAGGCAATGGCACCCTGCGCTACACCTTTGTGGACACCGAAAGCCTGTGGGATCCGGGTCTCGTCCATGCCCACCGTGCGATCCATCCGGCCTGCCAGACCAATCGCATTGCCTCGCGCGTCATCACGGCGGCGGCATTGTTCGATGTCGACATCAAGCCTGACGGCACGCTTGAGTTCGGCGAGGTCAAATCGTGGAACGCCCGCGCCCATGGCGGCAGCTACGGGGTGGTCAAAGCCCTGTTCGACAATCTTGCCGCCCGCGAAAACCGCGTGGTGGTGACCTGGGGCGGGCTTGCCACCGACCAGCAGGTCCTGATCCTGTCTGCCATGGAGAATGGTTTGGCCCTGCCGCCCCACTTCCGTGAGGCGGACACCCTTCCCCGGAAGCGTCTCCATCTCGATCTGGCGCTGGCCATGAAGAGCAGCAGTCCGACCTATCACCGCCATCATCGGGGAGGGGCAGATGGCGGCTTGACGCCATGGCAAGCGGCTAGCGGCACATCAGGGCAGCGTCGGGGTTCCGGCGTTGCCCCTTTGGCCCACCGCGGGTTCCTGTTTTGGGCGGTTGCAGGGGCATAACGATCTATCGTGGCTGGCCCGTTTGCTGCCCGATCGGCTCCGGCGGCTCCCGACCCAGACCCTGCCATTCACGTCTCTGAGATCGAACGTCTTATTTTGCTAGGAGCCGCCATTCCGCTTTCGGGATCGCGCAAGATCTTTCCATATGACTGCAAGTGGGTGGTTTGCCGAACGGCGGCTTCCGATCCGAGAAGCTGCCGCGCCGCCCCCTTTCACATGCACCTACCACTTGTAGCTCAGCTGCATCCCGACAACCCGCGGCGGGGCGACCCCGGCATAAAGCGTGCCGTCATTACCGAACGCGAAATTGGCGAAGGCATTGGTGTTGAACACCAGTTCGTCGGTCAGGTTCTCGACATAGAGGCGGGCCGACCAATGTTCGGCCTCCCATCCGATCTGCCCGCCGATCAGCACGACCGCGTCCTGAAAGGCGGTGTTTTCGGGATTGAGCGGGGTGTTTCCTGAAGCCGCCACCTCGCCGCGGACGAACAGCCCCTTCCACGGCCGCCACGAGGCTGACAGCGAGGCATCATATTCGGGCACCAGTCGCACCCGGTTGCCGGTGAAGTCCTGCGTCGCGGAAAAGCGGTAATCGGTATAGGTGCTGTCGACATAGCCGAAGGACGCCGCCAGCTCGAGCGTCGCGCTCGGCTTGCCGGTCACTTCCAGTTCGAAGCCACGGCTGCGGACATTGGCATCCGAGGTGATGAGGTTGGTCGAGATCGCCTGCCCCTGATCGTTCACCAGCACGTTGAATTCCTGCCAGTTGTTCGCATCGATATGGAACAGCGCCCCTGACACCAGCAGGCGCTTGCCCAGCAGTTCGAGCTTGGCCCCGGCCTCGTAGCTCCACAGCGTTTCTGCGCCGAAGCCGCTGAAATCGCGGGTGACGGCGCTGCTGGCAGCACCAAGGTTGAACCCGCCGGGGATCCACCCCTTGGCCGCCGAGACATAGACCAGCAACGCCTCGTCCGGCCGCCAGTCGAGCGAGGCCTTGGGCAGGAATTCCTCGAAGGTGCGCGACAGGTCTTCCGCCGGGAACTGGAACTGGCCGAAGGGGCCGAGGTCGAGCACGCCCGCCTCCTGCACCTTGTCGCGCTCGGCCTGTTCGTAGCGTCCGCCGGCGGTGAAGCGGACAGTATCGACCAGCGGCACGGTGACCTGCCCGAACACCGCATAATCGCGCGAACGGGTGGTCTGGAGCGGGGCCGGGACATAGTCGCCAAGCCCGCCCGGGCCGACCAGCGTCGACAGGATCTGGCCTTCGCTGCTGCGATAGTGGTTGAGCCCAGCCACCCACTGAATGCGCGCACCGGCGGGCGAGGCAAGGCGGGCCTCGAAGTTCCAGAAGGTCTCGTCATCACGATTGGCCCCCGCCGCGCCGGGCAGGGCGGTGAGATCGAGGTCGGTGCCTTGCGAGTTGACGTCAAGCTGCCGCCACGAAGCGTTGAAATCGAGCACCGCCCCGCCGAAATCGACATTGAGGTTACCGGCCAGCAGAACCTCATCCTCCGCTGTGCGCTTGGGCGCGTCGTTGATGAGGGTGAAGCGCCCCGCCCGCCTGCCGCCATTGAAGAACTGCGAATAGTTGCGGTTATAGACATCGTGGTCGATCGGCAGGAATTCCTGCTCGTAAAGGCCGGGTGCGCGCAGGATCGAGGTCTGGGCCAGCAGGTCGAGCGTGACGGTGGCCGACGGGGTCCAGCGCAGTTTGCCCTGCACGAAGGCTTCGCTCAGCTGGCCTTCCTCGCCGATCGAAGACCCGATGTTGCGCACGAAGGAATCGGCGTGGGAATAGCTCGCCACCATCGAAGCCGTCAGCCGGTCCTCGATCAGCGGGCCACCCATCGCGAGGCGAACGTCGCCGCCGATGCCATTGCCGAAACCGAAGCCCGATCCCGTCACCTCGCCCTCGAAGGCATCGCTCGGCTGACGGGTGCGGATGACGATCAACCCGCTTTCCGTGTTGGCGCCGTATAGCGTGCCCTGCGGCCCGCGCAGCACCTCGATCTGTTCGACCGTGCCGAGCGTCTGCTCGCGCAGCTTGCGGAAGGGGATGCCGTCGACATAGACCGCCGCGCGGTTGACGATGAAGGGGTTGGATTCGATCCCGCGGATCGTGACGTAGGTGCCGCCGACCTGCCCGGTCTGGTTGAACTGCACGTTGGGGATGTAGTCGTCGATCTGGCGCAGACTGTCGATCCGGGCGTCGCGGATGAATTGCTCGGTCAGCACCGTCGCTGCCACCGGCGTATCGGCAAGCGGCGAAGGCTGGCGCGTGGCGGTGACGATGATTCCGTCTTCGGTGATGTCCGGCTCAGGTTCGGTTGGCTGTGACTGGGCCAGCGCGGTAGCGGGCGCGACACCGGACAGCAGCGCGGCAAGGATGAAGCGGTAAGCCATGGAAACCCCATAATTGCGAACAAGTCGCAACTATGTATGTAACAACATAACATCAACTGCCCTGACTTTCGCATTCGGGCAATTGCTTTGGCTGGCGGGCAATCACCTCTGCCAGCGGCTCGGAGCGATCCCGTGCTGCCGCTTGAAGGCGGTTGAGAAGTGGGCCGGGGAATAGCCCACCCGGTAGGCGACCTCGGTCGGGCCTATCCCTTGCCGCAGCAGCCGTCCGGCCTCGTCCAGTCGGAAGCGGGTCAGATAACCGCCGATCGACAGACCGAACTCGCGCCGGAACGCCTCGCTCAAGGTCCGCGGACTGCATCCGGTCCGGCGGGCAAGCTCGGCGATGGAGAGCGGGCGGGCGAACTCGGCCTCGATGATCGCGCAGGCCTCGCGCGCCAGACTGCGGGAGCGCGGCGCGTCGGCATCCGAAGGGCGCGGACGGCACAGCGCTTCCTCGAACACCGCGACCAGTTCTAGCGCCCGCGCCTCGCGCGCCATCTCCCGCGCAGTGCCCTGGAACCACGGGTCGATCGGCATGGCAAGGCGGGCGATGACAGACCGCGGCACGCCCGAAAGCGCCATGCAGACATCGCCCTGACGACGGGCAAAGTCCGCCAGCGGGCCGAACCCGTCGAGCTGCGACGGCTCGGCAGACAATCCGGCTGAGTGGAATTGTCCCGGGGCAAGGATCGTGGTCATGGTGACCGGGGCGGTGCAGATCACCAGCGTCGCGCCTGCGCCGGTGACAGCCATCTGTCCGAACGGCGCCACACTCTCGATCCCCGGGGTGAGGCCACAGCCGAAATGAAGCCCGGCGGGCAAGTCGGCCTGGTATTCAAGCCTTTGGGGATTCACCCCGCTCGATTGCCAGTAGGCAGAACCGGACGGATGGCACGCCGCCTGCTCGGTCGCCCCGCCGCTGATGGCGCCTATCGCCTCGATCCAGTTTCCATCCATCGGGCAGAATATTCCCTATCTCGCCCGCCGGATGCCAGCCAAATCTAATAGACCGGCCTGCCGCGTCTCCTGGGGCTGCATCTCATGGGCCGATGGCAAGGCTCGCAGGTGCCCTGACCAGCGTTGCGCCGATCCCAATTTCTTGTGACATTCGATTCTGCAATTGACAATGATTCGCAATCGCATCATTGGCGGCGGCGGTTAAAGCTTATCCGGGGCCATCCATGAACACCTTCCGCGCGACTACATCACTGCTCGCACTCGTTCTTGCAGGCGGGGCGATCTTGCCGGCAGCTGCAGCGGCTCAATCGCAGGACAGCAGTGCGAACAGCGCAGATGATGATAGTGACGGCACCCGCGCACGCCGCACCGCCGAGGAGATTCTCGTCGTCGGCAAGCGCGAAACCGGCTACAAATCGGAAACCCAGTCGGGCGGCACCTTCGGCGAGCAGAGCATCCTCGATACGCCCTTTTCGGTGACGGTCATCACACAGGAACTGCTGATCGACCAGCAGGTGCGCTCGCTCGGCGACATCGCCCGCAACGACCCTTCGACCATCGTCAGCACGCCGCCGGGCTTCAACGACACGATCAACGTGCGCGGCTACAATCTCGATAACTCCTCCAGCTACCGGCGCGAGGGGCTGATCTTCCAGAACCAGGTGCAAAGCCCGTTCGAGAACAAGGCAGCGGTCGAGATCATCAAGGGGCCGACCGGCGTGCGCTATGGCTTCACGCCTCCTGGCGGCGTGATCAACTACGTTCTCAAGCGCCCCACGCCAACAGCCTACACCTTCGCGCAGGCGTTCGGCGACAGTTATGGCGGCTATGGCATCCACGCCGATGTGGGCGGCCCGATCGGGGACAATCTCAGGGTGCGGCTCAATGCAGTGGCCGCGCGAGAGGCGACCTTCGTTGATGGCGTTGCGGGCGGGCGCTACCTCGCCAGCGCGCTGCTCGAATGGAAGCCTGCCGACAATCTGGTGATCGACTTTGAGTTCGAATACCAGTTCCGCGAGCTCGAACAGCAGTCGATCATCAGCTTCGGCTCGTTCGCCGCAGGGGTGACCCCCGAGCAGCGCCGCCGGGTTCTGGAAAACTTCGACCAGACCACCTTTCTGGGGCAGGACTTCGGCACCTATCCCACCTCCAACGTGATCGGTTCGCTGGGCGCGAAGTGGGAGTTCGCGCCGGGCTGGACCTTGCAGGCGCGCGCGCAGCAGATGCGGCTTGAGCGCGACCAGCAGGGGGTCGGCATCCGCGCCGGCACATTGCAGGCAAACGGCGATTACACCGCGACCATCTTCTTCAGTCCCAATCAGGTGCGCGATCCGTTTTCGGCCGAGGCTTTCGTGACCGGGGAATTCAGGACGCTCGGGATCACCCACGAAGTCGCGGTCGGCGCGGCATACAGCCGCAATCCGCTCAAGTTCGCCCTGACTTCGGCGACCCCGATCCTTGGTACATCGAACGTGTTCAACCCCGTCACGCTCCCGCGCCCCGCGCCTGCCAGCCTTGTCACCTCGCCGGTAGTCGATGCGCTGATCATTTCTCAGGAAGCGGTGTTCGTCTCGGATCTTGTGACGGTGACCGAATGGCTGAAGCTGTTCGGCGCTGTGCGCCATGCCGAGCAGCGCAATCAGGAGCAGACCCTCGCCAACCCGACGCTGCGGACCACCTATGATGACAGCGCCACAACCCCCAACGTCGGGATCCTGATCCAGCCGAACGACAAGCTGACGATCTACGGCAGCTATGCGCAAGGCATAACCACCGGCGTCCAGATCCCTATTACCGCGATCAATTTCGGCACCCAGGTGTTTCTCGATCCGGCGCGCACCAGCCAGTACGAGATCGGTGTGAAGGCCGAGCTGTTCACCGGCGCTTTGCTGACGGCCGCTTATTTCGACATCAGCCAACCGCTGGCGACCTTCGACGAGCGCGACTTCTTCGACTACATCGGCGATCAGAACCATCGCGGCTTCGAGCTTACCTTGTCAGGCGAGCTGACGCCGAACCTGCGGGTGATCGCCGGCGGCCTCTATCTCGATCCGACGATCAACAATCCCGACAATCCCGCCGTCAATGGCAATCGGCCGAGCGGCGTGCCGCGTTATCAGGCGAACCTCTACGCCGACTGGAAACTGCCGATGGTGCCCGGTCTCGCGGTCAACGCAGGCCTGTTCTACACCGGCGATCGCGTCGCCAACGACATCAACACCTTCACGATCGATGGCTATGTGCGCTTCGATCTCGGCCTGCGCTATGCCTTCGAGATCGGCGACCAGCGCCTGACCGCGCGGGTGAACGTGCGCAACGTGACGGACGAGGACTTCATTGAAGGCACCGCCTTCGGCCAGTTCCTGTTCGGATCGCCGCGCGCTGCGTTCTTCTCGCTGACAACGGAGTTCTGAGGCGATGGCAGGCAACCGGCAGACCGCAGGCTCACAGCGTGCCCCCGCCGGGTTTGGCGGCGCGCTTGCCCTGTGGCGGCTGCTGGTCGGCTTTGTCGGCGGCTATGCACTGGTGTCGGGGTTCGTGGCGCTCGCCGGATCGGCGCTGCCGCTGCTGGGGATGGAGCGGGGCGAGGCGTTGAGCCTCGCCAGCCTGCTTGCCCTGTTTGTCTATGTGCCGGCCTGCCTGTTCATCCTGTCCACCCGCCGGCCGTGGCGCAATGGCACGATCCTGCTTATGCTCGCCGCCGCGATGATCGCCGCGGCAGTCATGATCTGAAGGGGGGCGCGAGACCGGTGCCGAGAATCAGCGAAGACTTCCGCCAGGCGATGAACTGGACGCACACGTGGCTTGGCGTGGTGCTCGGCATCGTCTTGTTCGCGGTGTTCTGGATGGGCACGCTGACCATCTTCGCACCCGAGATCGACCGCTGGATGATCCCCGAAACGCGCATTGCCCATGATGGGCGCGAGGTTTCCTATGATCGGCTGCTGGCGCAGCTGCCGCCCGATGCCGCCACCAGCGATTACGTCAATTTCGTGGTGCCGACCGAGCGCCATCCGACAATCGGCGTCTTCTATCGCGACAGTCAGGGCGCGTTCCAGAACCTGCTGCTCGACCCGCGCACCGGCGCGCCGATCAGCGTGACCGACAGCCATGCCGGATCGGGCTTTATCTACCCCTTCCATCTCTCGCTTACCATCGAATGGCAGAATCTGGGATACTGGATCGTCGGCTTGGCGGCGCTTGCGATGCTGCTTTTGCTGGTTTCGGGCATCTTCGTGCATCGCAAGATCATCGCCGAGTTGTTTGTGTTCCGCCCGCAGCGCAAGCCGCGCCGCGCGACCCTTGATCTGCACAATCTGTCATCGCTTGTCGGCCTGCCGTTCTATATCCTGATGCCGTTTTCGGGCCTGCTGATCTTCGCTTCGCTTTACCTACCCTGGGGCATGGCCGAGCCCTTTGGCGGCGACATGGACAAGGCCGAAGCAGCAATATCGGGAGCTTACGATCCCGGCCCCCGCACCGGAAGGCCCGCACCGATCGCCTCGCTCGATGCCATGAAGCGCAAGGCAGAGGCGATGTGGTCCGAGACCGAGGGCGCACCCGTCAAGACAAACATCTTGCGCATTCTGAACAATGGCGACGAAAGCGCGGTCGTTTATTTCCGCAACACCTTTCCCGAGGACCGGGTGGTGCTGAGCAAATATGTCGCGGTGCTGGACGGCCAGAGCGGCGCTGTCCTTCAGGACTTCGTCAAGCCGCCGATCGGCGAGGCGTCCGCATGGGTGCAGGGCGCGCACTTCATCCAATTCGGCCATTGGCCGCTGCGCTGGCTCTACTTCCTCGGCGGGCTCGGCGGCTGCGTGATGATTGCGACAGGCAACCTGTTCTGGCTGCGCAGCCGCGAGGGGAGGCTGGCGCGTGCCTCGCTCGGCTATCGCACCGTCGAGGCGCTGACCATCGGCGGCGTGACCGGGATCATTGCCGCGACTGGCGCCTTCTTCGTCGCCAACCGATTGATCCCGGCAGATGCCTTCCCGGTGAAAGGCGCGAGGGCCGATGCTGAAGTGCAAGTGTTCTGGCTGGTCTGGCTGATCGCCTTCGTTCACGCCGCGATCCTGCGCGAGCGCGCCTGGGCCCAGCAAGCCTGGGCCATTGCCGTCCTCGCCATCGCAGCGGTCGCATCGAACGCCGTTACCACCGGCGATCATATTGGCGTGACGCTAGCTGAGGGAGAATGGGCCGTAGCCGGGATGGACTTGCTCCTGCTCATCACCGCAGGAATTGCCGCTTGGGCGGCGATCAGGCTTGCGCCGTCACCAATGCCCGAACGTCCATTCGATCCCATGCCTGCCGAATGAATATGCTGCTCCTGCTTGGTGCGGTGCTCGCCGCCCTGTTCGGATGCGCCTTGCTGGCGTTGTCGCAGCCGAGGCACTGGCAGGCGGTGACGCGCACTCGCTCGGAGCCCGGGCGCACACCGCAACGGCTTGGCTGGCTGTTGCTGACAGGCAGCATTGTGCTCACGATCCTGCGCGACGGTGCAAGCTTTGCCGCGCTGTTTGCGCCGGTGCTCATCGGCTCTGCTGTGCTCGTCACCGCCATGGTGCTGACATGCTGTCCGCGCGTACTCAGCCCCATCATGAAAATGATCATGCCAATGAACTGATGACTGCTTCGGGGTCGTTTGCTGAAAGGCAGGAATTTTCCAGAAGCGAGGCTAAGCCGCCATTCGCGGCCCGATCCGAGCCGTGACGGCTCCCGCCCCCGATCCAGTCATTCCCCGCAGCGGCGCTCAATGTCTGTTTTCGCCAAAAGCCGCCACGCCACTTCCAGGGTCGCGCACTGGCCCCGCGCCTGACCAAGAGTGGGTGGATTGCTGCCTTCGCATTCAATGATCGGATGACCGGTCAAGTGCGTGCTCCGGACTGCGCGCCAAGCATTTCGCTTCGAGCAGTGAGAAAACGACACCGCTGGCGATACCGCCGATCGCATAAATGGTCGTTGTGAATGGGTCGAACCTCACTCCGTTGAGGCCGATCCCGAAACCGCGCGACCAGTATTCAGGAAGCAGCGCCACAACCAGCGCGATACTCACCACTCCAATCAGAACATTGATTGACACCCCACGTCGAGCACCGCCCAAGCGCGCAACCACCACGAGGGCGCTGAAAAGGATTGCGTAGGTCAGCTTCGCTGCAGGCGACACCTCGTCCGCAACTTCGAAGGCATCCAGCAAAAGATTCCCAGCGGATACGAGCGGCGAGAGCGACAAGGCCGCAATCATGAGGCTCGGCAGATAGACTGCAGTCGCCCAAGCCAATACCCAGGCGGCGAAAAAGCATTTGGGTGATGTCGGTTGCGCTATAGTCATGGCACTGTTCTAACTAGCCAATCCCACAAGTCGAGCCAGTCGACCGGCAGCTGAGTGGTCCCAAACGATGCCCGCTCCTTGTAGAGGATCCGAATGGAGCGGCCTCATGATGGCAGTCTGCGAGACATCCTTATTTCGCTTTTGATCAATCCTTCAGGCAATTCCAAAAGAGCAAAGCGGCGGGCGCTCTCGTAACACCACGAGACAGGCCCTAGTGACCACAGTTCTTCTGCTGGATTTCCCGTTCAATTGATCGCAGAAAAACGGCTCCATATTGTTCTGTCGAGCTGAAATCCTGCTCATACTCGCCGATATTGTGCCCGGCTCCGAAAGCCGTCTGCAAGCGGGTGAGTATGTCTGGACGATCATCTGCGAGAAACCGTATGAGGGTCCGCAAGATCCGCGCATGCGCAAGCACTCTTCGTTCGAGTTCGGTTTCTTCGGCTTCCATGAGTGCTTATCCTTCGATTGTGCCCATCCACCGTGTCCCGTCTTGTGCTTGACAAGCCGATCCCAGATTGATCGGGGTGGTTGCCGCCAGTCTTCAGCTTTCGCCAATGCGAAATCAGCACCGGAATAGGTGCAGGTTGTGGCATGATATTCTGGGCATCAGGTGGTCCCAGAACCGGTCAACGAGGCATCTGCAGATGGAGGCAGCGAACCGCCCTCGCTTTCCCATGTTTCCAGCTCTTCATCAGGTGGCAGCGGCGTTTCGGTCATGAGATCGCGATCGCGCAATCGCCGGGTTTGGGTGGCGACAGGCGCGATCTTGTCAGGACAGGATCGCGCATCAGCACCAGCAGCGCGTGTGTCGATTTTCATCAGGGCGAGCTGACGGGCGTAGAGCAGTGTGTTGAGATCCATGCCAGAGCCTCCTTGCGCGCCTCAATAACAGAGCATGTCGAGCCAAAACCGGGCGCACCCTCATGATGCGCCCGGGTCTGGGTCAGCGATCAGCCCTGCTGTTGCTGGGCTTGGTCATGCTGGCGGTCCTGCTGAAGGTTGACCGCATGGGGCTTACCTCCGCTCATCTGGCGGGTATCGTAACCATAACGCTCGCCGGCCTTCGGTTCGGCAGCTTCCTGTTGGAGATCCGCCTTGACGAAGTCGAGCGGCGCGCCGCCCTGTTCGGGTGTAATGGTTCCGCAGCCCGTCTTGCCATTGTAGTTTCTGATCTTGCCATAGCTGGTCATGATCGATTTCCTTCTATTGTGCGCAGGCGTTCAGGAGCGACCGCTTGTGCGCGGCGCTAAGAGACGCAAGGGAAAGTAGGGAGGGGCTGAAACGTAGCCCTCGGAACCGTCGATCACGACTGGTAGCTGGCTAGAATATACAGTTCCGGGCGCGACAATTCAATGCGTGGATATACGGATTGGCCTGTCAGCGGACCGCCGACCACGGTGCCGCACCTGGGGTTGTTTCAAGGTGCGGACGCCGCGCTTTCCTGCTAGACCGTCTGTCTGATGAGCCAAGATAGCACTCCTGAGGCAGGAAAAAGAAAGCCTGCCGGAGCGGGCTCGGTACCGCGCAAGGCCGGGGTGCGCCCGGCGACATTGTCGCCCCACGCAGATACCAGATCCGGTTTGCAGTGCCCGATCGTCGCGATCGGTGCGTCAGCGGGCGGTCTGGAAGCGATGACGCAGCTGTTGGATGTCATGCCCGCAGATACCGGCATGGCGTTCCTTCTGGTGCAGCATCTTGACCCCTATCACGCCAGCCAGCTGGCCGAACTGCTTGCCAGCCACACGCGTATGCCCATCCGCGAAGCAGCGGAGGGCATGGCGATCAATCCGGACGAAATCTATATCTGTCCGCCCGGCCATTTCATGTCGGTTCGATTTGGCGTCTTGCATCTGTCGAGGCCACAGGCGGGCGACCACATCCGATTGCCAATCGATTTTCTGATCCGTTCCTTGGCTGAAGGATACGGCGCACGATCGGTGTGCGTCATCCTTTCGGGCAATGGCGAGGATGGCAGTGCGGCCTTGGCGGCGCTCCACAGAAGCGGCGGATACATCATCGTGCAGGATCCCAAAGAGGCGGAACATGATGGAATGCCGCGCAGCGCCATCATGACAGGTCTTGTGAACGCCGTCGTGCCATTATCCCGCATCCCGCCGGAGCTGGCGAGGATTTCGGTCCAGATTGCCGATGCAGCGGCTGCGGTTGCGATGTTGCCCGATGCCTACGAGACCAGCGATATCCAGGCCATCATTACCTTGTTGCAGCAGAAGGTTGGCCAGGATTTCAGTGCTTACAAGCGCGGCACGCTGGAACGGCGCATCCAGAGGCGCATGGGGCTGCGCGGGCTGCCGGCGGGTGCCATTTCGCGTTATCATGATGAGCTGACCCATAACGAGGAAGAATGCCGCTCGCTGGCCGAAGATCTCTTGATCAATGTCACCAGCTTTTTCCGCGACAAGGCGGTGTTTGATCTGCTGGAAACTGAAGTCATTCCCGAACTTATCGGCAATCTGGCGGCAAATCAGGCCTTGCGGATTTGGGTTGTCGGATGCAGCACCGGCGAAGAAGCCTATTCGCTGGCGATGATCTTTCGCGATGCCATCATGGCGTCGCGCCGCGACATCAAGCTGCAGATTTTCGCATCCGACATTGATGTCCAGGCGATCGCGGTGGCGCGAGAGGGTCTCTATCCGCTTTCGATCAGGGACGAGGTTCCGGCTGACCGGCTGGCTCGCTATTTCATCGCCGAGGAAAACGGCTATCGCGTCACTTCAGGCCTGCGCGGATCGGTGGTGTTCACCGTGCAGGATGTGCTGAATGATCCGCCGTTCTCGCGGATGGACATGGTATCCTGTCGCAATCTCCTGATCTACCTGAAGCCGGAAGCGCAAGCCAAAGTCATTTCGTTGTTCCATTTTGCCCTGCGCGAGAATGGCATCCTGATGCTGGGCATGGCCGAAACGCCTGGCAATTCAAACGGTCGCTTCGCAGTCGTTCACAAGGCCGAGCATATCTATCGCCATCTTGCACAAAGCAGGCCGGGAGAGGCTGGCTTTCCCTTGAGTATCATCGAAAACCTGCCGCGGCTCGATATGCTTGAATCCAAACAGCAAGTGACGAGGCAGACCGTGCTGGCCAATCTGTGCCGGGACACCGTGCTTGAAAACTTTGCGCCAGCAAGCCTGCTGATCAATGCCCAGCGCCAATGCGTCTATACCGTCGGCCCAGTGAGCCGATACCTCAAGGTGGCGGCCGGACCACCATCGCTGGACGTGATGGCGATGGTGCCGACAGAACTGCGCGGCACCCTGCGCTACGCCCTTTCGCGCGCGCAACGCGATCATCCGACGGTCAATACCCATCTCTGTGAGACGAGCGTGGACGGGAAGCCCGTGCTCTTCACCATGTACGTTCGCTTTCTCGAAAGTGACGGCGAGACGCTGCATCTTGTCAGCTTCATAGAGAAACCTTCTCGCCCCGCCGACGAACCAGCGCGCCTAAGCGACGACACACAGTCGCAAGTGCGCGAACTCGAACGCGAGCTGGAAACGGTTCATGCCGAACTGCAGAAAGCGATCCAGAGCCGCGATGCCCTGGTCCTCGAACAGAAGGCGATCAATGACGAAGCGCTGTCCGTCAACGAGGAGTTCCAGTCCACCAATGAGGAATTGCTGACCTCGAAGGAGGAATTGCAATCACTTAACGAAGAATTGATCGCACTCAACAGCCAGTTGCAGGAAACGCTTGATCGCCAGCGGATTGCTTCGGACGATCTCCAGAATATTCTCTACAGCACCAACGTGGCCACCCTGTTCCTCGATGAGAAGCTGCGCATCAGGTTCTTCACCCCCGCCACCAAGACGTTCTTCAATGTCATTCCCGGCGACATCGGGCGCCCCCTGTCCGATCTGCAATCGCTCACCGATGACGCTGACCTGCTCGCAGATGCTCGTATCGTGCTGCGTGACAGCAACACCATCGCCTGCGAGATTGCGGGGCCTGCTGGATCATGGTTCCAACGCCGCATTTTTCCCTATCGTACGCATGACGACCGGGTCGAAGGTGTAGTGATCACCTTCTTTGACATCACCGAACGACGCCGGACGGCGGTCGCGCTTGATGAGGCGCGGCGGGCCGCCGAACAATCCAACCGCGGCAAATCGCGCTTCCTTGCCGTGGCAAGCCATGATCTGCGCCAGCCGCTCCAGTCGCTCAAACTGGTCCAGTCGATGCTGTTGCAGGAGATCGCTGGCGGAAGGGCGCGCGAGCTGGTCGATCAGTTCGGCATGCTGCTCAATACCATGACAGAGATGCTGAACTCGCTGCTTGATATCAACCAGATTGAGTCCGGTGTGCTCGAGATCAGTACCTCGACTTTCCCGGCGTCCGAGATGTTTGACCGGTTGCTGGCAGAATTCCAGCCGCAGGCTCAAGCAAAGTCGATCAGGCTACAGGTAATGCCGACCAGCGCCATCCTGTTCAGCGACCCGCGCCTGATTGAGGTGATGCTGCGCAACCTGCTGGGAAATGCCGTCAAATTCACCGCGTCCGGAGGACGGATCCTGATGGGCTGTCGCTATGTCGGGAATGATATCCGGATCGAAGTATGGGATACAGGCATCGGCATCGCTGACGATCAGCTACAGGCGATCTTTGATGAATTCCATCAGATCGATAACCCTGCCCGTGAAAGCGGGCGGGGTTTCGGACTAGGGCTTACGATCGTGCGCGAACTCGGCCAACTTCTTGGGCATGATGTGAACGTCCGTTCGTGGCCGGGCAAAGGCTCGGTTTTCTTCGTGACTGTCCCGCGCGCTTTGAGGTCAGCGCTTGCTGCACCCAAAGTGCCGGACCTTAAAGCGCTCGAATTGCCTGAGGACAAGCCGGGATGCAACACCATCGCATTGATCGAGGATGATCCGGGTGTGCGCGAGGCGCTTGAAGCCCTCCTGGCCGCAGCCGGGCACACAGTGATCTCGGCAAAGGATGGTCGCGCTGCGCTCGAGCTGGTCGGGCAAGGTGCGATCCTGCCCGATCTGATGATCACCGACTATAATCTGCCAGGACACATGGATGGGATCGAGGTGCTGAGCGCCTTGCGTGCGAGATTTGAAGAGCCTGTGCCCGGCATCGTTCTAACCGGCGATATCTCGCAAGGCGCGCTCTCGAAGATCGAGATGGCCGAATGTCTGCTGTTGAGCAAACCGGCAGCAGCAGAAGCGCTTCACGCCGCGATCCGCAAACTGACCCATGCCACTTCTAGGCAAAGCGCGGCGAGCGCGGCGGTGGAGTCCCGCGTGATCTGCGTTATCGAAGGCAATCCGGATAAGCGCGAAACCTTGCGCAGTGTGCTCCAACACGAAAATTGGTCTGTCAGGATTTATCCAGATGCCGAGACGTTTCTGGCCGAAGAGCCGACTGAGCAGGAGCGATGCCTGTTCATCGATGGAGACTTGCCTGACATCACTGGCATCGCCCTCATCGAGCACTTGCGCGCGAAGGGAGATGAGGTCCCGGCAATCCTGATGATCGGCACCGGAGATATCGCCACGGCGGTGCAGGCTATGCGATCAGGCGCTAACGATTTCATCCCTCTGCCAGTCAGCCGACGCGATTTGATCGAGAGCATCCACCGTGCCGTTGCGCAGACTTCAGCTAGCCAATCCCAGACTGTTCGCGGCGGTGATGATGCAGGACAATTGGCAGCGCTGACGCCACGGCAAAAGGCCGTGCTTG
The DNA here is from genome assembly GCF_034653295.1 of Erythrobacter epiphyticus. Lineage (NCBI taxonomy): Bacteria > Pseudomonadati > Pseudomonadota > Alphaproteobacteria > Sphingomonadales > Erythrobacteraceae > Erythrobacter > Erythrobacter epiphyticus. Next base: position 3,860 of record NZ_JAYEEU010000005.1, on the reverse strand, counting down.
ATCTGGTGCTGGCAGGAAAGCCGAGCAAGATCATCGCTTTTGAACTCGGCATTTCGCAGCGCACGGTAGAAAGCCATCGGGCACACATCATGGACAGATTGGGAGTCCGCAGCATTCCTGAGCTGGTGCGTGCAGCGCTGGCTGCCCTTCCCGATTAGGGCCGAGAATCGCCCGGTCGTTATCGCACGCGCAGATGGTGCTGCGCGGCAGGGGTCCTTGCCACCTTGGTGTTAGCTTTTCCCGGCGGATGATCCCGCATTTTTGTCACGAGGCATACGAGCAGGTCGCACGAGTGCTGCGCTTCTTGCGTAGTTTCCGAGTCTGACCGCAGCCCGGGCATAAGCTCATAAGAGCAATGCGACCCCGACTAGGGCATCCGGCTGAACATGCTGATGACTTGGCACATTGGCCGGATGCCCGCTCTTTTGGAAAGGTGGGCCATGTTCAAATTAGCTCTCGGCGTATTGTCCGCAGCGACCTTGTGGGGCTGTGCAGGCGATTATCAGGCACGCGACTATCGCAGTGACTGGTCTCGGTACGATTACAATCGGCCCGATCCCAACTACGGGTCGTACTATGCTGATCGGTATTATCGCGACGACCCGCGGCGCTATCGCGAACGGCGGCTTTCCCGCAACGAGCGGATCTATCGCGGCGAGGACGGACGCTATTACTGCCGCAGGTCGGATGGCACGACCGGATTGATTGTCGGCGCGATTGCTGGCGGTGTCCTTGGCAATCTTATCGCACCGGGCGGTTCGGAAGAGATCGGCACGATACTCGGGGCGATCGGCGGCGGCGTTGCCGGTAGGGCCATTGAACGCAATCAGGATATCAGGTGTCGCTGAATAACCCTTTGCGGCACATATCCAATCCCACGGAAGGGAAGGGCCATGCTCTACACCATCATCGCTATACTGATCGTCTTATGGGTGCTTGGATTGGCCACATCCACGACATTGGGCGGCTTGATTCATCTGCTTTTGGTGATCGCCGTGATCGTATTCCTGGTGAATGTACTCAGAGGCAGGCGCACCTGACGCACGGCGACCTGACATCGTAGAGACACGTTCAACAAGGAGTGCCGATCATGCCGCTTATCAATCTTGTGATCGTGCTGGTGGTCGTCGGCGTTCTGCTCTGGCTCATCAACACGTATTTGCCGATGGACGGCAAGATCAAAACCATTCTCAACGGAGTGGTTGTGATCGTTGTCGTTCTTTGGCTGCTCCAGTCCTTTGGCGTCCTGGCTTCGCTGGACGGCATAAAGATTGGCCGGTGACGCGATGTCATCCGGACTGACCGCAGAGTTTTTCTGCCATATTTCAAGGAGCTGAATCATGGGTGAATTCACCGACAAGGCCAAAGGCATCGCAAACGAAGCAATCGGCAAGACCAAGGCTGCCGCAGGGCGTGCAAGCGACAATCCCAAGCTCGTTGCCAAGGGCATCGTCCAGCAAGGCAAGGGCAAGGCTCAGAAGGCATCCGGCGCGATTAAAGGCGCGCTCGGCGACAAGATCTAGGCTTGCCAGAGCCTACACCGCTTTGGCGCCAAACAGAAAGGAACCCATCATGTCCAATGCCTCATCACAAGGTCTGTCCGGCCAATTTCAGGACACTGTTGATCGCGCAGCCGAGACCTTCAAGGCTGCTGCGGCTACCAAGGATGCCATCTCGCAGGAAGCTGGCGAAGTGCTCACAGCTGCGGCCACCGAGACCGCCAAACTTGCGGAAAGCATGCGGGCTCACGCGGCCCAGGCAGCGAAAGAGGCTGCGCAATATGCGAGGCACGAGTTCGAGGCGCATCCGCGAGCTTCGCTGGCCGCAGCCCTGACAGCTGTCGTGGCCGTAATTGGTGTGATGGCGTTCAGCTGGCGGAGCAAGCGTGCCTCCAATTGAGGCATGTCAGGGGTGCGATACGGCAAGATATCCTCTTGGCTTGGAGAGCCCCATGTCCATGGCATCACACGAAAAAACCACGCTGAATGTCCTCATTGCCACCACTTTGGACAGCATTGATGATTTTCTCGACGCGGCAGACAATGTCGAAAGCGACAGCCTTGTCGCACTGTTCGATCAGCGCGTGATCGCGTGCCAAGCGGTTATGGATACGCTCCGCTGTGAGGTGATCCGGCTTGGCGGCAGCCCGCAACGCAACGGTTCATTGTCTGCCAGTGCACACCGGGTTTTTTCCAACCTTAAATCGGCCATGACGGGACGAAACGAACAAGCCATCATCGTCGAGGTCGCAACATGCGAACGTCATTTGAAGGCCAAGTTTGCAGATGCGATGGCAGACACCCGATTGTCGCCGGAAGTTCGTCGCACAATCCGCGATTGCTACGCTGCAATGACCCTGCATCATCGCCATGCCGAAAGTTTCAGGCAAGCGCTGGAGAGCGATCAGGCGCCGCCTGAATTATGAAGCCTCACCGAGGCAGATCAGGCCATCAAGGTCCGAAGAGATTGCACACATGGGATCGGATTACGTCATCGCCATGTCCCGGTTTTCCGTGCTTATTGCTGCGTCCGTGAGAACGGCACTAGCGGGCGCAGCAATAAGTCTTGGGTGGGCCGGATACCTGTCTCAAGATTGAACATGCTGCGGCGCTCATGAACACTTGCCAGCTTACCAGTATCATCTTCGCTGCTTTATGAACGCCGGTTTCGGCCAAACCGGTCGATCCGTCACGCCGTCTTCCAATGGCAGGAAAGTCCCAGCGCTGGTAGGTCGGCTCCCCGGCTCTAACGAGGAGCCGAATGCTCAGATTTCCGTGTTTTCGGCGAGGGCAAGTGCATCCTCGACATCGATTCCGAGATAGCGCACCGTATTCTCGATCTTGCTGTGACCGAGAAGTATCTGGACGGCACGCAGATTGCCGGTGGCCCTGTAGATGATCGACGCCTTGGTCCGCCTCAGAGAGTGGGTGCCGTATTCGCTCCGCATCAAGCCGATCCCGCTTACCCATTCATCAACAAGCCGAGCATATTGGCGGGTGCTGAGGTGCCTGTTCCGATCGACCCGGCTTGGGAAGACATAATCGTCCACGGCGCCACCCCGGCGCTCAAGCCAGGCCAGCAGACTGGCACGGGCATCCGGCAAAATCTCGAACTGAACAGGGCGGCTTGTTTTCTGCTGCATAACGATTGCGCGCGTTCGGATCTGCCCTCCGTTAACAATGTCGCCGATCTTCATTCGCACAAGGTCGCAGCCGCGCAGTTTGCTGTCGATGGCAAGATCAAACAGCGCACGATCACGCACTCGGCGGCATTCATTGAGATAGAATCGGATTTCCCAGATCTGCTTCGGCTTAAGCGCACGCTTGGCGCCGACACTCCTCCCTGCGTTCCAAGCTTGGCGCATTGTGGTGGTGTTTCCGGTCTCAGGCATCTCCATGATTGTTCTCCTATGACCACTATGGTCACCAGAAGGATGTCTGCAGGTCAGACGATTGAAAATGCTGTCGCTCTAACCGACCACTTGTAGGCTTCGCCAGCGCTATCCTCGGTGTTTCACGAACCGCCGGTTTCGGCGGAATCAGTCGTTCAGGCACGCTGTGCCGGTTGGCAGCTTTGTCCCAGATCAGGCCGCGCAGTCCCTCCACTTTCAGCGCGGCCCTCACGGGTGTGATCCGTTTTTCCTGCTTCAATCTGAGCCTCGGCTTGCCAGTGCGCGAACGATGGCGAAGCGGGAGTAGTCGAACGGGGCGGGGGCGCAGATCGCTCGTTGCGACATCAATCTGCTTGACCATGAAGGCGCGATATTCCGCCAGCACTTGGGCCACACCATGCGTCTCGACCCGCTTGGAATAATGCAGGGCGTTGGTGCCCTTGCGGGCATGGCCCATAATGTCGGCGCG
>NZ_JAYEEU010000004.1:0-363742 GCF_034653295.1 Erythrobacter epiphyticus | reverse complement strand
TGCTTCACCTTCTCGAAATGCGCCGACAGGGCGGCGCCGCGAATCCGGGCTTCCTGCGCGCAGCAGGTCTCCAGTGATACTATGGCTGTGACATCATTGCCATTTTGCCAACGCGCACGCTCGCGGAAGTAGTAGCGGCCTGAGCGACGCATGGTGAAGGGGACTTTGGGCATTGAAGGGTCTCCAGAAAGGAGCCCGGTGAAACCGTATGTGATACACTATGTGCACCACTGCCTCACCGAACCGATGAAAGCGGTTTTCATTTCAATGCTTTATTTGAAAAGTGGTCGGGGAGACAGGATTCCCACCCAATTTTTTCGGCATCTTGACGAGCCTATTCCAAGTCATTGCATTCCAAAGCATTTTCTTTATGCCCCTTCCTTTGAATCAGCCAAAGGTCATCGTCAAGGGCACAGTCTGTGGCACAGTATGTGCCCCTGGATAGAGCGTGCTCGGGGCCCGAATTCACGATTGAAAGCGGCGAGGCCAATCAAGCAGAAGCCCTACGGCTTACCCTTGGCAGACACGATTGGATTTCCAGCTTACCCTGAAGGCTGACTCAGTGTAGCGCCCCCGCTCGCCGCACAGCAGCCTGCAACTTTGCTCATGAAAGCCTGATCGATGCCTCGCCTCGCCCGAATCGAACTGCGTGATCTTCATCTTCCCGTTTCGATCGGCACTTATGGGCCGAGCGATGTGGTGCCCGATTCGCATATCCTCGAGCTGACCTTGGCGATTGCACCCGATCTTGTACAGATCGCCGCGGACGACATGGTAAATGTCTTCGATTACGATCCACTGATCGCAAAGATTGCCGAGATTGCGCGCAGCCGGACGTTCGAGACGCAGGAATACCTGATGACCCTGATCTCGCAGGCCTGCGCCGCCTATGACGTTATCGAAGCGGTCGAACTCTGCCTGAGGAAATCCCCCGTGCTGGGAGGCACAGGTTCGCTTGGCGTGCGTCTGGTTCTGGGGGCTGAGGATTTGGCGGCCTTGCGTGACCAAAATCGGGTAGCGCAATGATCGAAGCCATCGGGCTGGATTTCGGCACCACCAACACGGTTGCGGCCCTTGCAGACGGCACCGGCGGATCGGAACTGATCGATTTTCAGAGCAAGCAGGCGAGCGGCCCGACATTCCGCTCGGCCTTGTGTTTCTGGGAAGATAGCGGCGTTCCTGGCGGCGTCGATAGCGAGGCTGGGCCGTGGGCAATTGAGGAGTTCCTCGACACCCCGTCCGATTGCCGCTTTGTCCAGTCGTTCAAGTCAGTGGTGGCGAGCCCCTTCTTCGAGCGCGCGCTGATCTTCAACCGGCCGTTTCGCTTCGAAGATATGGGCCAGCTGTTTCTCAGCAAGCTGGTGGTCCACGCGCACGGGAAGCTGGATCAGCGGCCTCGGCGGGTGATCGTTGGGCGGCCGGTGGAATATGCCGGCGCTCAGCCGGACAGCGACCTTGCGCGGGAGCGTTATCGGGCGATGTTCGCCGATTTCGGGGTTGAGGTGCACTACGTCTATGAACCGCTGGGCGCAGCCTTCAGCTATGCCACGCGGCTGACCGAGCCAGCCACGGTGCTGGTCGCTGATGTTGGCGGGGGGACAACGGACTTTTCGATCGTGCGGATCGCGGATGCCGGTGCGCCGCAACGCTGCACGCCGCTGGCCTCGTCCGGCATCGGCATCGCCGGCGACCGTTTTGACCAGCGCATTGTCGACCGCCTGGTGCTGCCGATGCTGGGGAAGGGCGGGCAATACCGTTCCTTCGACAAGCTGCTGGACATTCCCGGCGGATGGTTTTCAGAGTTTTCCGACTGGTCACGCCTCGCGCTGATGCGCAACCGCCGCACGCTCGACGAACTGCGCCGGTTGCAGCGCAACGCGGTTGATCCGACGGCGATCGGTCGGCTGATTGCGCTGATCGAGCACGAGCAAGGCTATCCCCTCTATGCGGCGGTGGGCCAATTGAAGCGGGCGCTGTCAGACCAGGAATCGGCCGAATTCCGCTTCGAGGGCGGGGGACTAGGCATTGCTGCTGAGGTGGAACGGGCCGAGTTCGAGGCATGGATTGCGCCTGACCTTGCCCGCATAGAACAGGCGCTCGATCAGGCGCTTCAGCGGGCCGAACTCGCGCCAGAAGAAATCGACCGCGTGTTTCTGACCGGCGGTTCCTCGCTGATCCCGGCGGTGCGGGCCATCTTTGGCAGGCGCTTCGGGGTGGAGCGGATCGCCTCGGGCGACGAGCTTACATCGATCGCGCACGGTCTCGCCATGATTGGTGCGCTGCCCGAGCCTGAGCTTTGGGCGGCATAGGGGGGAACCGCCATTTCCCCTCCACTGGATCGCCTGCTTAAGTTGTGCTAAGTGCAACAAAAGTGCCAAAACTGCCATCCACAGGACCCCAAGCAAAGGCAGATGATTTTATTTTTCGGTGCCAAATTTTTGACACCAAAAAATATTTCAGGCGCATGAGAGGCGCTTTGAGGCGATTTTGGCGGAAGCGCCGATCTGGGCACCCAGAATGATTTTTTGCTGCCAGACCCCATTTAAGGCGTACGGCGAAAAATTGTTTATGATTTCAAATTTTTGCAAGGTCAAGAATGGCCAAAAAAATGCCAGAACAGGCATTTTACAGGCATTTTCTGGTCGCAAAAGCAGGTCGAAAAAATACCTCTGAGCGAGCTTGCTGACTAGATCAGGCTCAGATTTTCATAATTAAGCCCCTCCTGTCTAAATTAAAGGCAGTGAGAATTTCAGGAGTAAAACATCAAAACGGGGTGCAAAAATATTTTTGCATCCCATTTTGACTATTCCGCGCATTTCCAGCCCCTCCAGCTTACATGCGTAGTTCGCTGCGCTCACACGTCGTGACCCCTTGAGGGCCACTCCTTTGCGATGGGGTCTTGCAAATCCCGCAACATGATTGCCCATGTCGTAAACCCCGTCATCAAGCCGGGTGCGGACGGCGATGCCGTGCTGGGGCGCTTCGCTTGGGGGTATGGCAGCCCTCGCGGACACGTCCAATGTCGTCAGGGGCAAGATCCCGCCAGTTCGGCCTTAATCGCCCCTGACGTGATCCGCATAATGGCTTGTCTTCATCGTTTCCTTCTCTTGACCATCCGGTTCCGATTGCGAGATTGGGCTCAGTCAGCGCCGAAGTCATTGGCCGCGGCATCGCTTCTGTGGATCAGCGAACTACTCCACCACGAACAGCGGCTTGACCTTGGCGACGCAGCTGCTGTCGGGCGCTTGCCCGGGATTGGCGAGAAACGCTGTGGCTATCGTGATCGAGCAGTCCGTCGTCGGCATCCCTGCCGCCGGGAAGAACGACCCGTGCCCAAGACCGGGGAAGGTATAGACATAGGCGTTCTTTAGGTTCGCGGCCACGGCTTCCCCGTAGGACTGCGGCGTCACCGGATCATAGGCACCGTTCAGCACCAGCGTGGGAACCTCGGTGTTGCGATAGGCGAAGACGGGCTTGCGTTCCGCTTCGAGCACGGAGCACACCTTCGCTACCGACTCGCCCTCGCGCTCCCCCCAGGCGCGGAGCGGCGCAAGCGGCGGCGGGAGGGCGTCGTCGGGGCTCACCCGCATCGACTGCTCCCGCACGCAGACCAGGCTGTGATACATCCCCTTGGCACTGCCGTCGCTGGATTCGAGGTCGCCCGAGAGGTTCTCGGCGACCCAGTCGAGTTTGCCCTGACTGGCGGCGTGGATGAACTTCGGGATCGAGGTGCCGTTCGCCGAATTGCCCGAATAGGGGCGGCCCAGCTACGGCACCAGCGCGGTGGCGAAGGCGAGGCCATCGAGTTTGGTGACGACGGGCTGCTTGGTGTTCGGCGTGGTCAGGGTCAGGCTCACCGGCTCGCAGTCGAGCCGGTCGATAATCGCGAGAAACTTCTGCTCGAGATCGGGATAGGCCCGGCCGCACTTGAGGTCCTGCGCGCAGGAATGGAACACGTTGCGCAAGGCAAAGCTGGCGGCATGACCGCCCGCCCGATTGAAGTCGATGTCGGCGCGCACAACGCCATCGACGATCACGCTCCTCAGCTTGGCCTTGTGCTGATCCGCCGGCGCAATGACATATTGACCCAGCAGCGTGCCGTAAGACACGCCGTAATAGTTGAAGGCGTCGTAACCGAGGGTCTCGGCCACGAAGTAGACATCGGCCGCGTTCTCGATGGTGTTGAAGGCCCCAAGCCCGATGCCCTGTTTCTGGAAGCGCGCCTGGCAGGTCCTGAATCAGCTCGGATCGGTGTAGTCCATTTCGCCCTTGGCGACCGCGATGTTCTTCGCGTCATATTCCGGGCAAGTCAGGAAGGGCTTGGAATAGCGCGTGCCCCGTTCCTCGACGAACACGAGGTCGCGGGACTCGAGCACCGCCTTGAGACCGGGCAGGTTGGGAAAGATCTGGTCGACGATCACGCCGATGGTGGAATCGCCGGGGCCGCCCTGTTCGACGAACAGCGGATCGCCCGCGGGGCTCTGGCCGGTGCTGCGCAGGCGCACGGTGACCGCTTGATGGCGTGGTTGTTGTTCATCGCCGCATCCACAATCATAAATTTTCGGGGGCTGGCTTTTCGGCAGCTGTTCTTGGTTCAGCGTCAGGGAAGGCACCTGCATAACGGGCTTCCTGAAACAGGGCTCGAATAGCCGCCATCTATGGGCCCGAGCTTAGCTGTGTCCGCTCTTGGCAAAGCCAGCAATTCGGCATGCTGTTTTGGAGTGACGGCAAAGTCCCAACAGAAGCCGGCAGCTGCCGACCCAGAGCCAGTCGTTCAAGATCGGCGAGTTGTATGTCTGCTTCTGCCAGAAGCTGCCATTTTCTTTTCGGGGTCGCGCCTCACCCCCACGCATGACCGTTTCTGAATGAAAAGCCGAAGATCCGTTCTGCAGTATCGACGAAAGCCTCAGGTCATACGTTTAGCAGCAGCTGCCACTGTTTCAGGCTGTTGCATGAATCCAAGGTCACTGTTTGCGAAGCGTCCGATATTCGGCGCGATCGAAGGAAGTTCGGACGGGCTGACCCCGAGCCATTTAGCGAGCGTGGCCGAATACTCGTCGACCGATGTAGTGGGCAGCAACCGCCCGCGCCCTACCTGATCGGGCGTATCGACCGATACGTGTGGCGCCCGGCCATAGAACCGCCCGCCCGCTACGCTTGCCCCCAGCACGAAATGATGCCCGCCCCAGCCATGGTCCGAGCCGTCACCGTTCGAAGACAGCGTGCGACCGAAATCGGACGCAGTGAAGGTCGTCACCCGGTCGGCGACGCCCAGTTCGACCGTCGCGCGGTAGAAGGCATCAAGCGCGAAATCGAGCTGCGCGAGCAAGCCATCGTGCCGCCCGATCAGCCCGTCGTGATTGTCGTATCCACCCATCGACACCATGAAGACCTGCCGCGTCACCCCGAGCGACCTGCGCGCTGCGATCATCCCGGCGACTGTCCGCAGCTGCGCCGCCAGCCCGTTGCCGGTGCCGAAATCGGTAGCGATCGCAGCGTTCGCGAGCGCATTGTTGACGAAGGAGCCGAACTTGATCGAGCGGTCGTTGATCGTTGCGTGGTCGGCAGCAAGGATGTTGCCGGAGGCCGATTTGAGAATTGTCTCGAGCGCGCTCGCGGCAGTGCCCGAACCAAACAGGCGACCGGTCCGCAGTGGCCGGAACAGGATCGCCCCCGAAGGAGAGACCTGATAGGGCAGGGCTTGCCGCCCGCTCAGGAAGACCGCGTTGCCCGTAGCATTGATCGCAGTGAACATCGCATTGGTGTTGGCACTCTGGGCAAGGTCACCCATCCGTCCCCCCCAGCCGGTCTGCGAACCCTCGGGCTGTGAGCTTTGCCATGTTGATTGCTGATCATTGTGCGAGAACAGTTTGGGCGGCCGCGGCACCGAGTTGTTGTCGTATTGCGCACGGGTCATGGGCGCGATCAACGGTCCGACATTGAGTAGAGGCGCCATCACGCCTTGATCGAATCGCGCCTTCATGCGCGGCATGCTCGGCGCGAGGGCATAAGTGATGTCATCGGTAAGGGTTTGCCCGCCTGCCGGCAAAAGCACAGTCCCTGCGAGCGAGGCGCGCGGCAGGGCGATGCCGCCGCCCTCCTCGTTGATCCCGCCACGGATCGCCGCATAGCGCCCGTAGTTGGCTGGATCGAAGGGGATCAGTGTATTGCCGTGGTCGTTCCCGCCATAGAGGAATACGCAGACCAGCGCCTTGTAGCCACCATCGGAGGAGAACGCCGCCGCCTCACCGATCCCGGCAAGTCCCAGCGCATAAGAGGAGGCCGCGCCCATCGCGGCAAGCTGGCCGGAACGCTGCAGGAAGGCGCGCCGCGATATCTCGAGTTCCTTGCCGATATGCATCGCACGCACGCCCCTATTTCTGCACGAGATAGTCGGTCGAGGCCATCACCAGCAGCACCGCCGCGTGGATGCGGCGCAGCTTGTCAGCATCGGAACTGGTCTGCTGGACTGCGAAGCTACCGATAGCACCGGTAATCGTCTCCCGAACCGGCGCCGACAGCTGGTTTGCGGTCAGCAGCAGGTCGAGGTGGTCGACGAGCCGCGCCGGATCATGAGCGAGCGGGAGTTCGGCGGCGTAATCGAGCGAGAGATCGCGCAGGTAGCTCGCCGACATGCCGACTGCCCCTTCAAGGAAGTTGACATAGCCCGCCACCGAGGTCTCGTTGACGACTTGGAACTCGGGCGCGAGCAGGTTGTTCGTGGCGATCTGCGATCCGGCGGGGAAATAGCCCGGTCGGAAGAAATTGAAGACCGAGGGCGAACGTAGCGGCGACTGACCGAGGCGGGTGGCAGGGTCCGAGAGGCTACCCACCTCGAAATTCCCGCTCGCCGAGCGCACCCCGAAGGTCCGTGCCAGCTGGACGAAGCGGAGCATCGGCTCGCGCAGCTTGCCGAAGGCAGGGTTGGCCACATTCGCCATCGCGCGGGCCTCCTCGTCGAGCAGGATCGCCTTGAAAACCGCCCCAAGATCGCCGCGCCGGCCTTGCCCGTTGTTCGCGAACACCGCTGCGACCCGTCCAACATAGGCGGGCGATGGATTGCTGGTAACCAGCCGCTGGATCATTTGGCGCGCGAAGAAGGGTCCGACATTCGGATGCGCGACGAGGTGGTCGAGCGCCAGACGCAGCGATTCGGATGCATTGGTCCCCGCAGGAATGACAAGTCCGAGGAAGCGCTTTTCCTCCTGTGCATGAAAACCGTCGGCGCTTGGGCGCGACCACTTGCTCGGGTCGGCAGTCATCGGCCGGCGCGCGAAATCCACGCCTGCGACGGTGCGCGCGGGATTGGTGGGATCGGGGAAGGCTTGAGTCTGCGAATAGTTGAAATCGTAACCGGTGAAGACCTTCGCGATGCCGGTTACGTCGTCGTTAGTGTAGGTCTCGATAGGTTCGCCGCCATTTGTGCGCGGCGTGCCGTCCGGATTGAGTTCGAACAGTCCGATTGAGAATAGCTGCATGATCTCACGGCCATAATTCTCATCAGGCACGCGCCCGGTGCGCGGGTCGGCGCGACGGTTGCCGCGCGTATTGAGGTAGACGCCCATCGCCGGGTTGAGGGTAATCTCCTCGATAAGCGTGCGAAAACTGCCGAAGGCGTTGCGGTTGAGAATGTCCCAGTATTCGCCGATCGCCGGACCGCGCCAGGAGATGTCGATATCGCCAAGCGAGACAACAAAGAACTCCGACAGCGCCAAGGCAAACCGCTTGCGCAAGACGTTGCCGCCGGAGAGCAATTGCGACCAGATCATCCAGTCGCCGGTGGTAGTTCCGTTGTAGAAGCGGTTGGCGTCGACCCTGTCGAAGCCGCGCGCCTCGAAATAGCCGGCTGCGCTGACATCGTTGGCCTGGCGCATCGCGCGATCGAGCCAAGGCGCAAAGCCGTCATTGCGAACTTCGGCGATCGCCCCCGAACTGGCCGAAAAGGATGCCTGCAACAGAAACCTCGCTGCTTCGCTGTCGGTTTGCGGCTTGAGCACCGCTGCGCCTGGAGCGACGCCCACCGACGGTGCTGGGCTACTCGGACTATCACCCCCGCCGCATGCCGCCAAAGCCAATGTAGCTACGGCCGCAGGTGCGGTGCTCGGGATTGGTATCTCACAGTTGCGGCTGGAATCCCCGTCGGCTCGCGCGAGCGTAGCCACTGCATGTCCCGTGTAAACGGGGCCCTTAGCTATGCAATCCGTAGACATGGCCATGACCCCGATCGACTACCTGAAGATTGATTGGCAAAATTTCCTTCACACTTTGCTTCGAGCCAAAGTTAAATGAGCTGAAACTATGGCCGCTTCGGGGTCGGTTGCAGACGGGCAGCAATTTTTTGCGAGCGGGTCCGCTCCGCCATGCGGCTTTCGGGATCGCGCGCCGGCCCGACGCGAGGCCGATGATGGGTGGGAAGTTGCCTGTCCGCTTTGGCGGATCGCATTGCACTGTATTTCTTGGTTTTGTCACAAGAAAGCGGGTAGGCAATGCCGAGCTTGAACGATAGGGTGTGGGATCATTTGCTCCAAGGATCGCGCCGATGTTCAATACGATCGAGCGCCGCAACGAAGCGGCGCCCTATTCCCCCCGCGCGATGTCATGTCGCCCGACTAGTGCTACTTCTATCACACAATGGACGTGCCGGGTCATGGCACAGTCGAGGGCGAGTGGGATCTGCGGGGTGCAATAGGACCCTACCTTGGCAATTTTGACTTTGCAGGCAAACGCGTCCTGGATGTCGGTGCTGCCTCGGGTATCCTGTCTTTCTATATCGAACAACAGGGAGCTGAGGTTGTGTCCTTCGACCTTTCGGATGAGTTCGACTGGGACATCGTCCCTTTCAGGTCGAACGACTTTAGAGCATCTCGCAAGGATCGCCGAGCGCACCTAAGGCGCATCAACAATGGTTACTGGTTCTGCCACAAGGCGTTCGGGTCCCGTGCACAGATGGTCAACGGCATCGTTTATGACATTCCCGAAGCTATCGGCCCGGTTGATGTCGCGGTTTTCGGCAGCATTCTCCTGCACCTGCGCGATCCGTTTATGGCCCTGGAAAACGGATCGCGACTGGCGCAAGAAGCAATGATTGTCGCAGACGTCTCGCCTTATGGCCGTTTGGGCAGCAGGATCCTAAATCGTCCACGCTTCATGCCGAAAGCTGATCGCCCGGACTGGATAACCGATGGCTGGTTCCGCCTTCCGCCCTTGTTGGTCATCGAATATCTGAAAATACTGGGTTTCCCAAATACCTCTTTGTCCTGGGGAAACTATAGGCATCGTGATCGAAAGGTGCCCATTTATACTGTCGTTGCTCGCCGGTGAGCTCGTTCGCAAAGGTCAATTGGCTTAAGAGTGTTCGGTGTCCGGTAAGGCCCGCTTCCAAAAACGCGGCTGCTTGCGAAAAAACCGTTGAAGCTGCCGGACAACTTTCAGGATCGCAGCGTTACGCGGCTCGTGACCGCTTGTGGGTGGATTCCGGAACGGCAGGTTCGAGCTATGCGCGCGAATGATGCGCCGATGCTCAACCGACGAATATTGGCTCAATCCGACCGTTGGAGAGTCTCCAGATAACGTCCTGAGGGACCGGCAGGCTCAATGCATCTGTCTTGGACAACCCGCTGTATGCGCCTCGGATGATCCGGCTAATCAACCCGTGAGACACGGCGACGGTTACACCCTGCCGTTCCTCCAGCCAGCAATCGGATCTCCGGAAAGCGGAGTCATAGCTCTCGCCATCGGGTGACCTGAAAAACCAGTCGAACGGTGTGGAGCCATCGAGCAATCCGGGCCACTGTGCGTCGATGTCAATGTGCGTCAAACCATCCCATGAGCCCAACGACACCTCAGCGAGACGGTCATCACATTGAGCAGCAGGAAGATGCGCGCTTCCAGCAATGATTGCTGCTGTCTGACGCGTTCTTCCCAACGGGCTAGAGACGAATGCATCGACTGAGAGGTCCAACCCAGCGAGGCATCTACCGATAGCTGCGGCTTGCTGAACGCCAGTGTCAGTAAGGGCTGAATCCAGCTTTCCTTGGAAACGGCCCTGAGCGTTCCATTCCGTTTCACCGTGGCGGATCAGATAGATCTCATTCATTGGCATCTTCAGTATGCCGGTTGCAGGAGCGTGCGCAAACAATCTCTACTGTCTCAAACGGGGTCGGTTGCTGAAAGGCGGGAATTCTTCAGAAGCGGGGAAAAGCCGCCGCGCTGCTTTCGTGAAGGGGAATGCGCGCTTCAAGCACGATAGCGATTCCCCATACACTCGCCATATCTCATCAAACTATTGCGTAAACGCAATGAAGTGATTAAATTCAGGCTATGTCGAGAGTGATTCACAACAGAATCGCGATGTTCCGGGCCGATGCAGGAATGAGCCGCCGCGAACTTGCCGATGCCGTCGGGGTCAACCCCCAGACCATCGGTTTTCTCGAGCGCGGCGATTACAAGCCGAGCCTTGAACTGGCGCTGTTGCTGGCCGGCGTGTTCAGCGTCCCGGTGGAGCTGCTGTTTTCTTTTGAACCGTTCCCTTCGCTCTCGCAGACCTTGAAGGAGACGCGTGCATGATCGAACATCCGGGCTCGTCGCTCAGCGCATGGAATGTCCGCGCGGGCCGGTGGTTGCACACCAACATGTGGCTGCTGGCGCCGCGCTTCGTGATCGTCTTGTCGCTTGTCCTTGCCGCGATGTTGCTGTGGGGCATCTATGACGTGTCACAAGGCGCGCATGATTCCTTCTGGCTCGGGTCCGCCTTTTTCGGTGCCTTTGCACTGCACGCTGGACTGATCATCAGACGCCAAGGTTGGCTCGGGCTCGAGGCTCCACCGGACGAGCGTGAAAGGCTGGTCGAAATGAGCGCCACCAGAACTGCGGGCTGCGTGGTGACGCTGCTGGTGGCGGTATGGGCCTGGCTGCTGGGATGGTTTGCGGATCGGGGCATGTGGTTTCCGCGCGACCCGCAGGAGTGGGAGTCGACAGGGAAGTTTATCCTGAGCGCATTCTTTCTGATCGCCAATTTCACGGCAGCTTGGATGACGCCGCCTTACGCTGCCGAATTGCTGGACGAGAGCTGAGACGCGCTCAGCGGATCGAGGCTTGACTGATAAATAGCTGAAAAATAGTCTTTCAGCAATTCGCCGGGCCTGATCGGCCGCAGGGCGCATCCGGAGCAGATGGTCATGAGTGGACTGACCTTATGGCGCTATCGCCGCAAGTTCGAGATTGGCGGCCTCAAGGGGCTGGTACGGATGCGTTCCAGCACTGCTGGGCTGTTTTCCGAGCTTTATCTCAATGGCAGGCCAGTCGCGCAAGATCAGACCCCTCCTGCCGGCCCCAATGCGGTGCGAAACCACTGGCTGAAAGCACCGCTCCCCGATGGTTCTGCCCTTGAGGTTGAGGCAGGCTATATCAGTGTGCTGAATGTCGGCATTGCGGTGCGTCGCGACGGCGCGCTGGTTCATGAAAGCCACCCGGGGCGCACCATTGCCTATCCCGAGAAATATCGCGAGGCAGCCTTCGCCGCGGCCGATGCCGACATGACATTCAGTGAGGCGATCCGACAGGGATTCCGCGAAGGGCTGGGCGATACCAGCAAGCCGGGCCATATCGATTTCGGAGTTTTCCGGCGCAACGCCATTCCGCTGGCGGTCGATTTTGCGCTTGGCCTCTTGTTCTACCTCGTCGCCAAACAAACCGATCTGACGACCGCCGCGCTTGTCGGGGCGGTCGCAGGGCTCGCTCTGCTGGCGGTGCAGCGTGTAATCCGGATTGATCTCTTGGGCGGGCTGGCGCTGTTCGGGATCATGCTGCTGATCCTCTCGGCCGTGCTGGCACTGACATTCCAGTCCGAAGAGGCTGTCAAATACCGTTC
This sequence comes from Erythrobacter epiphyticus, assembly GCF_034653295.1. NCBI lineage: Bacteria > Pseudomonadati > Pseudomonadota > Alphaproteobacteria > Sphingomonadales > Erythrobacteraceae > Erythrobacter > Erythrobacter epiphyticus. The sequence goes on along the minus strand of NZ_JAYEEU010000004.1, from coordinate 351,873 downwards.
TTCGGTGGTGGGGCTGGTTAGCGCAGGGCTGTTTCTGCTTGATGGGCTGGCGGGCGGCAACCGGCTTGCAATCCGGCTGATGCGCTATCTGCCCTATCGCAACATGGACGCAAGCCGCCTCGGGATCGGGATGGGGGTGATCGGCTTTGTCCTTGCCGCGCTCAATGTCGCGGTGGCGCGCTATGGCACCACCGATGTCTGGCTGTTCTACACGACCTTTGCCGATATGGTTGTCGCCGGGGTGCTAGGCCTGCTGGTGTTCGCCTATGCACGCGGTAAGCTGATGCCCGAAGCGCGCCCGCGCTATCAGCCAACAGAAGTGGCACACTGATCAGCCCAGGCGAGGCTCTTGACGGCGCAGGCTGTGTTCAACATTTTTTGAATAAATCAATAAGTTAAGCATTGTGTTGGTGAGAATTTAGATGGGCAATGACAAAAAGACTCCTTCGGCCCGCATGCTTGCGGAGCGTGATCTTCTGATCGGGTCCCTCATCGTGGCGACAGGGGTGCTGGTGTTTTACATCTGTTATCTGGGCGGCAGGGGCATCGGATCCATGATCTTCGATTGATGCCAGTGCTTGCGGGGGCGGTTTTGGCGCTCGCACCCATGGCCAGCGAGGAAAGCGCGGCTGCGGATCGGTCGATGGAGGAGGTCATCGATCTGCTGAGGGAAGAGAAGACCGAATGCGTCCATGACGCTGCCTCACAAGTCCTCACCTATATCGGAGGAACCGAACCGGAATCCGTCGAATGCTTCGAGCGGCATCGTGATGCGGATGTCCGGACGCTTCGGGTGAGCTCGTTCGGGGGCTGGGTTGGATCCGCCATGGCCGGGGCAGGCATCATCCGGGAGGAAAAATGGGCCGTGGAAGCCTTCGGGGTCTGCGCCTCGTCCTGCATGAATTACTGGGCGCCCGCCGCTGCATCATTCAGTAGCACTCCGGGTACGGTTCTGATCGTGCATGGCAGGCCGCCCCGCAGGACGACGCTGGTGCGGCTCAAGCGACCGCGGATTGTGAAGCTTTTTGTGGTGCCGGAGGACTATCGCCAGCACACAGACTTCGCTGGCGGCCTCAATATCCCGGAAGACGGGTTCGGCAGCACCCTTGCTGCAGGCGGCAAGATTGCCAAAGGGATTGGCGACCCTAGGTCCGATGCCTTGCTGGTCGGGCCCTGCCATGCCCGGCTTATCGCCGACATAGTTCCGGTCAATGTATGGTGGCCGCCCTCAAAGCGCGAGTTGCGGGACTTTGTTGATGCATTGCCGACCAGTGTGCGGCTCAAGGAATGCGAGCTTGATGGGCTGACGGAATGACTGCGTCGGAGTCGCTTCCTGAATGGCAGGAATTTTTCGCGGGCGGGGCAAAGCTGCCATGCCGCTTTCGGGATCGCCCATCGGCCTCGTTCATGACCCCAGCTGGGTGGATTTCTGCCGTCAACCACACCGTCACCCCGGACTTGATCTAAGGTCCAGCTTTCCCTTCTTGTTGCGCAGGGCGCTTGGTGGGTTTCAGGCAATCCGGCAACGGGTCAGCCGGAACACTTCGCCCATGCCGATGTCGAGCAGCGCCTGCCCCAGCGCGTCGCTCAGGAAGAGCTTGTTGTGCACCGCCTCCTCGAACCACAGGTCGGGGCCGCCCTGTGCTTGGGACGAAAGCACGACTTCGCCTGCGGATTTCGACCGGTTGATGTGCCAGATCTGCAATCCGCTGGCCTTGTCGACAACGAACTTGCGCGCATCCTCGCACCGGTCGACCAGAATGCTGTTCTTGATGCAGCCAAAATTGAGCAGGAAAAATTCGCCCGGATAGGGCGTCGCCAGATCGGCCTGATAGACCGGGAACGGGATCAGCCCGCCCTCGCCAAGATCGAAACGCGCGAGGGTCTCGGCGAGCCTGCCGCGCACGACGAAGAAACCAACGGAGAATATGTCTCCCGCTTTCCTGAATCGACGCTCATCCCAGACGGCCAAGGATTCCGGAAGCTGGTCTCGTTGCCTAGCATGACCCTGCCCGTAAAGACGCATGTTTGCCAAAACATCATCAGGGGTTAGCGGCACTTTCGAGGTTGCTGGTTCCCAATCATGGCCGAAGAACTTAACTCTGACCCCCTGATCGTCTCCGATTTGCTGGTTGCTCTTTAGACTGCTCATCCACGCGCCGCTGCTCATGCTTTCCCCCGCCATTCCGGCCTTCTCCTCCAGCGGTCCGCTTTGCCGCTTGCCAAAGATCACCGCGCCATCCCTCTCACCCGAAATAGAACCGGCGCCGTATCCACAGCACCGCCGGCACCGATGCCAGTCCGAGGCCGGCGAACAGCACCGTCGCTCCGGCGCGACCGAATTGGCCGACGCCGACATCCTCGACGATCCACTCGAAAAGGCGCACCTTGGTGCTGTCGATCCCCGCCAGCTTGCCGGTCCACGCCATTAGAGCCAGAAAGCCGAAGCACGCCAGTGACACTACGGCAGCGGCGATATCAGAGCGCATCGAACATCTCCTCAGCATCAGGCAGTTCCGAACGCACCCTAACCATAGATTTGACGGTGGAGAAGAAGCCGGACCCCGGATCAAGTCCGGGGTGACGGGGACGGCAGCTATGGGGTCGTTCCCTGAAAGGCAGGAATTTTTTGAGGGCGGGGCAAAGCGGCCCTGCCGCTTTCGGGATCGTGCACCGGCCCGGCGCCTGGCTGGTCGTGGGTCGTTTCCAGACACTAGGACTTTTTCGCTGGCTGATGCGTGTCGATTTCCATCCAACACCTCGAAGGCAAGACTAGGGTAGCCTTTTTCAATTCACCAAACTTAAGACTTATCAGGTCACGCGCTGCCCCCTTGATTGGCCCAACATTCACTTGGTCCCAAGGGACTAGAACCGCGCTAGTGAAAGGACCGAACCACCGGCTCTGGTCGATAACGACACCGGCATCATGTGCTGCGATGGTAATGACGTTTTTGAACGTCACACCCTTTCCCATGACTGCCCATTTCAGCTTCCGCGTGCACAATGCTTTCCCAGTGGGGCGAGCGAATGAACGCATCAACTCAGGCCAACCTGCCAAACTGTTCAAAATCGATGTCACGAAAAGCCAGCTTAAGAGGATGAAAATCATGTAACCCCAGAGGGGTATCGACGTCAGCCAACTGAAAATAGATGGAGCAACCCATCCATTCTTCATTTTGAGCCCAGCCGCAACAAGAAGCAGGCTTGCGGCTCCAAGAATCAAAAATAACTTTGCTGACTTCGCGGGGGGAACGACCTCACCTGTTTCTTCATCTTTCAGGGGCACCCCAAAAATAAAAACGGCGGCCGCCACGGTAGCTATCAGCAGCAAAAAAGCCCAGCCAAACCAAACGGCAAAAGTCGCACCAAGCAGCACATTTTTCAACGCATTGAGATCGGGCACAATAGCAACGATAAATGCGCTGCCCGACGACGGCAACGGTGGCGTTTGCGGATCGGCGGCTCTTGGCCCAAGCAGGGTGATAGCCGCCCGACTGATTTCAGGATGGTGCGCAATCACTGGGGACCGCAGCAACTGGGTGGATAGCAAAACGGCGGGGTTGCCTGCCAAGTCCCGACGCTAAGGTTTGGGCACTTCAGGTTCTGCCCTAGCATTCCTCTCGGCTTTGACAGCGGCGCGGGCGATGTCGTTGTAAACTCGGCGAGGTGAGGAATTGCGTGAGGCGTTGTAGAGTTCTGCCACCAATGCCCGATCAAACGCGGTCATTTCGGCGGGCGGGTCAGCATCCTCGAAAAGAGACAGGATTGTCTCAACGGGGGATAGCCCTCGGTTTGGCAGTGCAGCTGTGCCGAGTAGCGTGCGCATGGTCGCGTAGTCGGCAAGCTGAGCGAGCGTCAGCCCCTCCGCGGCGTCGCGAGCAATCAGCACAGCTGCTCCGGTGATTTCGGTCGTAACGATTGGATCGGTCTTGGATTTGGGCTGTGGATCGATGAACGTTGTCTCACCAACGACCTGTGGCTGGCCGTAGAAATCGCGGACTTCGACTCTGTTCCACGCACGCACGGGGCTGGCTTCGCATAGGACACGCTCCCGCTCGCGGGCGGCCAAGTGAGCCAGCTGCGGCGAATCCGCGGACAGCCATTTCTCCGGCGGCCCCGCAGCGGGGGACATGAATGCGACCAGGATCGTCGGCGTGCACTTCGGATCGTCATTTGCACCAATACCCAGTGCACGTGCGTTCTGCCGTATGCGTTCAGCTATCGCTTCGGCGTCGGCGGGTGTGAGACCGCGGACCTCTGGGCAAACCGGGAAAAAGAATTTCGCTATCGGCTGATGCATGGGCGGCGGTCGAACGATTTGTTTGGTGAACTCCCGCAGTTCCTGCTTTCGCTCATTTTCCATGAGCGGTGGCCTGACGATGATCGTGGTCCCCTCAGGCGCATCGCCCTGTACAACTGCGTCTTGCGCCGCTGCTGTGGCAGCGAAGGCTCCCGCGAGAGCAATTGCTAACGTGATAGCGGGCTGGCGCATCCCGCACAAAGTAACCATCTGATGAAAAGCCGTAAACTGGATTCATTTCGCGCCATGGCCGCTACGGGTTCGGTTCGAGAGTGTCGGCTGCTGGCGAGAAACCCACCGAAGCTGCCCGGCAGGTATCGGAATCGCGCTTCGCCCCCGCTCATGACTCATCGTGGGTGGATTCTGGAAGGTCCGAGCACGCAGCAAAGCCTTGTCGCCGCAGCTCGTAGCTCTGCCGCATCAGGAACGGCTCGCCCGCCACGCGTGTCTGCTTGGTGATGCGCAGCCGACTACCGTCGCGGGTCAGGATCTTCCGTACAGTCACGCTGCGCCCGTTTTCCCTGCTTTCGCCTTCCAGCACGATGGTGAGGGATTCACCATCGGCCGAAATGCGCGATTCGAGCACACGCCACTGGTCGGGCGCATTCTTGCCTGCCGTGATCGTCAGCGCCTGACCCGCCGCATCGAACACCCACGTATCGGACGAGCGCATGGTCTTGCCCGGGCCATCGTCGAACGTCCATGACAGCACTGCGCCATCACTCCGCATGAGGGTGGTCAGGGTTTCGCGGCTATCATCACTGAAATCGCGGTAGTCGAGCGTCCCGGCCCAATCGCCAGCCAGCGCTTTTGAGACAGCGGCTGCGGTGTCGGTGGGGGCAGCCAGCAGACCTTGGGCAACCTCGATCGTGCGGTCACGCCCCGCTTCGAAATCCGCCAGCGTCGGCATAACCAACTGATCGACTGGCACGCCCTTGCCTGGCACGAAGCGAGCAATGTTGGTGCGGTTCCAGGCTTCGGGGATGCGCACCTTGATCCCGCTTTCGGGGAGCTTCATCAGGAAGATGCTGCCCGAGGTCGGCCCTTCAGCGCTTCCAGCGCTTTCCTCGCCGACAATCACCGCGCCTGCTTTTTCCTTGAGCTGTGCGATGGTCCGGGTGGCGCCCGAACCATTGCGCGGTCCGCTGAGGATGGTTAGGCGCCCGCGGAATCCGAGATCGTCAATCGGCTGCTGTTCGAAGGCGGAATCGCCATCGCCGACAGTCTCTCCGCTCAGCACCGGGATGAGATCATACCAGCCATCAGCGGTTTTCGTGAAGGCATCGAGCGGCGCGTTGAAGCGCGCCTCGCGGTCACCCCAGGTTTCGAAATATTGCTGCAGATCGCCGTAGCGCACCGCCTTCAAGCGGGTCGGCTTTGCCCATATGAACGGCCGGTCGATAAGATAGCGGCCGAGCGCCACCGAGACATCTTCCGATCCCCCGCCATTTTTGCGCAGGTCGAGGATCAGGTGGTCCGTCCCGGCCTCCTGAATCGCAGCGAAGAATCCGCCAAGGAAGGCGGTGGCTTGCACCGGGTTGCGGTAATTGACGAAGGTATCGATACCGAGCCTCGCGGTTGTGCCGCTGATCCGCCATGTGACGGCGTTGTAGAACTCGCTGCGATATTTCGCGCCCGGCCCGGCCAGAGCCGTCCATTGCGCAAATCTGATCGGTTGGAGGGTAGCGGTGGTGGCCCGGGTGCCGCCTACCGGCTTCCATTCGATTTGCCAGCGATCGGGAAAGCCGAAAAGCGCCGGGTAATTCTCGTTGAAATCATCGCCCATCAGGTCGCTGTCATCGGCAAGCTTGGCGGCAATCGCCTGATCGGTGGCGCCATCATAGGACACCAGCGGGGCGAGCTGCAGCAGCAGCGAAGGCACCGGCATCCCATTGATCCCAAGGATCTCGCTTCCAACCGGCGGCGCGCCGGCCTGCCGATCATTCGACACCACAATCATCCGGCCCTCGATCAGCTGGAATCGCAGCGGCAAATGGGTGGGGTTTTTGTTGCGGAAGTCGTCCAGCGCCTCGGACATCTCGGCCTTGGTGTGATCGCAATGGATCGCTGCGAGCAGCCGCGCGATCTCGGCATGGAAGGCAAGTTCGTTGATTGGCGCGGTCGCCGCCGCTTCGAGCCGGGCGAATGCCGCGTCGATCGCAGGCTTATCGCTGTAGCGATAAAGGCCAGGGTGCACCGTTTCGAGCGCGCGCCGCAGCAGGGCGACATCGCGGCTCGCCTGCTCGGCACTCAGCAGCTGCGGGGTGTAGCGCGCCGGATCAGCATTCTGGGCGGCAAGCGGCGCGATGATGCCGCAGGGGAAGTAAAGCGGTAAAGCCAGAATGGCGGCGGCAAGGGCAAGGTGTTTCATCGGGATCGCTCCACCGGTTCGGGAATGCCGCCACGGTGCCCCGATTACCCTGGCGCCTGCGCCTCAAACCTCAAACGGGCATGGATTTTTGCGATTTGAGACGCCACGCGCTGGGACTCATTCCTGCAAAGTCCTGAAAGGCGCGGTTGAAACTCGCCTTCGAATTGAACCCGACATCGAAGGCGATGGTTAGCAGGTCGCGCTGCTCTGTGTGAGTGGTCAGCAACGCCTGCATTGCCGCGACCCGGCGGCGGTTGATGACTGCGTTGAAATTCTCGCCCGATGCGGCACCCAAAGCGCGTGACAGGTAGGAGGTGTTGGTGCCGAGCATACGGGCAAGGCTAGCGAGCGTCAGAGCCGGATCGCGCCACAATTCCTCGGCTTCGATCCGGGCGATCCACGCACTGCCCTGCGCAGCCCAGTCGCGCATCGCAGCCGGCGCGGGCACTGGCTGCGGGTCCGGCGTGGGAGCCGCAATAGCTTGCGGAAATCGCGTCTCGGCATGCCGCCAACCTGCGATGCCGAGATAAAGCACCAGCACGCTGAAGGCGACATAGAGTGGAAACTGATCGAAATAGTCGCGCGCCGGATCGATCTGCTTGGCGATCAGGAACCCAGCCCAGATTGCCCCCATCGTCGCAAGCGCCGCAAGGAAATTGCGGATCCAAACCGGCTCGAAATCGGCGCTGTCGGTGCGGTTCTCGTCCAGCCATCGGCGATAGATGCGGTATCCTCGATAGGCCGCCGCGCTGTAGATGGCGATGCTGACCAGCGCGGCGATGTCGAGTGCCGGATCGATGAAGGGTTCATGCACGCTATCGTTCCAGCGATCCTTCACCGGCAGCGGGAAGGGGAAAACCAGCGCATAGGCGAGAAACTGCACCGACACCGGCACGAAGTGCAGCCAGACCCGCGGCGGTGGGCCTTCGACAAGCGAGACGGTGTAGAGGTAAAGCAGCGGCCCGAAGGCCAGCGTCAAGGACAATGGCGCAAAGCTGAGCCACGGCCACCTCTCGTAGAAGCCCGCATAGCCAATGATGTAAGGGTTCATCAGCGCTGCAACCGCAATGATCAGCAAAGCCAGCCAGCGGTTCGCGCAGCGGTTTGCCTCGGTGCGCCACAGCAGGACTGCGAGCAAAACGCCCTGCGCTGCGCAAATCAGCAGGGTGATGCTCATCGGGCCGAACACAATCATGGGGCGGTATATGGCGCAGTCGATATCCGGATGGAACAGGCTTGCCGAACCTGAGCCTGCCTTCGATCAGATACGTTCAACGTTGGCCGGAATGGGGTCGTTTCCAGAAATGCGGCTGCTGGCGGAAAAACCGTTGAAGCTGCCGAGCAGCTTGTAGGATCGCAGCGTGACGCCGCTCATGACCAGAGATGGGTGGGCAGCAGAATAGCGGTTCGTGGTCTTCATCGCGATCTGAAGATGGTCTGTCGCTAGGCCGTTTCAGTCCGAAGCGCGCAGGATCTGTCCGGTGCGCGCCCAGGCGCGGGCCTCATCCAGCTTGGCCAATGGGAAACAGCGGATCTCTGCCGCATAGAAAGGCGCGAAGATCCGCATGGTCCGCGCAACCCAGCCCATGTCGCTGACGATTGCGACGTGCTTCATCCAATCACGGTGGGTGGCGTGGAACACCAAGTCTTTGGGCCAGACCGACCATTCGATATGGCCAAAATTGCGCAGCACGCCAACCAGGTTGAGCTTGTCATGCGTCTTCAGCGCATCATCAATCGCGCTGATGACAGACTGATATTCCTGGGCATTGACCCCGCCATCCAGCGTGATCTCGACGTATCCGGCGGACTTATCGCATTCGAGTGCCAGCATGTGCACCTCCCTGTCGCGTGGTGAGATTAACAGAAAACATAGCGCTTAAGACGGCCCACGGATTGACAGCCGTCAACCCAGCCTCGAGCCTTCGCACTTTGTCCAGAAATACCAGCCACGCCTTGTTCGTAACGGCGACCGACCAGTGGCCCGACTCTACCGGCTGGGTCAGTTCGGCCACGACGCGGCGTTCTGCTTCCGGCAAATCCCGACCCAGAGTCGGTCATGCTTGATCATCAATAATGACGTCTGCTTACGCCAAAACCCGCCACGCTGCTTTCAGGACCGAGCACCGGTCCCGCCTATCACCTGATCTGGTTGGAAACCAAAAGGTCTGCTCTGGAGCACCGCCAGCATAAGGGCGGCTCAGTGTAGGAGCTGATAGGCCTCCCCGCGTAATAAATCATTTATGACATCACAAATGGCCGAATTCGCATCCTTCTCCAAAGCGTGTTTCGGCCCGGTCACGCTCAAATGCTCGGCGCCTCATGCCCTCTGCCCCCGGCGCCGCAAGCCCAATGATAGCCCATCGAAGACCGCAAAGCGGCGCACTTCGGTCCAGGCGTCTGCGTCGGGCCAGCCGCCCCGCCCATGCCAGCTAGCTTCGAACAGGGCGTCATGTTCGCAAACCACCCCGTCCAGCAGCAAGCGGCATGCCACGTAGTCCGTCTTGGCGCGCAACTCGGCGGTGAGGACACCGTCGCCCAGCGGGGTGAGCCACGGCTCCTCGAACGATCGCCGGGACACCCACCACCCGCCAGTCGCCCGCACGACCTCGCCATTGATCACCCAGCGTTCCTGCGTCCAGCCCAACCAGCTGAAGGCGTTATCGACACACACCTCGGCGTTGCCGACGCGGTAAAGCCAGCGTTGCCCGTGCAGCTTCACAGCACCATCCCTGACCTGATCAAGGCTTCGGTTCGGGCACGACCCGAAGCTCGACCGGCGTGGTGCCGACCAGATATCGCTGCGCGGCAGCCTGCAGATCGGCAGGCGTAATCGCGTCGAGTGTGGCGGTACGCCTGCGCCGCCGCTCCAGCAGCACGGGATCGCTTTGCGCTGCCGCAACAATGCTGACCCAGCCCTGATTTTGCGTCTCGCCCCGCTCGAAGCTCGCGCGGATCGGATTGCGCGCCCGTTCGACCAAATCGGCCGAGGGGAGAGCCGCCGCCAGTTCCTGCGCGATGGCGCGGATTGCCGCGGCAGTGTCGTCCATCCCTTCGGGCGGCAGGGTGGCAATCGCCACGATGTAGCCGTATCCGTCGTAGGTGAGCGGCGAATAGCTGAGCGCCTGCGGCGAATAGGTCGCGCCCAGCTCCTCGCGCAGCTTCTCGGTCAGGCGCAGGTTCATCACTGCGGCGAGAAGGTCGCGGGTGTAATCGTCGCTCTGGTCGCGGCCATCGGTGGTGGGCCAGGCAAGCGCCAGGGCACCCTGATCGGCCGCGCCCGTGTGGGTCAGCACCCGCGTGGTTCGATCTGCAACGAAGGCGACCGGTGCGGCGTTAGCCTGCACAGCGCTGCGGACCGGGCGGGCCGGCAGCGCCCCAAGTGTCGCTGCGACCTCGGCAATCGCCGTGTCAGGATCGAAGTCGCCGACCAGCCCGAGCGAGAGTGCGCCGCTCGTCAATTGCGGCGCGACCACGGCTTTCAGATCGTCAACCGTGACCTGCCCGATCTGGCTGACATCGCCAAGGCCGAAGCGCGCGTCGCCATCGGCCAGCACCGCGCCGAGCGCTACCGACAGCACTTGTATCGGGCCGGAACGGATATTCTGCACAAGAATGGGCGCGACTCCAGACCACTGGGCCGAAGTTTCGGGCCGCCAGCCAGTTGCGGTCAGTCGCGCGCCGAGCAGATCAAGCTGCAGCTTGAGATCGGTCGGCGTGGTCTGACCTTTCGCCACCAGCGCATCTTCCTCGGCGCCGAGGCCGATACTGACCGCCTTGCCCGCCAGCACCCGACGCAATTCGTCGATATCGTGCTTTTCGAAGCCGTCGATGCTGGCGATGTTGGGGAGCATCTCGCGAAGGCCCTGCCGGTTCCTGGGGAAGCTCGCCAAGCCGTCACCGACCCGCAGTTCGAAGGCGACCTTGCCCGGCTCGAACGTGGTTGTCTTGAGATTGAGCTGGAGGCCGTTGGCAAAGCGTAAGGTGCGGATGCCGAGATCGGCGATGGTCTTGTCCTCGACCACCGTGCCAGGCTGGCCCCAATCGCTGTAGGCGAATTGCACCTCGGCCGCCTCAGTCGGCGCGGTCACGGCAACAGCGGCGCTTTCCGTAAGGGCCGCGGCGATGGCCTGCATGCCGCCTTCGACCGGCTGCTTGGTCGATACGTGCACCACCGTCGGCCCGCCCTGCCATGCGGCGCGGAAGGCATCGCTGACGGTCTCTTGCGTCAGCGAGGGGGCGATCGCGCGGTAGAACTCCAGATCAAGCGAGGGCGAGGTCCACACAGCATCGCGCATGCTCGCATCCACCAGCCCTTCGGCAATCACGGCGCTGTTGCGTCCGGCTGCCTGGGCTGCGGCGTTGGCGAGCGCGGTCTCGATATTGGCCTTGGCCTCGGCGATTTCAGCCGCGGTAAAGCCGTATTCGTTCGCCCGGCGAAGCTCCTGCTCGGCGAGGGCAAGCGTTTCGCGCCACTTTCCGTCCTTCGCCACGATCAGCAGGCCGAAGGACTCCGCGCTGCCATACACCGGCTGTTGGGCCGCCTGCGCGACCACTGCAGGCGCATCCGCCGCGCGCGAGAGCGCCGAAATGCGATTGGTCAGCGCTGCTCCGGCAATGGCACGCAGCACATCGGCGCGCGTGTCCTCGGCGGTGTTGGCCGCTGGTTCCCAAGCAGAGATGCGCTGCAATTCGATGACCTCCGGGATGGCGGGGTCGACAAAGGCGGCGATGGTAGGCGCGCCTTTGCCATCGGGGACCGGGCTCTGATAACGCTCGCGCGGGGCGCCTTCGCCCTGCCAATCGGAAAAGGTCGCCTTGATCTTGGCTTCCATCGCAGCGACATCGAAATCACCGATGATCACCAGCGTCGCGCGTTCCGGGCGGTAATAGCCATCGTAGAAGGCCTTAAGATCGGCGGCTGTGATGTTGCGGATGCGTTCTTCATCGGCGCGGACCCGGTTGCCGAGCCGCGACCCCGGTAGCGCCGCCTGCAGATAATCGGCTCCGCGCCGTCGGCCGGGATCATTGCGCACCTGCGCCTCGCTCAGCATGATCCCCCGCTCGCGATCAACTGCGGCGGGATCGAAGGTCAGCTCGCCCGCCATCTCGCGGATCACCTTCAGCGCGGTGTCGACCGTCTCGTCATTGGTGCGCGGCAGTTGCAGCTTGTAGGTGGTGAACTCGAAACTGGTGGTGGCATTTGTGTCCGCGCCGAACGCTAGCCCCAATCGTTCAAGCATCGGCAGCAGCTGGCCTTCAGGGATGTTAGTGGAACCGTTGAAGGCCATATGCTCAACAAAGTGCGCCGCGCCGTTTTCCGCGTCGGTCTCCTCGCGAGCGCCGACGGCGATGTTGAAGCGGACTGCGGCCTCACCCTGAGGGTTCGTGTTGCGCATCAGGGCGTAGCGCATCCCGTTGGCCAGCCGCCCGAAGGTGACAGCGGCATCAGCGGGAAAATCGGGGCTGGCGATCTCCCAGGCCGGGACGCCGCCCACCGGCGCGGCAGGGGCCTGAGCGCTCTGGGAGGCGGCGTTCTGCGCCAGCAAACTTGGCGGCGCGGCGAGCGCTAGCCCGGCTGCGATGGCAAGGCAGGAGACGGCACGAAGTGAAGGAATGGTGGTGCGGCCCATGAAGTCTCTCTCCAAGCAAAGGCGATGAAATCGGGGCGGAATCGCGCCGTCGAGGTCGACCATAGGCATGGGGCCAAGGTTCTGGCAATCGGCCAAGCCATCGCTTCGCCGCAGTCGCGCAAACCTGTTGCCGATTAGCCCCAGGCGAGCGATCGCTCGTTGCAGAGGAGCCTCAAGCGGCGGATTCGGCGAGACTACGCGCGGTCGGCTGATGAAGCTGTGTGAGAAGCTGTCGCCCTGCATCGTCGGCATGGAGGTCCCCGTCGCAGAAGCCATGTAGCCAGGCTTGATCGGGCGTCAGCAGTGATTTCAAATTGCACCAGCCGCCCGGTCTTCCGCTGAGTGATCATTGCGCGGTCGCGAACCTCGCAACCAGCCACGAGATCGCCGATCTTCAGCTTCACCAGATCGCAGCCGTGCAGCTTGCTGTCGATCGCCAGGTCGAACAGAGCGCGGTCTCGGAGCCGCTCCTCGCGATCAAGGAAGAACCGGATCACCCAAATCTGCTTCTGGGTCAGCGGCCGCTTGGTGTCGACGGTCCTGCCGGCATTCCTCGAAACCCGATTTTGCATGGCCGGGTTGAGGTGAGATTAGGTCATCATCTTTCTCCATGGCCTTGATTGGCCAGGATCAAAGAACGGACGCCGACCCGGCGAGAACACCATTGCCGTGCATGGAAAGCGTGATAGCGGCCTACGCTGCCTCAGGCACGCACAGGCAAAAGGGCCGCTTTCGATATAAGCGGACACGTAGCAATGCCGGTGCGAATGGCGGCTTCGTCCCACATTCGGCCTTTGGGCCCGCTTGGCATGTTAACCCCGCTTCCCGAAGATTTGAGCGTGAGCCACACTTTGCCGTGCGAGAGGGCGAAGCTTCCGCAAAACTGTGAATAATGCTTTGAAAGCCTCGCAGCAAAAGTTGGGGTATAGAAGGCGGTAGTTTGGTGAAAAATCCAAAATTAAAACACATAAAACAATATAATAACATATAGGTAGGATTCTCACCCTCTCCGCCAGCAATCCATCATTCACGGCAGGCTGGCGCTCGGCGGGTCTCGCCCGCGAATCCCGCTTGGTGATGCGGCGAAAGACAGCGATTCCAAGCATTGCTGCGTGTGATATCCTGCCCGCCGCAGGTGTCTCGCTTCGCCGGGCAAGCCCCACGGCGCGCACTTCTTGGGCAACCTTCCCCTACTGCGGGGCCGTTTTGCCAGATGCGATCGCCCAAGGCGGGCAAAAGCCTCTTTTCCGCGTCCGCAGGGCGTGACAAGACGTATGGCAAATCGAAACCGATTGAGAGGAGAGCTTCCCAATGAACCTCGAATTCACCCCCGAAGAGCAGGCCTTCCGCGACGAAGTGCGCGCCTTCATCGCCGAGAACTATCCCAAGCACCTCGCCGATTTCGGCATGAGGGAGGATATGGCGCGCGAGGACTTCGTCGCGTGGCACAAGATCCTCGGGCAAAAGGGCTGGTCGGTTCCGGCGTGGCCGGTCGAGTACGGCGGCACCGGCTGGACCCCGACCCAGCGCTACATCTGGTCGGAAGAGAACGCCCGCGTGAACGCGCTGATGCCGCTGCCCTTCGGAGTCTCGATGGTCGGCCCGGTGATCTACACCTTCGGTTCGGAAGAGCAGAAGGCCAAGCACCTCCCCGGCATCCGCAGCGGCGAGGTGTGGTGGTGCCAGGGCTATTCGGAGCCGGGCGCGGGTTCGGACCTTGCGAGCCTCAAGACCACCGCGGTGCGTGACGGCGATCACTACGTCATCAACGGCCAGAAGACCTGGACGACGCTCGCCCAGCACGCCGACTGGGGCTTCTTCCTGTGCCGCACCGATCCCACCGCCAAGCAGCAGGAAGGCATCAGCTTCATCCTCGTCGACATGAAGACGCCGGGTGTGGAAGTGAAGCCGATCAAGCTGCTCGACGGTGGCTACGAGGTCAACGAGACCTGGCTGACCGACGTGCGCGTGCCTGTCGAGAACCTCGTCGGCGTCGAGAACAAGGGCTGGACCTATGCCAAGTTCCTGCTCGCGCACGAACGCTCGGGCATCGCGGGCGTGGCGCGCTCGAAGCGCGGCGTCGAGAAGCTGCGCGAGATCGCGACGCATGAAACGCTCGACGGCCAGCCGCTGATCAAGGATTTCGACTTCGCCAAGAAGGTGAGCCAGCTCGAGATCGATCTGGCCGCGCTGGAAATCACCGAACTGCGCACGCTGGCGGGCGAGCAGGCGGGCAAGGGGCCGGGGCCGGAAAGCTCGATCCTCAAGATCAAGGGCACCGAGATCCAGCAGCGCCTGACCGAGCTGACGCTCGAGGCAGTCGGCACCTACTCCGCGCCCTATATGGGCGGGGTGTCGAACGACAACGGCTCGAACGAGCACCCGGTCGGCCCCGACTATGCCCAGCATGCGGCGGCGACCTATTTCAACATGCGCAAGACCAGCATCTATGGCGGATCGAACGAGATCCAGCGCAACATCATCACCAAGATGATTCTGGGTCTGTAAGGCCTTCGTCTCCCCTCCCCGCGGGGAGGGGCTGGGGGTGGGGGCTCTGCCGTCGATAGGGCAGGCCCCCATCCCAACCCTTCCCCCGAGGGGAAGGGCTAATCAGGTTTCAACCTCGAATGGTGCAGCAAGCACCTGAGGACGGGAGAGAATTCGTGGATTTCAACTTCACCGAAGAACAGGGCATGGTGCGCGACGGCCTCTCGCGACTGGTGCGTGAGCAATACGGCTTCGAGGAGCGTCGCAAGGCGATTGCCTCGAGCGAAGGCTGGCGGCCCGAGGTGTGGTCGCAGCTGGCCGAGCTGGGCATTCTCGGCATGCCGTTCAGCGAAGCCGACGGCGGTTTCGGGGGCGGCGCGGTCGATGCGATGGTCATCATGGAGGAGTTCGGCAAGGGTCTGGTGATCGAGCCCTTCCTCCCCACCGTAGTCTGTGCGGGGGGCTTCCTCAAGCACGGCGGGACCGCGGCGCAGAAGGAAGAACATATCGGCGCGATCGTGTCGGGGGCGGCGGTCTTCGCCTTCGCCTATGCCGAGCCCAAGGGCCGCTATGACTATGCCGACCTCGAGACCACCGCGAAAAAAGACGGCGCGGGCTGGGTGCTCAACGGCCACAAGGCGGTCGTGATCGGCGCACCCTGGGCGAGCCACCTCGTCGTCACCGCCCGCACCGGCGGCGAGCGGCGGGATCGCTCGGGCGTTTCGGTCTTCGTGCTCGCCAAGGACACGCCGGGCGTCACCACCCGCGACTATGTGACGGTCGATGGCCGCCGCGCATCGGAAGTCTATTTTGAGAACGTCGCGCTCGGTGCCGAGGCACTGATCGGCGCCGAGGGCGAGGGGCTGGCGCTGATCGAGCTTGTCACCGACGAAGCCATCGCCGCGCTGTGCGCCGAGGCCTGCGGGGCGATGAAGGTCGCCCATGCCATGACGGTCGATTACAGCCGCCAGCGCAAGCAGTTCGGTGTGCCCATCGGCAGCTTCCAAGTGCTCCAGCACCGCATGGTCGACATGTACACCGCCTACGAACAGGCCGTCTCGCTGACCTATCTCGCCACCTTGCGCCTCGGCTCGGACGAGCGGACCCGCAAGCTGGCGGTCTCGGCCGCGAAGGTCGGCGTCGGCCAGTCGGCGCGGCTGATCGGGCAGGAAGCGGTGCAGATCCACGGCGGCAATGGCGTGACCGACGAATATGCCATCGGCCACTATTTCAAGCGCCTGACGATCTTCGATTCCGAGTTCGGCAATGTCGACCACCACCTGAAGCGCCACGTCGCGCTGTCCTGAATCACCATGGCCGCAAGGCAAACAGGCCCCGCTCTCGGCAGTCGAGAGCGGGGCTTTTTTGTGTCAGGTGCCGCACATCCGCACGCAACCGGCGGATACCACCTCAGAATGTCATGAACAGATTGACGTTCGCGGTGTGGTCCACCCGGTCGCGGCCATCGCGGACAACATATTGGTTGAGATAGCCGGGCACCACTTCGACACCCTTGGCAAGCGGGATCGCAAGGCCCGCGAAATTGCGCCAGATTGACAGTCCGCCGTGCTGCACCCCGGTTTCGTTGAGATCGATGAAGGGCTCGCTGTAGACCACCACCTTGTTGTTTTTGCTCACCGGCACACGCAGCTGGACAAAGTTGCGCAGGCGCCAAGAGGTGTCCATCCGCTCTTCAAAGGTGCGCTGTTCAAGCCGTGTGCGCGAATCGAGCGTGACGCCGTCCTTGTCGATCAGGCGGATATTGAGCTCTTGATAGTAGCGGTGCTCGTTGAGCCTGACAGGGCCGACCGGATCGGTAAAGATGAAGGCATAGCCGACCCCTGCATTCACTGTGTTGGTGAAGCGATAGGCGACCAGCGAACGCAGCAGCAATTGGCCGAGCCGCCCAGCATCATTGGTGAACCGCTCTTGCGCCTCAAGCCGCACATAGACCTTTTCCGAAGCGTTGATTGTCGCGAATTGACCCAGCCAGACATTGGCATCCTCCTCGGTGGCGGCAGCCGGCGAGGCCGCAAGGGCGAGGGCGAGCGCGAGGCCAACAGCAGGGCTGAGCGCGGACGAGGCAGAAGTGCGCAGGGGCATGATGAGAGTCCGGATGAGAAAGGTCAGCGCGGGCCGGCCGAAAATCCGGCGCGACCCGCGCAATGCAGATGGTTAGTGCGTCTCAGGCCCCGTTATAGGGAACCGACGACTGGTGCACCACGATCTTCAGCGCGCCGTCGAGCCCGCGGATATAGCCAAAGGTGTACTCGACCTTGGTTTCCTCGCCGCCGGTCGTCGAGGTGAAGTAGTAATTGCCCATCGCCACGGCCATGTTGCACGAATTGTTGGTGATGCCGACATTCTTCCAGCGGACCTTGCTCCAGGGCCTGATCGCGAAGCCCTTGTCTTCAGGATAGGCGGGATTGCCGCCGACGAAGTACGACAGGGCGGAATCAAACGAGGTGCGGAACTGATCAACCGAGGCAAGCGTCGGCTTGAACAGGACGAGGCTCAGATCATAGGCATAGAACTGGTCGATATGCGCGGCAGCCGCGGCGGAATAGTCGCCGCCTTCCTGATACACCTTGCCGATCTTGATGATGCCGTCGCCCCAGGCCTTCTGGGCAGCCACGACTTCCCTTTCGGTGATGCAGTTGACCGTCTGGTCGACCGGCGCGGTGGCCGAGCGCGTGCGTTCCTTGGCATAGCCGGGGCTGCACGCCGTGGCGAGCACTGCGGCATAGGTGAGGGCGAGGGTGCGGGTCTTCATCGAGCGTCTCCGAAAGCAAGTTGGGGGTGTTTGCGGTGGGACAGATCTTGCGGAGCGATCGGCTTCGCGCATCGGCTGGATGGCGGGCCGGGCGGCCTATGCCGTTCGGCATATGACAAAGGCATGATTGGCGTTTAATCTCACCCGCGATGACCCTCGCCCCCGCGTTACCCGACACCGCAGCCGATCTGCGCACGCTCTATCGCGCCGCCGAAGCCCGCGCCGCGCGCCTGCGCGTGCTGGTCGAGGCGAGCCGCCTGCTCACGTCCTGTGAAGCGGAAGGATTGGAGGCAGCAGCGCAGGATGTGGCGCAGCAGGCGGCGCATCTCGCGGGCTTTGCGACGGGGCGTATCGCGGCACGGGATGCCCCGCCGCCTGCCGGTGACGATGCGCTGGTGCTGCCGCTGGTTGCCCCCGGCGCGGGCGGCATGACAATCGGCGCGCTCGTGCTTGAGCAGCGCCTCGGCACGCTCGCGCCCGAAGATCGCGAGGCGCTGGCCATCCTTGCCCAGTTGATCGGCAGCGCGCTCGCCGCCCGCGCGCGCGAGGCGCGGTTGGCACGGCTGCTGGCAGAATTCCTCGGCGCGCAGGAAGCCGAGCGCAGCCGGGTCGCGCACGAGCTGCACGATGGGGTCGCCCAATCGGCTGCCGCGCTGGCGCGGCGGCTGGAGCTTGCCGCCGATGGCGATCAAGCGGATCTCGCCGAAGCCACCCGTCAGGCCCGCGCGCTGGTGCGCGAGCTGCGCCAGGTCATCACCGGGATGCGGCCCCCGGCGCTCGACGATCTCGGCCTTGCCGCAGCCCTCCACCAATTGGCCGAGGATGCGCGTGACGGGATCGCCGTCTCGCTCGCGGTGGACCTTGCCGCGCGCCCCTGCGAGGCGATCGAGACCGCGCTGTTCCGGATCGTGCAGGAAGGGCTCAACAATGCCCGCCTTCATGCCGGGAAGGATGCACACGTGATGGTGCGGATCGCGGAGGAAGAAGGCGCATACCGCATCGCGATCACGGATAATGGGCCGGGCTTCGATCCGCGCGCGGTGGCCGCGCCCGCTGGCGCAAGCGGGCTCGGGCTGGCCTATATGCGCGAGCGCATCGAGCGGCTTGGCGGGCGGCTGGACATCATCGCAGCGCCTGGCGCGGGTTGCCGTCTGCTGGCCGAGATCCCCGCTGCATGAGCAACCGCCCCAGCATCCTCATCGCCGATGATCACGACCTCGCGCGCGAAGGTCTGCGCGCCTTGATCGAGCGCAGCGGCGCTTATGCCGTGGTGGCCGAGGCGTGCAGCGGCGAGGAGGCGCTTGCGCTTGCCGCAGAGCATCAACCCGATCTGGCGCTGCTTGATATCCGCTATGCTGGCGGCGGAATTGACGGGTTCGCGGCGGCGCGCAACCTTTCCGAAACCCAGCCGCAGACGGGCGTGATCCTGATCACCATGCACGACAGCCCGGCCTATCTGCGCGCTGGCATTGCCGCGGGCGCGCGCGGCTTTCTGGCCAAGGATGCCTCGCGCGAGGAGGTGCTCGCCGCGCTGGCGCAGGTCGCGGCAGGGGGCGTGGCATTCCCCCCGGATTTGATGCGCCGCGCTGTCAGCGATGACGGGCGCAGCGCGGTGCTGGCCTCGCTGGATCGCCTCACGCCCCGGGAACGCGAGGTGCTTGGCGCGCTGGCAGGTGGGAGCACCAACAAGGAAATCGCCCTTGTCCTTGGCATTTCCCCCGGCACGGTAAAGGCTCATGTGGAGCGTCTGATCGGCAAGCTCGGCGTGCGTGATCGCACCCAGGCTGCGATCCTCGCGACCCGCCACGGCATGGGGCGGACGGGGTGATGATGCGCGCGATTTCCGCCTGGTGGGCCAATCGCCCGCTCGCCACCAAAGGGCTGGTGGTGGTGGCTGTGCCGCTGCTGATCTTCCTTGGATCGGTCGCCGCACTCTATGCCATCAGCCGTCTGGAGTCCCGCGCCGAACAGGATGTGCGGCTGACCATCGCCATCCAGAACGATGTGAACGAGGTGCACGCGTTGCTGGCAGAGGCATCCTCGGGGGTGCGCGGCTATCTGCTCACCGGCGAGCCGCGCTTTCTCCAGCCCTACCGGCGCGCCGAACAGCAGGTGCCCGAAGTCACCCGGCGCCTGCGCGCCTCGGTGCGTGATCCCGAAGCCGCCGCGCGGCTCGGCCGGATCGAAATGCTGGCGGGCGAAAAGCGCGAAGGCCTTGCGCTGCTGCTGGTCGCGCGTGAGCGGACCGGGCCTGCGATCATCGGTGATACCACGATCACGGCCGGCCTGGCCGCAAACAAGCAGGCGCTGGATGCGCTGCGCGACGAGATCGAGGGGATGCAGGCGCGCGAGCGCGAATTGCTCGCCGCGCGGCAGGAGCGCCTCAACACGGTGCGCCGCAATGGTCTGATCGCGACCGGGGTGCTGACCTTTGTCGGGCTGGTCGGCAGCCTGTTTGCCGTGTTCCTGTTCTCAAGCGGGATCGTGCGCCGCGTCCAGCGGCTGGAAAGCGATGCGGTGCGGCTTGCCGAGGGGCAGGCGCTCGTCACACGCGGGGCCGAGCGTGATGAGATCGGGCTCTTGTCTGCGCGGATGATCGAGGCCAGCCGGCTGTTGCGCGCCCGCGAACAGGCGCTGCGCGAGGGCGAGGAACGCTTCCGGCTCGTGATCGAAGGCGTGCGCGATTACGGCATCTTCGCGCTCGACCCCGAAGGCCATGTGGTGAGCTGGAACACAGGCGCGCAGCGCATCAAAGGGTGGATGGGCGATGAAATCCTCGGCCGCCACTTCTCGGTCTTCTATCCCGGCGAGGATGCGCATGACCGCTCGATGCGCAATCTCGCCGATGCGATGCGCGATGGCCGGACAGAGGATGAAGGCTGGCGCGTCCGCAAGGATGGGACGCGCTTCTGGGCCAATGTCGTGATCACCGCGCTGTATGACGAAGCGGGTGAGCTGCGTGGCTATTCCAAGGTCACCCGCGACATCACCGAGCGCCGCCGCGCGCAGGAGGCGCTCGAGCTGGCCCGCCAGGAAGCCGAACAGGCGAGTGCAGCCAAGAGCCTGTTCCTCTCGCGCATGAGCCATGAATTGCGCACCCCCCTCAACGCGATCCTCGGCTTTGCCCAATTGCTGGAACTGGACCGCACCCGCGCCCATGCGGGAGAGACCGATCGGGCGAGCATTGATCATATCCTGCGGGCCGGGCGGCATCTGCTGGGCCTTATCGACGAGGTGCTGGATATTGCGCGGATCGAGGCAGGCAAGTTGGGGCTGGCCATCGCGCCGGTCAGACCCGCGGCGGTAATTGCCGAGGCGGTCGGCCTGTCCTTGCCCGAGGCCGAAAGCCGTCAGATCACCCTTGTCAATGCGGCCACCAGCCTCCCGCCGGTCACCGCCGATCCGCGCCGCTTGCTGCAAGTGCTGCTCAACCTGCTGAGCAATGCGATCAAGTTTAACCGCAAGGGCGGCACGGTCACCATCAGCGCGCAGAGCGACGACAAGCGGGTGCGCATCCGCGTCGAGGACACCGGCATAGGGATTGAAGCCAATCAGGTCGGAGAGCTGTTCCAGCCCTTCACCCGTCTTGCCCAAGGTGCTGCGCGTAGCGAGGGGACCGGGCTTGGCCTGTCGCTGTCGCGCGCTCTGGTGGAAGCGATGGATGGCCGGATCGGCTATGCGCCGCGCGCCGATGGGCAGGCCGGGGCCTGCTTCTGGTTCGATCTGCCGCTGGCAGACGAAGCCGCGGATCCCGATCCGCTGCCGCAAGTGACAGCTCCGCCCACTGTCGCCGATCCGCATTCGGTGACGATCCTGCTGGTCGAGGATAATCTCGCCAATGCCCAGCTTATCGAGGCGGTGGTGGCCCGCCACTTGCCACAGGCGCGCCTGATGAGCGCGATGCAGGGGCGCCTCGGCCTTGATCTTGCCCGGCGGCACCGGCCCGATCTCGTCCTGCTTGACCTGCATCTGCCGGACAAGGATGGCGACGGGGTGCTTGACGAGTTGACCTCAACCCTGCCGGATTTGCCGGTGATCCTGCTTACCGCCGATGCCATTGCGGCGCAGGGGGATTGGGCGGGGCGGGGCGCGCGTGCGGTGTTGACCAAGCCGATTGATGTGCCCGCGCTGCTCGAAGCGATGGACCGGGCGCTGCTGGAGCGCACGCGGTGAACGCCGGCCGGGTCGCGGCCAGCGCGCGTATTCTTGTGATCGATGACGAACCGGCCAATCTGGCGCTGGTGGCGGCGGTCCTCGCGCGCGAGTGCTATGCCGAAGTCGAGACGCTGGCCGATCCGCAGCGCGCCGCCGCGCGCTATCTTGCATTCAGGCCCGATCTCGTCCTGCTCGATCTGATGATGCCGAGCATCGATGGCTACGCGCTTCTTGATAGTCTCGGGCGGCTTACCAGCGCGGATGAGCTGGTGCCGATCATGGTGCTGACGGCTGATACATCGATCGAAGCCAAGCGCCGTGCGCTGGCGCTCGGCGCGCGCGACATTGTGACCAAGCCCTTTGACGTGTTCGAATTTGCGCTGCGCGTGGCCAATCTTATCGAACTGCGCCTGCTGTTCGAACAGACGCGGCGTGCCCGCGATTAGGACGCAGCTCCTGAGCCGATCTCAGGCCGCGCTGGGCACGTCTGCCGCATCGAGCAAGGACCGCAACGTCGTTGCCAGCAAGGTGCGGCTATAGGGCTTGGGCAGAAGCTTCAGCGATGCGTCAAAGGTTCCGTTGTCGATGATCGCATTCTCGCTGTAGCCCGATGTCAGCAGGATCTTGAGATCAGGGCGTAGCGCCCTTGCGGGCTCGGCCAGCCTGATCCCGTCCATATCGCCCGGCATCACGATATCGCTGAACAGCAGATCAATATCCTGCGGTCTTTCCAGTTCGGCGAGCCCTTCGGCGCCATTGCAGCTGGTGATGACGCTATAGCCAAGCATCTGCAATTGCTTGAGCATATGCGCGCGGACCAGATCATTATCCTCCACCAGCAGGATCGTTTCTGTCCCACCGGGAAGCGCATTGCTCTGCCCACTGGCCTGTGCAGCGGGCTGCTTTTCGTGCGCGCGCGGCAGCAGCTGGACAGTGGTGCCGACCCCGACTCCGCTTGATACCGAGACATGCCCGCCCGACTGCTTCGCGAAACCATAGACCATGCTGAGGCCCAAGCCAGTGCCTTCGCCGATGGGTTTGGTCGTGAAGAAGGGATCAAACACCTTTTCCAGAATATCAGCCGGAATGCCGGTGCCGCTATCGGTGACGCGCAATTGCACATAATCGCCCGGCTTGAGTTCCGGATCGATCCTGCGGAATTCAGACGTGACCTTGTAATTGCTGGCGGCCAGCGTCAGGCGCCCACCCGCAGGCATCGCGTCTTTGGCATTGAGCGACAGGTTGACGAGGGCGCTTTCCAGCTGGCCGGCATCAGCTTCGACCTGCCACAGGTCGGCGGCGCTCTCGACCGCGATGGTGATGTTTTCCGGCAGCACGCGGTTCAACAGGTCGACCGCGGCGGCAAGCTGTTCCTCGATCCTGAGGGTCTTGGGTTCGAGCGGCTGGCGCCGCGCAAACGAAAGCAGGCGGCTCGTCAAATCCGCGCCATGCTGCGATGCACTGGCAACCAGATCCACCATGTCGCGCGCTTCGGACTTCTGCGACTTGCGCAGCCTTGCATCCGGCTCGCGCTGCTCGGTGACATCGGTCATGCTGCCAAGTAGGCGGATCGCCTTGCCATCGGCGTTGCGGATGATCGCCGAAAGATCCTCCAAGATCAGGATGCCGTTCGAGGTATCCATGAAGCGATGTTCCGCTGACCATTGCAGATCGTCTCCTGCAATCTCGCCATAGCCGGTGATGGCGGCGAAAGCCTTGTTGAAAAAGATGATGCGGCGATCCGGTGCAAGCACGATCACCCCTTGCGAGATGGATGTGGTGACCGCTGCTAAAATGATGCTTCCACACCGCGCTCTCGTTTGGTGGCTGAGCATACGGGATGCTCTGGCTGTCTGCTATCGAATGAGCTGACTGGCTTACCGATCTTGGAGGACGGTCTGACTAAAATCTGTCCAAATTTTGCCAAGCAGAATAATAAAAACAAATAACAACATTATCTTAACAATAATGTTTATTTTGCATCAAATTTTCTCAATGGATGATGGCTACGAAAATTTCCAGAACAAGCGGTGGGTTGCATTGAATTTTTCAGCTTCCTTTGAGGCGCTTAGGTGTCACCAGCACCGCTTGCGAGGCGTGCAGCTTCGATCTGCGCCGCCAGTACGATCTTTAGCGAAAGCGGTCGGAGGCGAACAGTATCAACCAGCGCAGCACAGCGCGCATGGAAGATCACGGGCGTTCTTATGAAACAGAAAAGGGGGTGAGCCGCGCGCCACAATACCGTGGCACTGGCTCACCCCCGAATGTCTGGCGCTATCCGGCGCCCGGCGGCATCAGAAGATGTAGCTCAGCCGACCATAGAGGAACCGCCCGTTGAAGCCAAAGGGCGAGAAGCTCGAGAACGGCAGGAAGTAGTTATTGACCGACAGGTTCTGCAACGCACCCGTCGTGGGGTTGATCGCCTGACCGGTCGGGTTCGCCGTGGGATATTCATCAAACAGGTTATTGGCCCCGAAGGCGAGTTCAAGCCGGTTGGCCCAACCTTCTTGCGGGCGGATGCGAATTTCCGCATCGGTGATCCAGCGCGGGCGCAGCACCAGGTCATCGATCGGCGAAGCGCCGGCTGACAGCACTTCGCCAAAGCGGTTGCTGCGCAGGGTGACGCTCAGCCAGTTCCATTCCCAATCCGCGCCCAGATTGATGCGATCGCGCGGCTGGCCGCGTTCGATGCGGGTCGATTCCAGTCGCCCGAACAGGTTGATCCCCGGCACTTGCCCAAGTGCACCCGGATTGTCGCGCCGTCCGGTAATGTCGACCTCATTCCAGTTATAGCCTGCCGTCAGCGAGACGGTCCCGGCATTGCCCACGCTGGTGCGATAGGTCGCGATGGCGTCAAAGCCGCGGGTGCGCGTGTCGATCCCGTTGAAGAAGAAGCGCGCTGCCGAAATATTGGTGAAGCCCGCATCATTGAGAATCTGCGCAATTGCCCGGCCCGTGCCCGTGCCCGACGGGTTGCCTGCGGCATCGCGGGTGGCGGTGAGGTTGTCGGTCAACACGATGCGATCATCAATGTCGATCTGGTAATAGTCGAAGGTGATGTTCAGCCCGCGCACCGCGTTGAACACCGCACCACCCGACCACGAGAACGACGTTTCCGCCTCCAGCGGGCTCGAACCCAGGGCAAGCGCCACCGGGTTGTTCACCGGCAAGGTCACGGCATCGACCAACACGCCGCCGATATTGTTGGTGGCAGCTGCGGCAAAGAACTGTTGCTGAAGCGAGGGCGCGCGGAACCCGGTCGAAATCGCGCCGCGCAGCGCAAAGCCTTCCACCATCTCGAGGCGGGTGGCGAGCTTGCCATTCACCGTCGAGCCGAAATCCGAATAATCCTCGACCCGGCCTGCCACCTGGACGTTCCACGCCTTGGTGATGTCGGTATCGAGTTCGACATAGGCCGAGAAGTTCTCGCGGCTGTTGGCCTGGGTCACATCAACCCCGCCAATCGTCGCCTGGAAGCCGGGGAAGACCTGGCTGCCGGGCGCGGCAAAGGCAGTCGCGGCAGCGCCAGTGATGAACGGGTTGTTCGTGCCCACTCGCACCGGGCCAGCGATAAAGCTGTTCGGCTCGCCCGCGCCAAGCTTATACCGCTCACGGCGCCATTCGGCCCCGAGCGACAGAGTCATCCGTTCGATGCCGGACACGGCCAGATCGCGGTTCACATCGAAATTGGCCATCAACTGGCTATATTCGAGCGAACCGGCATCAAACTCGGTCTGGCTGGCAGCCCCGAGCGAGGCGTTGAGCGTGTTGGTGATCCGGAAGTCGACCTGGTTGCTGCCGTACGACATCGACAGATCCCAGTTCCAACCCTTGTATTCCCCGTCAAACCCGCCGGTGATGGCAAAATCCGTCGTGTCCGTGTTGATCAGCGGGAGGAAGCCATCGGGATAGATCGCCACCACATTGCGATTATCCGCGGCGCGGCGATAGAAGCCCGCCGACTCCCCTTGCCGGGTTCCGAAGGTGCCGAAGGCGTAGAATTCGGCGTTGTCGGACACCGGCACGCCCATGTTGACGACAAGGTTGAAATCTTCGGTCTTGGCATCGCCATAGCGGTGGCTGCGGCGGTCGAAGGTCAGCTCGCGCGGATCGAGCGGGCCGCTTTGCGAATACTGGCGGCGCGGATCATAGCCGGTGCGATTGGTGTCGCCCCGGTCGCGGTATTCGGCAGTGATATTGATGAAGCCTTCGGGGCCAAGCGGCAGGCCGATATTGCCCGAAACCGCCAGCACCTCGCCGTCGGTGACACGCAGCCCGCGGCCCGTATCATTGAGCTGGAGCACCCCATCGGGCGTCAGTGTCGGCACTTGTCCGGCGGTGGCGTTGACACCGGTGACTTCGTTCACACCGGCAATGCGGGTGTTGAACGCGCCATAATTGACCCAGAATCGGCCGCCTTCGCGCGAATCGTTGAGCTGGAAGTTGATCACCCCGGCAATGGCATCCGAACCATATTGCGCCGCGGCGCCATCGCGCAGCACTTCGACCCGCCCAAGCGAGGATGCGGGGATCTGGTTGAGGTCAACCGCCGAAGACCCGCGCCCGACCGAGCCGT
The DNA here is from genome assembly GCF_034653295.1 of Erythrobacter epiphyticus. Taxonomy (NCBI): domain Bacteria; kingdom Pseudomonadati; phylum Pseudomonadota; class Alphaproteobacteria; order Sphingomonadales; family Erythrobacteraceae; genus Erythrobacter; species Erythrobacter epiphyticus. Next base: position 325,578 of record NZ_JAYEEU010000004.1, on the reverse strand, counting down.
TGATGTTGAGCAGCGCGGCGACATGGCGGCGCTTGCCATTGATCAGCACCAGCGTCTGATCCGGGCCAAGTCCGCGCAAAGTGGCCGGACGGATCACATCAGTGCCATCGGTGATCGAGGGCTGCGGGAAGTTCAGCGAAGGCACCAGATCGCGCAGCAGGCGCGCGGTCTCGGTCAGGCCGGATTGGCGCAGCTGATCATCGGAAATCACATCGATCGGCACCGCGCTGTCGGCGACCGTGCGCCCGGCACGGCGGGTGCCGGTGACGATGAGCTGGCCCATCGGCGTTTCATCCACCGCATCGCTCGCGGCCTGCTGCATCGTTGCAAGGCCCGTCGTCGCCGCAGCGGTCACTACCACCGGCTCGGCGCTGGCGCTGTCCGTTTCGGTGCTTTCAGCGGCAGCTGCTACCGAAGGCAGGGCGGCGGCGCCAAGCAGGGCTGCGCTGGTCGCAAGAAGCGAGGTGGAATGAAAAACACGTGATGAAAGGCGCATGACGAAATTCCCTGTACTGCTTGATCTCACAACCCATCGGCCATGGGGTGGACGGGTCTGACAAAACCGGACGGACAGCGGAGTGCGCATGCCATGTGGCGGCAGGCGGCGGGGTCCGGCCGAAGCGCTCCGGCTTTTTTGCGATGGGGCGCTACACTGCGGCATTGTTGCACAGCGCGCACCCTTCGATCTGCGGTGCCGCAGGACAAGACCCCCGAGCGTCGGACGCGGCACGCAGTGGCCGTTGCACGGCCTCACCGTGGCGACAAGTCTGTTGCAACAAACGCAGGCGATATATTGTTACTTTCGTTCGTTGCTGTCACGTATCTGCAACAGTTTATTACGTCAGGGTGCTGAAGGGCGAACCTGCGATCGATCCGCGCCCGAACCTGACGCACAAACGCCGGACTGTCTTGCGACAGCCCGGCGCATATTGTGGGATTGGTGTGAGGCTTAACGCAGATCGAAGCGATCGAGCATCATCACCTTGTTCCAAGCCTTGACGAAGTCCTCGGCGAACTTCTTGTCGCCGCCCTTGACCGCATAGGTCTCTGCGACAGCGCGCAGCTCCGAATTCGAGCCGAACACCAGATCGACTTCGGTAGCAGTCCATTTGAGTGCACCGCTTGCACGGTCACGGCCTTCATACAGGCCCTTGATCGCCGCCGGCTTCCACACATTGCCCATGTCGAGCAGGTTGATGAAGAAGTCGTTGCTCAGGGTGCCGGGGCGGCTGGTGAACACGCCGTGCTTGGCCCCGCCGCTGTTGGCATCGAGCATCCGCATGCCTGCCACCAGCACCGTCATTTCCGGCACGGTCAGCGTCAGCGTGTCAGCCTGATCGATCAGCATTTCGGTGGGCGAACGTCGTGCGCGGTCGCTATAGAAATTGCGGAAGCCATCCGCTGCCGGACGCAGCAATTCGAAGCTCGCCGGATCGGTATGGGCATCGGTCGCATCAACGCGGCCGGGGGTGAAGGGCACGGTGATGGTGTGGCCCGCCGCCTTGGCCGCGTTCTCGATAGCAACTGCCCCGCCAAGCACGACCAGATCAGCGATCGAAACCTTGCGTGCACCCGAACGCCCGTTGAACTGCGTCTGCACCTTTTCCAGTGCCGGGATCACCCGGGCGAGCACTTCGGGATCATTGACTGTCCAATCCTTCTGCGGCGCAAGGCGGATACGCGCGCCATTGGCACCGCCGCGCTTGTCTGTATCGCGATAGGTCACCGCCGCAGCCCATGCGGTGCGGACGAGATCGGAGTTGCTGAGGCCGGTTGTGGCAATCGCCTGCTTGAGCGCGGTGATATCCGCTGCGGTGATTGTCGCATAATCAGCCTTGGGCAGCGGATCCTGCCAGAGCAGGTCTTCGGACGGAACCTCGGCCCCGACATAACGCGCCTTGGGCCCCATATCGCGGTGGGTCAGCTTGAACCACGCCCGGGCGAAGGCCTCGTCCATTTCCTTGGGGTTCTTGACCCAGCGTTGGGTGATCTTGCCATAGGCCGGATCATACCGCAGTGCGAGATCGGTGGTCAGCATGACAGGGGCATGGGTGACATTCGGATCATAGGCGTCGGGCACGAACTTCACATCTGCCGCATTGACCGGCTCCCACTGTTTGGCACCGGCCGGGCTGGTGGTGAGCTTCCATTCAAAAGCATAGAGGTTGTCGAGGTAGTTGCTGCTCCACTGGACAGGCGTTGCCGTCCACGCACCTTCGAGACCGCTGGTGGTGGCATCCGTGCCAACGCCGGTGCCGCAGCTGTTCTTCCAGCCAAAGCCCTGCGCTTCGACGCCTTCGGCAGCCGGCTCCTTGCCGACGCAATCGGCCGCCTTGCGGGCGCCGTGCATCTTGCCGATGGTGTGGCCGCCAATGATCAGCGCAGCGGTTTCCTCGTCATTCATCCCCATCCGGCCAAAGGTCGTGCGGATCTGCTTGGCCGAGGCGAGGATATCCGGATTGCCTTCCGGGCCTTCGGGATTGACATAGATCAGCCCCATTTCGGTCGCGCCCAGCGGGTTGTCGAGATTTTCGCCTTCGGCATTACGCTCGGAAGTCAGGAACTTGGTCTCCGGGCCCCAATAGACCAGCTCGGGCTCCCACGCATCGACGCGGCCACCGGCAAAGCCATAGGTCTTGAGCCCCGTGTTCTCGAGCGCGACATTGCCCGCGAGGATGATCAGATCGGACCATGACAGGCTGGCGCCATACTTCTGCTTGACTGGCCACAGCACACGGCGGGCCTTGTCGAGATTGCCATTGTCGGGCCAGGAATTGAGCGGTTCGAAGCGGATCTGCCCGCCATCCGAACCGCCGCGCCCGTCACCCGACCGGTAGGTGCCCGCAGAGTGCCAGGCGAGGCGGATGAACAGGCCCGCGTAATTGCCGTAGTCGGCTGGCCACCAGCTTTGCGAGTCCGTCAGCGCGGCATTGATATCGGCCTTCACCGCCTTGAGATCGAGCTTTGCGAATTCCGCCGCGTAATCAAATTCGGCGCCACGCGGATCGGCATTGTAGGCATGCTTGCGCAGCGGCGAGAGATCGACCTGATTGGGCCACCAATCCTGCACCGAACGCGGCGCGGCTTCGGTTTGCGGCTTGCCGACGCGGCCCATGCCGGGCTCATTGAAGCCGGGAGGCGTGGCGTGCGCAGGCACAGCAAGCGCAACGCATGAGGTGGCGAGCAGGATGCTCTTGAGGCTCTTGATCATCGGATAAGTCCCTGTGTTTGGTTCGCGCGACCCCGTGGCAGGCGATGGGGGAAGCCATTGTTCGACAAGGCCCCAAGCGCCGCCCACGCTCGCTAATGCGGGAGCGGGCGAGGGGGAAATTGCTTGTTACGATAACAGTGATTGAGATTTTCGGGGTTGATCCAACGCAAAGCGGCGACGCCATGCTCTGGGGCGCCGCCGTTTGCGGGTCATGAACGGCTGATCAGCGTGCGCGTTTCTGGCGCACCAGATCCCCCATGGCCACGGTCGCACCGATCACCGAGGTGCGGGCATGGTCTGCGCCCACCATCATCGCGGTGACAGCCGCTTCGGCGAACAGCCGGCCGCCGACCGAGATCACCGTGGGTGAGGCGGGGGTCGCAAGCCGGCTTTGCTCGATCGCGCGGCTCAGCCGTACCAACGCATGGCGGCGCGGCAAGGCTTCCGACAGGCCGAGATCAATTGCGTCAGGGCGCTGGGCTCTCACCTGATTTACAAGCGCCTCGGTGCTGTCGGGGAAAGCCACATCGACTTGCCATCCGGCATCAATGAACTGATCGGCGAGCAGGCTGGTGCCGAGCCGGTGTTGTTCCCCGGGAGCCGTGGCCAACAGAATGCTGTAACGCCGCGAACCGGGGGGCGGGGGCACGGGCTGGACGTTGCGCACGGCATGGCCTGCAAGTTGCAGCATGCTCAGCGCAATCGTCAGATCGATCTCGGTGCATTGATCGGCCAGCCACGCATCGCCCAGCGCGCGCGCGGCGGGTTCGATCAGCAGCGAAATGATCGCATCGGCCTTCCATCCCTGTTCGCCAAGCTGGCCGAGCAAGGTATCGATCTTGCGATCATCGCCTTCGAGCGCGAGGCGTTGCAGCTTGCGAATGTTGCGCGCAATCGCGGGCGGGGCGGCGGCATGGCTGCTGCGCTTGGCGTGATCATGCTCGCGATCATAAAGCATCAGGTCCCAAGCGGAAAACAGCCGGTTATTGACCACATGCTCGCTGAGGATCTGGATATCGCGGTGGCGCGGATCACGCTTGATAGAGTTCCACACCATATCGAGTTGATCGGGTGGACCTTCGAGAGTTTGCAGAAAGCAGCCATCCTCGAAGAGCAGCATGCCGGTGATGCCCAGCTCGCGATTGCGGGCGCGGGCCTTGCTCACCATCGCTTTGAGATCTGCGGGGGTGGGATTGTAGGTCGCCATGCTCTTGTAAGTCAGGCAACCGATCCATTCATTATCGAGGCGCTGTTTTGTATGCGCTCTTGACGCCATGTTACCTCTCCCGAGCGGGATGAAGATGACACGTCGATCAAGGCGAGCGCGAAGCCCGTCCCAGATATCGGCGTAGATCCCCATCCGCCAATCTTGTCTTTATATTTTGCAGAGGTCGGGCAGGAATGGCGGCATCGCACGCAAGCCTCGAAAGGGGGGCGAGGCTGGCAGGCTATGCCGGAGCTGCGCGTCAAGACGATCCTCGCGGGCAGCGGCGGCATGAACCTTCGATGACATCGCAAGTCCTACCGGATCCCTGACCTGCCGGGCGAGCTGTTTCGACTCTTCCCGGCGGGCAGTGCAAGGCATCCGACAAGCTGTGCGGGTCGTCAAGCACGGTGCACAAAAAAATGCGGTGCCGGCCAATCTCTCAGGGGAAAACTGCCGCCACGGCAGGGCGGTGCGCGGTGGTGAACGGGACGCTGAAACGTGCACGACATCACCTTTTGGCGCGCTTGGCGCTCAAAAATCTTAACCATAACCGAATCGGTTGAAGGCGTTTGGGGAGGTCGGCTTGGCGGCTGCGCCGGGCGCATAGCCGCAACCACAGGATCGGTCTAAAAACAAAAAAAACCCCGGAAAACCGGGGTTTTTAAGAGGTTATCCCCATCGCTTAGCGACGGCCGAAGATAACCGTGAAATATTCCCAAATCGACATAACAGCCTCCATAGCGACCAGTGCGCATGAAGGCGTTAACACAATTTTAACCATAATCAAGCGATTTGACGTCAGGCCGCCGCGCGCTTTTCCTGAATCATCTCCACCAGTTGCTCCATGGGGATCGCCTTTGCGAAGAGGTAGCCCTGTCCGTGGTCGCATTGCATGTCGCGCAACTCGGCGGCAATTTCCTCGGTCTCGACACCTTCAGCCACCACAACCTTGCCGAGCGAATGGGCGATAGCGATGGTCGCGCGGACAATCGCCTTGCTCTCTTCCGAAGATGCCATGCCCTGGACGAAGCGCTTGTCGATCTTGAGTTCGTTGCTTGGCAGCTTTTCGAGATATTCGAGGTTGGAATGGCCTGTGCCGAAGTCATCCACCGAGAGCGAGATATTGCGCTGCTGGAGTGCCTTGATCTGCCCGGCGATACGCGCATCATCGAGCTTGGCGGTTTCGGTGAGTTCCAGCGTGAGATTCTTGCCCGGGAAACGGTGCTGGCCGAGCAGGGTCATCATGTCGAACAGGAAATCCGTATCGCTGAGGCTTTTGGCGGACATGTTGATCGCAAGCTTGAAATCGGGATTGACCTTGAGCGCCGCGCGCGCATCGCGAAGCGCGACGTCCATCACGATCAGGGTCAGATCATTGATCATGTCATTGGCCTCGGCCGTCAGCACGAGTTCCTGCGGGTTGATGTAGCCTTCGCCCTCGGGTTGCCAGCGGATCAAGGCTTCGGCGCCCACGATCAAGCCGTTGTCGAGATCAACCTTGGGTTGGTAACCGACGCCAATCGAACGATCGCGCAGACCCCGTTCGAGCAGTCGCAACAGTTCCAGCCGCTGCTGCCGCGCTTCGAGATAGGCGGCATTGTTGACGATAAACCGCAGACCCTTGCCCGCCGCTTCATCGGCCGCCTGAACCGCCTTCTTGATGCGTTGCCGCACCGACAATTCATAGTGCGTGTCGATTCCCAGCGCCGGAACCCCTCCCGCGACATGGTTATCGTGATTGATCGCCATCTTGAGCATCATCGCCAGCCCATCGGCGTGCTTTTCGAGCATGGTGTTGGCCATGCGAGGGGCAAGCCAGATGAGCACGTCTTTCTCGAAGGCGACTTCCTGGGCATCGCCGGGACCTTTGATGAAGCTGATCAGATTGGCAACGAAATCGCCCATCTGCGTGTCGCTCCAGTCTTCCGACAGTTCGGCCAGATTGCTGATCTTGAGCGCGTAGACATCCTTGTCCGCGCTGATCTGATCAAGCGGCATGGCTGATGTGGTGAAGGCATCGACTTCAGTGTTGTAATACTTGCGGGCAATCCGCCGGAAGCCGATCCCGGCCACAATAAGCCCCAGCAAGGCCGAAAGCACATCGACATTCACGCCCAGCCCATCCAACGCAAAAGGCCCGATCACCAGTGCACCGGCAGCCAACCGAAGGCTACGATTGGAGCGTGCGCCCGAGCGGACTTGCCAAACCAGCGTCAGGACCAGCAGCAGCAAAGCCGGGTAACTGCCCAGATCAATAGGCAAGCCGCGCTTCAGGGTATGTGCGCCAATAATGTGGAAATAAGCACCGGGAATACTGCCTTCGCCGGGAAACTGGAACACATCCTTGTTATTGATAAATGTCCAGCCAACCAGAACCCGTTTCCCTTTGAGGTCGGCCGGATTGAACTGGCCTGTGGCCACATCGATGTAGGATATCGCGGGTACCTGACTGGGTTGAAACGCATAGTCCGGAAAGTACCACGCAGGCTTGCCGTCATAATCTGCGAGCACCGCCGAGATGCCCGGCATCTGGCTTCCGTCGGAATCGAAGGTGGTGCGGAACCTTACGGAGAGGCTGTAAGGCATGGCAAACCCTGCCATACTCGCGACCTGCGCATGTTCGCGAAACTTCTCGAGAGGGAGGATCGGATCAATCTCGGTCAGTCCAAGCTTGGTGCGTGGTACGCCGCCCAACCAAACCTTATCGCCATACTTTGCTAAGGTTTCAGCAAACTTCGCATCCGCCTCAGGCGTTTGTGGATCGGCATGCGCCTGATCCCACACGATTCGATCTACCCCTGCGGCAACGAGATTCTCGATCAGACGGCTATCGTCGAAGCGGGAAGGCTCCGCACGCCCGAGCTTTGTCAACGTCGCATCATCGATCGCAATCAGGACGATATCCTGCGGCGGGGTGGTGGCACGCACCTGTGCGCGCAAGCTGCGATAGGTGCCTTCGAGCGGTAGCGGCAGTTCGATTGCGGCTGATACCAGCCCGATCAGGCCGGCAATCACCGCAATCTTGATACGCTTGCGTTTTATGAGATTGGCGCTGGAGGCCGCTTCGAACAGCGGCGGCGCGCTATCGCGTCGGGTCAGGCGCCCGGACAGCCGCTGGATCGCAGATCGCACGGCCTGGCCGAGCGAGGGGAGAAATAAAGGCATCAAGACGGCTCCGTCAACACGCCATCCTGCCTAGTGCGGTTTGGTTAATTCTCCGTAAGTGTTCGGCAAGCAAAAGCGCGGCACCACTTGGGTGCCGCGCCTTGCCAGCCAGCCATTCGCGGGCTCAGTTGGTTTGCACGCCCATTTCCTTGAGCAGGCGATCCGCCCCGTCGACCTTTTCCATGGTCCACAGCATGAAGCGGCTGTCGACGTGGATCGTGCGGTTGATCTTGGGATCATACATCCAGTCGCTGACCACGCCTTCGATCGTCCCGTCGAAAGCCAGACCCACGAACTCGCCGCGCGCATTGAGGGTCGAGGAGCCCGAGTTGCCGTTGGTGATGTCGACGGTCGAGAGGAAGTCGACCGGCAGCGTGCCCAGTTCCGGCGCAACATAGCGACCATAGTCCTTGGCCTTGATCAGCTCGATCATCTTGTCCGGCACATCGAATTCACCGCGGCCAGTGTGTTTGGCGACAATGCCTTCGGCGGTGGTGAAGGGCGTCCAGACCTGCCCGTCAACCGCCTTGCCGGTCACCTTGCCATAGGTGAAGCGGAGCGAGCCATTGGCGTCGGGATACATCTGCTTGCCCTGCGAGGCGGCATAGGCAAGGCGGGCTTCCATGACCTGGGAGCGGGCTTTCTGCACTGTGCCCGAGCGTGCCTTTTCCTTCGCTTCGTTGGCCATCGCCTCGTCATAGGTGGCGACCGCGAGCTGGATGAAGGGATCGCTGCTGGCCTTGAAGTCGGCGACCGACTTGCCCATCCACTCCATCCGCTTGGCAGTGTTGCCGAGTTCGGTCGCGGCATAGAACGATGCCAGATCGCGCCCTTCCATGAAGGCGTCGAAAGCGGCGCTGCGCTCGTCGGCGGGCAGGGTACGGTATTCGGCGATGCCGTCAGCCCACAGCGCCTTGTCGATCTCGGCGACATAACGCCGCTCGATCCGCTGCATCCCTTGCGTCATGAACGCGCGGTCACGCTCCTGATAGCCGGGCTCGCGGTCCTTGTCGGGCTTGGCCTGCTCGTTGGCCCAGCGATAGAGCTGGCGCGCTGCCGCATAGAGCTGCCCGCGCCCGAGCATCCCACGCTTGGCATCGGCGAGCGCTTCGGCGTTGCTTTCGGCGATCAGCCGGTCGAGTTCGGCGAGCGCGGCGCCGTATTGCGCCTCGCGCTTGGGATCAGCCTTGATCCATGCGCGGAAGCCGGCTTCTTCGGCCTGCTTCTTTTCAACCAGCGAGATGGCATCGGCCCCGGCCATCTGGCCGGCGATCTTCTTCTCGTAGTTCTCGACGCCTTGCAGCGTGGCGGCATAGGCGATGGTCGCCGCCTGGTTGCCTGCGGTCAGCTCGTCGATACGGTCGCCGTATTCCGCCAGCATCCGCTGCTGATAGGGGTAGAGCTCCTCGTAGTAGAAGCGCGCTTCCTCGGCGGTACGCAGACGCTCGGTGGTGCCGGGGAAGCCGGCGACCATGATGAAATCGCCGTCCTTCACGCCATCCTTGGCGATCGGCAGCCAGGCCTTGGGCTTGAACGGCACATTGTCCTTGCTGAAGGCTGCCGAGGAGCCATCGGGGGCCACGTAAGCGCGGTAGAACGAGAAATCGCCGGTGTGGCGCGGCCACATCCAGTTGTCCTTCTCGCCGCCGAAATTGCCAACGCCCGCAGCGGGGGCATAGACGAGGCGCACGTCCTTGATCTCGAGCTGCTGCTGGAGCCAGTATTGCTGCCCGCCGAAATAGGCGCGCACGTCGCAGCGGCGGTTGGCCTGCTTCTCGCATGCCTCGATCAGCGCGGTGCGGTTGGCTTGCAGCCGGTCATAGCGCGCGCGGCCGTCAAGCTTGTCGGCACCTTTGAGCATGGCCGTGGTCACATTGCGCAGATCTTCGATCACGTAGACGCGGCTGCCGGGGGCGGCGGGCAGTTCGTCACCCAGCGTCTTCGCGAGGAAGCCGTTGGTGAGATAGTCGTTCTCGGGCGAGGAATTGTACTGGAGCGATCCGGCGACGCAGTGGTGGTTGGTCGCCACCAGCCCTTGCGGCGAAAGGAACGCCGCAGAGCAGCCGCCCAGCGAGGCAATCGCGGTCAGCGGCGGGCGGTTCAGATCGCCGAGCGTCGCCGGATCGAGTTCAAGCCCGGCGGCCTTGAGATCGGCAGCAAGCGACCCGGTCTGGCTCGGCAGCCACATGCCTTCTTCGGCCATGAGCATGGTCGGCGAGCAGGCGAGAAGAGCAGAAGCCCCGGCGAGCAGCGATTTTTTCATGATGAACAGCCCCTTGAAAATTTTGGGAATTGTGTCGCCTTGCTCGGCGACGGAATCATTGCATGGCGTGGGATAGATCAAGCGCGTCCACAAGGAAATGGTGGCTTTCGCCGCTGTCCTCAATGACTGTGCGCGCTCACGGGGTTGAGCACCAGCAAAAGGCGTGTTTCGCCGCTTTGGCTGATCGGTGGCGAACGGTGGATCGCGGGGTAAGAGGTTGCCAGCTTGCCCTTGAATAGGCCGACATCACCTGACGCCATGCGGTTGATTTGGGAGGGCTCCTCACCGCGCGCCACGGCCTCGGCATCGCGGGTATCAAGCCAGTCAGTGCCCGGCCCGGCATAGGTGGTGATGAGCCGCGCCGAGACATAATCGGCATGGAACTTGCGGCAGGAATCGGTCGTCACCACTTCGAGCCGGATTTCAAGCCGCGCGAGGCCGAGCGCGGCACAGAAATGCTGTGCCAGCGCGCCGGCATCGCTGGCCAGCGCGTCATGCAGGTGGCTTGCGGCAAAGCCATGCGCGGCGAGTTGGCCGACAAGGACTTCAGGCACTTCATCGCGCGCGGCCTCGCAGCGGATATCCTGCGGCGTGCCGTGCAGCATGGGCGCAAAGTCCACCGCCAGAGCCCGTTGCCAGATCGCCAGATTGCAATCCTCGCGGCAGATATCTTGCAGGATTGCAGGATCGGTCGCGGCAAGGGCCGCGGGAATGGACAGCACGGACATCAGAAGGTGAGCTCCACAAAGGTATGAGATAACATCTCAATAAGAATAGCGGGACGTGCTGGCAAGCGCCGCCTGAAAAGCCCTCTTGCGAGCCATTATCAATTCCGCCATGAGGGCGCTCGCAATCTTCGACAACACAATCTTCGACAACAAAGGTTTTCCCATGCGCAGCACTTTCAAAGTCTGGACCCAGCTTGGCCTTGGCACTGCCGTTGCCGGAGGCCTGCTTGCAGCCTGCGGCGGGGAAGCCGGAGGTGGCGAAGCTGGCCAGGACAGCAGCGAGGCCGCGACACAAGCCCCTGCCAGTCAGAGCGGTGAAGGTGGCGAAGGCGGTGAGGGCGGCGAAGGTGGCGAAGGTGGCGAGGGCGGCGAAGCTGGTATCGATACGGCTGCCGCGGGCCGCGATCCTGTCGCCTATCGCAGCGCGCTCGGGGTGGTTGAAGCGCATGTGATGGCCGCCCGCGATGCCTATGCCGCGGGTCGCAAGGCCGAGGCGGCGGAAATGTTCGCCCACCCTGTCAGCGAAGTGCTGGTTGGTATGGCTGCCGTCTTCTCCGCGCAGGGCGTCAGCGACTTCAGCGGCCTTTTGACCAATGCTTCGGCAGCGGTGCTGGATGGTGAAAGCCCGCGGCAAATCAATGCCCGCTATGATGCGATTATCGCGGCGCTGCGCGGCGCGGCGGCCAAGGCCCCCAAAAGCACCGCCAGCGAAGCCGCTGTATCGTCCAAGGTGGTGGCGGACTTGATCGAGCGCGCCGTGGCGATGCACCGTGAGGCAGGCAGCAATGCCGCCTATGAACCCTATCTCGACGGCTATGGCTTTGCCCGCGCCGCGCAAAGCCAATTCAAGGCTTCGGAAAGCGCGATCAAGGCCGCCGATCCGGCGCTGCATGGGCGCATCGCCGAAGCGCTCGGTCTGCTTGGCAAAGCCTATCCGACTGCCACCCGGCCGGCCCAGCTTGCTGTCGAACAGGGGGCGCTTGCAGGCGCTTCATCCAAGGTCATGCTCGCCATTGGCAGTTGAGCCGAACGCGCTGTCAGATTGCCGAGCTGAACCGCTGGTGTGAGCCGGCGCGGTAGGCGTCAAACAGGCTGGCGATCACGCGGGCATAGGGCAGGCCTTCGGCGGTGATGGCAAGCTCATGGCCCGACAGGCGCGCCAGATCGCGCGTGAGGAACGGCGCCAGGGCAGCGCGCAACTCGCCAAGCAGGCAGGGCGCGATCGCGGTATGGCCTTGGCATAGCAGCTGTTCGATCACCGCGCCGCGCAATTGGTCGTCGCCATGGCGCACTATACCATGCACGGCAGAAAGACGCCCTTGTGATGATAGCATGCGGTAGCGGCCATTGTTCTTCTCGTTCTGCGCGATCAGACCGGGAAAGCTGCTGATAGCGCTCGAACCCAAGCCGATCAGCACATCGGACGGATCATCGGTAAAGCCCTGAAAATTGCGCTTGAGCCTTCTCGTGCGCGCGGCTTCGGCCATGGGATCGTGGGGCAGGGCAAAATGATCGAACCCGATCGAGCGATAGCCGTTCCCGGTCAACGCGGCGAAGCCTTGCTCGGCCATGGCAAAGCGCTCGATCGCGCCGGGCAGGGCCTCTTCCGGGATCATCTTCTGGCGCGGCACCATGTGCGGAACATGGGCATAGCCGAACAGCGCGATGCGATCGGCTCCCATCAGCCGGGTGTTTTCCAGACTGTCGGCCAGGTCAGCGGTGCTCTGGTGCGGCAGGCCGTACATCAGATCGAAATTGAGCGAAGTCACCCCCGCTGCGCGCAGCCATTCCACGCTGCGGCTGATCAGAAGGGGGCTTTGCTCGCGCCCGATGGCTTTCTGGCAATGGGAAGCAAAGGTCTGCACACCCATGCTGGCGCGGGTCATGCCGACTTCGCCGATGGCACGGCCCCAGGCCGGGTTCATGCTGCGCGGATCAAGCTCGATCGACCATGTGGGCGCATAAAGCGGGAAATGCGCGTGCAGGGCATCGACCAGCGCGAGAAACTCAGCCGGGAGAATCGCATTGGGGCTGCCCCCGCCAAAGGCAATGCGGCGCACCCGCGCGGATGCGGGAAGCAGGCTTGCCACGGTCGCAATTTCCTGATGGAGCGCGGCGAGGTAGCTTTCGACCCTGGCGCGCTTGCCCGCCACGCCGGTGTTGCACCCGCAATAGTAGCAGATCATCTCGCAGAACGGGATGTGGAGGTAGAGCGAGACATCGCCGCTTGCCTCGCCCATCGCGCGTTCGATTGCGCCGCTGTCGAGCGGGCCGAAATCAGCTGCTGTCGGGTAGCTGGTGTAGCGCGGCACCGCGCGGGCGAGCAATTCGGGATGATAGGTCCACATTCTTGTCCGGCGCTCCTTCGTCGCGGCAGACCCTCAGGTTTCTTGGCCACCCTGCCTCCCCGCCCGGCCACCAATGATTCCATCATGCTATGGTGGCCGGGCTGGGAGGCGGGGTGGGTTGTCTGCGGTTCGCCTTAGCGAACCCCGTGCCGTGGCGTCTTTGCGCGAGATCAAATCCCGCGTTTTGCGCGTTCTCGGCATGTGCCCGCGTGGCAGCCCTTGGGATGGCAACCGGGCTTGTCATTGCTTGGCTTGCCAAGCGGGATGGTGATCTCTCCGCCGCCGCACATCTGCGCGGTGAGCGACACACTGTCGGCCGGTAGCGGCCCGATCAGCACCGGAACCAGCGCCGCAAGAGCAAAAGCCGGGGCAAGGCTCATGCCTCGTCCTCCCCGAACCCGTCATCATCGATCAGGATGCGGTTGGCCGCCCCGTCCATATCCTCATACTGCCCGGCTTTCATCGACCACAGGAAGGCCGCCAGCCCCAAAGCGCCCATGCCGAGCGCAATCGGGATGAGGAAGGCAAGGCCTGTCATGCGCGCGGTTCCTTGGCGCTGCTTGCCAGCCGCAGCGAATTGGCGACGACCACCAACGAGCTCAGCGACATCGCGATGGCGGCGATCAGCGGGGTGACATAGCCGAACAGCGCGAGCGGCACAGCCAGCAGGTTGTAGAGGATCGAGAAGGCGAAATTCTCGCGCACGATCTGCATGGTGCGCCGCGCGACGCGAATAGCAACCGCAACCGGCATCAGCTTTTCGCCAATGAACACGGCATCGGCGGCTTGCTGGCTCGCGTCCGACGCGGTGCCGGGCGCGATCGAGGCATGGGCAGCAGCGAGCGCAGGCCCATCATTGAGACCATCGCCCACCATCAGCGGGCGATGGCCCGCCGCCTTGAGCGCTTCGAGCGCCGCAAGCTTCGCCTGCGGGCTGGCCTCTGCCTCGGCCGCAAGGCCAAGCTGCGCCGCCACTTCGGCGACCAGCGCGGCGCGATCACCCGACAGGATGCTGGCGCTGATCTGCCACTGCCCGAGCGCGCGGAAGGTTTCCGCAGCATCGGCCCGCAGCGGATCGGTGAAGGAGATAAGTTGGCTCTCGTCACCGATGGTCAGCCGCGTTGCGAGCGCGGTGGTGGCGCTGTCCGGCCGTTCGAGCGCGACGCGCAGTCCGCGCCATGTGCCGGTGAGCCCTTCGCCGCTGACTTCGCGGATATTGGTGACAGCGGCCGGTTCGACCCCTGCGCGCAGCAGGCTGGCGGCAAGGCCCTTGCTCAAGGGGTGACGGCTTGCCTGTGCCAGGCCGAGCGCCACCGCGCGGGCTTCGGCATCAAGCGCCGCAATATCCGGACGCGGCTCGCCCAGTGTCAGCGTGCCGGTCTTGTCGAACAGTGCGATGTCGCATTCGGCGAGGCGTTCGAGCGCGCTGCCATCCTTCACCAGCAGCCCGCGTTTCAGCAGCGCCCCGCTCGCCACGACTTGTGCGGATGGCACCGCAAGGCCCATCGCACAGGGGCAGGTGATGATCAGCGCGGCAATCGCAATCACCAAGGATTGGTGCCAGCCTGCACCGGCGATCATCCAGCCGATAAATGCCAGCGCGGCAAGCGTATGCACAACCGGCGCATAGAGCCGCGAGGCGCGATCCGCGATGCGGACATAGGTGCTGCGCGATTGGCCCGCCTCGTCCATCAGCCGGGCGATTTCGGCGAGCGCGGTGTCTTCGGCCACGTGGCTCAGCCGCACGTGCAGCGGTGCGCCGAGATTGATCGCACCGGCATGGACGAGGCTGCCCACCGATACCGCCTCGGGCAGGCTTTCGCCTGTCAGCATGGCATTGTCGAGCGTGCTGGCGCCATGCTCGACCACGCCATCGGCGGCGAGCGCTTCGCCCGCGGCGACCAGCACCAGCATGCCCGGTTCGAGCGCTTCGGCCAGCACGCGGCGGGTGGTGCCGTCAGCGCCGATCACGCTCGCGCTTTTGCCCATCCGGCCCAGCAGCGCGCCAATCCCGGCGCGGGTGCGAGTGCGCATCTCGGCATCGAGCGCGCGCCCTGCCAGCAGGAAGAACAGCAGCATCACTGCGCTTTCGAAATAGGCATGATCGCCGCCGGTCAGCGTTTCGTAGATGCTGAGACTGGTGGCGAGGATCACCCCGATGGAAATCGGCACATCCATATTGGTGCGTCGGTGCCTCAGCGCCATCCACGCGCTGGCGAAGAAGGGGCGGCCCGCATAGGCGATTACCGGGAGCGCGATCAGCGCGGAAAGCCAGTGGAACAGCTGCTTGGTTGCCCCGTCCGCCCCCGACCAGATGCTGACCGACAACAGCATCACGTTCATCATGCCGAAGCCTGCGACGCCGAGCGCACGGGTCAGTTGCTTGCGCTCCTTGGCATCAGAGCCGAGCGGATTATCGACCACGCGCTGCGCTTCGAAGCCGAGCGTCTGCAAGGCCTGTTCAAGCACGGCCTCGTCAACCGCCGGATCGTGAGTGATCGCCACCCGCTTGGCCGAGAAATTGGCGCGCGCGGCGTGGACACCGGGGGTTTTGGGCAATTCCCGTTCGATCTTGGCGATGCAGCCGGCGCAGCGCATTCCGGGCACGGTAAAGCGGCTCGTGGTGAGCGCGTGATCGCCGGGCGCGTGAAGAACCGCAGGCGCGTTCATCTACAATTCGCTTTCATCGGCCCAGGTGATGCCCTCGGCCTGCGCTGACAGCCGGATCAGCCAACGGCCCGCGGCGACCGGCTGATCGGAACGCCATGTTCCGTCCGCAACCGGGCGGAAGGTGAGATCGGCGAAGGCTTTCTCGCCAAGCGGGCGGCGCAAGGCGCCGACAAAGCGGGTGCCTGCGGGCACGCCTGCGGTGGTCAGCGTGACAAAGCCATCCTCATCCCTTGCGGGCGTGACCTGCCAGCCGAGCGCGCGGGCCTTTTCCGCTTGCCCGAGCCATCCGTTGAATTGCTGGCTCGCGACATAGGAATTTTCCACGACCACGCCCTGAAATCCGCCGATAGCAACGGCGGCCATGGCGAGATTGACGGCGATCACAATCCCGAAGCCCGCCACCATGATGATCGCCATGTGCCGCCCGGTGAATTTGCCGCTGCCTGACTTGCCGCGCATCATGGTTCTCCCGGCGTTGTGAAGGTGGTGGCGGCGAGATCGGTTTCGCGATCTTCGGCGAGCGATGTGAGACGGAAGCTGAAGCTGTCCGCGCGGGTGCCAGCCGGGATGGTGACATAGGCCCGGACAATGCGGGTCTCGTTGGCGGGGACGGCCACCACCTGCGCCGGGGCTGCTGCGTCCATATTGACGTTTTCGGTCCACATCACCGCGCCTTGCGGCAGGCCAACCAACGCCACTTCCATGTCGCGCGGGCGCGCCTGCATGTTGCGCAGCCGCAGCGTATAGGCGTTGCGCACCGCGCCATCCTTCATCAGCATGAACGGCGGGTTGCGATCGGGCGATACGGTCAACTCGGTGCGCGTGCGGGTGCCGAGCGCGAACAGCAGGCCCGCACCAATCGCGCTCCACACGCCAAGATAGAGCAGCGTGCGGAACCGCAGCAGCGCTTTCCATGCAGGTGTCGGCGCGGCGCCGGCGGCTTCGGCCTCGCATTGTTCGAGCGTGGCATAATCGATCAGCCCGCGTGGGCGGCCGACTTCCTTCATCACGCGGTCGCAGGCGTCGATGCACAGCCCGCAGGTGATGCAGCCGATCTGCTGGCCTTCGCGAATGTCGATACCCGTCGGGCAAACCGCAACGCACATGTTGCAGTCGACACAGTCGCCGAACTTTTCCGGGGCTTTCTCGGCTTTCTTGAGGCTGCCACGCGGTTCGCCGCGCCAGTCCTTGTAGGTGACGATCAGCGATTTTTCATCGAGCATCGCAGCCTGGATGCGCGGCCACGGACACATGTAGATGCACACCTGTTCGCGCATGAAGCCGCCGAGCCAGAAGGTCGTGAAGGTGAGCACGCCGACCGTGGCATAGGCAACGAACGCCGCCTCGCCGGTGAAGAATTCCCGGAACAGGGTGGGGGCATCGGCGAAATAGAGGATCCATGCGCCGCCGGTCGCCATGCTGATGGCGAGATAGATCGTCCATTTGACGCTGCGCCGCGCGATCTTGGAGGCCGTCCACGGCGCCTTGTCGAGCCGCATCCGCGCATTGCGATCACCATCGATGAAGCGATCGACATGCTGGAACAGATCGGTCCACACGGTTTGCGGGCAGGCATAGCCGCACCACGCGCGGCCGACCGCGCTCGTCACCAGAAACAGGCCAATCCCGGCCATGATCAACAGCCCGGCCACGAAGTAGAATTCGTGCGGCCAGATCTCGATATCGAACATGTAGAAACGGCGATGTTCGATATCGATCAGCACGGCCTGATCGGGGGCATAGGGACCGCGATCCCAGCGCAGCCACGGGGTGATGTAGTAGATCGCCAGTGTGACGATCATCACCAGCCATTTGAAGCGCCGGAACGGGCCATCGATGCGCTTGTTGTGGACGGCCTTGCGTGCTTCGTAGAGCTGCGGGCGCGGTGCCGGGCCGCCCGTCCCGGCGGGTTGGGGAACCGGGGATGATCCCAGCGCCGAAGCCCAGTCGCGTTGCGGTGGAGCCGGATCAGGATTGCCCGAATCAGCCATCATTCTCCGCCTTCGCCGCGCTGGCCACGGCTGGTTCGGCGTCGGCAGCTGGCGCAGGGGCAGGCGCAGCAGGCGCTTCGCCGCCACCACGCGAATGGACATAGGCGGCCAGCATCTTGATCGTCACCGGATCAAGCCGCGCTTGCCATGCCGGCATCACCCCGTGACGCGGCGCGATGATCTGGCTGCGCACTTGCGCTTCCGAACCACCGAAAAGCCAGATCGCATCATTGAGCGCAGGCGCGCCTTGCGCCGGATCACCGGCACCCGCCGGGCCATGGCAGGCGGCGCAGTTTTCGGCATAAAGCGTCGCGCCGCGTGCGTTCGGCTTGGCTTTCCCCGAAAGCGACAGCACATGCTTGGTCAGCGCGTTCACTTCGGGTTTGCTCAGGATCTCGCCAAAGGCAGGCATGTAATTCACGCGCGTTTCGGCAGCCTCGGTCCAGCGGATGCCGTGGGTGATCGAATAGCTGATCTCGGTCAGCGTGCCGCCCCACAGCCAATCATTGTCGTTGAGGTTGGGATAGCCTTCCGAACCCGCTGCGCCCGCGCCGTGACATTGCACGCAATTGACCTTGAATGCCGCGGAGCCACCCGCGATCGCGGCCTTCCACAGCTCTTCATCCTTGGGCAGGTCTTCGATGTCCATCGCGGCGATGCGATCAAATTGCACCTGACGGCGCGCTTCGGCGGCGCGCATGTCCTTGGCCAGTTCGCCCCGGCTGGTCCACCCTAGCGTGCCGGCTGTCGCATCCTTGAGCAGCGGCCAGGCGGGATAGAGCACCACGTATACCGCGGCTATCGCAATGGTCGCATAGAAGGTCCACAGCCACCAGCGTGGCAGCGGGGTGTTGAGTTCCTCGATGCCATCCCACTCGTGGCCGACAAGTTCGGTGCCGGTGGGTTCATCAATCCGCTTGTTATCAGGGCTGGACATGATCGTCCTCCGTGAAGATCGATTGTTTGGCGGCGTCAACGTGGCGCTTGGCCGAGGGGCGGAAATGCCACAGGCACAGCACCAGATAGAGGCCGAAGATCACCGCCAGCCAATAGGAATCCGCGAAGTGGCGCAGGGTTTCGTAGAAGCTCATCGCCCAGCCTCCTGAGCCAATTGTTCCTGTGCCGCCGCGCTGTTCACATCGACCAGCGTGCCGAGCATCTGGAGATAGGCCACCAACGCGTCCATTTCGGTGACGCGCTTGGGATCGCCGTCGTAATCGCGGATCTGTGCCTTGGGATAGCGGGTGGTCAGATCGCCGGCATCAAGATCGGGATTGGCCTGCGCCATCAGATCCTTGCCCGCCATGGCGATGTCGATGTCGCTGTAGGGCACGCCCACCCGGCGGAGCGCGGTGAGCGTTGCCGAGGGGTCTGGCACTTTCAGCGGGGTTTCCGCAAGGAAGCTGTAGCCTGGCATGATGCTTTCGGGCACCACACTGCGCGGCGCCTTGAGATGCTGGACGTGCCATTCATCCGAATAGCGCCCGCCCACCCGCGCCAGATCAGGCCCGGTGCGCTTGCTGCCCCACTGGAAGGGGTGATCATACATGCTTTCGGCGGCGAGGCTGTAATGGCCGTAACGTTCGACCTCGTCCCGGAAAGGGCGGATCATCTGGCTATGGCAGGTGTAGCAGCCTTCGCGGATGTAGATATCGCGGCCCGCCTGTTCGAGCGGGGTGTAGGGACGCATCCCTTCCACCTTCTCGATGGTGTTATCGAGCCAGAACAGCGGTGCGATCTCGACGATCCCGCCAATCGCCACAACCGCAAGGGTGCCAGCGGCCAGCAGGGTAACGTTCTTCTCCAGCTTCTTGTGGCTGTCGAAGACGTCGCTTGGGGGTGCAGAATTGCTCATGAGAAAAGTCCTTCTCGCGCGGCGCTCATTCGGCGGGTTGGGCTTGCGGGGCGGCGACAAGCGGGCGGTCAGCGGCTGCATCGTAAGGCGTATCGCCCATCGGGGCTTCGTCGCGCAGATGGCCGGCAACCGTCATCCAGACGTTGTAGGCCATGATCACCGCGCCCGAGAGGTAGAGCAGCCCGCCAAAGGCACGCAGCGCATACATCTTGTTGAGCGCGACCACGGTGTCGATGAAGCTGTTCACCAGATAGCCGTCCGAGCCGTATTCACGCCACATCAGGCCCTGGGTGATCCCGGCAACCCACATGCTCGCGGCGTAGAAAACGATCCCGGCGGTCGCGAGCCAGAAGTGCCAGTTGATCATCCGCAAGCTGTACATCCGCTCGCGCTGCCACAGGCGGGGCACGAGGAAGTAGACGCAGGCAAAGGTGATCATCCCATTCCAGCCCAGCGCCCCGGAATGGACATGGCCGATCGTCCAGTCGGTGTAGTGCGACAGGCTGTTCACCGCCTTGATCGACAGCATCGGCCCTTCAAAGGTGCTCATCCCGTAGAAGGCGAGCGCCAGCACCATCATGCGGATGATCGGATCGGTGCGGATCTTGTCCCACGCGCCGTTCAAGGTCATCAGCCCGTTGATCATACCGCCCCACGAAGGCATCCACAGCATGATCGAGAACACCATGCCGAGCGTCTGCGCCCAATCGGGCAGGGCGGTGTAATGGAGGTGGTGCGGCCCGGCCCAGATGTAGAGGAAGATCAGCGACCAGAAGTGGATGATCGAGAGGCGATAGGAATAGACCGGGCGGTTCGCCTGCTTCGGCACGAAGTAATACATCATTGCGAGGAAGCCGGCGGTGAGGAAGAAGCCCACCGCATTGTGGCCATACCACCACTGGGTCATCGCATCCTGCACCCCGGCAAAGGCGCTGTAGCTGCGCGCGCCGAAGGGGCTGACCGGGACGGCCAGATTGTTCACCACATGCAGCATCGCCACGGTGATGATGAAGGCGAGGTAGAACCAGTTCGCCACATAGATATGCGGTTCATGGCGGCGCAGGATCGTGCCGACAAAGACCGCGAGATAGGCGAGCCACACGATCGTCAGCCACAGGTCGACATACCATTCCGGCTCGGCATATTCCTTCGACTGGGTCACGCCGAGGAGATAGCCGGTCGCGGCCAGCACGATGAAGAGCTGGTAGCCCCAGAACACGAAGCGGGCCATGCCAGGAAAGGCGAGTGTTGTGCGGCAGGTGCGCTGCACCACATAGAAGCTCGTGGCGATCAGGGCATTGCCACCGAAGGCAAAGATCACCGCGCTGGTGTGGAGCGGCCGCACCCGGCCGAAATTGAACCACGGCTCGAAATTGAGCTGCGGGAACACCAACTGGGTGGCGATGATCACTCCGACCAGCAACCCGGCAAGGCCCCAGAACATCGTGGCGATCACGCCCCAGCGGATCACATCATCATCATAGCGCGATGGCCCGGGCGGCATGCGGAAAATGCTCTGCGCTTTTGCGAGCGGATCGAAGCGCACCATTGTCAGCACCGCGAGCAAGGCCGCGACAACCGCAATCAGACCCATGTGCACCGCAAAGGCGGTGTCCTGTGCCAAGGCAAGCGCGATAATGGCGAGAAGCAGGATACTGCCCCAGATTCCCAGCCGCCGGACCACTGATTCCATGTTGCTATGTCCCTTTCGTCAACCCGCGCTTAGCGAGCCCCCGAGTGGCTAGAATTGATCTAAATCAAGATTGTGTCAAATGTGTTGGACGCTGCCCAAATGGCACGTCTGACCAGCCACTTGTGCCAGAGCTGGCACATCAAGCAGCCGAACATGCGAACGGCCGCGGGTTTCGATCAGTCCGGCATCGCGCAATTCGGTGAATTGGCGGCTGACGGTCTCGATGGTGAGGCCCAGACTCTCGCCGATGTCGCGGCGGCTCATCGGCAGGATGATGCGGCAGGTCCGGCTGCGGGCATCGCTCATACGCTCCGCCATCGAGACGAGGAAATCGGCGATCCGCTGGCGCGCGGACTTGTGCCCCAATTGCATCATCCGGTGGCGGCTGCGGTGGAGCGCTTGCAGACTGCTGGTAAGCACCCAGCGCAGTATGGCGGGATCGCCTTCGGCAATGTCGAAAAAGCGATCGGTCGGGAATGCGACCACCTGGCAATCGGTGAGCGCGATCAACCGGAAATCACAATCACGCGGCCGCAGCACCGGGATCATGTCGCCGGGAAAATGGAAGGCCAGCACTTGGCCTGTGCCGCCGCTCTCGTCGCTGGGGCAGGGCGGCGCGACCAATTTGGCCGCACCCGACAGGATGTAGACGAACCGGTCCTGCGCCGGATCACCGGCGAGCGCCTCCCCTTTGGCGAGCTGCGCATAGTCCCCGATGGCAAGCAGGGCGCTGGCAGCAGCGCTGTGTCGCAAGCTCTCGGGCAGCACGGCACAGTGGGCTGTCCTGTCCGTGTCGCCGGAAGAGAGCATGCGGGTTGCCATAATGTGCGCTGGAATGGCGCAGCTTGCCGCCGCTGTCTTTGATCGGGATCAATGAGGATGGATTGACCCTGCGGCTATCGGCACGTCCATGGGCAGCAATCATCCTAGGCCACAGCGCGTGGCCACTGCTGCCCCAAGGGTAGGGAATAATGTTGAGAACCATGACTTTGGCCAGTGTGGCAGCAGTGCTCATGGCAAGCCCTGCGCTGGCGCAGGATCGCGCCGGGCAAGTGCAGTTGAAGCTCGTCGGGACGGCGGTGCTACCCGATGGCAAGATCGATACTGTCAATGCCGATGCAGTCGGTCTGCCGGCAACGTTGCAGACCCGCGCGAGCGACAATTACGTGCCGACGATTGCTGTTGAATACTTTTTCACCAACAATTTCTCGGTCGAGACCATTGCCGGGATGACCCAGCATGATGTCGATGCGACCGCAGGCTTGCCGGTTGCTGCCGAGTTGGTGGCTGATGGCAAGCTGATACCTGCGACGATCACGGCCAAGTACCATTTTGATCTGGGCGGGATCAAACCATATGTCGGGGCCGGGCCGAGCTATTTCCTGTGGGTCTCGCAAAAGCCGGGAGCAGCGGTCGTGCCGCTCGGTGTGACCAGCACCAAGCTGTCCAACGAGCTGGGCCTCGCCTTGCAGGCGGGGATCGATGTGCCGCTCGGCGCCAAAGGGCTCGCGCTCACGCTGGATGCCAAGCGCTATTTCGTCGGCACCACGGCAAGCTGGTTTGTCGGGAACACCAAGGTGATCGAGACCGAGCACAAGCTTGATCCATGGGTCCTGAGCGCGGGCCTCGCCTACCGGTTCTGATCCGGGTCCCGACTGTTGGAAGGGCTGCGCCGGCAGTGTCAGCGCGGCCCTGTCCTTTGCACGCATGGCGCGCGGGTCGTCTAACCCCTTTGTCTCGAACCGCCCAATGTGTAGCCTGCCGCGCAATGACAGCGATAACATCAGGGAGACTCGCGCCATGAGCCACATCGTTCGGCGCCCGCAGGCCAACGCCCCCACGCATTGCGGGCCGGAAGATTATGCGCGGATGTATCAACGCTCGATCACCGCGCCCGATGCCTTCTGGCTTGAACAGGCGCAGCGGCTCGATTGGTTTGAAAGCCCCACCATCGGCGGGGATTGGTCTTATGATCCGGTGGCGATCAAGTGGTTCGAGGACGGCACCTTGAACCTGTGCCACAACGCGGTTGATCGCCATCTGGCCGCGCATCGCGATCGGACAGCGCTGATTTTCGAGCCGGATGATCCCGCCGCTGCAAGCCGCAGCCTCACCTATGGCGAACTCCACCGCGAAGTCATCCGCATGGCCAATGCGCTGAAGGCGCTTGGCGTTACCAAGGGTGACCGGGTGACGATCTACATGCCGATGATCCTCGAAGGCGTGGTCGCCATGCTCGCCTGCGCAAGGCTGGGGGCGGTGCATTCGGTGGTGTTCGGCGGCTTTTCTCCGGAGGCGCTCGCGGGCCGGATCGAGGATTGCGGCAGCCGCTTCGTCATCACCGCCGATGAAGGCCTGCGCGGCGGCAAGCGCGTGCCGCTGAAGGCGAATGTCGATGCCGCGCTGGCGCACCCCGGCGTCGCAGTTGCTGGCGTGCTGGTGATCCCGCACACCGGCGGGGACATTGCGATGGTGGAGGGCCGCGACCACTGGCTCGCCGACCTTGCCAGCGATGAAGATTGCCCCTGCGCGGTGATGGGCGCGGAAGATCCGCTGTTCATCCTCTACACCTCGGGCTCGACCGGCAAGCCCAAGGGCGTGCTCCACACTACCGGCGGCTACGGCGTGTGGACTGCGACGACCTTCCACTACATCTTCGATTATCAGCCCGGCGAGGTGTTCTGGTGCACTGCCGATATCGGCTGGGTGACGGGCCACTCCTACGTCGTTTACGGCCCGCTGATGAACGCCGCGACGGCCGTGGTGTTCGAAGGCGTGCCCAATTACCCCGATCACGGGCGGTTCTGGGATGTGGTCGACAAGCACGGCGTCAACATCCTCTACACCGCGCCGACCGCGATCCGCGCGCTGATGCGCGAGGGCGATCACCATGTAACGAGCCGCTCGCGCGCCTCGCTGCGCCTGCTCGGCTCGGTCGGTGAACCGATCAATCCCGAGGCATGGCGCTGGTATTTCGACGTGGTGGGCGAAGGCCGCTGCCCGGTGATCGACACCTGGTGGCAGACGGAGACCGGCGGTTGCATGATCACCACGCTCCCCGGAGCGCATGACATGAAGCCCGGGAGCGCGGGCCTGCCGTTCTTTGGCATCCGCCCGGAATTGGTCGATAATGAGGGCCATGTGCTAGGCGGCGCAGCCGAGGGCAATCTGTGCATCACGCATAGCTGGCCTGGGCAGGCGCGCACCGTCTACGGCGATCATGATCGCTTCGTGCAGACCTATTTCAGCACCTATGCCGGCAAGTATTTCACCGGTGACGGGTGCAAGCGCGACGCAGCTGGCTATTACTGGATCACCGGGCGGGTCGATGATGTGATCAATGTCTCGGGCCACCGGATGGGCACGGCGGAAGTCGAAAGCGCGCTGGTGCTCCACGCCAAGGTCGCCGAAGCGGCGGTGGTCGGATACCCGCACGACATTAAGGGGCAGGGCATCTATTGCTACGTCACGCTGAATGTTGGCGAGGAAGGCACCGACGCGTTGCTGGCCGAGCTCAAGGCGCAGGTGCGCCGGGAAATCGGCCCGGTGGCGACGCCTGATGTGATCCACTTCACTGATGGCCTGCCCAAGACCCGTTCGGGCAAAATCATGCGCCGAATCCTGCGCAAGATCGCCGAGAACGAGTTCGGATCGCTGGGGGATACCTCGACGCTCGCCGACCCTTCGCTGGTCGAGCGGCTGATCGCCGGCCGCCAGAACCGCTGAACCGGCCTATTCGAGACCGAGCGCGGGCAGGTTGATCGTCGCGGCGTTGTAACTCGTGGCGGCGATCCGGCCTGAAAGCTGCGCGCGGATCGCACGGATACGGGCATCGGCGGCGGCCTCCTCGCGCAGGTTCACGAGGAAGAAATCGCCCGCGCCGAGGCGGAACCGGTTGCGTTCCGCCTGCACCATCGTGTTGGCCTGCTTCACTTCGTCGCTCGCCAGCGAAGTCAGGCGGTTCGCGGCGTTGAGGGTCGCGAGGATATTGTCGATCTCGACTTCGATCTGATCGGCAATGCGGCGCTCGCGGAGTTCGAGTTCGCGCAGCTCGGCCTCGGCGCGTGCCAGCCGTCCGCGCGCCTCACGCCGTTGCAACGGCACCGAGAACGTCAACCCCACCACCGTATCAGTCGAATCGAAGGACGGCCCGCCAGCGCCGATCTGGCCGAAGTCGCGCGAGATCTCGACCTTGCCATCGAGCGAGGGTTGCAGATCATTGCGCCGCAATTCGATGCGGTTGGCCGCGCGCTCGGTCGCGATCCGCAGCGTACGCAGCTCGGGGCGCTTTTCGAGGATTTCATTGCGCTCTGCGGCGACCAGTTCTTCGGTGGCAGGCAGGGTGCCCAACTGCGCCAGCGTCGGCAATTGTTCGCGCCGTGGGATCACCATCTGCCCCGATGAATCGCGCAGGAAAAAGCTCAGCGAATTGGCCGCGGTCGTGAAATTGCGGCGCGCCTCTTCCAACAGGGTGCGGCGGCGCAGCAAATTCTGCTCGTTCTCGGTCAAGGCAATCGCCGCGCGAGCGCCTTCCTGCACCCCGCGCCGCAGGCCGACCTGCCGCGCTTCGGCGATTTCGAGCAATTCCTCGAATACGCGGATTTCCTCACCCGCGGCCACCCAGCGCCAATAGGCCTTGAGCGCTTCTTGCTGGACGTTCAGCTGCACCAGCAGCACATCGATGCTGGCCTGCCCCGCGGCGAGGCGCGTGTCCTCGATCGCAAAACGGCGCTGATCGATCCGCCGATCGCGCAGCAGCGAGAACATCGCGCCGATCTTGATTTCGCCCAGCGCGTTGGTGAAATTGATGTTCTCGTAAACCGGGAAGGTGCCATCCGACACGCGGTAGCTGGCAAAAACATCCGCGCCGAAGGGACGCAGGCCCTGCCGCGCTTCGCCTTTGACAAAGCCGCCGTTGTAGAAGCCAGTGACGCGGTCATAGACCTCGCCCTTCAGCATCAGATCAAAGGCCCCGTCCGCGCCGAGTTGATCGCCGCGCGCCGCCGCTTCCCGCTCGAAAGCCTCGAGGATCGAAGGGAAGGTGAGCGCCGAGGATCGCAGCACGGCTTCGGGCTGCAAGGTGCCTTGCCGCAGGGCCGTATCAATCGGCGCGCCCACCGGTGCAATGTCCTGCGCCTGCACCGGCACACCGGGCAGCGCAAGCGCAGCCGGGGCAACCAGAGCCAGCAGCAGGACACGGGCCGAAGAGCGGATCATGGATCGTCTCAGGTTCCCGACGGCGCGCTGGTTGCAGACGGGTTGGGAAGGACCGGCGGGAAGCTGTTGAGCTGCCGCCAGAGTTCATAGCCCACCGGCACGGTTTCAAGCAGCACCCAGGCCTGTGCCTTCGCGCCAAACCGCACGAAGCGTTCTTCCGGCCAGCGGTGCCCGTCGCTCGCATCCTCACGGATCAATACACGGAAGCGGCCATCGGGCTGCGAGGCCTGATCGACCGAAATCACCTCGCCGCCGAAGGTACCGACCGCCACGGCGGGCCAGCCGCTGAACTGCACGGCAGGCCAGCCTTCAAACATCACCCGCGCCTTGGCGCCTTTCTGCACCAGCGCGACATCGCGCCCGACGATGAAGACTTCGATCACCCGCTGCGAGGTTTCCGGCACGAACATCGCCAGCATATCGCCTGCGCGCACATAAGTCGCCGCATCGCCCGCCTGCACCCGCTGGATAAAGCCATCGCGCGGTGCGGTGACAATCTGCACCGCCTGCCGCGACAGATTGGTGCGGGCGCGGGCTAGGGCGGCCTCATCGCTCGCGATCTTGCCGCGCATGTCCTGAATGCGGATCATCGCCTGTTCGTATTCGCGCCGCGGGGCGAGCCCGGCCTCGAACAGCTCGCGCATCCGGCGCTCGTCGATTTGGGCGGTGGCCATCGCGCTGCGCGAGGCTTCGAGCTGCAGTTCGACCTGCCGGACTTCGGCCTCAAGCCGCGTGATCAGCTGCGGATCAATATCGACGATGCGGACAATCGGATCGCCTTTGGCGACTTTTGCGCCATCGCCGACATACCATTCCTCGATCCGCCCGGTGACAAGCGCATTGATCGTCTGTTCGCGTTCATTGGGGCTGAGCGTGGTGACAATCCCGCGTCCGGTCGTGGTCTGCACCCACGGCACATAGATCAGGAACACCAGCGACAGGACGAAACCGATCAGCAGCATCAGGAACACCGTGCGCATCACGCGCGGGATCTTGACGGATTCCAGCGCGCTGAAGCGGTGCGGGACTTTCTCAAGCGTCGCCATTACTGTTCTCCGCCTGAAGGTTCGCCTGCGATGAGCTGGCTGGCATCGGGGCCGCTTGCGCGCTGGGTGCGGCTGGCGCGGCGGAAGGCAGCAAAATCATCATAGAAGGTCTGCTCGGTCGCCTGGATATGCAGATAGCTGTCGCAGCCCAACTCGCAGTCGCGTTCGGAGAAATAGATCACCGTGGTGTTCGAGCTCGCTTTGAGCGCTGCGAAGGTACGCCGCAGATCTTCGGCGTCGACAAGGTCGAACAAGCGGGTCAGCACAAGAATCCGCGGCTTGGCCAGCAGCGCGCTCGCCAGTTTTAGCGCCAGCAGTTCGGCGGTGGACAGCGGATAGCCGGTCGCCGCGATCTTGGTATCGAGCCCTTTCTCGAAACTGGCAATCGTGCCGGCCAGCCCCACGGTTTCCAGCGCCTCGATGATGCGCCAGCTATCCCCCTTGTCGCAGGCGAGCCCGAGATAATCGCGCACCGTCATCGGCACGAAGCTGGGGCGATCGAGCACATAGACCGAACGGCGCAGATGGTGGGTCTCGATCTCCTTGATATCCGCGCCGCCCAGCGTGGTGTAGCCGCTCGCGGGAATCTCGTAGAGTTTGAGGATATTGGTGAACATCCGCTGCAAGCCATGCTGGCTGGTCGCCGCCATCACGATGGCGCCGGTCGGAATCGAGAAATTGAATCGCGCATTCTCGAACCGCGCGCGCCCGCCTGCATCCTTGAAGGTGAGCGTGTGATCATCGCCGATGATCGGATCATCGCCGCGCGGGTCTTCCTGCTCGACATCGAAGAACTGCGAGATTTCCTCCACGGCGGCGCACAGATCATAGAAATAGGTGAGGTAACTGCCGAGCATCGCCACGCCAAAGAAGGCGGCTGACAGCACCAGCTCGGCCGCCACGAGTTGGCCCAGCGTCAGCTCGAAGTTGATCACCAGCCAGCCGCCAAGGCCCAGCAGCACTGCACTGGCGGCGGCGTAGAGGAACAGGAACGAGAGCGTCTGCGAGAAATGCAGGCGGAAATAGCGCTTGCGCGCATCGAGATAGCCGTGAGTGTAGCGATCAGTTTGCTTGATCGCATAATCGACCCGGCGCTGCGATTTGAAGAACCCGTTGGATTCGCCGATCTGTTCGAGCCACGCCGCCGTGCCATGCTTGGCATGGCTGACATCAATCGCGGCGCGCACCGCGCGCGGCCCCCAGATGAACCACACCAGCGCGATCAGGCCGACCAGCACCAGCGTGAAAATCAGGAACAGGGGGTGGTAAAGCGAGACCAGCACGAAGCCGACACCGATGCTCAGCAAAATCGAATAGCCGTCCAGGATCAGGATCGGCATCCGCGACATCACCACCATCACATCGAAATAGCGGTTAAACAGCGCGCTGCGAGTGTTGTCGGTGAAAAAGGGGTTCTGCGCGTAAATCGCGATCAGCGAGATTTCGCTAACAAGCCGCGCATAGAACCGCCGCGCGAACAGTTCCATCAGGTGGATGCGCAGAGCGTAGAGCAGCGAGGACAGCAGCAGCAGCCCGAACAGGGTGAGCGAAAGCATCACCAGCGGCGCCGGCATTGCAGTATTCGCAATCGTGCTGATCAGCAATTGCACCGAAATCGGGGTCGCCAGCGCAAGCAGGCTGATGCCGACGCCATAGACAATCGCGATCCAGTAGAAATTGGCTTCAGGTTTGAGGATTTCAAAGAAAATACGGAAGAATTTTGAAAGGGATATGCTTTCGCCATAAGTTGGCTTCTTAACCGGCATGAGCGTTTTCCCGTTCGATCCGCGCGTACGGCGCGGTGCCGCTTGGCGGTGCGTCCATTTGTCCCATCCCTGATTTTGGGCGGATGGCCGCCTGCCTCGTTTCACCTAAAATGAGAAACTTGCAAGACAGTTCCAAGGCTTGTCCCTTTCGTGTTCCACATTTTCAACAGACCAGCGGGCCGCTCACCATTGGCGCGGGCAAAGAGGCTGCTCGCTGGCCCTTGTGCAGGCGCTCCGTTATCGGGTTTAGCTTGCGGCGCGATGAACCAACCCTGCAACCACGTGGCATGGCGGCAAAAATTGTGCTGGCTTGGCCGCGACATGGTGATCGCACCTCGCTTTGGGGCGGCCTCGCTGGCATGGTCGCGCAGATGCGCAGATTTGATCTGGTCTTGATAGGGGGCGGCCATGCCAATCTGGCGGTGCTGGCTGATTGGATCCGCCGGGGTGTTCCCGAGGATGCGCGCGCGGCGCTGGTCACGCCGCAACCCTTCCTGACCTATTCGGGCATGGTCCCCGGGGTGATATCCGGGGCCTATCGCCTTGAGGACGGGCACGTTGATCTCGCGCGGCTGGCCGCCCGTGCCGGCGTTGATCTGATTCCCGGGCGCTGCATAGCCATGGATGCAGCAACGCGGCGGGTGACGCTCGACACGGGCGAAGAGATCGCGTTCCGATTGGTTGCGATCGATGCAGGCGGTGTGGGACGAGGTGAAGAGGTGCTGGGGACTGATCCGCGCCTTATTGATGTGCGCCCGATGGATGGCTTCGCCGCGCGGCTGACAGCATGGCGCGCCGCTCATCGCGAGGGGGCGCAGCGCATCGCCGTGCTGGGCGGCGGGGCAGGCGGGGTCGAACTGGCCTTTGCCTGCGCCAATATGGCGGGCCTCGCCGCGCCTTGTGCCGTTACTCTCATAACAGGCGAGCAAGGGCTGCTGCCCGGCTTTGTCCCGCGCTTCCGAAAGCTCGCGGCGCGAGAGCTCGCCTGTCAGCGGATCACCATCATCGCAGCTGATGCGCGGGTTGAGGCAGGCGCGCTCATGGCGGGTGAGCGGGTGCTTGAGCCTTGCGATCTCATCATCACCGCGCTCGGCAGCGCCGCGCCCGATTGGCCGCGTGCCGCCGGGCTGGCCTGCGATGCCGATGGCTTCATCGCGGTTGATCGTCACCAGCGCAGCCTCTCCCACCCGCATATCTTCGCTGCGGGCGATATCGCCGCGCGCAGCGATCGCAGGGTGGTGCATTCGGGGGTTCATGCGGTGCACACCGGCCCGGTGCTTGCCGCCAATCTGCGCAGCGCACTGGCAGGCCTGGCGCCGCCGCGCACCTATACCCCGCGCCCCGCCAGTCTCTATCTGCTCAGCTGCGGCGATGGCACCGCGCTCGCCAGTTACGGCCCGCTCGCCGGGCATGGCCGCTGGGCGCAGCGGCTCAAGCAGCGGATAGACACGCGCTGGATTGCCGCATACGCGAGGATGGCAGGCGCGTAACATCTGCTGCGTCATCACACCGGGACACCGCCTTGTTCAAAAAGCTTCTCATCCTTGCTGCACTGACCGCTGTTATCGCAGCCTATTTCGGCTTAGGCCTTGGGCAATATCTGACCTTTGACGGGATGAAAGCGGCGGTGAGCGAGTGGGATGCGTTCTACCGTGAAAATCCTGCGCTGGTGCTGGCGGCGTTCTTTGCCGTCTATGTCGCGGTCACCGCGGCCTCCTTGCCGGGAGCCGCGATCATGACTCTTGCGGCCGGGGCGCTGTTCGGTCTGGTGGTGGGGACGGTGCTCGTGTCTTTCGCCTCGACTATGGGGGCCGGGCTTGCCTTCCTGTCGGCCCGCTATGTCCTGCGTGACGGGGTCGAGGCGCGGTTTGGCGAGCGTCTGCGCAGCATCAACGCCGGGCTTGAACGCGACGGGGCGTTCTATCTCTTCACGCTGCGGATGATCCCGGTTTTCCCGTTCTTTGTCGTCAATCTCGTCATGGGGCTGACCCGCATCCGCTTGCTGACATTCCTGTGGGTGAGCCAGTTGGGGATGCTGCTCGGCACCATTGTCTATGTGAACGCGGGGACGCAGCTCGCCCGGATCGAGAGCCTTTCGGGCATAGTCTCGCCCGCGCTGCTGGGCTCTTTCGCGCTGCTCGGGATCGCGCCGTGGCTGGCCAAGCTGCTGATCGGCTGGGTGCGCGCGCGCAAGGCCTATGCGGGCTTTACCCGTCCCAAGAGGTTTGATCGCAATCTGGTGGTCATCGGTGCGGGTTCCGCGGGGCTGGTCTCGGCCTATATCGCGGCGACCGTCAAGGCCAAGGTCACACTGGTCGAGGCGAAGGCAATGGGCGGCGATTGCCTCAACACCGGCTGCGTGCCGTCGAAAGCCCTGATCAAGAGCGCCAAGGTTGCCGCGCAGATGCGGCATGCAGATCGCTACGGCCTTGCGCCCGTGCGCCCGCAGGTGCCGTTCCGCGACACCATCGCCCGCGTGCAGCAGGTGATCCGCGCGATCGAGCCGCATGATTCAGTCGAACGCTTCGAAGGGCTCGGGGTTGATGTGGTGCAAGGCTATGCCCGCATCCTTGATCCGTGGACGGTGGAGATCGCCCGCGCCGATGGAACCCCGCAGCGCCTCACTACCCGCAGCATCATCCTTGCCACCGGGGCGGAACCGGTTGTCCCGCCGATCCCCGGTATCGAGGCGTCAGGCTATCTCACCAGTGAGACGATGTGGGATGCCTTTGCCGCGATGGACGCCGTGCCCGCCCGGCTGACAATCCTTGGCGGCGGGCCGATTGGCTGCGAACTGGCACAGACCTTCGCGCGGCTTGGTTCCGAGGTCACGCTGGTCGAGCAGGCCGACAAGGTCTTGGGGCGCGAAGATCCCGAGGTGAGCGAATTGGCAGCGCGCGTGCTCGAAGAGGCAGGGGTGCGGGTGCTCACCGGCCACACGGCAGCGCGCTTTGAAGGCGGTATGCTGATAGCCGAGCGGGCCGGTGATGAATTGCGCGTCGCCTATGATGCCCTGATCGTCGCGGTGGGGCGCCGCCCGCGGCTTGCCGGGTTCGGGCTGGAGGACTTGGGAGTGGAAACCACCGGGACGCTGGCGACCGATGGGTTCCTCGCCACCCGCTTCCCCAACATCCTGGCGGCGGGGGATGTGGCCGGGCCTTACCAGCTCACCCATGCTGCCAGCCATCAGGCGTGGTATGCGGCCGTCAATGCCCTGTTCGGCCATCTCAAGAAGTTCACAGCCGATTACAGGGTCATCCCGCAAGTCACTTTTCTTGAACCTGAATTTGCCCGCGTTGGCCTGAACGAAAGCGCGGCCGCAGCACAGGGCATTGCTTATGAGGTCACCCGCTATGCCCTTGATGATCTCGACCGGGCGATTGCCGAAAGCGAGACGCATGGCTTTGTCAAAGTGCTGACCGCGCCGGGCAAGGACCGCATTCTTGGCGTGACGATTGTCGCTGCCCACGCGGGCGAATTGCTCGCCGAATATGTGCTGGCGATGAAGCACGGGCTGGGCCTCAACAAAATCCTCGGCACGATCCATTCCTATCCGACCTTTGCCGAAGCGAACAAGTTCGCGGCGGGGCAGTGGAAGCTCGCGCGCAAGCCCGAAAAGCTGCTGGCATGGGTCGAAAAATACCATGCATGGCGGCGCGGGTAGCAGGCGATGGAGTGGTTCGATCAGACACGCGGCGTGATCGGCATCATGGTGCTGCTGGGCATCGCGTGGGGCCTCAGCGAGAACCGCAGCGCACGTCCCGGTTGGCGCTGGATCGCGGGCGCGCTGGCGCTGCAAGGCGCGCTCACGCTGGTTATCGTTAGGGTGCCGGTGGTCTGGGATCTGATGCAATATGCCAATAAAGCTGTGCAGGCCGTTGAAAAGGCAACGCTTGTGGGATCGTCCTACATGTTCGGCTATCTTGGCGGGGCACCGGTGCCGTTCCAACTGGCCGAAGGGACGCAGCCGCCGCTGATCATCGCCTTCCAGATCCTGCCGCTGGTGATTGTCTTTTCCGCGCTGGCGGCCCTGTTGTGGCATTGGGGTGTGCTGCGCGCCGCGGTCAACGGCCTGTCATTCCTGTTGCGCCGCTCGCTCGGGGTGAGCGGTGTCGTCGGCCTGTCAGGCGGCGCGAACATGTTCCTTGGCGTGGTGGAAAGCCCGTTGGTGGTGCGCGCCTATTTCGCCCGGATGAGCCGCGCGGAATTGTTTCAGGTCATGGTGCTGGCCATGGCCACGATCTCGGGCGCGATCCTGATACTTTACGCAACGACACTCAGCAAAACCGTGTCCGATGCGGTGGGCCATATGATCGCCGCTTCGCTGGTGTCGCTGCCGGCCGCGCTGCTGATCGCGCGCCTGATGGTGCCTGATGATGGCCAAGCCGCCGCGACCGACATCGCCGAGGGCGAGGAGGGCCTGCGCTACGAATCCAGCATTGACGCCATCATCAAAGGCACGATGGACGGGATGCAGCTGTTCCTTGCGGTGATTTCGGTGATCATCGTGGTGTTCGCGCTGGTCGCGCTGGTCGACCAGGCCCTGGCGCTGGCCCCTATGATCGACGGTGCGCCGCTCACGCTCAAGCGCCTGTTTGGCTGGCTGTGTGCGCCGCTGATGTGGCTGATCGGCGTGCCCTGGGCCGAAGCGCAGGCGGCAGGCGCGCTGATGGGGACCAAGGCGGTGCTCAACGAATATGTCGCCTATCTCGAACTGGCCGCCTTACCCGCGGGCGCGTTGAGCCCGCGCAGCCTGCTGATTGTCACCTATGCGCTGTGCGGGGTGGCCAATCTGGCAAGCGTGGGTCTGCTGGTTTCGACCATCGGCACCCTGTGTCCCGAACGTCGCGCGGAGACGGCGGGTCTCGGCATGAAAAGCTGGGTGGCGGGCAACCTCGCCACCGCGATGACCGGGGCGTGGATCGGGCTGGTCAGTTGGGGTGCCCCGAGTGTTTGACGCCAAGCTCCGCCCGCTGATCGATCCGCCGCTCAACCGCATCGGGCGCGCGCTGGCCGGGCTGGGCGTGACCGCGAACCAACTGACTTTCGCGGGCCTTGGCCTCGGCCTTGGCGGGGCCGCCGCGATTGCTTTCGGGCATATTGGCTGGGGCCTTGCGCTGATTCTCGCCAACCGGTTGCTCGATGGGTTGGATGGCGCGGTGGCCCGCGTGGCCGGGCCGAGCGATTTCGGCGGCTACTGCGATATTGTCGCGGATTTCGCTTTCTATGTCGCGATCCCGCTCGCCTTCGGGGTGATGGCGCCCGAAAACACGCTTCCTGCGCTGGTGCTGGTGGCGAGCTTCGTGCTGACCGGGGTCAGCTTCCTCGCCTTTGCCACCATTGCCGCCAAGCGCGGGGCTGAGACCGAAGCCCACGGCCGCAAAAGCTTTTTCTATTCAACCGGCTTTGCCGAAGGCGCAGAGACCATCGCGGTGTTCATCGCCATGTGCCTTTTCCCCGCATGGTTCGGCGTGATCGCCTATGCCTATGCCGGGCTGTGCGCGCTGACCGTGATCCAGCGCAGCGCGCTTGCCATGGCGATGTTCAAGGACTGATCAGCCGCCGCCCAGCTTGGCTGCGGTTGCGGCGCGCAGCGCGGCAATCCGCTTGGCATTGGCGCCCAGATCGCTTTGCCCAACCCGGCTGACCGAGCGGAAATCGATCTGCTTGTCGCTGATGCGGGCGACCACATCATCCTTGAAGCCGAACCAGTAGGTCTCGGCCACGCCCTCGACGCGGCCGGCCGCGCTATCGCTGCGGATGGACTTGAAACCCAGCTCATCCATGGCCGCGGCGACAGCGGCTGCGCCTTGCTGCGGGCTGGCCTGCCCGAGCGGCAGCGGCTGGAGCGTCGGGTAGGTTTCGGTGATGATCTGCGCATGGCTGCGGATCGCAACGCTCGGCGAGACGCCTTCGAACACCGGAATATCGCTCAGCGGGGTCTGGTAATCATTGAGCGGATTCGCCTCCGCTTTCTCACGCGCGGCCATGGTTTCCGCGGAAAAGGCGGGCGGGTTGGCGGTATCGGTCGCGACATCATGGATCGGGTTCTTGCTCGCCGTGTTCGCCATTGATGCAAACATCGTGAGCACCCCGCCAGCCACCACCAGTCCGGCAAGGGCAAGCCCGGCCAGCCCGTTACGGCGCGGCTTCCTGATCAGCACCAGCACCAGCGAGATCGCGGCAATCAGCGCAAGCAAGCCGAGAATGATCACCCCTCCGCCCATAGTCAGCGCCAGCAGACCGATCTGCCAGCCCCACAGTCCGATCTTGGTGCCAAGCGCCGAGATCAGGAAAAACACCGGGAGAAACACGGTGAGCGCGAGAACAGCTTTGCTGTGCCAGGGAAGATTTTTCATGCGACCTCTTTTAATCGGCGCGCGGCGCAAGGCAACCGGGCAGCTTTTTGCCGTCTCAATCGGGGCGGGCAGGAAACGCTTTGGCGCGCTGTGCGTTAGGATATCAGGCGAGTTGGGAAAACCTCCCGAACTTGCGAAGTTGCCCGCTTTTCTTGGCGGAGAAAGTGTTTTATGGCCAGTCGCGATGCGGGAGGACATCAGTTGTTAGAGGACACTCAAATCATGAAGCGTACTACCCTGTTGAGCGCAATTGCGCTGGCGAGCCTGGTGACCGTTTCGGCCTGCGGTGGCGGTGCTGGTGCCGATGGCGCTGCTCCGGCTGCGGAAGAAACCACCGTTGCGGAAGCTCCGGCTGCCGAAGCCGCCCCGGCCGCGGAAGAAACCCCGGCTGCTGCTGATGCCGCTGCTGCGGGTGCGACCGCCAGCTTCGCTGGCATGACCACTGATGTGAAGGCAGGCGAGAAGGTCTTCGCGCTGTGCCGTTCGTGCCACGTGCTTGACGAAGGCGTGAACCGCGTCGGTCCGTCGCTGTACAACGTCGTGGGCCGCAAGTCGGGCTCGGTTGCGGGCTACAGCTACTCGGAAGCCAACAAGAACAGCGGCGTGACCTGGACCACCGACGTGCTGTTCAAGTACCTCGAAGATCCCAAGGGCTTCATGCCGGGCACCAAGATGGCCTTCCCGGGCATCAAGGATGCACAGGATCGCGCTAACCTGGTTGCCTATCTCGAAAGCACCAAGAAGTAAGCGCACAGCGAAACGCTGTTAGAAATGGGGCGGTGCGGATATTCCGTGCCGCCCTTTTTCTGTGCTTGTCACGCCTTGATGCAGCGAACCGACATCCCCATCGCCTTGTCATATTCGATGCGGAAAAGCTTGGCATCGTAATCGAACAGCATATGCGCCGTGGTCGTCGTGGCGGTGCGTTCGGTCATCGACCAGAAATAGGCGACCTTTCCGCCGAGGAAGAATTCGCCGCGCTGAGTGCGAAACCCGGCAGGAAGCCCGCCGAAACCCACATCATCACTGCCGCTGCCGGGGCCGTTTTCGGCCATCGGCCAGCCGCTGGCTGACTTCAGCCGGAACGCCGCCCGTTCAGCCCCGAGAAAACGCTCCAACGCGGTCCAATCCGCATCAGTCGGGATGCGGAAGCCTTGCGGGCACAGGCCGCGCGGATCGCTGATCGCGGCATAATTGTAGAGCAAGCCATCGCGGGGGATGCGCGCCTCTTCATTGAGGTAAGCGCTTTGGGCCGGCTTCCCGCTGCGGCCCGCGGCAGCCCATGCAGCCGCATCCGTGATGCGCGCGATTGGATCGCCATTGCGGAAGGTGGTGACAGCCAGATTGCGGGCGAGCCAGACCTGCTCGCCAATCATCACCGTGGCAGGCGTGGGGGCAGGCGCAGCATGGGACGGCGCGCCCAGTGTGATCGCGGCGGCAAGCGCTCCGCCGCCAGCGGCCACAGCGCACAGGAGCATCGGGGGAAAACGCATCGCAGACCTTCCCTTTTTCGCGACCCCCATGTGCTCTTACGTCGCTTGCGGTCTCCGGTATGCAAAAGGGGTCGGGAAATCATCGCTTCCCGGCCCCTTGGCTGTTCTGTTGGGAACCTGCGTGGTTCAGGCTGCGGTTGCCATCCGCGCCAGTTCGCACTGTGACCAGATTTCGGACAGCGCCTTGATCAGCCGATCAATATCGCCATCGGTGTGGACGGGCGAGGGGGTGAGCCGCAGGCGTTCCGTCCCCACCGGCACGGTCGGATAATTGATCGGCTGCACATAGATGCCGTGGTTATCCATCAGCCAGTCGCTGATCATCTTGCACTTCTTGGCATCGCCCACCATCACCGGGATGATGTGGCTGGGATTGGGCAGATGGGGAATGCCCATCATGTCCAGCTTGCGGCGCACCTGCGCCACCCGATCCTGCTGCATCTCGCGCTCGACATTGCTGGTCTTGAGATGGCGGATGCTGGCGGCCGCGCCCGCGGCAATCGCCGGGGGCAGGGCGGTCGAGAAGATGAAGCCGCTGGCAAAGCTGCGCACGAAATCGACGAGATTCTTGCTCGCCGCGATATAGCCGCCCATCACGCCGAAGGCCTTGCCGAGCGTGCCTTCGATCACGGTGATGCGGTCCATCAGCCCTTCGCGTTCCGCCA
The DNA here is from genome assembly GCF_034653295.1 of Erythrobacter epiphyticus. Lineage (NCBI taxonomy): Bacteria > Pseudomonadati > Pseudomonadota > Alphaproteobacteria > Sphingomonadales > Erythrobacteraceae > Erythrobacter > Erythrobacter epiphyticus. The sequence goes on along the minus strand of NZ_JAYEEU010000004.1, from coordinate 287,901 downwards.
CGCCGCCGCCGCGCGGGCCATAAAGGCCAACCGCGTGGACTTCGTCGATATAGCTCATCGCGCCGTGTTTTTCGCACACGTCGAGAATTTCGGCGATCGGCGCAATATCGCCATCCATCGAATAGACGCTTTCGAACACCACCAGCTTGGGCACTTCGGGGCCGTAATCCGACAGCAGGCGATCGAGATCCTCGGGATCATTGTGCTTCCAGATCTTGTAGGGTGCGCGGCTGTGGCGCACCCCCTCGATCATCGAGGCATGGTTGAGGGCATCGGAAAACACCACGCAGCCCGGGATCTTGGCCGCCAGCGTTCCGATGCCCGCCCAGTTCGAGACATAGCCCGAAGTGAACAACAGTGCGGATTCCTTGCCGTGCAGATCGGCAAGTTCCTGTTCGAGCAACACGTGATAGTGATTGGTGCCCGAAATATTGCGGGTGCCACCAGCGCCCGCGCCGCATTCGTCAAGGCAATCATGCATCGCCTGAAGGACATCGGGGTGTTGCCCCATGCCGAGATAATCATTCGAACACCAGACAGTCACCGCCTGGGTTTCTTCGCCGATAAAGCGCGTGGCATGGGGGAAGCGCCCGCGATGCCGCTTGATATCGGTGAACACCCGGTAGCGCCCATCCTCGCGAACCTGATCGAGTTCACGGGCGAAGTAGGCTTCGAAGTCCATGGCAGATCCCTTTTTGTCCATGTTCATGTCGTGATGTCCCGGCTGGCCGGAACCGTAACCTTGTTGTGTGGCACCTTGCTTGCGGCCAGTTTGTGGCTCGGCAGAGCCCAGCCCCACAGCATCCCGTCGCGGAACGGCAACGAGAGAAACAGGTGTTCGATCACGCCGAGCAATGACAGCGTGAAGAGCAGGCTTGCCCCGACCATTTCCGCGCTTCCTGCGGGAGCCGCCAGCGCCAGGGTGGCAAACCATGTTGCCACGGCAGTAATCCCGATCATCGAGATCGCCAGCAAAAGGGTCATCCGGTTAGGGCCGAAATAGGTCTTGAGATAGGCGAGGTGATCGGGGAGCATTTCCACCGAGGAATTGGGCACGCCGACGAAGAGATTGATCTTTGACGTCAGGCGCATCGCAAACATCAGCACAAACACGGTCGCGCCGATCTGGTTGGGCACATCCCACGACAGCGAGATGAGGAGCAGCGCGGTGAGGGCGAGGGCAACCTCATGGTGCATCACCGTGGCCGCAGCCTGACGGAACCGGGCGAGCCCGGTCAGCGCCGGATCAGCCGGGCCACGGCGCGGCCCTGCGGCAGCGCCGGTGAGGAAGCTGATTTCGTGCCAGCCCCACACCATCAGCGCACCGATAAAGCCGATATAGACCGCCCACACCTCAGCCGAAAGCGAGGCAAAGAGGATCACCACCAGTCCGGCAATGCCGCTGATGCTGCCCACCATCTGACTGCGCGAAAAGGTCGCGCGGGGGCGGTTATCGGCCCAGGCCACCAGGCCTGTCGCAATGAACCACACCATGACCGTCACGATGAAGGGGACAATATGGCCTTCCCAGCTCACCATGCAGGGTGCATCCGGATGGTGGCGGGCAGTTCATGGGTGTGGGTGCGGTGGAAATAGAGCCGCGCGAAGGCCAAGCCTGCGCCCGCCATGCCCGAAACCCGCTTGGCCAATCCGCCAAGGCCGCCTGCGCGCTTGCCTTCCTCGATCTTGAGCGCGGCCAGTCGCATGTTTTCCATCTGCTGGCGGAAGGCCGGGCTGTCGATGTCGAGTTCGATCGGATAGACCTGACGCGTGATCTGGTTGCAGACCTTGAACACCTCGTAATCATATTCCGTGGGATCAACGCCAAGCGCCTGATGGAAGGCGGGGCGGGCATGATCGCGGACATACATCGTGGCATAGACCGCCACGAGGAAGAAGCGGATCCACAGCTTGTTGAGGCCCTTGAGCAGCTTGGGATCGGCGCGCATGATCATCGCGAAGGCCTCACCGTGGCGGAACTCGTCGTTACACCACTGTTCGAACCAGTCGAAAATCGGGTGGAACTTGTATTGCGGATTCCGCGCCAGCTGGCGGTAGATCGTGATGTAGCGCGCGTAGCCGATCTTCTCGGACAGATATACCGAGTACCAGATGAACTTCGGCTTGAAATAATGATACTTCTTGGACTTGGTGAGAAAGCCGAGATTGATCCCGATGCCTTCATCCTTGAGCGTTTCGTTGATGAAGCCGGCGTGACGGCTTTCATCGCGCGCCAGCAGCTTGAACAGCTGCTTCATATCCGGGTTCTTGGTGCGCTTGGCAATTTCGGCATAAAGAATGCAGCCCGAGAACTCGGAGGTCAGCGACGAGACCAGAAAATCGATGAATTCGGCGCGCAGCTCGGGCTCGAGCGCCGAGATCACCCCGTCGAAGCTTTCGTTCTTGCGGAAGTGCTTCTTGTTGGGATCGGCGACCATGTCGGCCATCAACTGATCCCACTCGGCGCGCACCAGACTGACATCGATCTTGTCGAGCGCGTCGAAATCCGTGGTGTAGAACCGCGGCGAGAGCACGGTTTCATGAGCCGCCATCGCCAGCGTATCGGGCTTCGCGGCATCCTGCGGGGCTGCGGCGGTGATGGAGGTGTGGGCGTTCATCGGATGCTCCCGGGGTTGAAACTGACTTCGTAAAGCTCGGTAAGATCGAAATAGGCGGCAAAGCGGGTCCAGGCGCGGGTCAGCGCAGTCGCGCGCTTGACGGTCGCCATGCGGGTGAATTGCAGGCTTTGCCCGAAATCCACCGTCATCGGCGCGCCGTGCACTTTCACCTCGTCACCCGGATAGAGCGGGATATCGCCTTCGAGCTCGACATGAGCATGGAAATGATCGGGGCTCTGCTCGATCGTGATCGTGCAGGGAATGTCGAACTGGCGCGCGCTCATCAGCGGCGCTCCCGCGTGAAGCCATTGGCTTCGGGGAGCATATTGGCAAAGACCATGCGATTATCCGGGCCGAAATTGGCAACTTCCACCGTGCGCTTGCTGATCGGATCGAGCAAGGTGAGCGAGGTATCGCTCCAGCCCTGAAGCACGAAGGGAACTTCGGCACCCTTGCCGCGGATACGGCGCTGGTGGACAAGGCTGCGCACGCTGGCGCGAATGAACCCGCCTTCGCCGATGCCGAAGCGGCCGACAACTTCGCCGGTCGCCGCGTCTTCAACCCGCACCGTGCCATCGGGTTCGTCATAGAATTGGATCGAACGCTCCACAGCCAGCGCGACGTTGGTCTCGGCACGATATTGCGCGGCGACGGCGCTTTTCGGCAGATAGCCATTGGTAACCAGCGCGGTCAGGATCAGCGATATCCCCACAAGGCCACCCATCAGCAAGAGCGGCACCTTGTGGACGGTCACTTCGTCCTTTTCATATTCCCGAACGATCATGCGGGCGCTCCCTCAAGTCCCTTGTCACCCAGACCCGTGCGCAGCGGCGCAACCGGGCGCAGGCCCACAGTGGCAGACACGGCCTGCCCTTGGTGAACGGTTTCAGCCGCCGTTTCTTTGACGTCGCTCAAATTCTGTTCGATTTCGCCGTAGATCGCGCGGGCATCGGCCATGAGTTGCGCGACGCGGGCAACTTCGGGGATGGCGCGCAGCATCGGCTGCGGATGATTGATATGCCACGGACGCAGGTGGGGCCACAGCAGCACCACGCCAAGCAGGCGGTCACCGTTGAGTTCGAGCGCAATGTCCCCGAAACCCTTGCCGCTGTCACGCAAGTGCGCGGCCTTCACTTGCTTGAGCGGGACATTGATGCGGGTCTCGATCGCCATGCCGATGCGCATGATGACGCGCACATCGGTCAGGATGTAAAGCGTGCTGCGCGCGCTGAGCCAGGCGAGGAAATAGAGGATCGCGATGGTGACAGCACCTGCGCCGGCCATGATCGCCGCCGTGCCGGGCCGATCGGTCGCAACGCAAACCGCCACCAGCACCGCGAAGTAGAAGGCCACCCAATAGGCGCGGAATGCACCGCGGGCGAGCAGCGACACCTTGGGGCGGCCGCGCCACAGCAGGCGTTCATCGGGTTGCGGCGTGCCGAGCTTGTCGCCATGCGCAGTCGGGCCATCGCCTTCGAGCAGCGCGTGATCCAGCCCTTCGGGCAGGGTGGGGGACAGCCGCGCGGCTGCCCCCTGATCGGTGTCGGAATTCAGAGCCACGGTTCAGCCCTTTCCGGCGTTGCGTACATGTACCCGCCGCCGAAATAGGCCTGGATGCGGTCTTCTTCGAAGCGGGTGATCTGGCCGGGGGTTTCCAGCTCGGGCACACGCTCGAATTGTTCGGCGGTGATTGCATCGATCTCCACCAGTTCGGGCTTGTCGCCGAAGAAGCCCTTGGTCTGCACCGAGGCCACCATCATCGGGGCAAGCACTTTCTTGCCCGAATTGGTCGTCACTTCGAGATAGCGGATGATGTGTTCGGCCTGATCGGTCCAGATATCAGTGATGGTGCCGGCCTTCTTGCCGTCAGCCGCGATCACCGGCCAGCCCATGATGTTGGGATCGCCCGGCGCAATCGCCATTTCATGATAGGAATTGCCGATCGGAATGATCCGCGGACGGCCATCAGCGGTGACATCAGGATACTTGGCGCGGTTCGCCCAAGCTGCCGGCCCGAGGCCATCGACCATCGGATCGCCGGTCGGCACGTAAGGCGCACCGGCGGAGCGGAACATCGGCTTGGCCGGGATGCTGACCGGATCGCGGGCGACATCTTCCGGGACATAGGTGCCGCGGCCATTGGGCAACTTGAACACCTTCTTGTCGCCATCGAACAGGCTCTTGGGGTGGACGCGGCCCGTCAATTCATCCTCAACCGGGTAGCCCTCACGACGGCTTTCCTTGTTCAGGTAAAACACCAGCGCGATGAAGAAAGCGAAGAACAGCAGAAATGCAAGTTCGGCGACATCAAATGTCCCGACAATATAGGTGTGGTTCATCATGTGACGTTCCTCTCATGGAAACACGCGAGCGATGCGCTTTGGGCAGAGACAAGTGGCAGGCTAAAGACGGCAATCATGTCGGAAATTCCTGCAGGCCAAAGGGCTGGTCGCTCTGGTCTGCCTCACTCTTGGCATTTCTGCGGCTACGGCCGACCAGCGGCCCCAGCGCAGCAAGCCCTGCCAGCAGCAGGGCAATCTCGATGATGTAGACGGTGCTGTATCCGGTCGAGCGCATTGCCAGCGTGGCAGCAGGCGCATCGCCTTGCACCAACATGGCAACGATATCGCGCAGGATCCCGCCAATCGCGATGCCCGCACCGGCGCAGGTGGCCTGCACGGCGCCCCACGCGCCCAGCGCCATGCCGGCGGTTTCGTTCTTGGCAAGCGCCATCGCTTCCATCAGCGTGCCGACCGAGAACAGGCCAAGCCCGATCCCGATGGTGAGCGCACCAAGATAGAGCAGGAAAGGCGAACCGAACGGCGCCGCAAACAGCACCATCAGGAAGGCGTTGATGCCGATGACAATGCCCTTGCCGGCAATCCGCATCGGATCGCCGCCAAAGCCGAGCATCCGGCCCGACCACATGAAGCCGATCAGCGAGCCAAGCGCCCACACCCCGGTGAGGCCGGTGGTCGCGCCGACCGAGAGCTTCAAAATCTCGCCGCCATAGGGTTCGAGCAAAGCATCCTGCATCGCAAAACCCGCAGCCCCGATGCCGATCGCGGTCAGCAGCCGTGCGTTGCGGCCGTCGCGCATAAAGGTCTGCCACAATTCGCTGAAAGTCGGCGTGTCACGATCCGGCGCGGTGATCTTGGGATTGCGCGCTTCCTGCTTCCACAAGGCAATGGTGTTGAGGATCAGCGTGATCAGCGCGGTGCCCTGAATGACCTGCACCAGCCGCATCGGGCTGTAGTCGTGCAGCATCCCGCCGATCACGAACGCCGCCAGCATCATGCCGACCAGCAGCATGACATAAAGCAGCGCAATCGCGCGCGGACGCTTGATTTCAGGGGCCAGATCGGTTGCGAGCGCAAGGCCAGCGGTCTGCGTCACATGGAAACCAATGCCGGTGAGCAGGAAAGCAAAGGCGCCCGCAACGAGGCCAAGCTCAAAGCGATCGGCTTCGCCCAGCAGCAGCAGGGCAAAGGGCATGATCGCCAACCCGCCAAACTGGAGAAGCGAACCGAACCAGATGTAAGGCACGCGCCGCCAGCCCAGCACCGAACGGTGCGTGTCTGACCGGTGCCCGATCAGCGCGCGGAACGGCGCGACCACCACCGGCACGGCAATCAGGATCGCGACCAGCCAGGTCGGCGTGCCCAACTCGACAATCATCACGCGGTTCAGAGTGCCGTTAAGCAGCACCATCGCCATCCCCACCGTCACCTGAAACAGCGACAGGCGCAGCAATTGCCCGAGCGGAAGATCCGTGCTCGCCGCATCCGCAAACGGCAGCATGCGGAAAATCACCGCTGTCCAGTGTGGCGGCTTGGGGCGAACGTCCGGGGTCATCCGTGCCTCACCAGTTCCAGCGCCTGCGAGGTGTAGAAGCCGCTCGAAATGCGCTTGGTGCGGCCGATGCGCCAGCCGCGCAGCTGGCTCAGGCGGTGACGGATTTCCCATTCCAGCGTCGGGACGATCGCGGGCGAACGGTCAGAGCGCGGGAACAGCTTGCCCACGGTGTACATGGTTTGCAGCAGCGCGGTGCGCGGCGCGAAGGTGAACAGGATGGAATCGGTCGTGCGTTCGGCAAGCTGCGCCAGCGCATCGGCCAGATCAGCGGGCTGATAGTGGATCAGCGAATCCATCGCGACGACATGGGCAAAGGTGCCGAGCGAGGGATCGAGCATATCGCCCGCGCGCCAATCGATCCGGCCATGCCCGATGAAGGACGGGGTGCGTTGGCGGGCCACGTCAACCAGGCCCGCCGCGACATCAATGCCGGTGACTTCCGCACCACGGCAGGCCGCCGCGATGCTGAAGGCGCCGGTGCCGCACCCGGCATCGAGCACGCGGGTGCGGCGCAGATCCGTCGGCAGCCAGTCGAGCAAGGTCGCGCGCATCGCATCGCGCCCGGCGCGCACCGTGGCGCGGATGCCGCTGACTTTCACATCAGAGGTCAGATCAATCCACGCCTGCCGCGCGGTGCTGTCAAAATAAGTCGCCAGCGCCTCGCGCTGGGCATCGTAACGATTAGGAGAACGCGTTGCCATTACTCAAATCCCAGGAAGTCAAAGATATCGCGGTCTTTCATCGGTTGCGCGGCTGACGGTTCGACACCGTCCCACAGCATCTGCGCGAGACGCAGATATTCATTCTGGGCAGCGATCACTTCGGGATCATCACCCATTTCGAACAAGGTGCATTTCTTGAGCCGCGACCGGCGGATCGCATCAACATCGCGGAAGTGCGCGAGGCGCTGCATCCCGATCTTGTCGCAGAAGCGATCAATCTCATCGGTCTCGCGGCTGCGGTTGGCGACGACGCCGGCAAGGCGCACATCGTAGTTCTTCGACTTCGCGCCAATCGCCGCGACAATGCGGTTCATGGCAAAGATGCTGTCGAAATCGTTGGCGGCGACCACGATCGCGCGTTCGGCATGTTGCAGCGGCGCGGCAAAGCCGCCGCACACCACATCGCCGAGCACATCGAAGATCACCACATCGGTTTCTTCAAGCAGGTGGTGCTGCTTGAGCAGCTTCACCGTCTGGCCAACGACATAGCCGCCGCAGCCGGTGCCAGCCGGCGGCCCGCCCGCCTCGACGCACATCACGCCATTATAGCCTTCGAACATGTAGTCTTCAGGCCGCAATTCTTCGGCATGGAATTCCACCGTTTCGAGCACGTCGATCACCGTCGGCATCAGCTTCTTGGTGAGCGTGAAGGTGCTGTCATGCTTGGGATCGCAGCCGATCTGGAGCACGCGGTGGCCGAGCTTCGAAAAAGCCGCCGAAAGGTTCGACGACGTCGTCGACTTGCCGATCCCGCCCTTGCCGTAAACGGCGAAGACCTTGGCGCCCTTGATCTTGTCGGACGGGTCCAGCTGGACCTGCACCGATCCCTCGCCATCAGGCGGACTGAACGAGGCATTGGGGGTGTGCAGGTTCATTGGTCGATCCCTTTGTTCATTTATTCTGCGAACACGCCTTCGAGGCGATCTTCGAGCTCGTCGCTGGCTTCACGCAGAGCGGCGAGGGTGGCTTCATCGGGCTCCCACAGATTGCGGTCGCAGGCTTCGAGCAGGCGGCCGGCCAGCTTGGCCGAGCTCTTGGGATTGAGCTCGCTCATGCGGCGGCGCATGTCGGGATCGAGCACGAAGGTTTCCGAGATCTTCTGATAGACCCAGGGGGCAACCTGACCGGTGGTGGCGGACCAGCCGAATGTGCTGTTCACATGGCCTTCGATCTGGCGGACGCCTTCGTAGCCATGTTCGAGCAGGGCTTCGTACCACTTGGGGTTGAGCGTGCGGGTGCGCGCCTCGAGATCGATCTGTTCGGCTAGGGTGCGCACCTTGGGCTTTCCGCGGGTAGCATCGAGAATATAGACCGGGGCTTCTTCGCCCTTGGCCTTGGCCACGCTGCGCGCGACCCCGCCAAGCCCGTCGACATACTGGTCGACATCATTGATGCCGAGCTCGATGCTTTCGAGGTTCTGGTAGGTGAAGTCGACGGTGCTGAGCGCGCTCTGCAAGATTTCGCGCTGCTGCACCGGGCGGCCCGAAATGCCATAGCCAAAGCCCTTCTGGGTTTCGAAGGCATTGGCGAGTTCATCGGGATCGGCCCAGGTGCCGCCATCGATCATCTGGTTGACGTTGGCACCATAGGCACCTTCGGCATTCGAGAAGACGCGCAGCGCGGCGGTTTCGATGTCGCAGCCGTGCTTCTCCATCTGCGCCAGCGTGTGCTTGCGGATGAAGTTGGCCTCGGTCGGCTCGTCCGCCTGGCTTGCCATCAGCGCGGCTTCGGCGAGCATGCGGATCTGCATCGGCAGCAGATCGCGGAAAATGCCCGACAGCGTCATCACCACATCGATGCGCGGACGGCCGAGTTCTTCCAGCGGGATCAGTTCGGCACCGCACAGGCGGCCATAGGAGTCGCGCCGCGGACGTGCCCCCATCAGGCGCATCGCTTGTGCGATCTGAACGCCTTCGGTCTTCATGTTGTCAGTGCCCCACAGCACCATAGCGATGCTTTCGGGGAAGGGCGCGCCGCCATTGACGTGGCGGGCGATGAGCTGCTCGGCCTGTTCCGAACCCAGCTTGCAGGCGAAGGTTGACGGCAGCAGGAAGGGATCAAACCCGTGGATGTTGCGGCCCGTGGGCAGCACTTCGGGATTGACCACGACATCGCCGCCCGGCGCCGGCAGGACATAGCCACCATCAAGCGCGTGGATCAGCGAGCCCAGTTCATCCGATGAGGCGATCTTGGCGGCGAGTTCGGCGCGGTTGACCTTGTCCGGCCCGCCGCCCGCATCGACCATCGCATCGAGCATGTCCTCGAGTTCCTGCCCTTCCGGGTTCTTGCCCAGAATATGCAGGCCATAGGGAATGAGCGCTTCCTCAAGCTCATACAGCTTGGCCGTCAGTTCGCCGATCTCGGTATATTCGATATCGAGCGCTTCGCACTGGTCAGCGATCATCTGTTCCAGATCAGCGCGTTCATCGGCGTGATCGGGATCATTCTGCGTCAGCCGCCAGCGTTCGACACTGGTCTTGAGTTCGGACAGGCCCTTGTACAGCCCTGCCTGCGCCAGCGGCGGAGTCAGGTAGCTGATCAAGGTCGCCGCCGAACGGCGCTTGGCCAGCATGCCTTCGGTCGGGTTGTTGGCGGCATAGAGATAGAAGTTGGGCAGATCGCTGATCAGGCGTTCCGGCCAGCAGGTACCGGACATGCCCGCCTGCTTGCCCGGCATGAATTCGAGCGCGCCGTGGGTGCCGAAATGGACCACGGCGTGGGCGCCGAAATCCTCGTTGATATAGCGATAGAAGGCGCTGAAGGCATGGGTCGGCGAGAAACGGCCTTCGAACAGCAGCCGCATCGGATCGCCTTCGAAGCCGAAGGCCGGCTGCACGCCGACGAACACCTTGCCGAAATGCGCGCCCATGATCTGGATGTGGCCGCCATCGGCAAGCTGCTTGCCCGGTGCGGGGCCCCATTGCGCTTCGATTTCGCCGAGGAACTTCTCACGCCGGACATGCTCATCCGCCGGGATGCGGTGCGCGATATTGGCATCGGTGCCGTAACGCTCCGCATTGCCCTTGAGGATCGCCTCGCGCATCGCATCAAGGCTTTCGGGCACCTCGACATCATAGCCTTCGGCGTTGAGACGCTTGAGCGTCGCGTAGAGCGATTCATGCACCGCCATGAAGGCAGCCGTGCCGGTTGCACCGGCATTGGGTGGGAAGTTGAACAGCACGATCGCCAGCTTGCGCTCAGCCCGTTCAGCCTTGCGCAGGCGCACCAGCTTGACGACGCGCGCGGCGAGCGCCTCGGCGCGTTCGGGGCAGCCCTGCATCGGACGCAGTTTTTCGGTGACCTGCTGCGCGCAGTGCCGCTCGCAGCCCTTGCAATGCGGGCCGGAATTGCCCGCGCGGCCGCCGAACACGCTCGGCACGGTCGAGCCATCAAGCTCGGGCAGTGCGACCATCAGCGTCGCTTCGAGCGGGAGCAACCCGCGCTCGCTCAGCGCCCAATCTTCGATCGTCTGGAATTCGACCGCATGGGCCGCCACGTAAGGCAGATCCATCTTGGCGAGCACATCGCGCGCGGCAGCCGCATCGCTGTAGGCCGGGCCGCCGACCAGAGAGAAGCCGGTAAGGTTGACGATGGCATCAACAGTCGGCTTGCCATCGGGGCCGACAAAGAACTTGTCGATCGCCGGGCGCGCATCGAGCCCACTGGCAAAGACCGGAACAACATTGAGCCCCATCGCCTCGAACGCCGCAATCGCGCCATCATAATGCGCGGCATCACGGCCCAGCAGATAGGAGCGTAGCAGGATGAGCCCGACCGTGCCCTCCGTGCCTGTGGGCTTGGGCAGCAGGCGCAGGCTTTCGGAAATGCGCTGCTGGGTGCGCGGATGATAGACGCCCACCTCGGGGTATTCGATCGGCGCTTCGGCCTTGGTGACACCGCGGCGATAGGCGCGTTCCCCGCTGGCATAGCGATCGATCAGCGCGCGCACCATGGCGACGACGTTTTCGTCCGAACCCGCCAACCAATATTGCAGCGTGAGGAAATAGGCGCGCACATCCTGCGCGGTGCCCGGAATGAATTTGAGCAGCTTGGGCAGGCGGCGCAGCATTTTCATCTGGCCTTCGGCCGAATTGCCGCCGGGCTTGGAAGAGCCGCGCAGCTTCTTGAGCAGCGCCAGCGGGCCCTTCGCCGGCGCATCCATGCGATAGGCGCCCATCTTGGTGAGGCGCACGATTTCGCCCGCGCTCATCAGGCATACCATCGCATCGCAATCCTCGCGCCGGGCTTCAAGCGCGGGCTGGATCATGCGGATCTGTTCATCGAGGAAGATCATCGTGGTGATGACAATGTCAGCCTCGGCAATCGCGGCGTTCACCTTGGCCAATTCGTGCGCATCGCTGCCCCATTCCGATGCGGCATGGAGCGAGAGTTGGATATTATCTGCCGCCAGTTCCGCCTCAGCGCGGCCAACCGCGCCTTTGAGGTGATTGTCGAGCGTCACAATCACCACCCGCACGGGGGCGCGGGGATCGACAAGTGCAGCAGAAGCAACCTTACCGTGCATAATGAGCCTTCGCGTCGTAGAGTGTTTCCAGTTCAATCCGGGTGAGGCCTTCGGCGGCAGCGAAGGCTTCGGTGTTGCGCTTGGCCTTGCCGCGCACAAAGAAAGGGATCTTTTTCAGCTCGCGCTCGGCCTCGGCAGTCCAGAGCGAGCCATCGGCTTCAGCCACCGCAGGGGCCGGGATGTCGGCAACCGGCGCTTCCGACACGGCTGCCACTTTCGCCGCCTTGGGCGAATGGGCTGCAAGGTGGCTCGCGCCATGTTCATCGGCGAATTCAAAGTCCTCACGGAACATCGTGAGCAGGTGTTCCTCAAGGCCCATCACCAGCGGGTGCACCCAGGTGTCGAAGATCACATTGGCGCCTTCAAAGCCCATCTGGGGCGAATGGCGCGCCGGGAAATCCTGCACATGGACAGGGGCTGAGATCACCGCGCAGGGCAGGCCCAGCCGCTTGGCAATGTGCCGTTCCATCTGCGTGCCGAGCACCAATTCGGGGCAGGCCGCGGTAATGGCATCTTCCACGGCCAGGTGATCATCGGTGATCAGCGGTTCGACCCCGCAGCGCACCGCTTCGGCGCGGATATCGCGGGCGAATTCGCGGTTGTAGCAGCCAAGGCCGCAGACTTCGAAGCCAAGCTCCTCGCGCGCGATCCGCGCGGCGGCCACGGCATGGGTGGCATCGCCAAAGATGAAGACGCGCTTGCCGGTCAGATAGGTCGAATCGACCGAGCGTGACCACCACGGCATCCGGGAAGAGGTGTCGCCGAGGGCAGGCGTGGGATCTGCACCTGCCAGCTCGGCGACGTCGGCAATGAAGGAGCGTGTCGCTCCCACGCCGATAGGGACGGTGCGCACCGCCGGCTGGGAGAAGGTCTTCTCCAGCCAGCGGGACGCCTCATCTGCAATTTCGGGATACATCACGATGTTGAAATCGGCCGCGCCAATGCGGGCAATATCAGCAGGGCTCGCGCCGAGCGGCGCGACAAGATTGACCTCGATATCGAGGCAATCGAGGATCTTGCGGATTTCCACCAGATCATCGCGGTGGCGGAAACCGAGGGCCGTGGGGCCAAGGATATTGGCGCGCGCGCGGCGGCCTTCGCGCGGTTCGCGCACCAGCGACTTGTCCGCCAGATGGCGCACGATCTGATAGAAGGTCTCGGCCGCGCCCCAGTGCTCCTTGCGCTGGTAGCTCGGCAGTTCGAGCGCGATAGCCGGGCAGGGCAGGCCCATCGCTTCGGCAAGACCGCCGGGATCATCCTGGATGAGTTCGGCGGTGCAGGATGCGCCAACGATAATCGCCTGCGGATTGTAGCGGGCAACCGCTTCGCGCGCGGCATCCTGGAAGATCTGCGCGGTGTCCTTGCCAAGATCGCGCGCTTCGAAAGTGGTGTAGGTAACCGGCGGGCGCTGGCCGCGCCGTTCGATCATCGTGAACAGCAGATCGGCGTAGGTATCGCCCTGCGGGGCGTGCAGCACATAATGCAGGCCCTTCATCGCCGTTGCGATGCGCATTGCACCGACATGGGGCGGGCCTTCATATGTCCAAACCGCCAGTTGCATCGCCTAGACCTCCAGCCTGTCGCGCCGCCGCAAGGGCCGGGCGAAGAGTTCAGCAAGGTCAGCGGCCTGATCAAAGCCGTGGATCGGCGAGAAGACGAGTTCAATCGCCCACTTGGTGGTGAAGCCTTCGCCTTCGAGCGGGTTGGCAAGGCCAAGTCCGCACACGGTGATATCCGGCTTGTCGGCGCGCACGCGATCAAGCTGACGCTCGACATGCTGGCCTTCACTGAGGCGCACCGCATCACTGAAATGCGGCAGTTCGCGGGCCAGGTGCGCGCGGTGAAGATAGGGCGTGCCGACTTCGACCAGCTCCATGCCAAGCTCGTTCTGCAAGAAGCGCGCAAGCGGCACCTCAAGCTGCGAGTCGGGCAGAAAGGTGATGCGCTTGCCTGCCAATTCGCCGCGCAGCTTGGCCAGCGCCTTGTTGGCGCGTTCACGGCCCGGTGCGAGCACGCGGGCGATGTGCGCTTCGTCGATCCCGAATTCGCGGGCCGCCGCGGCAAGCCAATCGGTGGTGCCTTCGGCGCCGAACGGGAACATTGCCTCGATCCGACGCGCGCCGCGATTTTCCAGCGCCATCGCGGTTTCACCAAGGAAGGGCTGGGCGAGGATGTAGCGGGTGTTGGCGCCAAGGCTGGGCAGATCGCGCGAATTACGCGCGGGCAGCACGCCGACATTCGCGATGCCCAGCTCGGCGAAAAGCCGCAGGAACTGGTCTTCCACGATATCGGGCAGACTGCCGACGATTAGCAATTGCTTGTCCGCTTGCGGATCGCTGGCAGGCATGACCGGCACGAGCGCAGCGAGGCAGGTGTCTTCGCCCTGGGTGAAAGTCGTCTCGATCCCGCTGCCGGTGTAATTGAGAATGCGCACCCGGGGCATGTATTGTGCGCCGAGGCGCTGGGCGGCCTTGGCGAGATCAAGCTTGATCACTTCAGACGGGCACGAGCCGACCAGAAACAGCGTCTTGATATCCGGGCGCCGTTCGAGCAGGCGGCTGACCACCCGATCCAGTTCTTCCTGCGCATCGGCCATGCCGGCGAGATCGCGCTCTTCCATGATCGCCGTGGCAAAGCGCGGTTCGGCAAAGATCATCACGCCAGCAGCCGATTGCAGCAGGTGCGCGCAGGTGCGCGAGCCCACGACAAGGAAGAAGGCATCCTGCATTTTGCGGTGCAGCCAGATGATCCCGGTCAGCCCGCAGAACACCTCGCGCTGGCCGCGTTCGCGCAGAACCGGACGATCATCGCGCGCCGGGCGATCGGTCGCCGGGGCGACATAATCGGCGCTGCAGCCATCGAGGAGGGTGGCATCGCTCACGCAGCCACCGCCATATCCTGCGCACCTTGTGCTTGGCCGGCAGCGTCAAGCTCGGCTTCTTTCTCGGCCTGGAGGCGTGCCATCCGCAGCTTCCAGATGAACTGGCCCGCGTTGATGACATAAGCGCCGTAACCTGCAAGGGCGACAATCAGGCGTTGTTCGAGCGTGCCGTAATCGCCCAGCAGCATCACCATATAAAGGGTGTGCAACGCGATCACGAGCATCGAGAAGACGTCTTCCCAGAAGAAGGCGTCGGCAAAAAGATACTTGCCGAACACGACCTTCTCCCAGATCGCGCCTGTCACCATGATGGTGTAGAGAAAGAACGTCTTGACGACGATGGAGACGTCAGCGGCGAAAGCGCCTTCGCCGGTGTTGAGCGTGCGGATCACCAGCACGAGGCTGACGAGAAACACCAGAAATTGCAGCGGCGCGAGCACGCCTTGAACCAGTGTCCAGACCGATTCATCCCGGCGCTTCCGCTCTTCCGCGGTGTACAGCGCGTATCGGGCTTTCCTCTCCGTGTCCGCCTGCGGCGTTGTTCTTGCAGGCTCGACCGGGGACGCGTGATCCATCCGAGTCATGTAGTTTTAGCCTTTGCTGTCAGAATCGAAGACTACGCCTTTCCCAACAGAAGTGTCAACTAAATTGGACGTTCAAAATTGTTGACGCTTTTTTGCTGCCGGGATGCGCGTTTGCGTGTTCTGGGGAAAAGGCGTATGGGTCATGCGTGGCTTCTTCGGGATCAGGGCCAGATTGCATGCGGGATGTGACGCGTCCCGCATCGTCCTGGACACTTTGTCCGCATGATCTGACAGGGGGCAGCCGATGGGAGAGGCCAGCAATTCCGGCACATTTGGGACCAGCGCCGTGTCCTGGCGCGATATTCTGGCCAGTCCCTTTGAGCGGGTGCGCAAGCGGGTAGGCAAGGGCAAATACTCGGCCACCGACTCCATCGAATCGATCACCACCGTCATCGAAAGCGAGATCATTCCGCGCCTCTTGATGGCGCATAATGCGGGCGGGCCTGGCAGTGATGCCGCGCATCCCGGACTGATCGATGGCACGGATATCAACCGCTTCGCCCTGCTACCGCTACGGCTGGAGGCGGCCGGTCTGCTTGAGGAAGTCGATGCGCTGATCGAGCGCGGCGCCAGTGTCGAGGCGATCTGCGTCGAATTGCTCGCGCCCGCCGCCCGCCGGCTTGGCGAAATGTGGGATCGCGACGAATGCGATTTCATCGATGTTACAATGGGTTTGTGGCGCCTTCAGGAAGTGATGCGCGAGATTTCGGCGCGCTCTCCGTCGCGCCGCTTTCCCTATCCGGAATCGCGCAGCGCGTTGTTTTCCCCCATGCCCGGGGATATCCACACCTTCGGCAGTCAGATGATCGAGGAAGTCTTCGCCCGCGCCGGCTGGCAGAGCGAGGCTCTGGTCAATCCGGAACGCCGCGAACTGCTCGATCGGGTGGCGCATATCCCATTCGATATCATCGGATTGACGCTTACCCGCGATTGCCCTAGCGCCGCGCTCGGCAATCTTATCAGGGCGATCCGCAGCGTTTCCGCCAATCCGCATGTCGCGGTCATTATCGGCGGGCGGGTTGTCAACGAGAACCCGTCAATCGTTGCGGAAGCCGGCGCAGATGGCACAGGCCATGATGCGCTGAGTGCCCTTGAGCTTGCCGAACAACTCATACTCGCCGCCCCAGTCAAGGCTCACCATTTGCGTTAGGTTCAATCACCGGATGCTCACACGCAAACATTCCCTCGATGGCAAAAAGCCGTTCGGCGCTGCGGCCGAACTGTTCGGTGCGCTTGACGCTGCTTCGGCCATGCGCATGGCGCTGGTGGCGGGCGATGTCGCGCTCGTGCTTGATGATGCCGGAACCATCCTTGATGCGGCCTTTGATCCGCGCGATTTTCCCAGCTTTTCCAATATTATCGGCAGCAACTGGATCGATATCGTCACCGAGGACAGCCGTCACAAGGTGATGGAAATGCTGGCCGCTGCGCGGCGCGGCGAAGTCCAGCCGTGGCGCGAAGTCAACCATCCGACCCGCGATGGCGAATTGCCGGTGCGCTATTCGGTGCTCAGCATGAATGGCGGCGAATATCACATCGCCTTTGGCCGCGATCTGCGCGAGGCCGGGCGCCTACAGCAGCGCCTTTTGCAGGTGCAGCAGGCGCTTGAGCGCGACTATCTGCGGATGCGCCAGCTCGAAGCGCGCTACCGCATGCTGTTCGAGCGTTCGTCTGAAGCGGTGATGATTATCGAGGCGTCGAGCTTGCGTATCCGCGAGGCCAATCCGGCAGCGCACGGCATGTTCGGCGCGCGCGCCGGGAGCCTGCCGGGCAAGAAGCTGCTGGGCGTGCTTGATCGCAATTCGCGCGATGCGGTGCAGGCGCTAGTCGGCTCGGCGCTGGTGTCCGACAATGTCAGCCCGATCACCTTGCGCCTGTCCAAGGGCGCGCGTGAAGTGCAGGCTTCGGTGGCCGGTTTCACGCAGGATCGCGGGCAGTTTTTGCTGCTGCGGCTGGTTGTCATCGGTGAGGGAGCAGAGCCTGCGGGCGTCCGTGTTGGCGAACTCATCGATCAGATGCCCGATGCCTTTGTGGTGGCCAACAGCAATCTCGAAATTGTCAGCGCAAACAGTGCCTTCGTCGAAATGGTGCAGGCGGCGAGCACGGATTCGTTGCGCGGGCGCCAGCTTGGCGAAATCATTGGCAGGCCGGGCATTGATCTCGATCTGATCGAAGGCCAGATCGATCAGCACGGCGTTGCCCGCAATGTCAGCACGGTGGTGCGGGTGGGCCGCGATATCGAGGGCGAAGCGGTGGAACTCTCCGCCGTGCGCACCGGCGGGGAGGAGCCGTTCTACGCCTTTGTCATCCGCCCGATCGGGCGGCGGATGCGCGACGTTCCGGCCAGCAGCACTGATGAATTGCCGCGTTCGGTCGAACAATTGACTGATCTGGTCGGGCGCATGTCGCTCAAGGATATTGTGCGCGAAAGCACCGATCTGATCGAGCGGCTGTGTATCGAGGCTGCGCTCTCCTACACCTCGGATAACCGGGCCTCTGCCGCTGAAATCCTTGGGCTTTCACGCCAGAGCCTTTATTCCAAGCTGCATCGCTACGGGCTCGGCAATCTGACGGGTGACGGCGACTAGCGCAAGCTTCACGGCGGTTCGCATAGTGGCCCGAATTTGCCCGAAAATGCGGGTAAACGGCACCAATCTCCACGATAATGCACAAATCCTGCGGGGATCGGGCTCCTTGCGGGGGCATCGCCGGCGCGCCCGGCGGCTGCGCCCGGCGATGAGAATCAGGGTAGCTTGACACCCTGCTGACCCGACAGGTTTCAGGGCCAATCAGTGCTTCCCCTCATCATTTCCCGATTTGTTGGAGACAAAGTGTCAAAATAATTTGACGCTTTCGCCTGTCAGACATAGCCTCGCGCACATGGATCAATCTGTGCCCTCGACTCGCCCAGCGACGCGCAGCCCCAATCTTCCTGCGCCCCGCGATGTGCTGCAATTGCTGAAACCGATCACCTGGTTTCCCCCGATGTGGGCATTCATGTGCGGGGCGGTTTCGTCCGGCGCTGGCCTTGAAGGGCGCTGGTGGTTTGTTGCCGGGGGCGTGCTCTTGGCGGGGCCGCTGGTCTGCGGCACCAGCCAAGCGGTGAATGACTGGTTCGATCGCCATGTCGATGCGATCAATGAACCGGATCGCCCGATCCCCTCGGGCCGCATACCCGGCCGCTGGGGTCTTTATATCGCCATCATCATGAGCCTGATTTCCGCCAGCATCGGCTGGCTGCTCGGGCCGATCGTGTTTGTTGCCGCGCTTGTCGGTCTGGCTTTCGCATGGGCCTATTCCGCCCCGCCGTTCCGTTTCAAGGAAAGCGGCATGGTCGGCCCGCTGGTATGCGGCCTTACCTATGAAGGGCTGAGCTGGTTCACCGGCGCGACAGTGATGCTCGGCGCCATGCCTGCGAAAGAAGTGATCTTCGTGCTGTTCTTCTATTCGCTCGGCGCGCACGGGATCATGGTGCTCAATGATTTCAAGGCCGTCGAGGGCGACCGGCAATCGGGCTTCACCTCGCTCCCGGTTGTCATGGGGGTGGAAGCCGCCGCGCGCTTTGCCTGCACCACCATGGCGGTGAACCAGATCGTGGTGATTGGCCTGCTGGCGCTGTGGGGCTTTGGCTGGTCGGCGCTGATCGTCACCGCCTCGCTGCTGGCGCAGATCGCCGCCATGCCAACCCTGATCCGCGATCCGGCGGGCAAGGCGCCATGGTATAATGGTGTGGGCGTGACGCTCTATGTGCTTGGCATGCTCGCGGCCGCCCTCGGCCTCGGGGGTTACATCTGATGGGCGGCGTGGCTTCCCCGGCATCGTGCGCTCCGGCAAGCGTAACGGGAGAAGCCGGGTTTGGCTGGCTTGCGATTGCCCGTATCGGCATGGTGCAGGCGTCGATCGGCGCGCTGGTGATGCTGGCAACCACCGTGCTCAACCGGCTGATGGTGGTCGAATATGCGCTCGCCGCGGCAATCCCGGCAGGCTTGGTGGCATGGCATTATGCCGTGCAATTGTGCCGCCCGCTGTGGGGCCATGGTTCGGACAAGGGCCGCGCGCGGGTGCCGTGGATCATTGGCGGCGTGGTGGTGCTGTCGCTTGCTTCCTACATGGCCACCCATGCGACCTTGCTGATGGTGCCATCGCCGCTGATCGGGTTTTCGATGGCGATTGCCGCCTATACGCTGATTGGCGTGGGTGTGGGGGCAGGGGGCACCTCGGCGCTGGCCCTGCTTGCATCGGGCGTTGCGCCGCGCCGCCGCGCTGCTGCTGCGGCGTTGACGTGGATCATGATGGTTGCGGGCATTGTCGCCTCGGCGATCACGGTCGGCAAATTGCTCATCCCCTATTCGCCCGAGCGGCTGCTCTTGGTGGCAGGCGGGCTGGGCATGGTGATGATAAGCCTTACCGTGGTCGCGACCTTCCGGCTTGAACGGCAAGCGGGCAGCTTTGCCGAAACCGCCAAGGATGGCCCCGCGCCTGATTTCAAGGCTGCGATCCGCGAGATCTGGGCCGAGAAAGCGGCGCGGCGCTTCACCATCTTCATCTTCGTCTCGATGATTGCCTTCTCGATGCAGGATCTCATCCTCGAACCTTTCGCGGGCCTGATCTTTGCCATGTCGCCGGGGGAATCGACCCAGCTTGGCGGCACGCATCAGGCGGGCATTCTGCTTGGCATGATCATCACCGGGATCGGCGGCAGTGCCTTTGCCGGTGATGGCAAGCGTGATTTGCGCAGCTGGGTGGTGGGGGGATGCCTCGGATCGGCAGCGGGGCTCGCCGGGCTTGCCATGGCTGCTGTCCACGGGCCGCCGTGGCCGCTGGCGATCAACGCCTTTGTGCTGGGTTTCGGCAATGGCGTCTTCGCTGTCGCCGCGATCGGGACGATGATGGGATTGGCCGGCGCCGGTGAGAACACCCGCGAAGGCGTGCGCATGGGCGTGTGGGGGGCATCGCAAGCCATTGCTTTTGGCCTCGGCGGTCTGATCGGCGCGGTCGGCGTCGATTTTGCGCGTCGCTGGCTCGGCGAGGATGGCGCGGCCTTCCAGATGATTTTTGCGGTGGAGAGCGCGGCTTTCGTGCTCGCCGCCATTCTGGCTTTCGGGATTGCCGCGGTGCGCGCGCCTTCCAAGTCCAGACCGACACAACCGGGTGAGAGGGAGATGTTCGCATGACCGAGGCTATCTATGATGTCGTCATTGTCGGCGGCGGGCCGTCGGGCTCCACCGCGGCCAATGATCTGGCGCTGGCTGGACATTCGGTGCTGCTGATGGAGCGGGGCGGGCGGATCAAGCCCTGCGGCGGGGCTGTGCCGCCGCGGCTGATGGCGGATTTCGACATTCCGCAAAGCCTGCTGGTTGCCAAGGCGCGCGCGGCGCGCATGATCGCGCCCTCGGGCCGCGCAGTCGATATGCCGGTGGGCGAGATCGGCTATGTCGGCATGGTTGACCGGGAGGATTTCGATGAATGGCTGCGTGAACGCGCGCGCTCATCGGGGGCGGAACGTCTTACCGCCACCTTCGAGAAGATCGAGCGCGATGATATGCCGCATCCGATCGTCACCTTCCGCCGGACCCGTGGCGGCCCGATTGAACGCGTGCGCGCACGCTGCGTGATTGGCGCCGATGGTGCGCGTTCGGCCGTGGCCAAGCAATGCTTGCCGGGCGCCGAGCGGGTGCCTTGTGTCTTTGCCTATCACGAGATCATCAAATCGCCCGAAGGCACCTCGGATGCCTTTGATCCGGCGCGCTGCGATGTGTTCTATCAGGGGCGGCTCTCGCCCGATTTCTACGCCTGGGTCTTCCCGCATGGCGACACGGCGAGCATCGGCGTGGGCAGCGCCAACAAGGGCTTCTCGCTGCGGGGCGCGATTGCCACGATGCGCGATGATCTCAAGCTGGATCGCTGCGAGACTGTCCGCCGCGAAGGCGCGCCGATCCCGCTGAAGCCCTTGAAGCGCTGGGACAATGGCGCTGATGTGATTGTCGCCGGCGATGCTGCGGGCGTGGTGGCTCCGGCCTCGGGCGAGGGGATTTACTACGCGATGATGGGCGGGCGCGTGGTCGGTGAGGCGGCAAGCGCCTTCCTCAAGACCGGGGATGCCAAGCAGCTGCGCACCGCCCGCAAGAAGTTCATGAAAGAACACGGCACGGTGTTCTGGGTGCTCGGGATCATGCAGTATTTCTGGTATCAGAGCGACAAGCGCCGCGAACGCTTTGTCACGATCTGCGATGACAAGGATGTGCAGGAACTGACCTGGCAGGCCTACATGAACAAGAAGCTGGTGCGCGCCAAACCGCTCGCCCACGTCAAGATCTTCCTCAAGGATACCGCGCACCTGCTAGGCTTGAGGCCCGCAACGCGCTAGACTTCCCCTCATGAACCGGATGATGATCCTGCCGGTGACCGTTGCGACGGTTGCGGCGATATGCGTCGCTGCCCTCGGTGCAACGATTACCGACCTTGGCCCGTGGTATCAGGGCCTTGCCAAGCCTGCGTGGAACCCGCCTGATGTGGTGTTCCCGATGGGCTGGACGCTGATCTACGCGCTCATCACCATCGCCGGGATCAATGCCTGGCGCGCGGCGCGCACCTCGGCACAGGCCGAATGGGTTATCAGCCTGTTCGCGCTCAACGGATTTCTCAACATCCTGTGGAGCATCATCTTCTTCCGCATGCAGCGGCCCGATTGGGCCTTTGTCGAAGTGATTGGCCTGTGGCTCTCGATCGTGGTGCTGATTGTCTATTGCGGGCGCTTCTCGAAAAGCGCGGGGTGGCTGCTGCTGCCCTATCTGGGATGGGTCAGCTTCGCCGGAGCGCTCAACTGGGCGGTGGTGGAGCTCAACGGCCCGTTCGGCTGAGATGAGCCCGCGCCCGTGATCGAAGCCATGTTTGCAAGCGGCCACGCCGCTGATGTCGTCCTCGCCGTGCTCGCGGCCGAGGCATGCTGGCTGCGTTTTGCCAAGGGCTGGCGCGTGCTGGCGATTGCCGGACTGCTTGGCCCGGCGGTGCTGATCGTGTTCGGGTTGCGCGCCGCGCTTGTGGGGGCGGCATGGTGGTGGATTGCACTGCCGCTGGCGGTGTCCCTCCCGCTCCACCTTATGGATCTGCGTTCGCGGCTGAGTGATCGCAAGGGCTGAGCGCGGGACCCTTCTGGCGAGGGGCAGCGCGCCGGTGCCTGAGCGCCCGCGCTCCCGTTGCCCTTTGCCCTTTCAAGGCTAATCCCTGCCTCCACGCCCTTCGGTGCCCAAACAAAAGCCCCGCTCAAGCGAGGCTTGAGCGGGACGTTTTTGAGGTTTGCGGTAGCGATCAGACCCTCGGGGACTGACCGCCAGAGCCAAGCCGGGTGGGTTACTTGCCCTGCCCCGAGGCGCCTGCCACCGCGTCGCTCACATCGTAGTTTTCACCGGTCGGGGCATAGTAGTGTTCCTGTGCCCAGATGTACCAGTTATCGACCACAGTGCCGGTCAGCAGAATGCCGATCCCGCCCGTGAGCGTCACCAGCACTGCGAACCACCAGGCCCAGCGGTGGATGGATTCGAACGAAGCGTTGAAGCCCATCACCCAGCGCCAGTAGAGCGCGCCGCGCTCGGCCGCAGTGCCGCGATCGGTAATCTGTTCGATCTCGCGCTCACCGCCGTAGCGGCCGAGTGCCAGAATGGTCGCCCCATGCATCGCGAACAGGAGCGCCGAACCATAAAGGAAGACGATCGAGAGCGCGTGGAACGGGTTGTAGAAAAGGTTACCATAGACCAGCGAGAAGTTGTTGGTCCAATCGAGGTGGCTGAAGATCCCGTAGGGAACCGCTTCGGCCCAGCTGCCCAGCAGCATCGGGCGGATGAAGCCCAAGACCAGGAACAGCCAGATCGCCGAGGCAAAGGCCCAGGGAATATGCATCCCCATGCCCAGCGCCTTGGCGCGGTAGTAGGTACGGGCCCACCAGCACAGCACCGAGATGGTCAGGAATGCGCCGGTCATGATGAACCAGCCACCCTTTTCCAACGGAACAAACGGGCTGAAGCCATATTCCGGCCCCGGCGGATCAAGCGAGAGCCAGAAGAACTCGCGCATGAAGGCCTGCGGGCTCCAGTTGACCTGGGCGGCAAAGTTCATCCCGATGATGAACAGCGCCATCCCCCCGAAGGCAAGGCTGATAACGCCCAGCCAGCCGAGGTAGATCGGGCCAAGCTGTGCCTGACCGATCTTGCCCATCCAGTAGGAATAGCCGGTGAAGGGCAGGCGCCCCTCACTGCCATCGAGGTGGGGCACCCCCATTTCGGGAGCTGCCTTGACCTGCACCTGGGTAAAAATGTTTTGATAAGTCGCCATGATACAGGTGCTCCTTTACGACCAGATCGGGATACGTTTCCAGAAATCCCAGAACTCGATCCAGCTGCCGACATACAGAGTGCCGGAGATCACGATACAGATGGCGCTCCAGAACCCTGCGTTGAGCGCAAGGAACAGCCCCACCCGGTGAATGCCTAGCGTGCCCACCGAATAGCCGATGAAGTCCCGGAAATAGGTATCTTCGTATTCGGGCGACTTCACATTGGTCCCGCCCGACGGGTTGACCGCCGACAGCACCAGACCGCCATGCAGTGCGAGCGCGAGCGCGTTCGTGAAGAAGAACGTGATCGCGAGCATGTGCACGGGGTTGTAGTGGAAGTTACCAAAGGCATAGCCGACGTTCGACACCCATTCGAGGTGCGTCCAGATCCCGTAAGGGAAGCCATTGGCCCATGCGCCCATCAACACCGGACGGATCACATTGAGCGTAACGTAGGCAAAGACGGCAACGCTGAAGGCGATCGGGACATGATAGCTCATGCCCAGCTTGCGGGCGATTTCCGCTTGCCGGCCGACCCACGAGCAGAACGCGACCACAGCGCAAGCCGTGATCACCTGCCAATACCCCCCTTCGGAAAGGGGCGCAAAACCCAACCCGACCTCTGCCGAGGGCGGATTGATGGAGATCAGCCAAGGGTTAAGTGTCGGACCTTCGACGGCGGCGGCGAAAATCAGTGCAGTCCCAAGAAGCGCACTGATTGCCGTCGTCACCCCAAAGAATCCAACATAAAACGGCCCGACCCAGAAGTCGAAAAGGTCGCCGCCGATCAATGTGCCACCGCGTACGCGGTATTTCCGCTCGAAACTAAGGAGCGCCATAGGTCCATCCTCCCCGCCATAGCGGCGGGTTTTGAAGTTTTCGCCAGAGTGTCAGGAGGCAGGCAGGCGAACCTGCCCCCTCACATGTTGGACAGGTGTTACCCGGCCGCCGGAGCTTCCGACGACTCGATAGCAGCCTGAGCCGGCGCAGGCGCACCCGGGGCGCGCTCGAGCCAGTTGTAGCGATCCGTGCTCAGCAGGATGAAGTGGATGGTGAAGGCCAACACGGCCAGACCCACATGCAGCGCAACCAGAGCGCGGCGGATGTCAAAGTAGAACCAGATTCTCCACATGGGAAAATTCCTTTTCTTGAAAAGCGATCAATCGATTGGTGGACAGCCCGAGGGCGAGCCACCTCACAGGTTTGATCGGATCAGAGCCAGGGCTTGTAAGCCCACATCAGGGCATGAGCGACGAGCGCAATCACCACGTAAAGGGTGAAAGTACCCATGAAGCCCTTGTGGATTTCCTGCGCCTCTTCAGGTGTCAGGTAAGTCCCTACGCGTTCCGGATCAGTCATTGGTATGTCTCCGTTCAGTTGGGTAGAAATGAGAGCCCGAAAGCTCCCGGCTGCATCCCCGCGTGATCCCCCACGTGGATTGGATGGCCCCTTTGTGTGGGGCAAACGGGGCCGAGGCCGCGGGACGAGCCCGCAGCCTCGGCATGGATTGGGTCAAGGCGGGCCCGCCTATCAAGCAGTCGCCCCTTCAAGCAGTGCCTCATCGAGGCAATCTGCCGTCACTGTATCTGCGCCGCGCTGGCGGGCGGCTTTCTCGGCCGCATCGCGCAGGCGCTTGGCTGCCGAAATGCGGATCAGCACAGGCTGGGCCTCCACCAGCGCGTCAAGCCGCGCCTTGGCTTCGTTATCCCAGTTCAGTTCGGTGAGGCTGCGCGCCGGGGTCTTGTCGACCTTGTCCATCTCGGTGCCGAGCGGCAGGATGTGGAACAGCGCATCGAACAGCGCATTGCAGACTTCCTGCAAAAGATAGCTCGCGCCCGAATAGCCCATGAACGGCGTGCCGGTGTGACGGCGGATCGCTGCGCCCGGGAAGCTCGCCGGGATATACATGCCCCGGCCGCCGCACTCCGTCATATACATGCGTTCGTTGTAGCTGCCGAACAGCACCAGCGGCGGATTGGCATAGATCGCCGCGCGCACATCTTCGTTCTTCGGCTTGACCCCGGCGGTGCGCGAAAACGCAAAATTGCAGGGCATGCCGAGATCATCTTCGAGATAGGCGCGGATGCCGCGGGCATAGGTTTCATTGGCGACAATGCCGAAGCTGGCGGTCGCGAAGAAATCCTGCGTCACCGAACGCCACAGATCCCACAAGGGCTTGATCGTGGTGTGCTTTTCCCGCTCGATGAAGGGCTCGGGATCAAGGCCGAGCTGTTCGCCAAGCGCGCGCAGGAACTTGGTTGTCTGGTTGAGGCCAACCGGCGCCTGGAAATAGGGCACTTCCAGCGTCTCGCACAGGTTGCGGCCATATTCGCGGTACATGCAGATATTGGCATCAGCCGTGGCGAGCTTGCTGATATCGGCAAGGTGCGTGCCGAGCGGGAAAACCAGTCCGACTTCCGCGCCGATGCCTTCAACAAGGCGGCGGATTTCGGCCAGATCGGACGGCATGTTGAACATGCCGTAGGCCGGGCCGATGATGTTGACGCGGGGCTTTTCGCCGTCCTTGCGTTCGCGCTTCTGCGGCATTTTCTTGGGGCCGAATTCGGTCCACAGCCACGTCAGCGCGCGGTCAGCCGATTGCCACTGATCCTCGTCAATGGTGCGCGGCAGGAAGCGCTTGATATTGGTGCCTTCGGGCGTCACGCCGCCGCCGATCATCTCGGCGATCGAGCCGGTCACCACCACGCAGGGCAGTTCGGGGTCGAGCGTCTTCCACGCCCGCTTCATCGCGCCTTCAGTGCCGGTCTTGCCGAGCTCTTCCTCGCCAAGGCCGGTGACAACGATGGGCAATTCGTGCGGGGGCAGGGCATCGGTGTAATGCAGCACCGAGGTGACCGGGAGGTTTTCACACCCCACCGGGCCATCGATGATAACCTGCAGGCCCTTCACCGCGGTGAAGACATAGGTGGCGCCCCAATAGCCGCCTGCCCTGTCGTGATCGAGAACCAAGGTCATGCCTCACCTCCCGCGCGACGTGACGAGAGCACGACGAAACAAACAATGCCGTGATCGAGAACGAGGGTCATGTGCCAATCGCCTCCGATGCCTTGCGCGCGGCTTCATTGAGCGCGGCGTATTTCTTGCGGAACTTGGGCCGGTCGACGGGGAGATCTTCCCACACGCCGGCAGCATGTTCGGTGCCGACGCCTTCGAAGAAATCGCGCATCGTGTCGAACCGCGCCTTGTTGCCCATCGCGGCGTTGATCACCGTGGCAAGGCTGCCTGCGCCCGCCGGGCCCATCAGCGGCCGCGCCGAGATGAGATTGGTGAAGTAGAGCGACGGGATCGCCTTGGTCTTGGCATGCTGCACCACGGGCGTGGTGCCGATCGCGAGATCGGGGCGATATTCCTCAACCGCGGCGATGTCCTGTTCAAGGCTGGCGCGGAAATTGACATGCACCCCGCGCGCTTCAAGCCATTCGCGGTCAGGATCCGACCACTTGGTGCGCGGGCAGGCGCTGCCGACATAGGCGACTTCGGCGCCGCTTTCGACCAGCAGGCGGGCGACCAGCAGTTCCGAACCTTCATAGCCCGAAACCGTGATGCGGCCCTTGATCGGCATCTGCGCGAGCGCGCCCTTGCAAGCACCGATCATCGCGTTCTTGACGCCATCCACCTGCGCTTGCGGCAGGCCGAGCGTATCCCCCAGCGCCTGGAGCCACGCAGCCGTGCCATCCGCGCCGACCGGAGCCGAACCGATAATCGGACGGCCTGCGGCTTCGAATTCGCGGATGCTGGCGGTGTAGAAGGGGTGGATCGCGGCAACCACCGCGCAATCGAGCGCGGCATAAAGCTCACGCCATTCGCGGGTCGGCACAACCGGGCCAGCGGCAAGGCCCAGCGGCGCGAGCATTTGCCCGATCACCACCGGATCAGCCGGGAACATCTCGCCGAGCAAGGCCACGCTGGGACGATCCGAGCGTTCGCGCGGCGCGGCGACAGGGCCGACCATCACTTCCTCGCGGGCGTAGTTGAGCATGGCGCCCGCCAGAATGTCTTTCGCTTCGGCATGGGTCGGCACGCCGAAGCCCGGCACGTCGATCCCGATGATGCGCACGCCGTTGATCTGCTTCTTCAGCAGGCGCAGCGGCACGCCGCTGGCGGTGGGGACGCAGAGGTTGGTGACGACAATCGCATCGTATTTTTCGGGATCGGCCATGTCCTCGACCGCTTCCTTGATATCCTCAAAGAGCTTGCCGGTGACGAGTGTTTCCGAATTGAACGGGACATAGCCCACCGTCCGCCGCGCGCCATAGAAGTGCGAGGTGAAGGTGAGGCCATAGACGCAGCAGGCCGAGCCCGAGAGCACCGTGGCGGTGCGCTTCATGCGCAGGCCGACACGCAGGCTCCCGAAAGCGGGGCACATGGATTGCGGCTGATCATGCGGGCCGGCATTCGGATCAACCGGGTAATCGGCCGCATAGCGATCAAGGATATCGCTCTTGCCGGCAGCACGGGCCGCCGCGAGCATCGTTTCCTTGCCGCCGTGGCAACCAGCGCCGGTATCGGTGGCTTCGGAGATAGGGGCACCTTCGGGCGCATCGACAAGATCGATCCGGTCCGGGGCGCGGGTATCGCCTGTGGGGGTAAGATCGTCCATCGCGCTTATGCCTCGTCGTAGATCACTTCGAGGCTGGGGCGTGTTTCAAACACACCGCCGCGCATATCGGCCTGCGTGGCCGGGATCAGCATGACATCACCGCCGGTGTCTTCCGGGCTGAACAGGCCGAGCAAGCCGTCCTGCGTGAGCGGGGTGGGGCGCACGGGCGGGGCTTCGGCGACATTGGTGGCGAGCTCTTCAAAAATGCTTGCCCATTCGCCGCCGGGTACGCCGATGATCTGGTAATTCGCGCTCTTGCGGCGGATATCCTCGTTCGCAGGGATCGAGGTGAGCACCGGAATGCCGACCGCATCGGCAAAGGCCTGGGCTTCGCCGGTGCCATCATCCTTGTTGATGATCATGCCCGCGACGCCAACATTGCCGCCCATCTTGCGGAAATATTCGACCGCCTGGCAGACATTGTTCGCCACATAGAGCGACTGCAGGTCGTTCGAGCCGACCACGATCACCTTCTGGCACATGTCGCGGGCAATCGGCAGGCCGAACCCGCCGCAGACCACGTCGCCGAGGAAATCGAGCAGGACGTAATCAAAACCCCAATCGTGGAAGCCCAGCTTTTCGAGCAATTCAAAGCCGTGGATGATCCCGCGACCACCGCAACCGCGCCCGACTTCCGGGCCGCCCAGTTCCATCGCGAAGACGCCATCACGCTGGAAGCACACATCCTCGATGCTGACTTCTTCGCCGGCGAGCTTCTTCTTTGAAG
Source organism: Erythrobacter epiphyticus (assembly GCF_034653295.1). Taxonomy (NCBI): domain Bacteria; kingdom Pseudomonadati; phylum Pseudomonadota; class Alphaproteobacteria; order Sphingomonadales; family Erythrobacteraceae; genus Erythrobacter; species Erythrobacter epiphyticus. Next base: position 259,039 of record NZ_JAYEEU010000004.1, on the reverse strand, counting down.
ACGTCTCGATGATGGTCGGCACGCTCTTGCCGCCGAACAGCAGGCTGGTGGTGTCGGACTTGGGATCGCACCCGATCAGCAGCACGCGCTTGCCCTGCTGCGCCATCATGTAGGAGAGGTTCGACAGGGCAAAGCTCTTGCCCGAGCCACCTTTGCCGTAGATCGCGATGATCTGCGTTTCTTTCTTCACCTCGCCGGTGTGGACCGGATCAGGTTCGTGGCCAGCTTCTTCACGCAGCAAAGCGGCCTGATCGGCCAAAGTGGGATTGTCGAGAACACTCATCAGCAATCGCTCCAGTCGAGAACCATTTTGAGGCATTCAGGATCGCTGAAGGCCTGGGGGTAGGCTTCGTCGGCAGCCGTCGCGGGGCGGCGGTTGCTGATGAGGCCGGTGAGATCGAGTTTGCCGGTTGCAATCAGATCGCGGGTTTCCGCGAGATCGACCGGCTGCCATTCGGCGGCGACACGCAAGGTCGCCTCCTTCATGAAGGCCGAAGGGAAGGCGAAATTGAGACGATCGGAATAGAAGCCCGCGAGCACGATCTCGCCGCCCTTGGCCATCCGCATCACGAGGCTATCGATGATGTTGGAATCGCCGCTGGCATCATAGATGGCGCGGTAGTCGCGGCGCTCATCCTCTTCAGGATGCATCACGCTGTAACCGAGCGCGCCGTCGCGGCGCGCCGCATTGGTTTCCCATACGGTCGGTGCCGGTGCGCCCAGTGCCACGGCCAGCCGCGCAATCAGACGGCCGAGCACGCCATGACCGATCACCAGATCGGGCAGTGCGCAGCGATTGGCCGGATTGCCATCATAGCCGCCGCCATTGATGGCGTGGAGGGCGGTGGCAGCGAGCGCGCAGAGCACACCTGCTTCGCCGAGTTCTTCGGGAATGGGAATGGCGCGCGCGGAAGGCACGATCACCCGGCGGGCCGTGCCGCCGAACAGGCCGCGCGCATCCTGATAGCAATTGGCGCCGGGCACAAACACCCAGTCACCGATCCGTGCGCGGGCTTCGGGGCCGGCATCAACAATGCGGCCTACAGATTCGTAACCCGGCACCAGCGGATAGCCGAGGCCGGGAAAGGGCGGCATTTTGCCCGTCCACAGCAGCTTTTCCGTGCCAGTGCTGATCCCGCTGTAATGAATATCGACGACGACGTCGGAAGGCTGAACCGGGGTCAATTCCAGTGTCCTGAGCGCAAGCCGCTCAGGCGCTTCAAGAATGACTGCCAAGGTGTTCATCAAGCGCTCCCTTGCTTCCGATTCCCGAGCCGCATGGGCGACTCAGCCAATCTGGAAAACCACTCTCCTATCTGTTTGCTATGCCTTACACCTTGGACTGTCAACTTATTTGGACAACATTCGGTGGGGAGGCGCTTCAGCGGTGCGCAATGATGATGCTGGTGTTGACCGGTTGCGCAGTTGCGACGAAGCGCGCCCGCGAAAAGCCCGCCGCGTGCAGCATCGCGATGATTTCCTTGGGGCTTCTCGCCCGCCCTGATCCCATCGCCCACAGATAGAGCCCGAAGAAGGCCTCTCCCATGGCTTCGGCGCCGGGCACGCGGGCCATCGGTTCGGCGATCAGCAGGCGCGCACCGGGGGCAAGAGACTTGTGGATATTCGCCAGCAGGGCCTGCGCGGGCGCATCATCATGATCGTGGAGGATTCGCACCAGCGACACCATGTCAAAACCTGTCGGGATCGGATCGGCAAAGAAGTTGCCGCCATGCGCCGTAATCCGGCTGGTTTCCAGTTTTTCCCCAAGAATTTCAGCGCCTTTTGCGGCGACTTCGGGCAGGTCGAAAAGCCCCAGTGCGAGATGCGGAAAGGCGCTGCCGATCGCCCCGAGAAAGGCCCCGTGCCCGCCGCCCACATCGAGCAGGCGGCGCACATCGCGGAACGAGACCGAGGCCAGCACTTCATCCGCCACGAAGTGCTGCGAGGCTGCCATCAGCTGCGAATATTCCGCCGTATCCCGACCCCGTTCGCCCGCACCGTGGAGCGCTCCGGCATAGGTCCAGAAGCGCGACAAATGCGTGGGTTCGCGCCGGTCCTGCCGCAGCAGCGCCATCGGATCTGCCAGATCGGCGTAGAGCAGGCGGTGGTGGCGCACCATCGCCTGCACCCCGGGATTGGCGGCAATCACCGCGCCCTGTTCGCCCAGCATCCAGCCATCAGGCCGGGCTTCTTCCGAGAGCATCAGCGCCCGTCCGGCGCGCAGCAGGCATGCCGCTGCCTCGACCGAGAGATCAAGCCTTTCAGCGACTTGGGCGGTGGTAACTGGGCCTTCGCCAAGCACCTCGAAGATGCCGCTTTCGACATAGGCGCGCAGGGTTTGCGCGTAGGCAAAGCCGGCCAGCATATCAAAGGCACCGCGCGCGCGACTTTTCGCGATCCAGCGGATCAGCGGCAGGCGGGCGGCCCAATATTGGAAGCGCGGGCTCGCAAACAGGGCATTGCGCCGCGCCACATAGCCAACCTTGAGCGCGGCAAAATCCATCAATACCTGTCCAAATGTGATCCCATATGTCTAATTCATTGGACAGACCAATCAGTAAGGTCAATGATATTGTCTGTCTGTCTGTCTGACATGACAGCACAGGGCAGGGAGGGCCAGTGAGCACGCGAGTCGTTGTCATCGGAGCGGGAATCGGCGGGCTGACCAGCGCCGCGTTGCTGGCTGCGCGCGGGGCTCAGGTGATCATCTGCGAGAAAGAAGCCTGGGTCGGCGGGAAGGCGCGCCGCGTGGCGGTGGATGGCGCCGAAATCGATGGCGGGCCGACAGTTTTCACCTTGCGCGAAGTCTTTGACGAGGTGTTCGCCGCTTGCGGGGCGCAGCTTGATGATCACATCACCGCCGCCCCTGCCGAGATTGTCGCCCGCCATGCCTGGGATGCGCAGGGCCATCTCGATCTCTATGCCGATCCCTTGCGCAGCGAGGATGCGATTGGCGCGTTCGCCGGGGCGGATGCCGCGCGCGGCTATCGCAATTTCCGTCTTGAAGCGCAGCGCATTTTCAACGTGCTCGAACAGCCCTTCCTGCGCGGGGACAAGGCCTCCACCCCGTTTCCGATGATGCGCCAGATCGGCCTCACGCGGATCGGCGACATGCTGGCGATGCGCCCGTTCGATCGGCTGTGGGATGCGCTTGGCGAACATTTCGCCGATCCGCGCCTGCGCCAATTGTTCGGGCGCTATGCGACCTATTGCGGTTCCTCGCCCTATCAGGCGCCTGCCACGCTGATGCTGATCGCCCATGTCGAGGCGCGCGGGGTGTGGCTGATCGACGGCGGGATTCATGCGCTGGCGAAGGCCATCGCCGGGCTCGCCGAAAAGCAGGGTGTGGTGATCCGCACCGGGACGCCGGTGGCCGAAGTCATGGTCAAGGGCGGCAAGGCCAGCGGGGTGCGGCTCGCCTCGGGGGAGATGATCCCCTGCGATGTCGTGATCATGAATGGCGATCCCAATGCTCTGGCCGAGCTGCGGCTTGGCCGGCAGGCGTCCTATGCCGTGCCGACAGTGCCACCGGCCAAGCGCTCGCTCTCGGCGCTGGTGACCTATGCCCACGCCGCGACCGAGGGTTTCCCGCTCACCCATCACAATGTCTTCTTCTCGCCCGATTACGCGCGCGAATTTGCCGAGATCGCCGGTGGCCGTCCACCGTCTGATCCTTCGGTCTATCTGTGCGCGATCGATCGCCCGGCGCGCGAGGCGGATAATGCCACGCTGCCCAAGGGCCAGCGCGAACGCATCCAGATCATCGTCAATGCGCCAGCCAATGGCGACAACCACCCCTATCCCCCTGAGGAGATCGAGCAATGCACGAAAGCCATGAGGAACTCGCTGGCGCGCTGCGGCCTCATAATGGAGGAAGCAGCGCCCCATATCGTGATGAGCCCGCATTCGTGGGAGGGGCTGTTCCCCTCCACGGGCGGCGCGCTTTATGGCAGAGCGTCGCACGGCTGGGCGGCTTCCTTCCAGCGGCAGGGGCCGAAAACGAAGCTGCCGGGTCTGTATTGCACGGGCGGGGCGACGCACCCGGCGGCGGGCGTTCCTATGGCAGCCTTGTCCGGCTTGCTGGCAGCGAAGGTCATCGCACGGGACCTCGCTTCGACGAAGCGATTCCTCCCGGCGGCTATTCCTGGTGGTATGTCGACGCGATCAGCGACGACGGAGCCCACGGCCTGACGATCATTGCCTTTCTGGGCAGTGTCTTTTCGCCCTATTACAAGCGTTCGGGCCGCAGCGATCCGCTCAACCATTCCTGCCTCAATGTCGCGCTCTATGGGCCGCAGGCGCGCTGGGCGATGACCGAGCGCACCCGCGGGGCGGTGAGCCGGGATGAACATAATCTGGCGATCGGGCCGAGCGCGGTGCGCTGGGATGGTGATGTGCTCGAAATCACCATCGAGGAACGCGACAAGCGGCTGTTCAATCCGTTCCAGCGCCGGGTCTGCGGCACGGTGCGGGTGTATCCCGAAGCGCTCAATCCCGCCGCCTTTGCGCTCGACCCGGCAGCCAATCACGTGTGGCATTGCCTTGCCCCGGTGGCGCGGATCGAAGTGGAAATGACCTCGCCCGCCGTATCGTGGCAGGGGCGGGCCTATCTCGATCACAACCGTGGACGCGAGCCGCTCGAAGCAGGCTTTCGCACCTGGCACTGGTCGCGCGCGCATCTGAAAGAGGGCGCGGTGGTGTGTTACGAGGGTGAGCGGTCGGATGGTTCGCTGTTCGCCAGCGCGCTGCGCTTTGGTGCGGATGGCGCGCCCGAGCCGGTCGATCTGCCCCCCGTGGCGCAATTGCCGCGCAGCGCGTGGCGGATCGCGCGGGTGACGCGCTCGGATATCGGGGTGGCGCGGGTCAGGCGCACGTGGGAGGATACGCCCTTTTATGCGCGCTCCGAACTGGCATCGCGCTTTGCCGGGGAAGAGGTCGTCGCGGTGCAGGAAAGCCTCGATATGCAGCGCTTCGCCTCGCCGCTGGTGCAGTTCATGCTGCCCTACCGGATGCCGCGCAAGCGGGGGTAGGGAAGCGATCAGATCGGCTGCTTTCGGGAAGGGCTTGCCAAAGAGCGCATGCCCGGAAATGGGTGGATTGGAGACTGGCGGCTTACCTTGGCCCGGGGACATCATGGGCCCCATCCGTCACGCTATATGATGATCGGTTTCGGCCCTGCGCGCCCTTTCATCCTGAACGGTTGACGTCGCCAGACATCAAGAAACTCCTCTACAAGGGCCGCCGCTTCATCCGTGGTGCCAGGAAACTGTCTTTTGAGATCAAGCGACTCAACCTTTATCGCATCCCGCTCCGGTGGAAATTGCTCCCTGACATTGAATTCGAAACTCCATTCAGGGGCCGAAATCCTCCAACCTGTTCTGCCGTCTGGGCCGCCTCTGATGAGTTTCGCAATCATCTCACGCTCCCGATCCACATAATGGCCGCGCTCACTTGGTTCGAACGCCATCTCTGCAATCCTCATCCAGCTCGCGTCCCTCTGTAATCGTGCGCTTGATAAGGCAACTGCCAATGACCGAAATGGGGTCGTTTCCCGAACGGCAGCAACTTTTTTCGAGCCGGTGATAGCCGCCATGCCGCTTTCGGGATCACGTGTTGGCCCGGCTTATGGCGGGATGTGGGTGGTTTTCTGCCGTCATCCACACCGTCTCCCCGGACTTGATCCGGGGCCCCGCTGCCTTTCTCTCGGTCTGCAAGCAAAGAAAGCGGGATCCCGGGTCAAGCCCGGGAAGACGATGAAGAGATGAGCGAAACGGGATCGTTCCCCGAACGGCAGCTTTTCTCTGGAAGCAGCAAAAGCGGATACGGCTGCAGCCCCAGCGCCTCACATCCCCGCCGGGCGATCCTCCTTGGCAGCCGCCTCCTTCGCGGCTTTCTCCGCGCGGGTCTTTTTCAGCATCCGGTCCATCTTGACCCATTGCCACACGCCAAAGCCGATCGCGATCCCGTAGAACAGCACCAGCTCGATCCAGCCATATTCTCCGCCGTGCATGCTGACTCTCCGGTGTTTCAGGCTTCGGGTTGCGCGAGGAATGCGCGGATCAATGCCGCCGTTTCTTCAGGCGCTTCTTCATGGGCAAGATGGCCGAGCCCGGGCAGGACTTCAAGCCGCGCTTGCGCGATCCAGCCCGCCGCCTCGCGCGTCCAGTCGAGCGGGATCGCCGCATCGCGATCCGAATGCACCAGCAGCACCCGATTGCCGATCCGCCCCATCCGCGCCTTGAGCGTCGGCAGATCCCAATTCGCCATCATCGCGAGCGCGCCCTTGGCGTGGGCGGGATTGCGGAACAGCGCGGCATAGCAGGCCATGCCAGCCGCATCGATGCTCGATCCGGTTGAACGCTTGAGGAAACGCTCGACCTCGCCTTCGCGCATCAGCGAGCCCGAGAAGATGCGCGGCACCAGCGGGTTCACCAGAAACAGCTTTGCCACCGCCGGGAAGAGCTGCGCGCCGATGCCGGGGAAGGGGCGCAGCGCGGCGTTGAGCCCGATGATCGGCGCGGCATAGCCATGATCGAGCGCCAGTTGCAGCGCGAGCGCCGCGCCCGCCGAATGGCCCACAATCCCAGCAGGGGTGACATCAAGCGTCTTCAGCAGCCGCGCCAGCTCGCCCGCCATGCGCGGCAAGGACAGTGCATCGGGCGCATGGCCGGTGGTGAAGGCATGGCGCGGCAGATCCACCGCGATCACGTCGTGGTTCTGAGCCAGCAGGGGCATGAGGTCGCGCCAGGAATGCACCGATGCGCCCGTGCCGTGGAGCAGCAGCAGCGGTTCGCCTGAACCCATCCGCTGGACATGCCAGCGGGCGCCCCCGATGGAGACAAATGCGCTCGCCTCGCGGTGTGGCCAGATCAGGCCCTCACGCTGCCAGTCGAGCGGGCGGGCCATGCTCTATGCGGCCTTGCCGAGCGGCTGGGCGGCCTGGATTGCCTGTTGCAGCATCCTGGCATCGGCGCGTGGCAAGGCGAGAAAGCGCCCGCCCATCGCATTCGCGAGCGCTGCGCCTTCGGGGCCGGGGCGAGCCGAGATATCGACCACGAGGCTATCAATCCCGCGCGCATAGATCGCCCGCGCGGCGGCCTTGGCATCCTCATTGGCCTGCGCACGGCCCGGCTGGCCATCGGCGGTGATGTTGGCGCGGCCATCGGTAAGGATCACAAGGCTCGCGCTGCGGCCCTTGGCAATCACCCCGTCGGCACATTCGCGCGCCGCGTTGAGCCCCATGGCGAGCGGCGTGCCGCCGCCGCCGGGCAGTTCTGAAAGCGCGCGCTTGGCCCGCGTCAGCGAGCGGGTCGGCGGGAGCAGCACTTCGGCAGTCGCCCCGCGAAAGGCGATCAGCGCGACTTCGCTGCGGGTGACATAGGCCTGCGCCAGCATCAGTTCGACCGCGCCCTTGGCTTCGGACAGCCGCGCAGCAGCGGCCGAGCCGCTGGCATCGACGGCGAAGATCGTGACCCGCGCGGCGCGTTCCTCGAACCGGCGGATGCGCAGGTCTTCCTTGCGCATGATGATCGGCGCATCGGCATCCATGCCCTTTTCGCGGCGCCGCACATTCTGCCACGGCACGGCGGCGCGCAGGGAATCGATCAGCGCGAGCCGCGCTCCGCCGCGCGGCATCCCGGGGCGCGCGCCCAGCGGCTTGCCGCGCATCCCCGATTTGCGTTTCTGCCCGGTGCCGGTGCTGCTGCCCCGGCGCGGTGCATTCCCCTGCGCAAGCTGTTCGAGCAGATCGCGCGGGATCGCAGCCTTGGCCGCTTCGACCAGCAATTCCTCAAGATCCTGCTGCTGCGATTGCTGCGTCTGATCATCGGGGGGATCGGAGGCATTGCTATCGGGCGGCGGCTGGTCTTCGGGAGGCTGATCGGGCGGACTGTCGTCGGGCTCGGGCTGCTCTTCCTGCTGGTCTTCGAATTCGGGGAACCGCGTGGCACGGGGTGCGAGCACAAGCCGCACGGCGGTCGCCAGATCGGCATCTTCGGCGACGGCGCGCCCCGCCAGCAAGGCCGCGCCGCGCGCGGCTGCTTCGGCAAAGATGAGCGCGCGCACATCATCAACGCCGAGCAAAACGGCAGTGGTGGCAAGGCCGCGCAATTGCTTGTCATCAAGCGGCGCGACATGGCCCCAGCCCGCAGCCGGAACCGGCGGCAATTCCACCCCTTGCCATTGCCGCGAGGCGGCAAGATCGCAGCGAAACGCCGCGCGCTCCATCAGGCTGGTGGGCGGGGAATCATCGGCCTCGACACTGTCATCCAGCATCACAAGCGCCGCTTTGGCATCATCCAGCGCTTGCACCAGCCGTCCGGCGACGCTGGTGTCCATGCGCTCGGCCATCGGAATGATGAGCGCGCCGTTCTGCGCTTCTTCGATCAGGCCCTTCTGCACGATCGGGCGGCCCGCTGCGAGGCTGGCGGCAATATCAATCCCGCCGAGCAGGCGTTCATCATCGACATGGCCCGGCATACGCCGCAGCGCGATCGCGCCCGCGAGCGCTTCGATCAGGGCATCGCGCGCCGGCGAAGAGCCGCGCAGCACCACCCCACCAAACACCTTGGGCGCAAGGGTAAACAGCCGCGCGGCGATCAGAGCATCCGCTAACGGATCAGCGGCCGCTTCTGTCTCGTTCATCCGAACAGCTCTTCGATGGCGCGCGTGATGCGCGTGGTCGAACCGGTTTCATCGAGCACATCGCGGCGCAGCCGGTGGCGCAGCGCCGAAGGTGCAATCGCGATGAGGTGCTGGCGATTAACCGATTTCGCGCCTTCGAGCGCGGCATAGGCGCGCGCGGCGCGCATCAGCGTCAATTCGCCGCGCAAGCCATCGGCACCCACCGCGAGACACAGATTGGCCGCATCGCGCAGCACATCATCGCCAGGCACTAGCTTGGTCAAGCGGGCCTTGCCGCGCGCGATCTTCTTGAGGATTTTCTCATCCTCGCCCGCCCAGCGCTCGGCAAAGGCCACCGGATCGGCTTCGTTGGCGGCGACAAGCCGCATGATCTCGATGCGGACTTCCAGATCCTTAGGGGTGCGCACTTCGACCGAAAGCCCGAAGCGGTCGAGCAGCTGCGGGCGCAATTCGCCCTCTTCGGGGTTGCCGCTGCCGATCAGCACGAATTTGGCCGGGTGGCGGACCGAAAGGCCTTCGCGCTCGACGACATTCTCGCCCGAGGCCGCCACATCCAGCAGCAGATCGACGAGGTGATCTTCGAGCAGGTTGATTTCGTCGATGTAAAGGAACCCGCGATGCGCCTTGGCGAGCAGGCCCGGTTCAAACGCCTTTTCACCCGAACGCAGCGCGCGTTCGAGATCGAGGCTGCCGATCACCCGGTCCTCGGTCGCGCCGAGCGGCAGATCGACAAAGGGCACTGCGCGCTTTTTGAGCGGGCCGTCGCCAACCACGCCCGGATAGCGCGCCTGCTCTTCCTTGGAGCAGCCATAGGGGCAATTCGCGATTGCCATGATCGGGGGAAGCAGGCTGGCGAGCGCGCGGGCCGCGGTCGATTTGCCCGTGCCGCGGTCGCCGAACACCATCACCCCGCCAACCGAAGGATCCACCGCTGCGATAAGCAGCGCTTGTTTCATCTCGTCCTGACCGACGATTGCTGAGAAGGGAAAACGTGCCATAGGGCTGCCCTAATGGACGTTCTGCGTGCTGGCGACAAGCCCAAGTGACAAGCTGGATTGACACTTTTTTGTGGGTTTCGCGCCAAAGCCGTCCAACGGCTATTTTTCGTCGATCCGGTTGAGCAGCAGCACTGGCAAAAGTCCGGCCGCCAGCAGGATCAGCGCGGGGATCGAGGCTTCGACGAGGCGTTCATCGCTGGCGAGGCGATAGGTGCGGGTCGCGAGCGTTTCGAGATTGAACGGGCGCAGGATCAGCGTGGCGGGCAATTCGCGCAAGGTGTCGATGAAGACGAGCGCGGCGGCTGCGGCAAGGCTCGGCGTGAGCAGCGGCGCATAGATGCGCGCCAGCACCCGCGCCGGGCCTGCGCCAAGGCTGCGCGCCGCGGCATCGAGATTGGGGGGAATGCGCGACAGCCCGCTATCCAGCGTGTTGTAGGCGACGGTCAGGAAGCGCACCGACAGCGCGTAGATCAGGATCACGCTGGTGCCGGTCAGCAGCAATCCGCCAGTGTAACCCACAGCTTCGCGCGCCATCCGCGTCAGGCTCTGATCGAAAGCGCCCAAGGGTGCCAGCAGGCCGACCGCGAGGAGCGCACCGGGCAAGGCGTAGCCGAGCGTGCCCAGCCGGATCGCCAGCGTCACGAGCGGACTGGTGCTGCGGGCCTTGGCGAAGGCGAGCAGCAGCGCGGCGATCACGCAGGTCAGCGCGGCGGCAAGACCAAGCCACAGGCTGCCGCTGATATATTCGCCGAGCGCGCGCGTGGCTGCCTGTGCCGCATCCTGCGTCGCAAGCCAGCCGAGCCATCCCGCCGGAATGACAAAGCCGAGCAGCACCGGCAGCGCGCAGGCGATCAACGCCAGCGCCTTGCCAAGGGGGCCTTGCGTGACCAGCGCCTCGCCCTGGCGCGCGGCCAGACCATCGCGGCTTGCACTGCGCCCGGTGCGGGTGCGCGCTTCGAAGATCACCAGCACGGCGACGAAGACCAGCATCATCGCCGCCAGCTTGAGCGCAGCCTGCTTGTCGCCCATGGCCAGCCAGCTGCGGAAAATCCCGGTCGAGAAGGTGGGGATCGCGAAATATTCCGCGACTCCGAAATCGGCGAGCACTTCCATCAGCACCAGCGCCAGCCCGCCAGCAATCGCGGGGCGGGCTGCTGGCAGGGCGACCCGCCAGAACGCTGTGCGCGGGCTTGCGCCAAGGCTGCGCGCGGCGCGGAATTGCGACAGGCTTTGCGCGGCAAAGGCCCCGCGGGCGAGCAGATAGACGTAAGGGTAGAGCACCAGCGCCAGCACCAGCGCGCCGCCCGGCAAGGATCGGATCGCGGGGAAGGTGTAATCGGCAACGCCCCAGCCGGTCGCCGCGCGCAGCGCGCTTTGCACCGGGCCGGCGAAGCTCAGGATATCGGCATAGATATAGGCCGCGATATAGGCGGGCACGGCCAGCGGCAGCACCAGCGCCACCGCGAGGACGCGCCGCCCCGGAAAGGCCGCCGCGCTCACCAGCCATGCCGTGCCGGTGCCGATCACCACCGCCAGACTGCCTGCCAGCGCCATCAACAAGGCGGTGTTGGCGACATAGTGCGGCAGCACGGTGCGGGCGAGGTGGGCGATGGCGTCCATCCCGCCAGCCAGCGACGAGCCGAGAATGGCGGCAAGCGGCAGGCCTGCCAGTGCAGCGATCACCAGCGCGCCCAGCGTCCACCCGCTTGGCATCGCCGCACCTGCGCTGTCGCCCGCCGCACCACCGCTTGCGCTTGCCTGCGAGGCGGCAAATTGCCTAAGGCGGCTCACCCGCAATCGCCCGGATGCATCATGTGAGCCTCGAATTTCGTCATATTGCCCATGCTTACGGTGAGATCGAGGCGCTCCGCGAGATCAGCTTCACGGCGCCCGCCGGAGAAATCACCTGTCTGCTTGGCGCGTCGGGCTGCGGGAAGTCAACACTGCTTAATCTCGCAGCCGGTTTGCTGAGGGTGCAACAGGGCGCGGTTTATGCAGACGGCGCGCTGCTCGCCGATGCCGGGCATCACCCGCCGCCCGAGCAGCGCCCGGTCGGCCTCGTCTTTCAGGAAGGGGCGCTGTTCCCGCACATGACCATCGCGGCGAATATCGGATTCGGCCTGCCGCGCGCCCGGCAGGGCGAGGTCGCAGGCTGGCTCGATGCCGTCGGCCTCGGCGGGATGGGCGATCGCTATCCCCATGCGCTGTCCGGCGGGCAGCAGCAGCGCGCCGCGCTGGCGCGGGCGATGGCGCCGGGGCCGCAGGTGCTTTTGATGGATGAGCCCTTCGCCAGCGTCGATATCGTGCTGCGCCGCAAGCTGCGCCGCGATTGCCGGATGCTGCTGCGCGCGCGCGGGACGACGACCTTGCTCGTCACCCATGACCCCGCCGAAGCGCTCGACATCGCGGATCGCATCGCGGTGATGGAAGGCGGACAGATCGTCCAGTTCGGCACACCCTTGGAACTCCACGATGCGCCCGCCACCGCTGCGGTCGGCGCGATTTTCAGCGGGGCGCAGATCGTGCCGGGCACCATGGGTGAGAGCGGCTTTGCCACCGCTTTCGGCGTCTGGCCACTCGTGACCGCCAAGCCTGCGGCGACGGGTGGTCTGCCGCCCGGGGGGCAGGCGGTTGATCTGCTTGTCCATGCCGAACGGCTCGATCTGGTGGCCGATGAGGCCGGGGCGCGGGTGGTGGATATCCATCCGGTGGGCGAGATCACGCGCGTGCTGCTCGAAGGCGTAGGCGGCGCGCAGATCACCGTCGAAACCCGCGCAGCGGTGGCGGAAGGGGTGCGATACCGGATCGTGCCGCACCCTGAAAGCTTGCGCGCCTTCCCGTGCGATTAGCGCTTGCCTTTTGTCAGATACTATTGCAAGTCATTCGCAATTATCAGCGAAAGCCCTTCATCATGACAAAATCCCTGCTTGGCCTCTTTGCCGCCGCCAGCCTCGCGGTGCTCGCCGCCTGTTCCGAAACGCCTGCGGGTGAGGATGCTCCGCCCGCCGATGCGGGGGAGATCAATCTCTATTCCTCGCGCCACTATGATACCGACCTGGCGCTCTATGACGATTTCACCAAGGCGACCGGCATCAAGGTCAACCGGATCGAAGCCGATGCCGATGCGCTGATCGAGCGCATCCAGTCGGAAGGGGAGTTCAGCCCCGCCGACTTGCTGATCACGGTTGATGCCGGACGCCTGTGGCGCGCCGAGGAAGCGGGCATCTTCGCCAGCGTTGATTCGCCGGTGCTCAAAGAGCGCCTGCCTTCGCATCTGCGCCACCCTGACGGGCTGTGGTTCGGCCTGTCGACCCGCGCGCGGATCATCATCTACAACAAGGCCAAGGGCGTCCCCGAAGGGCTCACCAGCTATGCCGATCTCGCCAAGCCCGCATTCAAGGGCCAGATCTGCGTGCGGTCTTCGTCCAATATCTACAACATCTCGCTGCTATCGAGCGTGATCGCGCACAAGGGCGCGGCCGAGGCAGAGAAATGGGCCAAGGGCGTGGTCGCCAATTTCGCGCGCGCGCCCGAAGGCAATGACACCTCGAACATTGATGCCGTTGCTTCGGGAGAATGCCGGATTTCGGTGGTGAACACCTATTACCTTGCGCGCTATGCGGGCGATCCGGAAAAGAAGGCGGTGTTCGATGCGATCGGCGTGATCTTCCCCGATCAGGATGGCACCGGCACCCATGTCAACATCAGCGGAGCGGGCCTCGTCAAGACGGCGCCCAACCGCGCCAATGCGATCAAGTTCCTCGAATATCTCACCGAGGAAAAGGCCCAGCGCTATTTCGCCGATGGCAATAATGAATATCCGGCGGTGATCGGGCTCAAGGCCAATTCGGCAGTCGAAAAGCTCGGCACCTTCAAACCCGATACGCTCAATGCCGCCGAGATCGGCAAGGGCCAGGCCGAAGCGGTCAAGATCTTCGACCGGGCAGGCTGGAAGTAAGGCGGGCGGGCGAGCGGGCCTACTGGCTTTGGTCAAGGCCCGCTTTCACCTGCTATTGCTAAACTGTCTTGATGTGCGCGGCGCAAACGTCCATTTGCGCCGCATTCCTGCCGCCCCCTGTGCGGTGCCAGCCGAAAGCCGAGACCTGCCTTGAACCAGCCCGTTATCGACCGCGCCCAGTTCACCGAAAGCGGCGCGCTTTCCGTTGAGACCATCACCTATGTCCACCACTGGACCGAGGGGTTGTTCACCTTCAAGATGACCCGGCCGGCAAGCTTCCGCTTCCGCTCGGGCGAATTCGTGATGATTGGCCTGCCGGGCGACAATGGCAAGCCGCTGCTGCGCGCCTATTCGGTCGCCTCGCCGTCGTATGAGGAGGAATTGGAATTCCTCTCGATCAAGGTGCAGGATGGCCCGCTGACCTCGCGGCTCCAGCATATTCAGGTCGGCGATCCGATCTATCTCGGCAAGAAGCCGACCGGCACGCTCGTCACCGATGCGCTGCTGCCGGGCAAGCGCCTTTTCATGCTTTCGACCGGCACCGGGCTTGCGCCCTTCATGAGCCTGGTGCGCGATCCCGAGGTTTACGGGATGTTCGAGGAGGTGATCGTGGTGCACGGCGTGCGCCATGTCGCCGAACTTGCCTATCGCGCATTGCTGGAGAGCAAGCTTGAAGGCGATCCCCTGCTGGAAGATGAAGACCGCGCGCGCATGATCTATGTGCCGACCGTCACCCGCGAGGATTTCCACACCACCGGTCGCATCCAGACGCTGATCGATGATGGCCGCCTGTTCGCGCAGAGCAAAGGCCCGCAGCATTTCGTGCCGGAAGAAGACCGCGTGATGCTGTGCGGCTCGATGGCCATGATCAAGGATCACGCGGCTGATCTCGAAGCGCGCGGCTTTACTGAGGGCAGCAATTCGATGCCCGGTCAGTTCGTGATCGAACGCGCGTTTGTGGGGTAACATTCGTCTGTCGCCCCGTGCCTGACACGGGGCTTGGCTACCTTTTGGTCAAACGCCGAACAGAAGAAGCCTAGCCCCGGATCAAGTCCGGGGTGACGAAAGGGGAGAGGTCGCGCAATCCATCTCCTACATCCCCACTTTCGCACTTGACCCCCGCCTGCGCGGGCTGTTCAATCGTGGCAAATCGAAACCCTTTGCCCCGGAGAGAGAACCGCCATGCTCGCGACGTCCTATCGCACCGCCTATAACGAAGATCACGAAGCCTTCCGCGACACCGTCCGCAAGGTCTTTGCCGAGCACCTCACCCCCCACATGGACGAGCACGAAGCCAACGGCATCGTGCCGCGCGAGGTGTGGAAAAAGATGGGCGACGCGGGCATGCTGTGCATGACGGTGAAGGAGGAAAACGGCGGCCTCGGCCTCGATTTCGGGTTCAACTGCGTGCTGACCGAGGAGCTGTCCTACCTCGGCTCCTCGGCGGGCTTCACGCTCCAGAACGACATCACGGCGAACTATTTTGAGCGCCTTGGCAATCCCGAACAGCGCGCCAAGTACCTGCCCGGCATGGTCAGCGGCGACATCATCACCGCCATCGCCATGACCGAGCCCGGCGCGGGCTCCGACCTTCAGGGCATCCGCACCACCGCCAAGAAGGACGGCAATCACCTCGTGATCAACGGCTCGAAGACCTACATCACCAACGGCCAGAACGCCGACTGCGTGATCGTCGTCGCCAAGACCGATCCCGAGCGCGGCGCCAAGGGGATCAGCCTTGTGCTGGTCGACGCCGACACCCCCGGGTTCGAGCGGGGGCGCAATCTTGACAAGATCGGCCAGCACGCTGCCGACACGTCCGAGCTGTTCTTCAACGATTGCCGCGTGCCGATGACCAACATCCTCGGCGCCGATGGCATGGGCTTCGTGCACCTGATGGAGGAGCTGCCGCAGGAACGCCTCGGCATCGCGGTCGGCGCGCAGGCGGCGGCGCAGCGGGCGTTTGACGAGGCGGTCAAGTTCACCAAGGACCGCAAGGCCTTTGGCAAGACCGTGTTCGAATTCCAGAACACCAAGTTCACCCTCGCCGACCTCAAGGCCAAGCTGCAAGTCGGCTGGGCGCACCTCGACTGGGCGATCAAGAAGCACCTCGCGGGCGAGCTCACCACCGACGAGGCCTCCGCGGCCAAGCTGTGGCACACTGACCTCCAGTGGGAATGCTGCGACACCGCGCTGCAACTCCACGGCGGGGCGGGCTACATGAACGAATACGCCATCGCCCGCCTGTGGCGCGATGCGCGCGTGACGCGGATCTTCGGCGGCACCAACGAGATCATGAAGGAAGTGATCTCGCGGTCGATCTGAGCCTATGTCTTCCCTCCCCGGCGGGGAGGGGGCGGGGGTGGAGGCTCTGCCTCTTCGGCTGCCGAACCCCCAACCCCGGCCCTTCCCCAAGGGGAAGGGAGAAATTGGCGCAATCAGGATTGGTGGCACGCAATGACCGAACCCCTCGACTTCACCGGCAAGCGCGTGCTCGTGATCGGCGGGTCGAGCGGGATCGGCAACGGCATCGCCCACGGGTTCCGCGCGCGCGGGGCGGCGGTGACCGTCACCGGCACCCGGCCCGATTTCGGCGATTACCTTGAGGCGGAGGACAGCGACTTTACCTGCCTCGATTACCGTCAGCTTGATCTGACTGATCGCGATGCGGCGGACCGGCTGGCGGCCACTTTCGGCCCACTTGATGTGCTCGTCCTCTCGCAAGGCACAGTTCGCTACGGGCGGCAGGAGTTCACCCGCGAAGGCTGGGACGCGGTGGTCGACATCAACCTCAATTCGGTGATGGACGCCGCCCGCGCCTTCCACCCGGCGCTGGCCGCAAGCAAGGGCGCGATTATCATCATCTCCAGCGTTGCCGCGTTCAAATCGACCATCGGCACGCCCGCCTACGCCGCCTCCAAGGCCGGAGCGGCCAGCCTCACCAAGACGCTGGGCGAGGCTTGGGCAAGGGATGGCATCCGGGTTAACGGCATCGCGCCGGGGCTGGTGCCGACCAAGCTCACCTGCGTAACCACCGATCACCCCGAACGCCTCGAAGCGACCCTCAAGGCGATCCCGCTGCGACGCATGGGCACGCCCGAGGACATGGCCGGCGCCGCGCTGTTCCTTGCCTCGCCTTTGAGCGCCTACATCACTGGGCAGACGCTGGTGGTCGATGGCGGGCTGACGCTGTCCTGAAGCGAAAAATGCGCCAATGTGACAGCAAGGCTTAAGCTGTCGCAAACCCGTCGTGAAAAGGTCACATGTCTGCGTCACTCCGGCGATCTAACCGGGGCTGGCAACGCATGGATGTCGTTCATATTTTCCTCACGAGCGACCTTGCCGAGACGCTCGAGGATTTCCTCCATGATGGGCGGCGCTTCACCTTTGATCAGCTTGGGCCGGAAGGTCCGCGGCGGCTGGTCGAAGGGCCGATGTGGGCCTTTGTCGACTGGGTGATGGACGATCTCGCCGGGCTGGAAATGTGCCGCCGGTTGCGCGCTGATGCGCGCACGGCTGATGCCCATGTCACCATGGTGCTCGAAGCCGATGATTTCGAAGATCGCCGCCGCGCGCTCAAGGCCGGGGCGGATGATTACATGGTCGGCCCGCTGACGCGCACCGTGGTGCTCGATCGGGTGCTGGCCTTGCAGGCGCGCCGGAGCGATCCGGCTGGCATGCGCCGGATCGAGCAGGGGCCGCTGGTGATCAATCTCGGCGCCTTGCAGGCGCGCTGGCAGGATCGCCCGATTGTGCTGCGCCCCAACGAGTTTCGTCTGCTGCGCTTCTTTGCCGAAAACCCCAATCGCGTGCTCAGCCGCACCGAGCTGATCGCGGGGTTGGGCAAGGGCGAAGCGCCGATTGACGAGCGCACCGTTGACGTGTGGATCGGGCGCTTGCGCCGCGCGCTGAAGCAGGCGGGTGCAGGCAATCCGCTGCGCACCGTGCGCCAGATGGGCTACGTCTTCGATCTGGCATAGGCGCCGCCGGGACGAAACGGGGGCAGGGTTACCCGCTGCCCCCCACTGTCCGATGTCCGATCAGAAGCTCGCCTTCACGCCAACCGAGAACGCCGTGCCGACGCGGAAGGTGTTGATCTCGGCGCGGTTGCCGTTGATTTCCTGAAATTCGAAATTGTCGCGGCCAAAGATGTTGCGCGCCTCGAAGCTGAGTTCGAGCGGCAACTTGCCCAGCTTCACTTCCGAACGCGCCACGAAATCCACTGTCAGGCCCGGGTCCTCGACCACATCGGGAAGGGCCCCGCCGCGCAAGGTCACCCGCTCGCTCGCGTAGTTGAGCAGGAAGGTGAACTGCTGGAGCTTTTCGGTATCCTCGATGCCGAGCGAGAGGTTCGCGACGTGATCCGATTGGCCGACGAGCGGTGATCCATCGTCGAATAGCTGGCTCGCTGCCTGATCAACGCCGCCGGGGATCGGCGCCACATCACCTGCAGCCACCGCAATGCTTGATTGCGTGAAGGTGTAGTTGGCAAACACCATCAGCTTCTTGGTGTTGAAGAAGCCGCCCCAGTTCGACAGATCGAAATCATAGGCGAGATCGAGTTCCGCGCCATAGAGCTGCGCTGAAGGCGCATTGGCATAGCTGGTTTCGATGATCCCCGGCGCGGTGATCAGGAAATTCTCGATCGGGTTGTCGATCTTCTTGAAGAAGCCGGCAAGGCTCACCTTGCGGCTGCCGCCCATGTAATATTCGGCGCGGGCTTCGGCGTTGATCAGCTCGCTATCCTGCAGGAACGGGTTACCGCGGAAGCGGCGGTTCGATTCCGGATCGAAATAGGTCTGCTCCACCAGCTCGCGGAATTGCGGGCGGGCAATCGTCTGCGAGGCCGCAAGGCGCAATTGCAGATCGTTGGTCACTTCCCAGGTCGCGGTGGCCGAGGGCAGCAGATATTGGTTCGCGATCCGTGTCGGGGTGGGCTGGAAGCCCGCACCGAACACCGGATCGGGTTCGGCGGTCTGCAAGCCATCCTCAAAGCGCAGGCCACCTTCGATGTTGAAGCGATCGGTCGGACGGAAGCGCAGCAAGCCGTAGCCGGCATGGACCGTCAAGGCCGCGTCAAACACCGGGAAGGGGGTCGGGTCGGAGGTCGTGATGTTGAAGAAGCCGACCCCGTTGGCATCGGTTGCCAGCGTTGCGCCGTTGAAGATATCGCCGGGGCGCCGCAGGCCGAGCGCGCGCAGGATTGTGGTGCGATCCGCGCTCGATTGGACAAGCGGGCGGATGATGAACGAGAGTGAGCGCCGCGCCGTATCCGAATAGGCATAGCCTGCCGTCAGCGAGAGGGAATCGGTGATCTCGTAGGTCACATCCGCGCCGCCGAACCACAGCTGCTCGTTGAGATCTTCAAAGCCGACCTGAATCCGCTCGGTCCCGCCGATCACCGCGCCGACATCGACCACGAACTTGTCGCCAAAGGGATCGCTTTCGACCGGGAAATTGGTGCGGATATAGGGCACGATGGCATTATAGGGCGCCTCGCGATCAGTGCGGGCAAAACCGCCGCGCAGATCGATCTCGAGCTTGTCGAAATTGAATTCCGCCACCAGCTGCGTGTCGATCAGCTGGCGTTCGAACCAGCCGGTCTGCTGGGTCTGGAAATCGAACGGGCGGGTGATATCGGTGAAGGCATCGCTGCCGCGCGCGAGACGCGCGGTCTTGAGGCTGTCGCGGATGTAGAGGTTGGTCCAGCGGATGGTGTGCTCACCAATATCGAGACCCACCCCGACAAGGCCGTTCAGCAGCACTTTGTTGTCGGTGATGAAGGTGTTGGAATCGAAAATGATCTGGCCCGCTTCGGCATCGCCGAACTGCTGGCTGATCACTGAACGGTTGCGCCAGCTGTTGGTGATTCCGATGGTGGCGATCACACCGAGATAATTGCCATCGCCGACCTCGAACGAGGCCCCGCCGGTGATATTGCCGGAGAAATTGGCCGGCAGGGTATCGTTGCGCTGCAAGGTGACCAGATTGAGCGGCAGGATCTGCCCGGCAAGCTGACGTTGCACTGCGGCTGGCGCATCATTGACCCGCGTGCCGCTGTCGATCAGGCCCTGCAAGGCCGACGGGAAATCCCGATTGCCATTGTCGAAGCCGAAAAAGTCCAAATTGGAGCCGAAATAGGTCAGCCCGTTCTGGAACGTCGTCAGCGTGTCGCCGCCCATGCTTACGCTGACATCGAGGAAATCGCGCTGCGGGATCGCCTTGGTGGTGAGGTTGATCACTCCGCCGCCAAATTCCGCCGGGAAGTTGGCCGAATAGGTCTTCTGCACCAGCGAGGAAGAAATCACGCTCGTCGGGAAGATGTCGAGTGGCACCACGCGGCTGAGAGGCTCGGGGCTGGGGAGGGGCAGGCCGTTAAGCAGGGCGAGCGAGTAGCGATCACCCAGGCCGCGCACGAAGACACGCCCGTTGCCGACCAGCGAAAGCCCGCTGACCCGGCCGAGCGCGCCGGCAATATCGCCTTCGCCAGTGCGGGCAATATCGGCTTCGGAAAGGACGCTGAGCACCTGCGTCGACGCGCGTTCGGGATTGCGGTTGCGCCGCCCGGTGACCACAATGTCGCCACCGGGGACGGAGATATCCGGCTGGACATAGTCCTGCTCTTCCTCTGGCGGCGTCGCGTCGCTTGCGCTCTCCTGCGGCGGAGCCTCCTGCGCGTGAAGCGCGGCAGGAAAGGTCAGCGACGTGGTCAGCAGCAGCAAAGCTGCAAGGCGCGTGCCCTTCGGCATGGTGCTAGGCCCCCTCATGAATGCCTCTTCGAATGATGACAGCCGCAGCGCGGCCAGTGATGATAGATGGGTCGAGTGATGATGCGGTGCGGGAGGCGCAGCACGCAGCCACGCCTCCCGCCCCATGCAAACAAACGCTTAGCTGTAGATCGGCAGCGACGTGCAGTTGCCCAACGGGCTGTTGAAGTTCTGCGTCGCCGAATTGCAGGTCCAGCTTCCGAACAGCGTCGTCAGCGCCGCCGCATTCTCGATCGCACCAATATAGGCACGGGTCGGGAAGAAGGTCGAACGGGTGTTGGCGTTGAACGCGGTGCGACCTGCTTCGCCCGTCCCGTTCACAACATTGTTGGTGAGCGTGATGGTGAAGGCGAGGTTGTTGTTGGTCCCGCCATTGATGGCCGCTGCGGCATCGGCGTTGCTCACGCCGGCACCGCCACGCACCGGATCGGTCGCCGGGCAGTTACCCACCACCGAAGCAACCCCGATCAGCGCCGCCAGCGTGGCGGGCTCATCGATCTGGAAACAGTGGTTGGTGCCAGCGCGGATCACCCCGTTGGTCAGGCCCAGCGCCGCACCACCACGGGCCTGAATGACCTGCGGGGCACCTGCGCGGGTCACGAAGGTGAAGTTGTTCACCTGGAAGCGCGTCTGCGGGATGGCATTCGAGGGAGTGCGATCAGCCACGTTGGGCGAATCGAGTTCGATGATGCGATCCCCGGTGGTTGAACGCTGCACCGCGATCACGGTGTCGAGATTGACGATCGCCCCGGTATCGACATCGAGCGAATCGTCCGACGCGCCGATGACGGCAAAGTTGCGGGCGTTGAACCCGCCACCGAAGAATTCGATGCCATCGTCCGAACTGTTGAACGACAGCAGGTTCTCGATCACCGTGCCCGAACCCGCACCGCCGGTGGTCAGCGCTTGAAGCTCGTTGTTCGGGGCAAGCTCAAAGCCCGAGAAGCGGATCTGGTTGAAGCGGAAGCTGCCCGAATTGTCGGCAGCATTGGTGCCGCCGAACGGAGTGGCGACGGCCGCCCCTTCCAGCTGGCTTTCGCATTGCGGATTGGCGGTCGGATTGGCAGCGGTGTTGAACACCCCAGTGCGGCAATCGGAAACCGGCGCGCGGCCCAGCAGCACGACGCCGCCCCATTGCTGGTCGGAGTTGTCGTTGGCGAGGCCCAGCACGTTATCGCGGCTCGTCCAGATGATCGGACGCTCGGCGGTGCCATTGGCGACAAGGCGGTTGCCACGGTTGGCCACCAGGAAGCTCGAACCCGAGGCATAGAGGATCACGCCCGGCTCGATGGTGAGCGTCACGGCGGTGTTGGTGCTCGAAAAGCCCTGATCCGTGCCGACATTCACGCGGTCGCGGATTTCATAGAGCAGGCCGGGCACATAGCGCAGCGTGTCATTCGAGGTGAAGGTGGCTGGCAGGCGGCACACACGATAGGTGCCGGTCGGGCCCGTGATGGTGCCTGCATCGGTCAGGCCGCCAGTGGTGGCGATGGTGGGGCAGCCAGCTGCCGGGGTCACCAGCGACTGGGTCGGCGTGGGTGTCGGCGTCGGCGTCGGTCCGGGCGTGGGCGGCGGGTTGTTGATGATGATGTCGCCGCCGGTTCCCGGCGAAACGATCTCATCAGCACCGCAGCCCGCGAGGGCGATGAGGCTGCAACCAATGACAAGAGTGCGTTGTACGTTTTTCACGGCAAGCGTTCCCCCAAAGTCCGAGAATCGGAAGATGTAAGCGCCACAGGAAGATGTGTGCGGGGGAAGCGCTAGGCAGGCTGCGTGACAGATTCTTGGCAGCGTTACAGTTTCGCGGCAGATTTGAAAATATGACTTAACTATGACCAATGTGACATGAAAAGTCGCGCGCTGAATCGTATTTCGGCGAATTTCCCGAGAAATATGACACAGGAAATTCAACAGCTTGGTTCTCAAAAATTGCATTAAGATGACAATGTTTCAGTTGCGTTGCATTTTGATGAAACATGATGCACCTTCGTGGTCGGATCGAAACAGGAGGTTCGCCCATGTTCATCGCTGCGCTTGCTTTCACCCTTGGTGCTTCCGTGCAGATGGAGGCCGCTCCCGCAATGCATGTGGAGCCAGCGGGCGATCTCGCGGCTGCGCCAATCCTCGCGCGGCGCACCGAAGAAGCGATTGCCATTCTTGAACAATCGCGCCTCAGCAAGCCGGAAGATCCGGCGGTGCTGATCAATCTGGGCATTGCCTATGCTCATATCGGACGGGAGGCAGAGGCACGGGCGCTGTTCGCCCAAGCTCTTGCGGCGCGCGGTTCGCTCGACCTTGCAATTTCAAGCGGGGATGTCGCTGATTCGCGCTTGCTGGCTCGCCGTGCGATCCGCATGCTCGATCGCGGCGAGTTCCGCAGCCAGCCCCAAAGTGCCAGCCAACTGACTTTGCGCGACTGATCCAGAGTTTATTGAAAGCCTTTTTTCACAACGCTTACCGGCATGGTCAGATTGGTCGCCATCCGGCCATGGGATGGTCATCGTGTTGCGCTTTGCTGACGCGCTTCTTTGCGCCTGTCACCCGCCTGTCATTTAGGATATCCAAAGGGGCTTGCATGAGGGGCCCCCAATGATTCTTTCCAAGGACCGGCGCTGTGTGATTGCTTCCCTGCTGGCGTTGTGCGCCGCCGAGGCGCAGGCCGATGTGATGGAAGTCGATCGCGATGGCGCGCGCTGGGTCGCGGGGCCTTTGGTTGCCGCGCCTGCGCCGCCGCTTGATGCCGATACCGCCACCACTGCTGAAATGGCTGCCACTTATCCGCAGACCCAAGCCGCGCGAATCCCCGGACGCTACATGGCGACCATCCAACAGATCGCCGCGCGTTATGATCTCAGCCCGAGCCTGCTCGAAGCGGTGGTGTGGCAGGAAAGCCGCTGGCGTGAGAACGCGGTCTCGCCCGCTGGTGCGCGCGGGCTTGCGCAATTGATGCCGGCGACCGCGCGGTATCTGGGCGTCAATCCCGACGATCCCCACGCCAATCTCGAAGGCGGTGCGCGCTATCTGCGCGAACAATTGAACCGCTTCGGCGGTGATCTCGAAAAGGCACTTGCTGCCTATAATGCCGGGCCGGGCCGGGTGGAGCGCGCGGGCGGCATTCCCAATATCCGCGAGACCCGCGAATATGTCGCCGCAATCATGGGGCGGCTATCCAGCCAGGCGCGTCCTGTCAGCCAGTGATCGCGATCAACAAAACACTGATTTTTAATCATGAATGAACTATGGACCATCTGATGAGACTTCTGAACGTTCCCCTGGCCCGGCTGGCCGCGCTGCTCACCTTGGTCCAAATGCCCGCGATAGCGCAGGCGCAGGGCACTGATCCGGCAGGCTCCGGCCCGATCAACAATGCGCTGCTGTGGCTGCAGGGCACGCTGCTCGGCACCGTGGCGACCACTGTGGCGGTGATGGCAGTGGCGGCGATCGGCTTCATGATGCTGACGGGCCGGATGAACTGGCGCTTCGGCGCGACCGTGATCATTGGTGTTTTCATCCTGTTCGGCGCGACCACCATCGTCGCCGGTATCCAGTCGGCCGCCGGGTAAGGGCACGAGGGGAGCCATCGGCTTATGAGCGAGCTTGTCCGTCATCCGGTGCACCGCGCGCTCACCCGGCCGCAGATGTTCGCGGGCGTGACGATGAATTTCTTCATCATCAACCTGATGGTGACGACAATCGCCTTCCTGATCCTCAAGAGCTTCTGGATCATCCCGGTGCCGGTCACCATGCATGTGATCGGCTATTTCGTGTCATTGCGCGAACCGCGCATTTTCGACCTGTGGATCACCAAAGTCTCGAAATGCCCGCGCGTGCCCAATTTCAAGCGCTGGGGGTGCAATTCCTATGCCCCATAAATGGATCGGCGCCGCCGCGTGGAGCGCGAAGGAAGCCAAGGTCGGCGACCGGCTGCCCTATGCCCGGCTGATCGACGAGAACACCGTGCTGCTGCGCGACGGCAGCGTGATGAGCGCGATTCAGGTACCCGGCTTGCTGTTCGAGACCGAGGATTCCGCCGCGCTCAACGCCCATGCCGCCACCCGCGAAGTCATGCTGCGCTCGACGCTGGATTCGCGGTTTGTGATGTATCACCATGTGATCCGTCGCAGGGTCGAGGTCGAACTTGAGGCGGAATTTCCCGATCCTCTGAGCCGCCACATTGATGCGCGCTGGAAAGAGCGGCTGGCAGGCGGCGCGCTTTTCATCAATGATCAGTTCGTCACCCTGATCCGCCGCCCGGCGCGCGGCAAGACGGGGCTGCCCGAGCGCATGGCCAAGCTGTTTTCACGCCGTGGGCAGGAAGAACTGGTCGCCGATCCCAAGGATATCCGCTCGCTGCGCGCCGCGATTACCGGGATGGTCGCCTCGCTGTCGTCCTACGGGGCGAGCGTGCTGGGCGAATATGCTGCGGCAGGCAGCACAACCGGCGGCACTCATTCCGAAATGCTCGAATTGCTGTCGGCGCTTTATAATGGCGAGATGCGCCCGGTGCGCCGTCCTGCGCCCGATACGGATATCGGCGAGATGCTGCCCTATCGCCGCGCCAGCTTCGGGCTGGATGCGATGGAGCTGCGCGGTTCGGGTGCGCCTGATTTTGCCGCGATGCTCGGGCTCAAGGACTACCCTGAAGCGACCTCGCCGGGTCTGCTCGATGGGCTGCTGCGCCTGCCTTACGAGATGATCGTCACCGAAAGCTATGCGCCCAACGAACGCACCACGGCGCGTGAGCGGATTGATCTTGCGCTGCGCCGGTCGCGCTCGGTCGACGAGGAAGCGGCCGCCGAACGTGCCGAGATGATGGCCGCGCGCGACGCCTTGGGCAGTGGCGGGCTCGGCTTTGGCGATCACCACCTTACCGTGCTGGTGCGTGAGACCACGCTTCCCCGGCTGGACGATGCGATGGCGGCCTGCGCCGCCGCGCTCGCCGATACGGGCGCGATCGCGGTGCGCGAGGACACCAATCTCGAACCGGCCTTCTGGGCGCAGTTTCCGGGGAATGAGGAATATATCGTCCGCCGCGCGCTGATTTCGTCCGCCAATATGGCGGGCTTCGGCTCGTTCCACGGCTTTGCGTTGGGACAGGCCAGCGGCAACCATTGGGGCGATGCGGTGACGCTGCTCGAAACCACCAGCGCGACGCCGTTCTTCTTCAACTTCCACAATGGCGATCTCGGCAATTTCACGGTGATCGGTCCGTCGGGCTCGGGCAAGACGGTGGTGATGAATTTCCTCGCTGCACAGGCACAGAAGTTCAAACCGCGCACCATCCTGTTCGACAAGGATCGCGGGGCGGAGCTGTTCATTCGCGGGATCGGCGGGCGCTATGATCGCATCGCGCCGGGGCTGCCTACGGGGTTCAACCCGCTGAGCTTGCCCGATACGCCCGCCAACCGCGCTTTCCTGCGCGATTGGTTGAGCGTTCTGCTCAAGGCCGAAGGGCCCGAGGAATTCGCCACTGTCAGCGCCGCGGTCGATGCGACCTATGCCAATGATCCGTCGCTGCGGCGGCTGCGGCATTTCCGCGAATTGCTGGCGGGTGCTCGCCGTCCGCAGCCGGGCGATCTGGCGGACCGGTTGGGCGCATGGATCGGCGAGGGCGAACATGCCTGGCTGTTCGACAATGTGCAGGACCGGCTTGATCTGTCGCAGCGGGTGCTTGGCTTCGATATGACCGCGCTGCTCGAAAACCCGCGGCTGCGCACCCCGGTGATGATGTATCTGTTCCACCGCATCGATGAACGGCTCGACGGGCAGCCGACGATGATCCTCATCGATGAAGGCTGGAAAGCGCTTGATGATGAAGTCTTTGCCGCGCGCATCCGTGACTGGCTCAAAACGCTGCGCAAGCGCAATGCGCTGGTCGGCTTTGCCACCCAGTCTGCGCGCGATGCGCTCGACAGCCGGATCGCGACCGCGCTGGTTGAACAGACCGCCACGATGGTCTTCATGCCCAACAGCCGCGCCCGCCACGAAGATTATTGCGAGGGCTTTGGCCTGACCGAACACGAGCTGGCGCTGATCCGCAGTCTGCCCGCTCACTCGCGCTGCTTCCTTGTGCGCCAGCCCGATGCTTCGGTGGTGGTGCGGCTTGATCTGTCGGGCGCGCCCGAAGTGCTGACAATCCTTTCCGGCCGTGAGAGCGCGGTGCGGCGGCTCGATCAATTGCGTGAGGCCGTGGGGGACAGGCCGGCAGCCTGGTTCCCGGCGCTGACCGGCGCGGCTTGGCCCGATGGCACGCAGCCGCTCGATGATGGCGGTGCGCCGCTCTGGCAGGCTGCGGAATGACAGCGCGCTGCGACACGGCTGTCGAGGATATGGGCGCAGGCGTGGCAGCCGCGCTCAAGGCCGTGGATTGCATCGCGGGCAGCGTTTCGGAACAGGCGTTCAACCGCCTGTTCGGGAGCGAAGGGCAATTGACCTTCGCGCTCACGCTGATGCTGGTGTTCTACGTCGCCTTTTTCGGCATCTCGCTGATGCTCGGCCGCTCGAACCTGTCGGTGCGGGTGCTCCTGCCCAAGATGATGACGCTGGGGCTGGTGGTGGGCTTTGCCACCAGTTTCGTGGCCTTTTCGACGTTCTTCTACAACATCTTCATCGGTGGGCCGGACGAAATCGCCCGCATCCTCACCGGCACGCAAGGCTCGGCCACCGCGGTGTTCGCGCAGAAGCTTGATGTGGTGTTTCTCGCGCTTCAGGAAACCGGCGGGGAGACCAAGGACATCAACGCCTTCTCGCCGCGCGGGATGATGTGGCTCGGCGCGATGCTGCTGCTGCTGGGAACGGTCGGCCTGCTGGTGACAGCGCGGATCGGCCTTGCGCTGCTGCTGGCGATTGGCCCGATCTTCGTGGTGCTGGCGCTGTTCGAAGGCACGCGCGGCCTGTTTGCCGGCTGGCTCAAGGGGCTGGTGTTGCTCGCGATCACGCCGCTCTTGGCAGTGCTGGGCGGATCGATCATGCTCGAACTGGCCGTGCCGATCCTTGCCCAGTTGGTGGCGGTGCCGGGGGTGATTGATCAGCAAGCAGCGATGGGCTTCTTCCTGGTGGGCGCGGTGCATCTCGCGCTGATGTTCATGGCGCTGCGGATTGCTTCGACAATGGTGTCGGGCTGGCAGGTGTTCGGCCTCGCACCGGATCGGCGCAGCAGCGGCGCCGCGGCCGATCTCGCGCGGCTTGCGCCTGCGGCAGCGAATGCCGCGACGGTCACGGCAGCGCTCGCGGCGGCGCGTGCGCCTGCCACCGCGCCAACCGCCGCGCGCCGGGTTGATATTGTGCCTGCTGCGGCCCTCACCCCTGCCAATGATGCAGCGGGCGCGGCGAGCACGATCCGCGAAACCCGCATCACCGCGACGGCTGCGGGCGGCGCACAGGCGGCCCTGCTCAATCCCGCCACATCGCGCACCCGCGGTATTGGCAACCGCTTCCGCGCGGCGGCCAAGCCGCAGGCCAGCGCCCCGGCTGCTGCTGCCGCTCCCAAACCTTCGGAGACCTATTCATGATCCGCCGCCCTATTTTCGCGGCCCCTGTGATCGCCGTACTGTTGGCTGTTGCACCGGCACAGGCCAGCGATCCGCGCATCCAGACCCGCGTGTTTGAAGAGGCACAGGTTGTCCCGATCCAAGGGCGGGTGAAGGTGCAGACCACGATCAAGTTCGGCCCCGATGAAGTGATCGAGAATGTCGCCATCGGTGACAGTGCGGCCTGGCAGGTCCAGCCCAACCGCGCGCAATCGATCCTGTTTGTGAAGCCGCTCGAGCCTGCGGCCCGCACCAATCTGACGGTGGTGACAAGCCGGCGCACCTACCTGTTCGATCTGATCGCCAGCCCGCGCAATGCGCCGCTTTATGTGCTGCAGTTCCGCTATCCCGATATCGAGCGGGCCGAGGAAGAAGCCCGTCTTGCCGCCGCCGCCGAGGCCGAGCGTGCGGCTGCCGATCCGGTGGCCGCCGCCGCGGCGGCCGATCGGTTCGCGGTGGTTGATCCGGCGCAGCTCAATTTCGCGTGGTCGGGGGCGGGTTCACCCGGTCTGCTGCCGGAACGGACTTACGATAATGGCGAGGCGGTGTTCCTCGTTTGGCCAGCGGGCCGCGCGGTCCCGGCGATCCTGACGCTTGATGACGAAGGCAATGAAGGCCCGGTCAACTCGATCGTGCGCGATGATGTCATCGTGATTGATGGCATGCCCGCGCAGATCATCCTGCGGTTTGGCGATGAGGTTGCGACCTTGACCAACACCAGTCTGCTGCCGCCAGCCAAGGGCAAGTCAAAGCGCGCCGAGCGTGCAGGCAAGGGGGCCTGAACCATGCTTTTGACCAAGCCGGAGATGATGTGATGCGTCTCGCCACGCGAATCCCGCCCCGCAAGGGAACAGGGCTTGAAGCCGATCCGCGCGAGCAGGAATCGGCCGAGATCATTGATCTTGCCAGCCGCGCCGCCTTTCCCGCGGTGGTCGATCGCAAGGCGCGCGGCGACGGGTTGGGGCTGGCGGCTGGCGTCGCCATCATCTGCGGGATCGGCGCGCTGACCTTCTGGGCGATGGAAACCGCCCGCGCCCCGCAGCCAGCGACGATTGGCAATCCCGAAATCGCGCCGCCCCCTGCCGAAGTGCCAGCGCCGCTCGTCGCGCAGGCCCCGGTGGTTGATCCCGCGCTCACCCCGCCTGCGGTGCCGGAAGAGACTGCGCCGCAGCCGGTGACGGTCAACCAGCCCGGCGTGGCCGCAGCGCCCGTCACCAATCCTTATGCCAGCCCGAGCCTGATCTTCGATGGCAGCCGCGGTGCCGATAGCGCACCGCGCGTGCTCGAAGCACCGGTGGCCACGCCTGACGCGGCAGGGGCGAGCGCCGGGACTGATTCCGCCTCAGCCTTTGCCAACCGCATCGGCGGGGTAGGGGGCGGCACCGCGCGGGCGACCGCGATGGTCAACCCCTCGACCACGATTACGCAGGGCACGCTGATCCCGGCGATCCTTGAAACCGCGATCAACACCGATGTGCCGGGCTTTGCCCGCGCCGTGGTCAGTCAGGATGTTCGCAGTTTCGATGGCAAGCGCTTGCTCATTCCGCGTTCCTCGCGCCTGATCGGCCAGTATCAATCGGGCGTGCAGCAAGGCCAGCGCCGCGCCTATGTCATCTGGACGCGGCTGATCCGGCCCGATGGGGTCTCGGTCAATCTGGCCTCGCCCGCGATCGGCTATGACGGGACGACCGGGCTCGAAGGCGATGTCAACAGCCACTTCCTGCGGCGGTTCGGATCGGGGCTGTTGTTCTCGGTGATTGGCGGGCTCGGCGCGGTGGCGACAGGCGGGGTCGGCGGGGTGCTGATCGCCGGCGGCGCGCAGAGTGCGGCCAGTTCGGCGGTGCAATCGCAGGGCCAGATCAGCCCGACGATCCGCGTGCGCATGGGCGAACCGATCCGCGTTTTCCTCGCGCGTGATCTTGATTTCAGCACCATCGGCAACTGATCGCGATGAGCGCGGATATTCACCGGCTCGCGGGCGAAGCGGCAGAGGATGGCGCGCCGCCGCTTGCTGCGGAGCGCAGCGTCTATCTCGACGCCTATCTTGCGCCGTTCCGCCGCTGGCTTGAACGCGACACGATTACTGAAATCATGGTCAATCGCCCCGGCGAGGTATGGATTGAAGACGCCGCCAATCCGGGGATGCAATGCATCGCCACGCCCGAGATTGATGATCGGCTGGTGCAGCGGCTCGCCGAACAGGTCGCGCGGGTGAGCCATCAGGGCATCAACCGCGAACATCCCCTGCTGGGGGCCACTTTGCCCGATGGCGCGCGCGTCCAGTTCTGCGGCCCGCCCGCGGCGCGCCAGCACTGGGTGATGGCGATCCGCCGCCACCGGCGGCTTGATCTGCCGCTCGATGCCTATGACACCGGCCCGCTCAAGGGCGAGGCGCAGGTGACCTTGCCCGATCCCCAGGCCGAACCGATTGCCTATCTGCGCGCGGCGATCCGGGCGCGCCGCACGATCCTGATTTCGGGTGGGACGAGCACCGGCAAGACGACTTTCCTCAACGCCATGCTTGGCGAAATCCCGCGCGAAGAACGGGTCGTGCTGGTCGAGGATACGCCCGAATTGCGCTTTCCCGGCGACAATGCGGTGGGGCTGGTCGCAGTCAAGGGTGAGCTCGGCGAGGCCAAGGTCACCGCCAATGAATTGCTGCAAGCCGCGCTGCGGCTGCGGCCCGATCGCATCGTGCTGGGCGAGCTGCGCGGCGCGGAAAGCGTCAGCTTCCTGCGCGCGATCAACACCGGCCATCCCGGCAGCTTTTCGACCATCCATGCCAACAGCCTGCGCGGCGCGCTCGAGCAATTGGCGCTGATGGTGATGCAGACCGGGATCGGGCTGACGCGGTCGGATACGATTGCCTATGCGGCGAGCGTCATCGATGTGATCGTGCAATTGGGCCGCGATGCCCATGGCAAGCGCGGCATCACCCAGATCGCCGACAGCCGGGCCTTGATCTGATCTACCTCTTCTTTTCCGTGTGAACGCCAAACGACATTTGTGTGACAAGCGCAGCTTGGTGATTTACACCAGCGGCGGGTGCGAACATGGCGCTGGGGCCAGCAGCGCCGGCCTGACAGCAAAGCAATGAGCACACAGTCGATGGATAGTCCCACCGGAACAACCGACGCGGCGAGCGAGCCCTTGCCCGCGCTCGGGCTGGATGAATCCCCCTATTTCAACCGCGAATTGTCGTGGCTGCAATTCAACGAGCGGGTGCTCGCCGAGGCGCGCAACGAAGCCTATCCGCTGCTCGAACGGCTGCGCTTCCTGTCGATTTCGGGAAGCAATCTCGATGAATTCATGATGATCCGCGTGGCGGGTCTGGTCGGGCAGGTGCAGCGCGGGCTGGGCGAGCCTTCGATCGATGGGCGCAGCCCGAGCCAGCAGCTTGCGGCGATCCGCGAGAAGCTGGCGCAGCTTTCGGCGCTCCAGCAGGAAATCTGGCGCTATCTGCGGGTCGCGCTGGCCGGTGCGGATATCCACGTCGCCGATGAACGGCGGGTCAAGCCGGCCGCGCATCGCTGGCTCAAGGCGTTTTTCCTTGAGGAAATCCTCCCGATCATCACCCCGCAGGCGCTTGATCCGGCGCATCCTTTTCCCTTCGTGCAGAACGAAGGGATGGGCCTCCTGTTCACGCTCACCCGCGATGCGGACAGCGAACAGCTGATCGAGATGGTGCTGATCCCCAGCGCGCTACCGCGCTTCGTGCGCGTGCCCGGGGACATCGCGGGTGAGGGCGAGGCGCTCTACATCTCGATTGCCAGCCTGATCCAGCGCTATGCCGAAGCCTTGTTCCCCGGTTTCACCATCGAAGGCGATGGCCTGTTCCGGGTGCTGCGCGACAGCGATATCGAAATCGAGGAAGAGGCCGAAGATCTCGTGCGGACCTTCCGCAGCGCGATCCAGCGCCGCAGGCGCGGGCAGGTGATCCAGCTCGAACTGGAAGAGGATTTCGATCCCAAGGCCGAAAACCTGCTGCTCCAACAGCTCGGCGTGACCGAAGCGGCGGTTATCAAGACCGATGGCATGATCGGGATCGATGGCCTTGCCGAGATCGTCGCCGAAGATCGCCCCGATCTCAAATTCGATGCCTACGCCCCGCGCTTTCCCGAACGCATCCGCGAACATGACGGCGATGCCTTTTCCGCGATCCGCGAAAAGGACATCATCATCCATCACCCCTATGAAAGCTTCGAGGTGGTGGTCGATTTCGTGCGTCAGGCGGCGGCCGATCCCGATGTGGTGGCGATCAAGCAGACGCTGTATCGCGCCGGCTCACAATCCAATGTCATCAACGCCCTGATCGAGGCTGCCGAGGCCGGCAAATCAGTCACCGCCGTGGTCGAGCTCAAGGCCCGCTTTGATGAGGAGCAGAACCTCAAATGGGCGAGCAAGCTGGAACGCGCGGGCGTGCAGGTGATCTACGGCTTCACCGATTGGAAAACCCACGCCAAGGTCGCGATGGTGGTGCGGCGCGAAGGCGATTCTTTCCGCACCTATTGCCACTTTGGCACCGGCAATTACCACCCCGTCACCGCCAAGGTGTACACCGATCTCAGCTTCTTCACCGCCGATCCGAAGCTGGGGCGCGATGCGGCCAAGATGTTCAACTTCGTCACCGGCTATGTCGAACCCCATGCGCTCGAACGCATCTCGATCGCGCCGATTGATCTGCGCGCCGAAATCTATCGCCGGATCGATGCCGAAATCGCCCATGCCGCGCAGGGCAAGCCGGCGGCGATCTGGATCAAGTGCAACCAGATCACCGATCAGGCGATGATTGATCGGCTCTATGCCGCGAGCAATGCCGGGGTGCAGATCGAACTGGTGGTGCGCGGGATCTGCTGCCTTAGGCCCGGCATCGCCGGGTTGAGCGAGAACATCCATGTCAAATCGATCATCGGGCGCTTTCTCGAACACAGCCGGATTTACGCCTTTGCCAATGGCGCGCCGCTGCCGAGCGCGCAGGCGGCGGTCTATATCTCATCCGCCGATCTGATGAGCCGCAACCTTGATCGCCGGGTCGAGGCGCTGATCCCGATCCTCAACCGCACGGTGCATGATCAGGTGCTGCAACAGGTCCTGCTCGCCAATATGCTCGATACCGAACAAAGCTGGTGGCTGCATTCGGACGGGAGCTATTCACGGGTTGAAACCGATGGCAGGTCGTTCAACTGCCATCGCTACTTCATGACGAACCCGTCGCTGTCGGGGCGGGGCGGGGCGCTGGAGGCAGGCGCGGTACCGAAATTGTCGCTGCGCCGGGGGCGTGCGGGATAGGATTGTTGCAGGAATGACGTATCGCAAGCGGCGCTCGGACCGCGACGGCACATTTGCGGGCAGCACGCCCCAGCGCGCGATTATCGACATTGGTTCGAACACGGTGCGGCTGGTCGTCTATGGCGGGGCGATGCGCGCGCCGACCGTGCTGCTGAACGAGAAAGTCACTGCCAAGCTCGGCCGCGATATCGCGACCACCGGCAAACTCGCGGATGAAGCGGTCGAACTGGCCTTGCGAGGCCTTGCACGCTTTGCCTTGCTGCTGGAAGACCTCGCGGTTGATGATGTCGAGGTGGTGGCGACAGCGGCGGTGCGCGACGCCAGCAATGGCCCGGAATTCGTCGCCAAGCTGCGCGCCATGGGGCTCGAACCGCGCGTGATTTCGGGCGAGGAAGAAGCGATCCTCAGCGCGCATGGCGTGATCGGGGCCTTTCCCGATGCCCGCGGGATTGTCGCCGATCTGGGCGGCGGCAGTCTTGAACTGGTGCGCGTGGGCGAGGGCAGGGCGAGTGCGGCCAGCAGTCTCCCGCTGGGCACGCTGCGTCTGCCTGAATATCGCGGGCGCGGGGCAAGCGAGATGCGCAAGGCGCTCGACAAGGCGATCCGCAAGGGCGGTTGGGATCTCGCTGCCAAGGCACCCGAGGATAATGGCGCGCTTTATCTGGTGGGCGGGACATGGCGCGCGATGGCGGTGTTCGCGATGGAATCAACCCGCCATCCCTTGAGCGATCCTCACGGGTTCGAGCTTGATCCTGCGACTGCGCTCGCTCTCGCGGGGACGCTGGCGGAATTGCACGATGGCGCGCGCCCGCGCGGGCGCATTTCGACGATGCGGATGGAAAAGCTGCCCGATGCGGCGGTGTTGCTGCAAGCGATGCTGACGCGGCTCAATCCTGTGCGGATCGTGTTTTCATCCTGGGGCCTGCGCGAAGGGCTGCTCTATGATCGCCTGCCGCCGCATGGGCGGGCGCAGGACCCTCTGCTCGCCGGGATTTCCGCTTTCGCCAGCCAGCGCGGCGCGCCGCCGACGCTCGCCGCGCGGATGGCGGCCTGGACGCTCGATGCCGCGCCCGCGCGCGAACATGGCAGCGAAAGGCTGCGGCTTGCGGCGACCACGCTGGCGCTCGCAGCGATGCAGATCGAGCCCAATGTGCGCCTGCCGCAAGCGATCGACTGGGCTTTGCAGAAGCGCTGGATCGGGGTTGACGGCAAGGGCCGCGCCATGATGGCCGCCGCGATTGCGGCCAATGGCAACCAGCTTGATCTGCCCGAACGCGTACGGCTGCTGGCGAGCCCCGAAGCGCTTGAGGAAGCGATCCGTTGGGGCCTTGCCCTGCGGCTCGCCCGGCGGCTGGGTGCGCGCTCGCCGCGCTCGTTGCAGGTCAGCCGGCTGCTGGTGCAGGATGGTGTCCTGCTGCTCAGGCTCGCGCAAAGCCATGCGGCGCTGTTCGGCGCGCCGACCGAAAAGGACATGAAGCTGCTGTCGGGCCGGCTCGGGTTGGGCTGGCGCGTCGAGATTGTGGCGGACGAGGCCCTGCTGGATCAGCCCGCTTAAGCTTTGGTCGCCGTGCTCGCAAAGGGCGAGAAATTCGTGTCCATATCGAACAGATCGACACCCTCGGCGGCCTTGAGACGGTTGACCACGACATAGGTAACGGGCGTGAGCAAGGCCTCCCACGCGGTTTTGATCAGCCATTGCGACAGCACCACCTGGAACAGGGTTTCAGGCGGCCAGCCTGCGAGCCCCCAGAAGGCGAGCGGGTAGAAAATCAGACTGTCGAGCCCCTGACCGACAAAGGTCGAACCGATGGTGCGCATCCACATGAAGCGCCCCTTGGTCCAGACCTTCATCTTGGCGAGGACAAAGGAATTGGCGAACTCGCCGACCCAGAAAGCGGTGATCGACGCGAGCACGATCCGCCAGCTGTTGCCGAAGACATGCTCGTAATCGCTTTGATAGGGCCAGCCTTCGGCCGGGGGTAGGGCGACCACCACCCATGCCATGAAGGCCATGAAGGCTAGCGCGCCAAAGCCTGTCCAGATCACCCGGCGCGCCTTGGCATAGCCATAGACCTCGGTCAGGACATCGCCGAGGATGTAGCTGATCGGGAAGAACAGGACGCCAGCGCCGAAAATCCACGCCTCGCCATTGGGGAGCGTGATGAAGCTCGGCTTGGACGCGCCGATCAGGTTCGACAGCAGCAGAATGGCGACGAACGCCGCCATGACGATGTCGTAATGGCGGAACGACCCCGGCGCGCGCGAGGTGGCGATGATCCCGTCTGCGGGATCGCGGTCAAAGGCGGCAGCGGGATCGGGAGAGGGATCGACCGCGGAAGGCGTTTTTTCCATCGTCGGCTATCCTAGCTGCATTTGATTGCGAGGCAAAGCGCGCTATTGGACGTGGCGGCGCGCGCCCGTAGCTCATCTGGATAGAGCGCGAGACTTCTAATCTTGAGGCAGCAGGTTCGAGTCCTGCCGGGCGCGCCACACACCAGTCTCTCTTGCGCGTCCGAAACCATCCGGCCCTCTTCGCATGGGGGCAAAGAGGCATGGGTTCTTGGCTGCCGCGTGGTCTGGCCAATTGTGCACCGGGATGCCGCCGGGCGGCGCATATCCCCGTATAAGGCGAGGTTCTTATTCGCCCTGGCCCGTGACCCGAAGAAAAACCCTTACGCTGCCTGCTGCACCCGCGCGCCCTGAAGCCCGACGAGACCGCAGCTCAGCTCCCACAAACGGGCCGAGCGCGCCGCGTTCTCCGCCCGCGCCGACAAGGGCTGGGCAAAGGCCTCAGCCCCCGGCTTCTGGCGGTTCCCCCAGCTCCAGTGGACGCCCGAGCGGGTAAAGCCCGGATCGGCCACCACTTGCGCCACCCGCTCGCCCGCGAGGGGCTGCGAGACATAGCCCTTGGTGATGTTCTTCTGGAACCACGGGAAGATCGTGCGGAAGGCCTTGGGCGCATGCCGGAACAGCGGCGTATCCGCGACGCAGCCGGGATAGAGCGTCGCAAAGATGATCCCGGTGCTGGCATGATAGCGCGCGTGAAGTTCGCGGCTCATCATCATCAGCGCGAGCTTGGAGTCCTTGTAGGCCTTGCCCGGCTTGAACGCCTTGCCATCAATCATCGCGACCGGCGGGCCGAAGCCAGCCTCGAAGCCCGCCAATTCGCCGAGATGGGCGGGCGCCGGGATCGGGATCTTGCCGCCGAACTCCTCGGAATTGGCGGTTACGGTGCCGAGCGTGATGAGGCGCGGCGCGGGCGCTGCCGCCAGATCATCGAGCAGCAGGTTCGCCAGCAGGAAGTGGCCGAGATAATTGGTCGCCACCGAGACTTCATAGCCCTGCGCGTTGCGCAGCGGTTCCTGCGCGCGCGGGAGGTAAACTGCGGCATTGAGCACCAGCGCATCGAGCGTGCGGCCCGCTGCCTTGAGTTGCTGGCGGGTGGCCTCGGCCAAAGCATGGACGCTGGCGAAATCCGCCAGATCAAGCGGGAGTAGCGTACGGCTCGCCGGATCAATCCCGACTTCGCGCGCGGCGGCCTCGGCTTTGGCAAGGTCGCGGCAGGCCATGATGACATGCCAGCCGCGCGCGGCGAGCGCCTGCGCGGCCCACAGGCCAACGCCGGATGAGGCACCGGTGATAAGGGCGGTAGAGGTTTGGGCAGTGTTCATGGAGCGATGATTGCCGCAAGTCCTTTGGCCGTTCAAGACCATGATGAACAAGACCGCGCTCGCCAAATTATCAGGGATTGCAGCGCGGGCAGAGGCCGGGATCGGCGTGGGTGGGGCCCAGGGCAGGGCGCTCTTCACGGTGCCCGCACGCCACGCAGGCGCGCACTTCGGCCATGGGCAAGGCGGTGGGGGTGCCGCACCACTCGCACGGCAAGCCGGCGATGCGCTCGGTCACAGCAAAGCCGGGATAAACGCAGGCGGGGCAGCGGCTCGCATGGCGGCGCACCAGATCCTGCGTCGCCCGCGCAATTGCAGCCATGCGGGTGGGATTGTAATGCGCGCGCATATCGGTTTCGACGCAGGCTGCACCGCTTTCGCTGATGGCCATGCTGACAGCTTCGGCGAGCGCGGCCGGGGTCGTGATCCCCTTGCGCAGGGCAAGGTGCGGGGCTGGTTGGCCGCCTGCGCAGCCCATCACGATCAGTGCGTGCTGGGGAAAGCCGATGCGGTCGGCGAAGCCTTGCGCTTCGTCCAGCGTGCGCGCGATGACATGGGCATAGCGCACATCGAGCGTCGTATCATGGCCTGCCAGCTCCAGCCCGGTCTCGCGGTCGACCAGCAGCACCAGTTCGCGGCCCATCGGCGCAAAGGGGATGTGCGGATGGGGG
The DNA here is from genome assembly GCF_034653295.1 of Erythrobacter epiphyticus. Lineage (NCBI taxonomy): Bacteria > Pseudomonadati > Pseudomonadota > Alphaproteobacteria > Sphingomonadales > Erythrobacteraceae > Erythrobacter > Erythrobacter epiphyticus. The sequence continues at coordinate 221,516 of NZ_JAYEEU010000004.1, read as the reverse complement.
CCAAAGCTGCCCTCGCTCGCAAGCGCAACTCGCGCGCCGGGCACAAGGGCGAACGCGGCTTTGGCCTTGGCGCGCGCCGCATCCAGCGCGGTCCCGGTGCGTTCGCGCTCCCGCGAAAAGGTGCCGAAAGCATCGGTGTCGAGCCCTTGGGCAAGGTCGCAGACAAGCCCGAGGGCATCGGCCAGCACCGGCGCGATCACCTGTTCCTTGCCATGCATGGTGGCGATCACCGCGCGCGCGCCCGCCAGCGCAAAGCGATCCGTGGCCGCGTCTGTCAGGCGATGGCGCGCACCAACCATGCCTTGCACCCCATCATGACGCCTTGGCCTGCGACATGGCGCTCGGTGAAAAGCGCCACCAGATCGGCCCGCGCGGCTGCTTGCACCGCTTCGCCATGGTCTGCGAGCGCGCGACCGGCCGCCATGGCCGCCAGCACGAAATCGGCAGCGTCCTCGGGCGAAGCCCCGGGCCCGCCGACCGCCTGCTGGCCGACATAAGGCATCACATCCATGCCAGTGAACCCGCCTGCGGCGAGCACGTCGGCGAGATAATCGAGATCCTCGAAGGCGAAGGGTCCCGGCGTGCGCGGCACCGCGGGCGGGATGTCGATATGCGCGCGCACCACGCCCATCATCTCCATCATCCACAGGTTGTCGCGCGGGTTCGCCCAGACCGCCAGATCGATCCGAGCGCCGGGCTTCAGCAGCGTGTGAAGGTGGGCAAAGGCTCGCTTGGGCTCGGCAAAGAACATCGAGCCAAAGCGCGAGAACAGCCGATCATAGGGTGCGTCTTCGAGCGGCGTGGTGGCGGCATCGCCGCAGACGAAGCGGGCATTGGCAAGGCCCATGGCGGCCGCACGCGCCTGCGCTTCGCGGGTCAGGTCGGGCGAGATATCAAGCCCGACCGCCTCGCCCCCCGGCGCGACGGCGGCGGCAATCACGCGGGTGGTGGCCCCGCCGCCGCAGCCGAGATCAATCACCCGTTCCCCGGGCTGGTATGCGGCGCGCGCCAGCAAGGCTTCGCCGATCGGGGCGATCATGCCTTCGAAGCGATCGAGATGGCTGAGCCACTTGGTGCCCATGTCGCCGGCCCAATCCTCGCCCTTCAGGGCTTCGACAGGCTTGGCGGGTGCGGTCTGTGTCATGGCAGGGCTTTCACGAAAGGCGCGCGAAGTGGGCAGCGCCGGGAGGGGAAGGGCGCGGCGCTGCGGGCGCGGCGCTGGGTACGGCCGCCTGTCCGGGAAGGAGGCCGGTGAGCACGTTCGACAGGGCAGCAAGTTCAGCAATCATCAGACGATAGAACACCAGCTTGGCTTCCTTGCGGGTCTCGACCAGTCCGGCTTTGCGCAGCACACTCAATTGCTGGGAGAGTGCTGGCTGCCCGATGCCGGTCGCCTGTTCGATCTCGCCGACATTGAGCTCGCTCTGGCCGAGCGCGGTGAGAATGCGCAGCCGCAAGGGATGGGCAACCGCCTTGAACTGCTCGACCAGCGCCTCTTCGGTCTTGGCATCGCGCATCAGCCTTGCTCCGACGAGAGATCGGCATCGCCGCGCAGAAACCATCCAGTGGGCTCGTCGCTCGCGAATACATCATCGAGCGATTGGGCGGCAGGGGCCAGCAGGGGGTCTCCTACTTGCCAATTGGCCGGAGCGAGCCCGCCCGCGGCATCAATCGCCTGAAGCCCATCGAGAATCCGCAGCATTTCGGGGACGGAGCGGCCGAGATTGGCCGGGTAACAATTCATCGCGCGGATCGTGCCCGCAGGATCGATAAAGAAGGTGGTGCGCACGGTGGCGCTGTTGCTGTCGGCCGGCGAGACCATGCCATAGGCGCGTCCGATCACCAGAGTGGGATCCTCGACAATCGGGAAGCGCACCTCGATGCCGAACCGGTCGCGGATCAGGCGCAGCCACGCGAAATGGGCAAACAGGCTGTCGACCGAAAGCGCCATCAGCGCGCAGTCACGGGCCTCGAAGGCAGCGCTTTCGCGGGCGAGGGCGACGAATTCTGTGGTACACACCGGGGTGAAATCCGCCGGGTGCGAGAACAGCACCAGCCAGCGACCGCGGAAAGCCGACAGGCGCACCGGGCCGATGGTGCTGCGCGCTTCAAAATCGGGCGCGGTGTCACCGATGCGCAAGCCTGCGCAAGGTGCAAGAGGGGATGGGGTAAGGGCGGTTGGATCGCTCATGCGGGTTTCATACCACTTGACTTCAGGATTGCAATACATATACACGATTTATGAAAATGAAGTGGAGAAATGCCATGACTGCCCACGATCCGGTGCTGGAAGCCGCCACCGCGCAAGTGCTGCGCGCGCGCGATGATGCCGCACTGCGGCCTGAAATCGCGGCTTTCTTTGATCCCGCCACTTTCACTGTCACCTACGTCGCGCATGATCCTGCAACCTTGGAGGCGGCAATCATCGATTCGGTGCTCGATTATGATCCCAATTCCGGGCGCACATCGACCGCATCGGCGGATGCGGTGATAGCTCATGTCACTTCGCATAATCTGAAAGTGACATGGCTGCTCGAAACCCATGCCCATGCCGATCACCTGTCGGCAGCGCCCTACCTCCAGGAGAAGCTGGGCGGCAAGATCGCCATCGGCGCGGATATTACCAAGGTGCAGAATGTCTTCGGCAAGCTGTTCAATGCCGGCACCGCGTTTGAGCGCGATGGCTCGCAATTCGACGCGCTGTTTTCGGATGGCGATACCTTCAGCATCGGCACACTGCCGGTGACGGTGATGCATGTCCCCGGCCATACCCCGGCCTGCATTGCCTATGTCGTGGGCGAGGCGGTGTTCGTCGGCGATACCATGTTCATGCCCGATTACGGCACTGCGCGGGCGGATTTCCCCGGTGGTGATGCACGCAGCCTGTTCCGCTCGCTGCGGCGCATCCTTGCGCTCCCGCCCGAAACCCGCCTGTTCATGTGCCACGATTATCTGCCCGCGGGCCGCACCGAATATTTCTGGGAGACGACGGTTGCCGCAGAACGCGCGGGCAATATCCATGCCCATGATGGTATCACCGAAGATGAATTCGTCGCCATGCGCGAAGCCCGCGATGCGACGCTCGCCATGCCGCGCCTGATCCTGCCATCCGTGCAGGTCAACATGCGCGCAGGCCACATGCCACCGCCGGATGAAAATGGCATTGTCTACCTCAAGATCCCGGTGAATGCGGTATGAGTATCCTCGCAACGAGCCTGCCCGGATTTCCTGATGCCGCTCCGGTGGCGGGGCTTGCCGGCGGGGTGCTGATTGGCCTTGCCGCAGCGCTGATGCTGCTGGGGGCAGGGCGGATTGCCGGAGTGTCCGGCATTGCCGCGCGCGCTTTTGCCATTGGCGAGGGTGCGATGCAGCGCAGCGCCGCTTTCGCCTTTCTCATCGGCCTGCCGCTTGGCGCGCTGATCGTGACGCTGCTGACAGGCGCGCCCGCGCCGCAATTTGCCTCACCGCTGCTGCTGGCAGTGGCCGGGGTGATTGTCGGCATCGGTACGCGGCTGGGTAGCGGCTGCACCAGTGGCCACGGCGTGTGCGGGATGAGCCGCCTGTCGCAGCGCTCGCTCGTCGCCACGGCCAGCTTCATGGTGACCGGCTTTGCCACCGTGGCGGTGATGAATGCGCTTGGCATCGTCGTGCTGCCATGATGCGCGCTGTTGTGGTGGCGCTCGCCTCAGGCACGATTTTCGGCGCGGGTCTGGCGCTTGGCGGGATGACCGATCCGGCACGCGTGCGCGGATTCCTTGACTTGTTTGGTGCGTGGGACCCGACGCTTGCCTTTGTGATGGGCGGTGCGGTGATGGTGATGGCGCTTGCCTGGATCGTGCAACGCAGCATGCAACGCCCGCTCTTTGCCGAAGCCTTTGCCTTGCCCAATCGCAGCGATTTGACGCCGCGGCTGATCGGCGGCTCGGCGCTGTTCGGCATCGGCTGGGGCATTGCCGGGCTGTGCCCGGGGCCTGGCTTCGCCGCGCTGGCAATCGATGCGCCTGCGGCGGCGATTTTCCTTGCGGCGATGCTGGCCGGCATGATGCTGGTGCGGCTGGTTGACCGGCCCGCCTGACCATGCGCCCGCACAGCCGCATGGCGGCCTTCTTCCCGATCCTCGCATGGGGGCGCAGCTATGATCGCGCTGTCCTGACAAGCGATCTGATGGCGGCGGTGATCGTCACCATCATGCTGATCCCGCAGAGCCTCGCCTATGCGATGCTGGCAGGCCTGCCGCCGGTGGTTGGGCTCTATGCCTCGATCATGCCGCTGGTGCTTTATGCGATCTTCGGCACCAGCCGCACGCTGGCCGTGGGGCCGGTGGCTGTCATCTCGCTGATGACAGCGAGCGCGGCGAGCGCGGTCGCGCCGGTTGGCACGCCCGAATATCTCGAAGCGGCGGTCACGCTTGCCGCGCTGTCGGGGGTGATGCTGACAGTGCTGGGACTGCTGCGCCTCGGCTTCCTTGCGAACCTGCTGTCGCACCCGGTCATCAGCGGCTTCATTACTGCGAGCGGGATCCTGATTGCGACCTCGCAGCTCAAGCATATCCTCGGGGTGAGGGCGGAGGGCGAGACTTGGCCCGCCATGCTGCATGGCCTCGTCAGCAATCTCGGTGCGATCAATCCGGCGACCGTGGCGATCGGCATTCCGGTGCTGGCATTCCTTTTCTGGGTGAGAAAGGGCCTGAAGCCTGCCCTGCAGGGCCTTGGCATGTCAGCCCGCGCGGCAGATATGAGCGCCAAGGCCGGGCCGGTGATGGCCGTGGCGCTTACCATTCTGGCGGTGATCGGCCTTGATCTGGGCAACCGCGGCGTCGCCGTGGTCGGCGCGGTCCCGCAGGGTCTGCCGCCGTTCACCGTGCCTTCGGCTGATCCCGCCCTGATCGCACAATTGTGGGTGCCAGCGCTGCTCATCTCGATCATCGGCTTTGTCGAGAGCGTCTCGGTGGCGCAGACCCTTGCGGCCAAGCGCCGCCAGCGCATCAGCCCGGATCAGGAGCTGATCGGCCTTGGCGCATCCAACATCGCGAGCGCGCTTTCGGGCGGCTATCCGGTGACGGGCGGCTTCGCCCGTTCGGTGGTCAATTTCGATGCTGGCGCGCAGACGCCCGCGGCGGGAGCCTTTACCGCTGTGGGGATCGCGCTCGCTTCGCTCTACCTCACGCCGCTGCTGTTCCATCTGCCGGTGGCTACGCTTGCCGCGACGATCATTGTTGCGGTGCTGAGCCTTGTCGATTTCAAGACTCCGCGCCAGCTCTGGGCCTATTCCAAAGCCGATTTTGCAGCCCATGCCGCAACGATTATTGTGACCCTGCTGGCAGGGGTTGAGCTGGGCGTGATCGCAGGCGTTGTGGTCGGGCTGCTGCTCTACCTGTGGCGCGCGAGCCGCCCCCATGCCGCCATTGTTGGCCGCGTTCCCGGCACCGGCCATTTCCGCAATGTCGAGCGGCACGCTGTCATCACCCTGCCGCACCTCCTGGCGCTGCGGATTGACGAAAGCCTGACTTATCTCAACGCCCGCTGGCTGGAGGAATACGTTCTCGAACTCGTCGCCGAGCGGTCGCAATTGCGCCATGTCGTGCTGATGTTCAGCGCGGTGAATGCGGTGGATGCGTCGGGGCTGGAAAGCCTTGAGGCGATCAACCACCGCCTTGGCGAGACAGGGGTGGGTTTGCATCTCTCCGAAGTCAAAGGCCCGGTGATGGATCGGCTGCACCGCAGCCATCTGATCGAAGAACTGAACGGCCGCGTGTTCCTGTCGCAGGATCAGGCCTTTGCCGAATTGGCCGATGATACCGGCGTGCCGCCGCCGCCGGTCGATCACTACGAGGCGCGCGGTTTCATCTGACACCTTGCAATCGCGCTCCAAGCGCTCACATCGACCGGGATGACATCTGCTCCGCTCAAGGTCTGGTATGATGGCGCCTGCCCGCTGTGCCTGCGCGAAATCGCGTTGATGCGGCGGCTCGATACACGCGGGGCGATCACCTTTGTCGATGTCGCGGCCGGGGCTGATCCGGCCTGTCCGATTGATCGGGCTGCGCTGCTCGCGCGCTTCCATGCTGAGGAGAATGGCGAAGTGGTCAGCGGCGCGGCGGCCTTTGCCGCGATGTGGCGGGCCATTCCTGTGCTGCGTCCCTTGGGGTTGCTCGCACGCAACCGGCTTGTGTTGCGCCTGCTCGAAGCGGCCTACCTGCAATTTCTCAAAGTGCGCCCGCGGCTCCAACGCTTCTTCGCCTGACCGCTTGGCAAGGCGGTGATTTGCCGCCAAGCTGCGGCGCATAGCACAAGCAACAGGGAGAGGCGCGCGTGAGCTATTTCGGCGCGATGCAGAACGAGATCTACAACGCTGGGCTGAAGGGCATCCTGCCCGATTATCCCGTCGATTTCGCCACGCTGGAAAAGCGCGCTCACGAAGCGCTTGGCCCGATGATGACCAATTATGTCGCGGGCGGCTGCGGCGACGAGCATACCCAGAACAGCAACGCTGCGGCTTTTCACCACTGGGGCATGGTGCCGCGGATGATGGTGGATTGCAGCACGCGCGATCTCTCGATCGAGCTGTTCGGTCACACCTACCCGACCCCGCTGTTCATGGCGCCGATTGGTCTCAATGGCGAAGCGACACAGGATCGCCACGGCGATCTGGCTGCGGCGCGGGCCTCGGCCATGACAGGTGTGCCATTCTGCGCCTCGACCTTGGCCAATGATCCGCTGGAGGATGTGAAAGCGGCCTGCGGTGATACGCCAGCCTGGTTCCAGCTTTACACGCCGCGCAACCGCGAGCTGGCGGAAAGCCTGATCCGCCGGGCCGAGGATGCGGGCTACAAGGCCTTGGTGGTGACGCTCGACACTTGGGTGACCGGCTGGCGCCCGCGCGATCTCAACGCTTCGAACTTCCCGCAGCTGCGCGGCAAGGTGCTGGTCAATTACTTCTCCGATCCGGTGTTCCGCTCGCTGCTGGCCAAGCCGCCCGAGGAAGATCCGGCGGCGGCGATCTTCACCTGGGCCGCGACCTTCGGGCAGGTGCTGACGTGGGAGGATATGGCGTGGTTCAAATCGGTGACGAAACTGCCGATCGTTCTCAAAGGGATCTGCCATCCCGATGATGCGCGCCGTGCGGTCGATACCGGGGCGGATGCGATCTATTGTTCGAACCACGGCGGGCGTCAGGCCAATGGCGGGATCGCGACCATCGATCTGCTGGCCGATGTGGTGAAAGCCGCAGGCGATGTGCCGGTGCTGTTTGACAGCGGCGTGCGTTCGGGCACCGACGCTGTCAAGGCGCTGGCGATGGGCGCGCGCGCCATCGGCGTCGGGCGGCCTTACACCTATGGCCTCGCGCTGGGCGGTGCCGCCGGGGCTGCGTGGGTGCTGTGTTCCATCCTCGCCGAGGCCGACTTGCTGATGGCGGTCAACGGCTATCCCACGCTGGCGGCGGTGCGCGAAGCCGGGGTGCAACGGGTCGGGTGAGGGGCCGTGACAAAAATTGCATTGTCCGCAGCTTGTTAATAGGTTTTCCACAGTTTCGTGTTATCCCGTCTCAATGATATTTTGCGAATCGGGGACGCGACTATGGAAAAGCCGACCATCTGGTCCAGCCGGCCAGATCGCATGTACCGCACTGTCTGCATTGATGATTCCCAGTCGCGCCGTGCCAGATACGGCCGGATCCGCCCGATGGAGCAGCCCGGCGCTTTGCGCAGCCTGATTGCGCGGATTATACCTCTGACCTGATGCGCACATCATCAGCCGTGGCGGCCATAGAAGGGCTGCTTCCGGCATGATGATCGCCGCGGAGGAACTCTCAACTGCACCCTGCGTTGTGTTTTTTTGAAACAGGGATCGGTCACACTGTGGTATGATCACACCGATCAGCGCAGTGTTTGGAGTGCAGGTGCAGTCATGAAGCCGTTTGATACCCGCCCGATGGTCCGGCAGGTCAACCTCGATGTTGATCTCGATGTCCATGTGGCCCCGCAAGGCACGAGCGACAAGGTCGCTTTCGGCTTTGTGAAGCTGCTGCGGTTCTTCGCCGACAAGTTCTTTGCCAAGCGGTACGGCCACCGCGCCGTCGTGCTTGAAACCGTGGCGGCGGTGCCCGGCATGGTTGGCGGGCTGTGGCAACACCTCACCGCGCTCCGGAAGATGCGCGATGATGAAGGCTGGATCCGCACGCTCCTCGACGAGGCCGAGAACGAGCGGATGCACCTGATGACCTTCATCGAGATCGCGCAGCCCAATTGGTTTGAGCGCGCGCTGATCGTGGCGGTGCAGCTGGTGTTCTACAATTTCTACTTCTTCCTCTATCTGCTCGCGCCGCGCACCGCGCACCGCGTGGTTGCCTATTTCGAGGAAGAGGCGGTGTTCAGCTACACCCAGTATCTCGCCGAGGTGGATGCAGGCCGCCATGAAAACGTGCCGGCGCCGCAGATCGCGATTGATTACTGGCAGCTTCCACAGGACGCACGGCTCCGCGATGTGATCCTCGCTGTGCGGGCCGATGAGGCCGAGCACCGCGATGTGAACCACTTCTTCGTGACAGCGCTGGATCGCCGTCACGACGAACAGGATGCCCCTGCAATCGTGCCCGATACGCTGTCCTGAGCAATCAGACCGCGACGACTTTCTGCTCAATCGCGCCGAAGATCGAATGATTGTGCGCATCGCGCATTTCGATCCGCACGCTGTCGCCTGCTTGCATGAACGGCGTTGTCGGCTGGCCGCCGGTGATGGTTTCGATCATGCGGATTTCGGCGATGCAGGAATAGCCCGTGCCGCCTTCTGACACCGGCTTGCCGGGGCCGCCATCCGCGCCCTTGTTCGAAACCGTGCCCGTGCCAATGATCGAGCCCGCGCCGAGATGGCGAGTCTTTGCCGCATGGGCGACCAATTGCGCGAGGTTGAAGGTTGCGTCCTTGCCCGCATTGGCCCGGCCAAAGGGCTGGCCATTGAGATCGACCATCAGCGGCAGGTGAATGAGGCAATCGGCCCAGGCCTCGCCGAGTTCGTCGGGCGTCACGGCTACAGGCGAGAAAGCGCTCGCGGGCTTCGACTGGAAGAAGCCGAAGCCCTTTTCCAGTTCAGCCGGGATCAGGCCGCGAAGGCTGACATCATTCACCAGCATCAGCAACTTGATGTGGCCAGCGGCCTCTTCAACCGAAACGCCCATCGGCACATCATCGGTGATGCAGGCGATTTCGCCTTCCATATCGCAGCCCCATGCCGGATCGCCCAACGGGATCGCGGCACGCGGCGGCAGAAACCCGTCCGATCCGCCCTGATACATCAGCGGATCGTGATAGAAGCTGTCGGGCACCTTGGCCCCGCGCGCCTGACGCACCAGCTCGACATGGTTGATGTAAGCACTGCCATCGGCCCATTGGAACGCGCGCGGCAGGGGAGAATGGGCCTCGCGCTCGTGGAACCGCTCGCACGGCACCGCTTCGTGTTCGACATCGCGGGCCAGCACTTCAAGCTGCGGGGCGATCCGCTCCCAATCATCCAGCGCGGCTTGCAGCGTAGGCGCAATGTAGCCAGCCGCGCAGCAGCGGGTGAGGTCTTTCGAGACCACCACCAGCTTGCCATCGCGGGTGCCATTGTTGAGGGATGCGAGCTTCATTGAGGTTTCCTCTCGGGGGAATCTTGCTGGTTATCGGGGTGCGCAGCCACGAAGGCGGGCAGGGCAAGGCAGGCGGCCTCGATGCGGGTCATATGCGGGCTCGCCGACAAGTCGTAGGCAAAGCGCCGCGCATTGGCGAGTTGCGGGATCAGCACCACTTCGAACAGGCCGGGCGCGTCACCACGCAGGTAATCGCCTGTCCCCAGCTGCGCCAGTCGCGCCTCGACCGGATCAAGCGTGCGCTTCAGCCACGTGCGATACCAGATATCGATCTCGTCCTGCGTGTGGCCAAGCGGGTCCTTCAGATACTTGAGCACTGGCAGGTTGTTGACCGCGTGGATCTCGGTCGCGATGCCATAGGCGAGTTCACGAACGGTGTAGCGCGCCTCGATATCCTGCGGGAGCAGGCGCGGTTCAGGATAGGCTTCGTCGAGCCATTCGAGCAGCGCCATCGACTGCGCCCGGTCACGCCCATCGGCTTCGAGCATCGGCAGCGAGCCGAAGGGGTTACGCGCGGTGAAGGCCGGGTCCTTGTTCTCGCCGGTAACAAGGCTGACAGGCACATTCTCGAAGGCGAGGCCTTTGAGGTTCAGTGCGATCCTGAGGCGATAAGAGGTGGACGAGCGGAAGTAGCCATAAAGCTTCATGAGCGTGTGCCGTTCATGTTCGGGGCCAATTTGCTTGCGTTGGATACACGTGAGACACTGTTATAAGGCGAAAAACGACGCCCCACGCAGGTCTTCCGGAAAACGGCCACAGGAAAGACGGTTGGCAACGCGGTCATTGCGTCATCATGGCGCAAAAGGCGACGGTAGGACATGGGCTCTGTGTCGCCCCGTGGCGGAGCGCGCATCAGAACGCCGCAATCCCCGTGATCGCGCGGCCCAGGATCAGCGCGTGGACATCATGCGTGCCTTCGTAGGTGTTGACCGTTTCAAGGTTCACCGCGTGGCGGATCACCTGATACTCCTCGGAAATGCCGTTGCCGCCGTGCATGTCGCGGGCCTGCCGGGCGATATCGAGCGCCTTGCCGACATTGTTGCGCTTCACGATCGAGATCATGTCGGGGGCGAAGCGGCCCTCGTCGATCAACCGTCCGACGCGCAGCGACGCTTGCAGCCCGAGCGCGATATCGCTCATCATGTCGGCGAGCTTCTTCTGGAACAGCTGTGTCGCGGCGAGCGGCCGCCCGAACTGGTGGCGATCAAGGCCGTATTGGCGCGCGGCGGCGAGGCAGAATTCCGCTGCGCCCATCGCGCCCCACGAAATCCCGTAACGCGCGCGGTTGAGGCAGCCGAACGGGCCTTTCAGCCCTTCGACATGGGGGAGCAGGGCCGAGGACGGCACCCGCACCTCGTCCATTATGATCATGCCGGTGGTGGATGCACGCAGGCTGATCTTGCCCTTGATCTTGGGGGCCGACAGCCCGGCCATGCCCTTTTCCAGCACGAAGCCGCGGATCGCGCCGCCGTGTTCTTCGGACTTGGCCCAGACGACAAAGACATCGGCAAAGGGCGCGTTGCTGATCCACGTCTTGGAGCCGGAGATGACGTAGTCGTCGCCGTCCTTCTTCGCCCAGGTCTTCATCCCCGCCGGGTCGGAACCCGCATCAGGCTCGGTCAGGCCGAAGCAGCCGATCAGCGTGCCGGCGGCCAAGCCGGGCAGGTACTTGCGGCGCTGCTCGTCCGAACCATAGGCGTAGATCGGATGCGTCACGAGGCTCGACTGCACGCTCGCCATCGACCGGTAGCCACTATCCACCCGCTCGATCTCGCGCGCGATCAGGCCATAGGCGACATAGCTTGCGCCTGCGCCGCCGAATTCTTCGGGAACGGTCGCGCCCAACAGCCCGGCCTGTCCCATCAGCGGAAACAGCTCGGGCGCATCGGCTTCTTCGCGGAACGCGTCGATCACACGCGGCTGGAGTTCGGATTGCGCAAAGCCGTGCGCGGCATCGCGGATCATCCGTTCTTCTTCGGTCAGCTGGCTTTCCAGATCAAAGGGATCTTCCCAGTTGAACGGGGCCATCGCGCCGCTTTTCGGCGAGCTGGGCGAGGTGCCGTGCATGGCGGTGCTCCTGCTGCTTGTTGTTTGCCTGCCGGCCTGCTCTTGCAGGCTTGGCGGGCCAGAGCAAGGGGGCAACGTCGCCCGCTGCCCCGGCGCCTAAGGTTTGGCCAGCATCCGGTGGATCGTATCGATGAATTGCGCAGGCGGGCAGGGCTTGGGCAGCGTCGCCGCTTTCGGAAAACGCGCCGCAATATCGGCAGGCACATCGGCCCCTGAATGGAAGATGATAGGCACGTTTTCTTCTTCGAGCTTCTGCGCGAGCGCGAACAGCGGGCCTTCCCCGAGCTGATAATCGAGGATCGCGAGATCGGGCCGCACTTTCTGCAAGGCGAGCATCGCCGAGCTCATCCCGAGATGCGGGCCTTCGACGAAATAGCCCGCTTCCTCGCAGGTGTCGCAGATGTCGACACCTTCAATGAAATCATCTTCAGCCACAAGAATCGTGTGAGTCATTTGCACCTCCCCAACGATCCCGGCGCAAGACTATCACAAGACGTGAGCAATCCTTGTATGAATATTATCCATTCTGGCCGAATTTTTTGGCAAATCCTGCTTCGTCGCCCGCGGCGAGCAATTGGGCCTGGGCAATCCACTGATCGCGGCTGATTCTTCCGCTGAACCGGCCGAGCTGCGCATCGATGGCTGCGGCGTCTTCCGCGCTCCAAGCTGCGATTTGGGCATAGCTTGTCACGCCCAGTTCGTTCAGCAGGGCCGCGATCTTGGGGCCGAGTCCCTTGATCCGGGTCAGATCATCCGCGCTTGCCGCAGGTGCCGGGGCGGCCACCGGCGGCGGAGTCGGCGCAGGGGCGGGCACAGGAGCAGGTGCAGGTGCAGGTGCAGGTTCAGGCTTCACCACCGCAGGCGGCGCGTCGATCAGCGCCTGGTTGCGGCTCGCGCGGGCAGCCCCTTCATCGAGCACATCGCGCTTGAGGCTCTCGGCTGCGTCGATCACCTTGGCTTTGCGGGTGGCGCGCAGCAGCGCCCACACCGCGATCGCCAGAACCAGCACCCCGATCAGGATGAAGGGCAGGGCATTGCTCATGTCAGCAGTCATGGCGCGATCAACTCCTTTGCAGGTGGGGACATCCGGGCCTTAAGGCCGTTCGGGTTCTGCCTCGGTTTCAGAAGCAATATTCTTGCGGAACAGCACGCGGTCTTCGGGGCCGAACCCGCGGTGCCAGATAACATAACCATAGACGGCGGCAATCGCAGGCACGCCGAGCAGCAATTCGGCCCATTCGGGCAGCAGCTTGGCCCCGAAGCCGACAACCACCGCCGCCGCTGCGGCATAGACCAGCGGCCAGCGCCAGTTGCTCACCGGCGCTTTGAGCAGGCTTTTCAGCAGCACCGCCTTGATCAGCGAGGAGGCGCCCAGCGCCAGCAGCAGCGCACCCGCGGCGCCCGCTGCCTTGAAGCCTTCGTCCATGCCCATGCGGTTGGCGAGCGTGATCAGCCCCATCGTCAGCGCGGCCTGCAAGGCGATGATGCCCACCGAGATCGCCAGATTGCGCTTGCGCGCGATGTAGACGAGCACGCTTTCGGCCACCACGGCGGTCGAGGCGGCGACTTCGGCGGCAAGCAGGAAGGCCAGCGCTGCCGTCCCTGCGACATAGCTCGGCCCCCACAGACCCATCACCGCTTCGCCCGGCAAGGCAAGCATCAGCGCAATCCCGGCCTGCACCGCGATGATCCAGAACCCGACCTGCCGCACTTGCGCGGCGATGGCAGCCAAATTGCCGGTGCGCAGGTTCTTGGTGATGACGGGCGAAAGGATCGGCTCGAAACTCGTCTTGAGCTTTTGCGGCAAGCTCGCGATCTGCTGCGCTGCGTAATAGATCCCCACCGCCGCGGGCGGGGCAAACAGGCCGAGGATAAAGATATCGAGCAGGCGCGTGCCTTTCTCGATGGCATCGGCGCCGATCAGCGGGAAAGCGCGGCTCGACATGCGCAGGAACTTGCGCGGCGAGGGCCGCCAGTCGCGCGGCAGGCCATAGGTGCGCAGGAACGGCCAGGCCGCGGTCAGCAAGCCGGCATAGACCGAAGCGATGAAGGCAAAGGCCAGCCCGGAATCGCGCGTGCCCGGCAGGTAGAAGAACACGCCTGCGCCAATCGAGATCACCCAAGGCTCCACCACCGCGCGGGTGCGCACCGTGGTGGCGATGTCAAAGCGGTACGCCTGTGCAGCCAGCAGGATTTCGGTGATGGCAAAGGCCGGGATCGCCGCGATCAGCCACATATCGGCAGGGCTGTTCATGCCATTGGGGAACATGGGCGCAGGGAAGAGCCACAGGATCAGCCCGGTCACGCCTGAATAGAGCAGCGAGAGCACAATCCCGTCATAGACGACGTTCGCCTCCTTGCTGCGATCATCGCCCGCACCTTCCGAGAGGCGTTGGGCAAGCCCGCGTTTCTCGCCCAGCGAACAGACCAGCGCGATAATGTCGATCAGCACAAGGGCCGAGGCAAAACGGCCCAGCGCATCGGGGCCATAAAGCCGCGTCGCAATGATCAGGAAGGGAATGCGCGCGATCAGGCGCAGGACAAAGCCCATGGTGTTGGTGCGCCCGCCCTTGGCAAGCGCGGCCATATCATCCTGATTGGCTTGGGGCTTGGTGGGGCTCACGCAGCAAAATCCTGTTCGGCCTTGAGCGGGCGCGCCATCAACCCGGCCACGACCGCGCGCGCTTCGGCTCCGTTCATCAAATCATTGACCGCGCTGACAATCGGCATAGCAATACCATGCTCCGCCGCCAGCCGCGCCAGCACCGGCGCGGTGAAGGCCCCTTCGGCCACCGTGCGCCGATCCGCCAGCAGGTCTGCGGCGCTATGCCCTTCGCCAAGCGCCTTGCCGAAGGAGAAATTGCGGCTTGCCGTGCTTGAACAGGTCAGCACCAGATCACCAAGGCCGCACAGGCCGGTGAGGGTTTCGGCGCGGGCGCCCAGCGCTTCGCCAAAGCGCAGCATTTCGGAAAAGCCGCGCGCGATAAGTGCGGCGCGGGCGTTCTGACCAAGCTGCAAGCCGTCTACCACCCCGCAGGCAATCGCCAGTACGTTCTTGATCGCGCCGCCAACCTCGGCGCCGGTGACATCATCGCTGTAATAGGGCCGGAACGCAGGGCGCGAGAGCGCCGGGGCGAGCCGCTGCCATTGCGCCTCGCCGCCTGCGCAGGCGAGCGTTACCGCCGTGGGCAGACCAGCTGCGACTTCGTGGGCAAAGGTCGGGCCGGACAACACGGCGAGCATGCTCGCTGGTGCGGCGCGCCGAGCGACATCATTCATCAGCTCGCCGGTGTTGGCATCAATCCCCTTGGAGCACAGCACCAGATCGCGCGGCAGCGCGGCAAGCCCGCCGAGCACCTTGCCGAGCACTTGGGCTGGGGTCACGACCAGCACGATCTCGCACCCGGCCAGATCGGCAAGATCGCCGGTGGCGCGGATCGTCGGCGCAAGGTTCGCTGACGGCAGATAGAGCGGATTGCTGTGGCTGGCGTTGATCGCGTCCACCACCTCGGCCTCATAGGCCCACAGCATCACGGTGCTGCCATCGCTCGCGAGCATCTGGGCGAGGGCGGTGCCCCAGGCTCCTGCGCCAATCACGCCGATCGGGGGAGGCGCGCCGGTCATGCCTTTACTCCGGCCCCGCGCACGGCTTCGGCGCTGTCATCGAGCGGCCAGCGCGGCCGCGCCCGCAGATCAAGCGGATCGCCTGCAAATTCAGCGCCTTGCGCGGCCATCCGTTCAAGGCCGGCCCAGGCGATCATCGCCGCATTGTCGGTGCACAAAGCCATTGGCGGAGCGCAAAAGCGCATTGCGTGGCGGCTGGCAAGCGCTTCGAGCGCGCCGCGCACCGCCTTGTTGGCGGCAACGCCGCCCGCCACCACGAGCGCAGGCAGCGCGCCGTGATCGCGCAGCGCCTTTTCCAGCCGGTCAATCAGGCAATCAATCGCCGCCTGCTGAAAACTCGCCGCGATATCAGCGGGCTGGTGCGCCCCGCTCTCGACCGCGCGCAGCGCCGCGCTTTTCAGCCCGGCAAAGGAGAAATGGGGTTCGGCCGACCCTTTGAGCGGGCGGGGCAGGGGCACGGCTTTGGGATCGCCCTCTAACGCCAGCCGCTCGACCGCTGGCCCGCCGGGATAGCCGAGCCCGAGGATCTTGGCGGTCTTGTCGAAGGCCTCGCCAAGCGCATCATCAATGGTCGTGGCGAGGCGGCGATAGCTTCCGACGCCTTCAACGCGCAGGATCTGGCAATGCCCGCCCGATACCAGCAGCAGCAGATAAGGGAATGCGAGATCCGCATCGGCAAGGCGCGGCGAGAGCGCGTGGCCTTCAAGATGGTTGACCGCGATCAGCGGCTTGCCGCTCGCCATGGCAAGCGCCTTGGCGCTGACCAGCCCGACCATCACCCCACCGATCAGACCCGGCCCGGCGGTCGCCGCAATCGCATCGACATCGCCAAGCGCCAGCCCGGCATCGCCCATCACCCCTTCAAGCATCGGGGCGAGCCGTTCGGCATGGGCGCGCGCGGCGATTTCCGGCACCACCCCGCCATAGGGCGCATGCTCCGCTTCCTGGCTGGCGATGCGCTGGGCGAGGATCGTGCGATCGGCGCGCACCAGCGCCACCGCGGTTTCATCGCAGCTCGATTCGATACCCAGAATGATCGCCGGACTGGCAGGATTGTGGGAGATCGCGCTCATGGCGCTTTCCCTTAGTCATTACCGGGGCTAGGGCAAGCATCGCCATGCACGACGAGCCTTTGTCCACCCCCACCATCCCGCGCGCCCCCGGTATCCGGATGCGCCTCGGCACCCGCCAGTCCCCGCTTGCGATGGCGCAGGCCGAGGAAACCCGCGCCCGCCTGTGCGCCGCGCATGGCTGGTCGCCTGACGAGATCGAATTGGTCCCCGTTGTGGCCAGCGGCGACAAGGTGCTTGATCGTCCCCTCGCGGAAATCGGCGGCAAGGCGCTGTGGACCAAGGAACTCGATGCCTGGCTCGCCGAAGGCCGGATCGATTGCGCGGTGCATTCGGCCAAGGATGTCGAAACCCAGCGTCCTTCGCAGTTTCACTTTGCGGCTTTTCTCCCGCGCGCGGACCGGCGTGATTGTCTGGTCGGCGCCAGCAGCATCGCAGATATTCCGCAAGGCGCGACCGTCGGCACCAGCGCGCCGCGCCGCGCTGCGCAATTGCTCAACCTGCGCCCCGATTGCCGCGTGGTGATGTTCCGCGGCAATGTCGCAACCCGGCTTGGCAAGCTGGCAGCGGGCGAAGCTGATGTGACGTTCCTTGCGGCGGCTGGCCTTGAACGGCTGGGGCAGAGCGAACATGGATCGCCGCTGGCGCCGACGGAATGGATCCCCGCCGCCGCGCAAGGCGTGATCGCGATCGAATGCCTTGCCGCTAATGCAGCGGTGACCGAGGCCTTGGCCGCGATCAACCACGCGCCAACCCGCGCCGAGATCGAGGCCGAACGCGCGCTGCTCGCCGAACTGGGCGGCACGTGCCATTCGCCGGTTGCCGTGCTGTGCGAAATGGCGGGAGACGGCCTTGCAATGCGCGCCGCGCTGTTCAGCCCTGACGGGGCCGAGCGGATCGAAGCCAGCGCCACCTTCGCCGTGGGCGATCATGCCGCGGTGCGTGCGCTTGCCGCCGATCTGCTGGCGCGGGCCACATCCGGCATCGCGCCGCATTTCCAGCTTGGCTGATACGCCGGTGCTGCTGGTGCTGCGCCCTGAGCCTGGCTGCGCCGCCACGCTCGCCGCGGCACAGGCGATGGGCATGGCAGCGGCAGGCTGCCCGCTCGGCCGGATTGTGCCGGTCGCTTGGGATGCGCCCGATCCGGCGGGTTTGGATGGGCTGCTGATCGGCAGCGCCAACGTGTTCCTCCATGGCGGCGCCGCGTTGGAGGCACTCCGCAGCAAACCCTGCTTTGTGGTCGGCAAGGCGACCGCCGATGCCGCGCTGGCGGCGGGTTTCACCGTGGCGACGGCGGGCGAGGGCGGCTTGCAGAAGGTGCTCGATCAGATCGCCGCGCCCGCGCATCTGTTGCGCATCGCGGGGGAGGAGCATCTGGCGCTCTATGTCCCCCAAGGTATCACCATCACCACGCGGATTGCCTATCGCAGCGAAGCTCTCGCACTCGATCCCGCGCTGCCGGTGCTGGAGCAGGCGGGTGTGATCGTGCTGCTGCATTCGGCCGCCACCGCCAGGCATTTTGCCGGGGAATGCGAGAGGCTTCGTGTCGATATTTCGCAGATCATCGTGGCTGCGCTTGGCCCCCGTATCGCCGCTGCGGCGGGGTCAGGCTGGCGCGCAGTGCATACCGCCGCGGCCCCCAATGATGCCGCACTGCTGGAATTGGCCCGTGACTTATGCAATGACGCCTGAGACAAGCGCGGGCACCTCGACATGCGGCTCACCCGGCTGCATCACCGGGCGACACCCGTAGCGGGCGCAGAACGGATTGTGATGGAATCGAATTACGGCAGTCGTCGCAAGCCTACCTCGACGCGCGCCCTTGTGCTGGCGGGCCTGCTCGCCTTTGCCGCAGGTGGCGGGTTGGTGGGCTGGGTGGTGTGGTACAATCTCCAATCACCGCGGGTCGCTGGCATGCTGGCGTCTTCCGCAGACGAAAGCACGCAAGACGCCGCAGCCTTGCCGGATGCCTCGGCAACAAGCGACACCGTATCCGAAGCGGCCGTTGCCGAGGCGAGCGAAGCCGTAACCCGCGTGGCCGAGCAACAAGGCGGGATCGATCAACGCCTCGCCGCTGCCGAACAGCGCCTCGCCCGGCTGGATCTGCAAGCCCAGGCCGCCGCCAGCAATGCCGCGCGCGCGGAAGGCCTGCTGATCGCCTTTGCCACAAGGCGTTCGGTCGAGCGCGGGGCAGAATTGGGTTATCTTGCGGATCAGTTGCGGCTGCGCTTTGGCGATCAATGGCCCAATGCGGTAGCGACGATCATCGATTTCTCGCGCAAGCCGGTGCGGCTCGACAGTCTGGTCGCCCGGCTCGAAGGGCTCGGCCCGCAATTGCGTGAACGGGACGCGGGGCCAAGCTTTGCGACCTTCCAGCGGGAGCTTTCGCAGCTTTTCGTGGTGCGGCGGGAAAGCACGCCGTCACCCCAGCCTGAACGGCGTCTGGAACGGGCGCGCTGGGCGTTGGAGCAGGGCCGCTATCAGACGGCCATCGACGAAGTGCGCAACATGCCGGGCGCGGACCGGGCGGAAGGCTGGATTGCCGATGCCGAACGCTACCGCGATGTGATGCGCGCGCTTGAAACCATCGAAACCGCTGCCGTGCTCGATCAGCGCGGGCTGCGCGACGGGGCAGGCAATCCGGTGCGCGAGTTGAACAGTCCGCTGATCAAGATGTAACCCTTACGCCTTGAGCAATTCGGGCAAATCGCCCGATACGCCGCGCGCTTCGTCCATGAAAAACTGCTTGAGCATCGGCGTGCGCTGGATGCCCGCCATGCCGATACGGCGGATCGCCGAGACGGTCTTGCCCGGCGCGCCGAAAATGCGGGTAAGGCCATCGGTGGCCAGCGCCACCATGAAGCTGTCGAGCCCGCGCCAGTTTTCATAGCGCTTGAGCAATTCGGGATCGCCCGGATCAAGCCCGAGCCGCGCCCCATCGGCCAGCACTTCGACGAGCGCGCCAACATCGCGCAGCCCGAGGTTGAGCCCTTGGCCCGCAATCGGATGGATGCCGTGGGCGCTATCGCCAATCAGGGCGAGGCGTTCGGCGGTGATTCTCGCGGTGTGGTGGAAGCCAAGCGGCCAGCTGGAACGCTTGCCCACCGACAGCACTGGCCCGAGCACTCCGCCCATCCGCTTTTCGACCTCGGCAAGGAAGGCGCGATCGCCGAGCTTCATCACGCCCGCGCCGTCTTCTTCCGACACCGTCCACACCAGCGAGGAGCGATGCGTGCCATCGGCATCATCATTCATCGGCAGCAGGGCAAACGGCCCTGCCGGATAGAAGATTTCCCACGCCACGTTGCCATGCGGCTTTTCATGGGTGAGCCCGGCGATGATGGCGCGGTGGTGATAATCCCACTTGGCGATGGTGATCCCGGCGGCATCACGGGTGGGCGATTGGCGGCCTTCGGCAGCAATCATCAGCCGCGCCTTGAGCTTGCGGCCATCGACCAAGACAGCGGCAACGCCGTAATCGCTGCGCTGCCGTTCGGTCACATCGGCCTTGGCGATCCAGTTGATAAGTGGCTCCTTCGCCGCCGCCTCGAACAGGGCAAGGCGCAGGCGGCGGTTGGGGAACATCCGGCCGAGCGTGCCATCATCCGGCCCCGGCACGAAATCGAGCCGTCCGGGCTTGTTCTGATCAGTCACCGCAATGCTGGCGATGTCGCAGGCGAATTGTTCGAGGCCCTCGGCGATGCCGATATTGTTGAACAGGTGCCAGCTTGCGGTTGAGATCGCGGTGGCGCGATCATCAAAGCCTTCCGCCGTCAACTCCGCCGGATCGGCGCGGTCGACCACGTGGCTCGCCATGCCCTTCTTCGCCGCGGCGAGCGCCAGGGTCATGCCCACAAGTCCTCCGCCCAGGATCAAAAGATCGGCGGTGTCGTTATCAGTGATGGCCATGGCGTTTGCTGCGCTTTCTCTTTGCAATGGGGCAGGCCGGGCCTATCTGGCCAGCCTCACCCGGTTCTTAGCGGCTTGACGATCAGAGAGACAAGTTTGTTCCAAGCATCCCGTCTTGCACCTTGCGCAAAGTCGCTGTGGCTCATGCTGTTGGCCGTGCTCACCGCTGCGCTGCTGCTGGTGGGCGGGAGCGCGCGGGCCGAAGTGCCGACCGCGGCCCGCTATGGCGATGCGAATATTGCCGCGCAGCTTTATGCCGAGGGCGCGCCGCGCGCGGGCGAGGTCTGGATGCTGGCGCTGCGATTCACCCCGAAAAGCGCGGAGTGGCATGGCTATTGGACCAATCCGGGGGATGCAGGGCAAGGGATGCGGTTGCAACTTGCCTTGCCGGAAGGCTGGCAGGCGGGAGAACCGCTCTATCCGGTGCCGGAAAAGCTGCTGATCAGCAGCCTGATGAACCATATCTACAAAGGCGCCTACACCGTGCTGGTGCCGGTGAACGTACCCGCAGGCGCCAACCTTGCCAACCTGCCGCCCATCACCGGGCATGTCGAATATCTCGCCTGCACCGATCAGATCTGCGTGCCGCAGGATGCGGTGCTGTCTGCCGCTGAGGGCGGCGATTTTGCCCGGTGGCGGGCCGAAGTCGCGCCGCTGATCGAGGCCAAGGCGCGCTTTGCGCTGGGTGGCACGGCGCTGCGCGTCGCGATCCCGCTGCCAGCGAGTGTGACGCTCGCCGATCCGCATGTCTTTGTCGCGAACGAGCGGCTGGTCGCCCATGCCGCTGCACAAGTCTTCCGCCGCACGGGTGATCTGCTGGTGGCGGAAATCCCGCTCGATCCGAACGGCGCAGGCCCAGCCGCGAACCTCGAAGGCATTCTTGCCTTTGGCGACGGCGCCGGTGTGCGCTTTGTCGCGATGCCCGGCGACGTGCCGAGCGGCGGCACCATGATCGCGGGCGCAGCCGCGCTGCCGGTCTTGCCGCCGCTGTGGACGCTGATCCTCGGCGCGCTCGCAGGGGGCTTGCTGCTCAACATCATGCCCTGCGTTTTTCCCATCCTCAGCCTCAAAGCGCTGTCGCTGGCCCGTGCAGGTGAGAGTGAGGCCAAGGCCCGTTCCGAAGGGCTCGCCTATACCGCCGGGGTCGTGCTGGCCTGCGTGGCGCTGGGCGCGCTGCTGCTGGCCTTGCGCGCAGCGGGCGAACAGGTCGGCTGGGCCTTCCAGTTGCAGGAGCCGGGCGTGGTGGTCGCCCTGCTGGTGCTGGCGAGTGCGATCACCGCGAATTTTGCCGGCGTGTTTGAATTGCCGTCGCTCAGCTTCACCCGTTCCGGCCAGCCTGCCGGAGCCTTTGCCACCGGGCTGCTGGCCGCCTTTGTCGCAACGCCGTGCACCGGCCCGTTCATGGCGGCCGCGATGGGCGCCGCGCTGATCCTGCCGATAGGTGAAGCCCTGCTGTTGTTCGCTTGCCTCGGGCTCGGGCTGGCCTTGCCCTTCCTGCTGCTGGGTTTTGTCCCGGCCTTGCGGCGGCGGCTGCCCAAGCCGGGTGCGTGGATGGAACGCTTCCGCCGGATCATGGCCGTGCCGATGGGCCTGACCGCGCTTGCGCTGCTGTGGCTCACCGTGCAGCTCGGCGGGCGCAGCTTTGCGCTGTTCGCGCTGATCATGCTGTTCGGGGTGATCCTTGGCCTGTGGGTGGTCGGGCGCTTGCAACGCGCTGGCAAGATGGCCTGGCCTGCCTTCGCACTGGTTGCGGCGCCCTTCCTGATCTTCGGCGCTTTTGCGCTTCCTGCCAGCTTTGCCGCACCTTCTGAGAAAGAGCGCGTCTCGCTCCATGCGCCGCTTCCCTTCAGCGAGGCGGCGCTTGCCGAAGCCCGCGCCACTGGCAAGCCGGTGTTCGTGTGGTTCACCGCCGATTGGTGTGTCACCTGCAAGGTCAATGAAAGCGTCGCGATCGAGCGCGAGGACGTGCGTGCGGCGTTCGAGCAGGCGGGGGTCATCACGATGGTCGGCGATTGGACGGTGCGCGATGAAGCGATCACGCGCTTCCTGACAGCGCAGGGCGCGGCGGGCGTTCCGCTTTACCTGTGGTACGCGCCGGGCGCGGCAGCCCCGCAGCAATTGCCGCAGGTGCTTACCCCCGACATGCTTATCCAGCGGGCACGAGGCTCCGGCACCCCTCCAGGAACGCCATCGGCAGCGGGCTCGGATTAAGCCGCACCAGGCCTGCGCCCGGCACCGTTGCGGTGATCTCGCGCGGGCCATCAAGCGGCTCCCAGCCGATATCATCGGCGGGGGCCTCGCCCTGCCAGATCTGGCGCTGGCCCTGACGGGTGGCATCCACGGCCAGCCGCCCGATCGCGCCATTGCCGATCAGCGCGAGCAAGGCGCCGGCATCGCGATCCGCCGGGGCGTAGCGCGCAATGCGGATGAAAGCGGGCGCGCTGCCTTCACCGGGGAGACATTCCAGCGTCAGCAGCGCAGGCTGCCCCGGAATGCCATAGACGATGCGGTTTTGCTGCTTGGTGCTGATGCTCCACACCGCGCCCTTGGTATCAGGGGAGGCGTGCGGTGCGGACGGAGCATCGAGGCTCACAATCGTGGTCACGCGCGCCATGTCGCTATCGGTTGGCGGCGGCTTGCACGCTGCCAACCCCGCAGCCAGCAGGGCAAGCAGAGAGGCCGCGTGACGGGATGACAGGGACAAGACGGGTCTCAGCGTGCCCGGATGAAAGCGCGCAGATCGGCGCTCAACTTGGCGCGATCCTCGTCACGAATATACATCATGTGGCCCGCATCGTAATATTTCCACGTGATCCGGTCCTGCGGCATGCCGGTGCGCTTGAGCGAGTATTCCGCGCCGAAAAACGGCGTGGCGAAATCATACCAGCCTTGCCCGTTGAACACGCGCAGCTGCGAATTTTGGCGCAGCGCGCGGCTAATCAGCGGCGCGATATTGAGATAGGCGTTGCGACCCCAGCCGCTGCCGAGGGACCAATCCCATTGCCGCCCCGGCTCGCTGCCGATCGACTGGTATTCGCGCGGCGTCTGATAGCCCAGCGTTTCGCGTGCCCAGCTGTTGATCGCTGCGGTATAGCCGCCATCAATCCCGTAGAAGCTCGGGTCCGCGTCAGGGGTTTCCCCGGCATTGTCGAAATCGCGCCCGGTGTAGCGCGAATCCAGCCGTCCGATGGTCAGCCCGCGATCGCGCAGCAATTCCTTGTAGAAGCGCTGGTCGGTGACGCGCAGATCTGCCTGCTCGAGATAGGTTTCCGAAAGGCCCGTCAACCGCGCGAGTTCGCGGCGCACGTTGGCGCGTTCTTCAGCGGGCAGCTCCTGCCCCTTGAGCAAGGCCGTGGCATAGGGCCCGATGGCAAAGCGGCGGGCTTCTTCCGCGATCGCCTCGACCGAGGGCGCCTGCACCTTGCCGTGGAACCATGCGGCGGTGGCCATGTTCGGGAGTGCAACGACATAGGCCATTTCATTGCCCGGTGTCGGCTCGCGCCCCGCGAAATCGAGGATCGTCGAGATCAGGATCAGCCCGTTGAAGGCGACATCATTATAGGTGCCGCCTTCGAGCTCGTCGATCACCATGGCGGTGCGGCTGGTGCCATAGCTTTCGCCGCCGAGATATTTCGGGCTGTTCCAGCGGCCATTGTCATTGAGCCAGCGGCGGATCACCTGTGCGACCGCGCGGCCATCCTGCTTGAGGCCATAATACTTTTTGGGATCAGTGCCTTGCGTGAGATAGCTGAAACCCGTTCCCGGCGGATCGATGAACACCAGATCAGCGACATCAAGCAGGCTGTCGGGATTGTCGAGCAGCGGATAGGGCGGGGCGCCGTCATCGCGCGCGTCAGACGGGATCGCCACGCGCTTGGGTCCGAAGGCGCCCATCTGGAGCCACACCGAACCCGAGCCCGGCCCGCCATTATAAATGAAGAACACCGGACGCGAGGGATCGGCCGGGGTCTTCACGTAGGAGGTGGTGACGATCACCGCTTCGGCCTTGCCCTCATCGGTGTTGAGGATCGTGTCCGCCATGGTGACGCGGTAATTGATCCGCTGCCCGCCAAAAGTGCCCGCCAGATCGCGGGTGCGGACCTGTGCGACGGGCGGCGCGGGGACCGGCTTTGCCGCCTCGGCCTTGGCGGCGTCAGGCTTGGGCGCGTCCTGCGCGGCGGTGGGGACGGCAAGGGCGGGGATGCTGGCAGCGGCCAGCAGCGCGAGGAATCGGATGCTCATGGAGCAAGGGAAGTGACAGGCTTGTGAACGCGGTTCAAGAGCAGGGCCAAAAGCTACCCACCCCTTCGCGACAGGATCACGCTGCGCGGGGTTGGATCCGGTCCAATTCACCGTTTAGCGCGCGCTTGGCCGTGCGCAGTTCGGCACTCGTCTGAAGGCGGAGGAAGAAGCCCTCCGACATGCGGAAATAGCGCGATAGCCGCAGGTCAAGTTCGCCGTCGATGCGCGTCTTGCCATCGATTATTGCCTGCAGACGCGCAGGATCGACCGCGATAGCATCAGCCAAAGCAGCGGTGTCGAGCTTCAGAGGCTCCATGAACTCGATAACCAGCATTTCACCCGCGTGCGGGATGTGCAGCCAGTCCGAGGTGTCAGTGGTAGTCGACGATTTCGACATCGTATGCGTTTCCGTTTTCCCAGCGGAAGCATATACGCCATTTCATGTTAATGGAAATGGAATGCTGACTCGCGCGGTCGCGGTTGAGCTCGTGCAGGCGGTTGCTCGGCGGCAGCTTGAGGTCGTCCAGCGTTTCGGCGGCATCAATCATGTTGAGCTTGGCGAGTGCGCGCTGCTGGATGTCCGCAGGCAGCTTGCGGCTGCGGCGGCCGTTCCAGATGCTCTCGGTTTCGGCACAGGCGAAGGAGTGGATCATGGCTGCCTCTTAGAAGTGCAGCCAATCAGTAATCAGGCAAAATCTAGTCGGGCAACAGTTCGATTTTAAAAAAAGTGAAATTTTCCTGTTGACTCGCTTCCAGCCCGCAGCACGCCTCACAGTATAATTTATTGACCATCTTCAAGTGTTGTGGAGAACTACGGCTTTCCACCCATGCGCTTGTAGCGCGTCTTGCCATAGCGGGTCTTGCGCGTGCCCGGCTTGCCTTCGTTCGAGCGGCCAACCATCGGCGCTTTCTTCTCGCCATCGGGAATGCCGAGCTCGTCCGCTTCCAAGCGGCGGATTTCATCGCGCAGGCGCCCGGCTTCCTCGAATTCGAGGTTGGCGGCGGCATCGCGCATCCGCTTTTCCAG
This sequence comes from Erythrobacter epiphyticus, assembly GCF_034653295.1. NCBI lineage: Bacteria > Pseudomonadati > Pseudomonadota > Alphaproteobacteria > Sphingomonadales > Erythrobacteraceae > Erythrobacter > Erythrobacter epiphyticus. The sequence continues at coordinate 195,953 of NZ_JAYEEU010000004.1, read as the reverse complement.
ATCCTCGATGTAGCTGCGCAGATTGTGGCCGACGAGATTGTTGCGTGTCTCATCGCCGGTGTCGATCACCACACCATCCTGCGAGGCGGTGTGGGCGACGATATCGTGGATGTTGCGCTTGATCGTCTGCGGCGTGATGCCGTGCTCTTCGTTGAACGCCTGCTGCTTGCTGCGACGGCGATCGGTTTCGGCCAGCGCGCGTTCCATGCTGCCCGTCACCCGGTCGGCATAGAGGATCACCCGGCCATCGACATTGCGCGCGGCGCGGCCGATGGTCTGGATGAGCGAGGTCTCGGAACGCAGGAAGCCTTCCTTGTCGGCATCGAGAATGCACACCAGCCCGCATTCGGGAATGTCGAGCCCCTCGCGCAGCAGGTTGATGCCGACCAGCACATCATAAACCCCGAGCCGCAGGTCGCGGATCAGCTCGATGCGCTCCAGCGTCTCGACGTCGGAGTGCATATAGCGCACCCGCACGCCGGCTTCGTGCATGAATTCGGTGAGGTCTTCGGCCATGCGTTTGGTGAGCGTCGTCACCAGCGTGCGGTAGCCGAGCTTGGCGGTGGCAAGGCATTCCTGGATACAATCCTGCACCTGATCTTCGACCGGGCGGATGGTGACTGGGGGATCGATCAGGCCGGTGGGGCGGATCACCTGTTCGGCAAATACCCCGCCGGTCTGCTCCATCTCCCACCCGCCGGGGGTGGCTGAAACGCAGACGGTCTGCGGGCGCATTGCGTCCCATTCGTTGAAGCGCAAGGGGCGGTTGTCGATGCAGGAGGGCAGGCGGAAGCCGTATTCGGCGAGCGTCAGCTTGCGACGGTGGTCCCCGCGCGCCATCGCGCCGATCTGCGGCACGGTCTGGTGGCTTTCGTCAACGAAGAGCAGGGCGTTTTCGGGAAGGTATTCGAACAGGGTTGGCGGCGGCTCCCCCGGCAGACGCCCGGTGAGGAAGCGCGAATAGTTCTCGATCCCCGCGCAGCTCCCCGTCGCGGCAATCATCTCAAGATCGAAGTGCGTGCGCTGTTCGAGGCGCTGGCGTTCCAGCAGCTTGCCTTCGGCTTCCAGCTCCTTGAGCCGCTCTTCCAGCTCGAACTTGATCGCCTCGGTCGCCTGCTTCATTGTCGGCCCGGGCGTCACATAGTGCGAATTGGCATAGACCCGCACCTTGTCCAGCTTCGCGCCCTTGGTGCCGGTGAGGGGATCGAATTCGGAGATTTCCTCGATCTCGTCCCCGAAAAAGCTGACCCGCCACGCCATGTCTTCATAGTGCGAGGGGAAGATTTCGAGGCTGTCCCCGCGCACCCGGAAGCACCCGCGGGTGAAGGCCGCGTCGTTGCGCTTGTATTGCAGCGCCACCAGCTTGCGGATGATGTCGCGCTGGTCCTGGGTTTCGCCGACCTTGAGATCGAAGATCATCGCCGAATAGGTCTCGACCGAGCCGATGCCGTAAAGGCACGAGACCGAGGCGACGATGATCACATCATCGCGTTCAAGCAGCGCCCGGGTGGCCGAGTGTCGCATCCGGTCAATCGCTTCGTTCACGCTCGATTCCTTCTCGATATAGGTATCGGAGCGCGGGACGTAGGCTTCGGGCTGGTAATAATCATAGTAGCTGACGAAATATTCGACCGCGTTTTCAGGAAAGAAGCTCTTGAATTCGCCGTAAAGCTGCGCGGCGAGGATCTTGTTGGGCGCGAGGATCAGGGCCGGGCGCTGCAAGGTTTCGATCACCTTGGCCATGGTGAAGGTCTTGCCCGAGCCGGTGACGCCGAGCAGCACCTGCGTTTTTTCGCCCGCAAGCGCGCTCTCGGTCAGTTCCTTGATCGCCGTCGGCTGGTCGCCGGCCGGCTCGTAATCCGAAACGATCTTGAACGGCCGCCCGCCCATCGACTTTTCAGGACGTGCGGGCCGGTGCGGCACGAAATCCGCGCCGGTTTCGGGCTCGGCAAGGCCCCTTCTGATCACGAGTTCAGCCATCCTTGCCCTATGCAGGCAGGGCGCGTGCTTGTGAAGTGGCGCAGCGCGGCGTAGGCTCATGATTTCTGAGGCGCGACAGGGGACATGCAATGCGAAACGGGGCATTTCTGGTGGGCGTGGCTGCCCTGATGCTGGCGGCCTGTTCGGGCGAGAGCGAGACGGATGGCGCTGATGCAGCAGACGGTGCCCGAGGCGCCGCCGCTGATGCCGCCGCCGACATGCCCAAGCCCGAGGCCGGGCTGTACCGCGCGACCATCACCATGACAGGGATCGATGTGCCCGGCATGGGCGCGGCGATGGAAGGTCATGGTGGCGGGATGACGACCACCAATGAATATTGCCTCACCCCCGCCGATGTCGAACAGGGCTTCAAAGAGATGATGAAGCGCGGGCAGGATGGTTCCTGCCGCTACGAGACATTCAACCTTGCGGACGGTCAGCTTGATGCCGTGATGCTGTGCCAGACCGATCAGGGCGAAGCGCGGATGGAAATGAAGGGCACCGCCACGCCGACCGCTTCGGAATTCGACGCCAGGATGCGGATGGACCTTGATGGCATGGGCAATGGCACCATGCGCTTCAACGCCAAGCACGAGCGTATCGGCGATTGTCCGTGAGCGCGCTGCCATTGCTTCATGCGCGATTCAGCGTGCGCGGCGGATAGGGCTCGCATGACCCGCCCCGAACCTCTTGATCCTGCCCCCCGCTGGCAAGCCGGGCGCGCGCGTGCCCGCGAACGTGCGCGCGCCGGTGCCCAAGCGGCGCGCGAGGCCTTTGCCGCGACCGATCTGGCGCGCCGGATCGCGCTCGCACGGGAAGAGCGTCCCGAAGAGGAGTTGGGCCGTCCGCAATTCACCCGCCTGATCGGCGAGCTTGATGTGCTGGCCGAACCTGCACGCCGCCTGCTGCGCCGCACCGACATCCCGCCCGCCCGCAATCCGCAACTGGTGATGATCCTGCCCGGCTTTGCGACCCATCCGGTGCGGATGCGCTACCTTGCGCGCCAGCTCGAACAGGCGGGCCACCGCACCAAGCGCTGGGGGCTGGGCTTCAACTGGGGGCCGGACCCGGAACGTTTCGATTTCCTCGAACAGCGCCTTGTCGATCTGAGCGAACGCCATGGCCGTCAGGTGGTGCTGCTCGGCTGGAGCCTTGGCGGGCTTTATGCGCGCGAATTGGCCAAGCGCCAGCCCGACAAGGTCGCCAAGGTGATCTCGATGGGCTCGCCTTTTTCCGGGAGCCCGCGCGCCAATAATGTGTGGCGGGTCTATCAATTCATCACCGGCCATTCGGTCGACTCCCCGCCGATCGAAGCGGATCTCGCGGTCAAGCCGCCGGTTGAGACCGTGGCGCTGTGGAGCCCGCTTGATGGTGTGATCGCGCCCGCCTGTGCGGCCGGTGTTCCGGGTGAACGCGACCGCGCCATCAAAGTGCGCTGCACCCATATCGGCTATACCTATGCGCCCGAAGTGGTGGCCGCCCTGCTCAAGGAGCTTGACGGGCAGGGCTGAACAGCCGCGCTGCTCGTCAAGCAGAGGCCGAACAAAAAACGTCCGGCAGTGCTTTTCTTTTGTCAATCGCCGGTTAGACTGCGCTTTCCACACAGCGTTGGAAACGGGGGGCAATGCAGGGATCGCCGGACACTTTCGATGAGATGTTCGATGCTGCCGGCCAGACGCGCGCCGCTTACAAGGACTATTGCCGCTGGTTCGGCGAACAGGAACCGGGCTGGCTGAAACGCAAGAGCCGCGAGGCGGATGATACCTTCCGCCGCACCGGTATCACCTTCAATGTCTATGGCGAGGAAGAGGCGGAAGAGCGCCTGATCCCCTTCGACATGGTGCCGCGCATCATCACGGCGGCGGAATGGCGGCGCCTGTCGCGCGGGATTGAACAGCGGGTGCGCGCGCTCAATTCCTTCCTCTATGATCTCTATCACCGGCAGGAAATCATCCGCGCCGGACGCGTGCCCGAACGCCTGCTCCACAATAACGAGGCGTGGCTTGCCAATATGGTGGGCTTCACGCCGCCCGGCGGGATCTACACCCACATTGTCGGGATTGATCTGGTGCGCACCGGGCCGGATGAATTCTTTGTGCTGGAGGATAATGCGCGCACGCCATCGGGGGTCTCCTACATGCTGGAGAACCGCGAGACGATGATGGGGATGTTCCCCGATCTGTTCAGCCGGATCGCGGTCGAACAGGTCTCGAACTACCCGCGCCGTCTGGCCCGTTCGCTTGCCGCCTGCGCGCCGCCCGCCTTTGCCGGCAATCGCAGCCGGGGTGAAAAGCCGACGGTGGCGGTGCTGACGCCGGGCGTGTTCAATTCGGCCTATTTCGAGCACGCGTTCCTCGCGGACCAGATGGGCGCCGAACTGGTTGAGGGCAGCGATCTGCGCGTGGTTGAAGGGCGGGTGCAGATGCGCACCACCCGCGGCTACAAGCCGATCGATGTGCTCTATCGCCGCGTCGATGACGAATTCCTCGATCCGCTGACCTTCAATCCCGATTCCGTGCTCGGCGTGCCGGGGATCATGGATGTCTATCGGGCAGGCGGGATCACCATTGCCAACGCGCCCGGCACCGGCGTGGCCGATGACAAGGCGATCTATTCCTTCATGCCGGACATCGTCGAATTCTACACCGGCGAAAAGCCGCTGCTGCCCAATGTCCAGACGTGGCGCTGTGCCGACCGGGACAGCCTGCAATATGTCCTCGATCACCTGTCCGAACTGGTGGTCAAGGAAGTCCACGGATCGGGCGGCTATGGCATGCTGATCGGCCCGGCGGCTTCGCGCCGTGAGATTGCCGCCTTCCGCCAGAAGCTGATGGCGCGGCCCGAGAATTACATCGCGCAGCCGACGCTCGCGCTGTCGACCTGTCCGATCTTCACTGCCAAGGGCTTGGCACCGCGCCATGTCGACCTGCGTCCCTTCGTGCTGGTGTCGCCTCAAGGGATCGATATCACCCCCGGCGGGCTCACCCGCGTAGCGCTCAAAAAAGGATCGCTGGTGGTCAATTCCTCGCAAGGGGGCGGCACCAAGGATACCTGGGTGCTCAAGGACTAGGATGGAGAGCCGCATCCCATGCTAGGCCGCACCGCCAACGCGCTGTTCTGGATGTTCCGCTATCTCGAACGGGCCGAGAACACCGCGCGCTTGCTCGAAGCGGGGCTGCGCATGGCCTTGACGCGCGATGTGGTGACGGCCGAGGCCGAATGGCGTTCGGTGATTGCCACGCTCGGCCAGCAGGCCGCGTTCGAGGCCGCGCATGATAGCTATGATGGCCTTGCGGTCTGGAACTTCGTGCTGCGCGGACCTTCCAATTCCGGCAATGTCCGGGCGATGTTCGCGATGGTGCGCGCCAATGCCCGCACCGCGCGCACCAATATCTCCAGCGACGTGTGGGAAGCGGTCAACGAAAACTGGATGAAGCTCGACAAGCTGCTCGCCCGCCCCGTCGGCCAGATGGCGGTGGGCGAAGTGCTGGGCGCGGTGCGGCGCGCGGGCACGCAGGTGCATGGCGCCTTTGATGGCTCGATCCTGCGCGACGAAGGCTATCACTTCGCCCGGTCGGGCACCTTCATCGAGCGCGCGGACAGCACGGCGCGGATTCTCGACATGAAGTATTTCCTGCTGCTGCCCTCGCTTTCCTACGTCGGATCGAGCCTTGATACCGGACAGTGGGAACAGGTGCTGCGCTCGGTCGCGGGGGCGAGCGCCTATAGCTGGCTCAACGCCGGGCAGATCGAGGCGCGGGGGATTGTCGAATTTCTGGTGCTTGATGAACGCTTCCCGCGCAGTCTCGCGTTTTGCCGCAATGCCTTGCGCGCCAATCTGGCGGAGCTTGCCCGGATGCATGGGATTGACGGGCAATGTCAGGCGCTGATGCGCGAGGCCGACAACCGCATCAATCATCTCACTGTCGATGAAGTGTTCGAGCAGGGGCTGCACGAATTTCTCGTCGATTTCATGGCCAGCAATGTCGGCATCGCCAATGCGATTGCGGCCGATTACCGGTTCCACGCATGAGAGGGCAGGGGCGATGAAACTGGCGATCCGCCACACCACGCATTACGCCTTTGCCGAGCCAGTGGCGCACGCGCTGCAACGCCTCCGGCTGACGCCAAAGGAAACGCAGGGCCAGCGCATTGTCGAATGGACGATGCAGTTCGAGAATGCCGAGCGCGAGCTCGAATTTGACGACCAGCATTGCAACACCGTCACCCTGATCGGGGTCAATGCCGGCATTCGCGAAGTCACCGTGATGTGTTCAGGCGTGGTTGAAACGCAGGACCATGCTGGCGTGATCGGCCGCCATTCGGGGCACTTGCCCTTGTGGAGTTTCCTGCGCCAGACCCCGCTGACCCGTCCGGGGCCGCGCCTGCGGGCGCTGCTGCGCGACCTGCCCGAACGCGATATGTCCGCGCCGCTCGGATATCTTCATGCGCTGTCCGATCTCATCCGCGAATGCATCACCTATCAAAGCGGCACGACCGGGGTGACCACCACGGCCGAGGAAGCGGTCGTCCACGGCTATGGCGTGTGTCAGGATCATGCGCATATCTTCATCGGTGCGGCGCGCGCGATCGGGATTCCGGCGCGCTATGTCAGCGGCTACCTGATGATGGATGACCGCATCGATCAGGACGCGACCCACGCCTGGGCCGAGGCACATGTCGATGGGCTGGGCTGGGTCGGGTTCGATATCTCCAACGGCATTTCGCCCGATCCGCGCTATGTCCGTGTCGCGACCGGCCATGACTATCGCGATGCCGCGCCGGTAACGGGGATCAGTTTCGGCGGGGCCGATCACGCCTTGCATGTCGAGGTTGCGGTGGAACGGCAGCAGGATCAGACCGCGCAATAGGCATGCGCAGATCGCAGGCCTTTGCGCGGCTGCGGCAATTGCGCTAGCGCGGCAGGCTGGCGGGCTCAGGAGAGATGTGGCGAGATGACCTATTGTGTGGGCATGGTGCTCGATCGCGGGCTGGTGCTGATGAGCGACACCCGCACCAATTCGGGCGTCGACAACATCTCGACCTTTCGCAAGCTGTTCCACTGGAGCGTGCCGGGCGAGCGCATGATTGCCGTGATGACAGCGGGCAATCTGGCGACGACGCAGGCGGTGATCAGCCAGCTTGAGGAACGCACCAAGGCACCGGACGAGCGTGACAACACGTTGATCAAGGGGCCGACAATGTTCAGCGTCGCCACCGAGATCGGCAGGCTGCTGCGCCAGACCATCGAGGAGGCGCAGGCCGCCAATGGCGAAGCCGGCAAAGGCCGCTTTTCCGCGACCATGATCCTCGCCGGGCAGATCAAGGGGATGCAGCCGCGGCTGTTCATGATCTACCCCGAAGGCAATTTCATCGAGGCAAGCTGGGACACGCCCTTTTTCCAGATCGGCGAGACCAAGTATGGCCGCCCGATCCTGCTGCGCGGCTATGATCGCGCCATGAGTTTCGAGGATGCTATCAAACTCCTGATGGTATCCTTCGATTCCACGCTGAAAGCGAACCTTTCGGTGGGCATGCCGCTCGATCTGCTGGTGATTGGCAAGGATGGCTTTGCGCCCGCCCACGAACACCGCGTGACCGCCGATGATCCCTATTTTGATCAGATTTCCAACGGCTGGAGCGATGCCCTGCGCTTGGCCTTTCACTCGCTGCCACCCTACACCTTCGGGTGATCCGGGCGGCGGTCGTCGCTGATAGCGGGGAATTTGCTCCAAAATCGAGGGTTTTCAACGTGTAAATGCGCGGCTCTGTAACAATCAGGGCCACGGATTTGTCCGTAATGGCAGCGGTCTGGCGTGAACTGGCGTGGGGGCTTGCGCATTATCGGCGGCATGACACGCAAAGCCTCTCTCCACTTCGTCGACCCTTGCAGCCGCCAGCGTGCCGAAATGGCGCGGATCGGTTTTGGCATGGGCCACCATTGCGAAGTCTATAGCGATATTGCCGAGCTGGCGGGGCACCCGCCGCGCGATGGCATTATCATCGCGCGCGACATGGTGCCCGATGGCGGGGTGGCCGCGATCCTCGGGCGGTTGAGCCGGATGGGGATCTGGCTGCCGCTGATCGCGGTCGAACTGCAACCGCGCCCGCGCCATATTGTCGAAGCGATCAAGGCGGGGGCGCTGGATTATCTCTCGCTCCCGCTCGACGCGGATCGCTTTGCGCGCTGTCTCGCGCGGATCGATCAAGAAGCGGCGCGCTACGGCGCCGCGCGGCGGCGGATGATCTGCGCGCGCGAACGCATCGCCACGCTTTCGGCCCGCGAACGCGAGGTGCTCGAATGGCTGGCAAGGGGTGGCAGCAACAAGATGATTGCCCGCGAACTGGCAATCAGCCCGCGCACAGTGGAAATCCACCGCGCCAATATGATGAGCAAACTGGGTGCGCGCCACGCCGCCGAAGCGGTGCGGCTGCGGCTTGAAGCCGCGATGGAAAGCGGGGCGCAGCTCTAGCTGGCTCAGGGGCGGGGCCGGCCAATGGCAAGGCGCAGCCTAGCGGCAGAACTTCGCGCCGGTGCCTTCGAGATGAAAATGATCGGCATGCGCGGCATTATATTCCGGGCCGAGCACGGTGCCGAAGCGCTTGCAGGCGCTGCCGTGCACGACCCGCAGGAATTCGCGCACCTCGGGCGGGCCGCCATGCCAATCGCGCTTGAGATCGATCCGGCGCCCGTCGGCAAGCACAAAGCCGGCCACATCAATCGCCTCGGCGCGGGCATGGGCCGAAAGGCGCTGGCTGCCCGCGACATTGCGGCAGGCATAGCTGCCCATGGTCTCGATCCGGGCAAGGCGACTGCCGAGAATTTCCCGCGCCGCGCGATCAACCCCGAAGCGCGCCCAATCGCTGAACGCCTTGGCCGTGCCGCATTGCACCGGGCCGATATTGCTGACCCCGAACACGGAGGCATCGCCTGCCAGGGCTGAAAGCTGCACGGTGCCGAGCTTGTTGCAGCCCGGTGCGGCGTAGGTATCGGCAACCGGGGTGAAGCGCGCGCCCGCTGCGCCAAGCTCGGTCATGCAGGCGCGATCATCGGGGCGCGGGGCATGGCTTTGCGGGGCTGAGGCGATGCGCGGGGCAGGGGTGGTGCTGGCCGTGCTGCGCGCGGCTGTGCCGCCGCCACTGCCTTGCGGCACTATACCGCACCCGGCGAGCGTGAGCGCGCCCAGCAGCAGCGTCCATCCGCGAAGAGTGTCTCTGGCCATCATGCCGAGGAACTATCACCCGAAGATGGTTAACGAAGAGTAAACATCGTTAGCCAGCGCCGGTCGATCCTGCCGGGATCGCGCAATTGCGCCAATAGGTTACCGGGCACGTCCGTCGTGCCGGGGCAAGTCAGGCGGTGCGCGGACGGGTCAGCAGGCTCACCACCACGATCGCGAGTAGCGCAGCGCAAAAGCCCGGCACGATCTCGTAAAGGCCGGGGCCGCCCAGGAAGGCCTGGTTCCATCCGAGCGCGATCCAACCCGCGACGACGCCCGCGCCCGTCACCAGGCCGGCCACGGCGCCCGCGCCGGTCATCCGGTCCCATGTCAGCGAAAGCAGGATCAGCGGCCCGAAGGCTGCACCGAACCCGGCCCAGGCATTGGCGACAAGGCCCAGCACCTCGCTTTCGGGATCAGCGGCAATCACCAGCGCGGCGGCGGCGACCAGCGCGACCGATAGCCGCCCGATATTGACCGCCTCGCGCTCGGATGCCGTGCGGCGCAGGAACAGGCGGTAGAAATCCTCGGTGAGCGAGGAAGAGGACACCAGCAGCTGCGAGGCAATGGTGCTCATGATCGCGGCCAGCAGCGCGGCATAGAGACAGCCTGTCACCGCCGGGTGGAACAGGACTTGAGACAGGATGATGAAAATCGTTTCGGGATCCTTCACCACCAGCCCGTTGGCTTCGGCATAGGCGCGCCCCGCAAGCCCGACCGTGACCGCACCCAGCAGCGAGATAACCATCCATCCCATGCCGATCATCCCTGCGCGCGGCACGTTCTCGACCCGGTCAATCGCCATGAAGCGCACGATGATGTGTGGCTGCCCGAAATAGCCGAGGCCCCAAGTGACCGCGCTGATCACGCCGACCAACGTGGCGCCTTGGGTGAGGCTCAGGAAGCCCTCCTGCGGCACCACCGAAAGGTTGAGCGGCGCGGTGCTGCCAAAGCCCGAAAGGATCACCAGCGGCATCACCACCAGCGCGATCATCATGATCATGCCTTGCACGAAATCGGTGAGGCTGACCGCGAGGAACCCGCCGATGGTGGTGTAGACGAGCACGATCCCGGCGGTGAGGAGGATGCCGAACATGTAGTCTGAAAGGCCCCCGGTCGGCAGGAAGCCGGCAAAGGCGGTGGCAAACAGCTTGCCCCCGGCGACCATGCCGCTCGCGGTGTAGACAGTGAAAAAGCCGACGATCACCACCGCCGCAACGACGCGCAGCAAGGTGCCGGCTTCCGGGAAGCGGTTGGCGAGGAATTGCGGGATAGTGAGCGCATCGCCCAGCCGCTCGGTCTGCTCGCGCAGCCGCGGGGCGACGATAATCCAGTTGAGCGCGGCGCCGACAGTAAGCCCGATGGCGATCCACGCTTCCACCAGCCCGCTGGCGAACAGCGCGCCCGGCAGGCCCAGCAACAGCCAGCCCGACATGTCGGAAGCGCCTGCGCTCAGCGCTGTCACCGCTGGCCCGAGCCCGCGCCCGGCCAGCAAATATCCCGATGAATCGGCCCGCGTCTTCGCCCAGGCATAAATCCCGATGGCGATCATCAGCGCGAAATAGGCGACCAGCGCCGCGAGCGTGTAGGCGTTCATGGGCGAGGGGGGTAACAAGCGCGATTGCGCGTGGCTACCTCATCCCGGCCTTTATCCCACAAAGGCGATCAATCGTCCTTCTTGCGCCGCGCCTTCTTGCGTTCGTGCGGGCACAGGATCGCCTTGCGCAGCCGGATCGACTGCGGCGTCACTTCGACCATTTCATCATCGTCGATATAGGCGATGGCCTGTTCAAGGCTCATCCGGCGCGGCGGGGTGAGGCGGATCGCATCATCCTTGCCCGACGAGCGGATGTTGGTGAGCTGCTTGGCCTTCAGCGGGTTCACTTCGAGATCATCGGGCTTGGCGTTCTCGCCGATCACCATGCCTTCATAGACCTTCATCTGCGGGCTGATGAACAGCGTGCCGCGCTCTTCCAGCGAGTTGAGCGCATAGGCCACGGCCTCACCATCACCGTTCGAGATCAGCACGCCGTTGATGCGGCCTTCGATCGGGCCCTTGTAGGGGCCATACTTCTCGAACAGACGGTTCATGATCCCGGTGCCGCGGGTGTCCGACAGGAATTCGCCATGATAGCCGATCAGCCCGCGCGAAGGGGCGGAGAAGGTGATGCGGGTCTTGCCCTGGCCTGATGGGCGCATTTCGGTGAGATCGGCCTTGCGGCGCTGCATCTTCTCGACAACCGTGCCGGAGTGTTCGTCATCCACGTCGATCACGACGGTTTCGTAAGGCTCGGTGCGCTTGCCGTCTTCCTCGCGGAACAGGACGCGCGGGCGGCTGATGCCAAGCTCAAAGCCTTCGCGGCGCATCGTCTCGATCAGCACGCCGAGCTGCAATTCGCCGCGCCCGGCGACTTCGTAGCTGTCCTTGTCCTCGCTCTCGGTGACGCGGATCGCGACATTCGTTTCCGCCTCGCGCAGCAGGCGATCGCGGATCATGCGGCTCGTCACCTTGCTGCCCTCACGGCCTGCGAGCGGCGAGTCATTCACCGAAAAGCGCATCGCGAGCGTCGGCGGATCGATCGGCTGGGCGGCGATGGGTTCGCTCACCGAGGGGTCGCAGATGGTGTTGGCGACGGTCGCCTTCTCGAGGCCGGCCAGCGCGATGATATCGCCCGCGCGCGCGGTTTCGACCGGGACGCGCTCGAGCCCGTCAAAGCTCATCAGCTTGGTGGCGCGGCCGACTTCGATCACCTTGCCATCCATGTCGATGGCGTGGATCGGATCATTGACCTTGATCGTGCCCGATTGCACCCGGCCCGTCAGCACGCGGCCCATGAAGTTGTCGCGATCCAACAGGGTGGCAAGGAAGCTGAACTTGGCATCGGGATCGAGCCCCGGCGGCGGCACATGGTCAACGATGCGGGCAAACAGCGGGGCAAGGGTGCCCGAACGCGCTTCCTGATCATCGCTGGCATAGCCATCGCGGCCCGAGGCAAACAGCACCGGGAAATCGAGCTGTTCGTCGGTCGCATCAAGGCTGACGAAGAGATCGAACACTTCGTCGAGCACTTCCTGCGGGCGGCCATCGGGGCGATCGATCTTGTTCACGACCACGATCGGGCGCAGGCCCAGCGCCAGTGCCTTGCCGGTGACGAACTTGGTCTGCGGCATCGCGCCTTCCGCGCTGTCGACCAGCAGGATCACGCCATCGACCATGCTCAGGATGCGCTCCACCTCGGCGCCGAAATCTGCGTGACCGGGGGTGTCGACAATATTGATGCGGGTGGTCTCGCCGGTGGCGTCATTGGTCCATTCGACACTGGTGCACTTGGCCAGAATGGTGATGCCGCGTTCCTTTTCGAGATCGCCCGAATCCATCGCGCGTTCTTCGACCCGCTGGTTGTCGCGGAAGGTCCCCGACTGGCGGAACAATTGGTCGACCAGCGTGGTCTTGCCGTGGTCAACGTGCGCGATGATCGCAATGTTTCTGAGGCCGGAGGGGCGCTGCGAGGAGGACATTCTTCTGGTTTCCATCATGCGGCCTGAACGTCACGGCGGGGTGCGTCAGGACAAGAACGAGGCCGGGCACATTTTTAGGCGCGCCGGGATAGTGCGGGTTTGTGGCGGGTTTGCGACAGGCGGGAGCATTGCGGACATGGCTGGCCCGCTCCCTGCTTGCTGCGTTGCAACATGGCGCGCCGCCTAGCGCAAGTCGGGCCTCACGGCAAGCATCGCTGCATCGGGGCTGCGCCATCGCGTGAGGGGGCATGGTTACAAAACTGCAACAACAGAGTCGCGGACAGGGCATAAATACTGCTTTCCGACTTGTCGGTCTTTGTCGGCTTGCCTATCAACTTCCCGAGGCACGGCGTAGTCGAGCAATAAGAGATCCGCCGCGTCAGGGATTGAGGAGAGGAATTTCCATGCGTTTCACCAAAACCGGCTTTGCCGGAATGCGTCGCTTTACCCTTTTGGCTGGCGCGGCAGCGATTGCCTTGCCCGGTGCAGCTTTCGCGCAGGCGACCGATCAGGATCAGGCCGACGAGCCCGAAGTCCGTAGTGATGTCATTATCGTCACCGCGTCGAAGCGCGAGCAGACCCTTCAGGACACCCCGATTGCGGTTTCGGTGACCAGCGAAGAAACGATCAAGGCTGCACAGATCCGTGACGTGCTTGACCTGCAAACCGTGGTGCCTTCCCTGCGAGTGAGCCAGCTGCAAAGCGCCTCGGCCACGACCTTCATCATCCGCGGCTTCGGCAACGGGGACAACAACTTCGGCATCGAGCCTTCGGTTGGTGTGTTCATCGACGGGGTGTTCCGTTCGCGTAGCGCCGGCGCCTTGTCCGACCTTCCCAACGTGCAGCGCATCGAAGTGCTGAACGGGCCGCAATCAACCCTGTTCGGCAAGAACGCTTCGGCGGGCGTGATCTCGATCGTCACCCGCGAACCGCAGTTCGAATGGGGCGGCATGGTCGAAGCCAGCTACGGCAATTTCAATGCGATGGTCTTGCAGGCCGACATCACCGGCCCGCTGAGTGACACGCTGGCTTTCTCGGTTGACGGTAGCTACAACCGGCGTGACGGCTACGCCCAGATCGTCAATCTCAATGAAGATATTTCCGATCGCAACCGCTGGTCGACCCGCGGGCAATTGCTGTGGGAGCCGAGTGCGGACTTCAAGGTCCGCATGATCGGTGACTATTCGCGCATTGATGAAGTGTGCTGTCAGGTTTCGACCGTGGTCGCAGGCCCTTCGGCAGGCGCGGTTTTTGCACTGGGCGGCGCGCTTGACACCGATATCTTCAGCTACAACACTTTCCTCAGCCAGGTGCCGCGCAACACCGTCGACAACTACGGTGGCTCGCTCCAGGCCGATTGGAACGTTGGCAATCTCACGGTCACATCGATCACCGCCTATCGCGAGCTGAAGAACTTCCTCGATCAGGATGTCGACTTCACCAGCCTCAACGTGGTGAGCGAGGTGCGCGATCAGCGCGTCAACACCTTCACCCAGGAACTGCGGATTGCCTCGGATTTCGACGGGCCGTTCAACTTCCTGCTTGGCGGCTTTTATTTCGATGAGAGCATCAGCCAGGACAGCCGCCTGACGACAGGTAACCAGACACGGAATTTCTTCGATCTCTTGGCCAGTGCGGCAGGCGGGGCCAATCCGCCGACGCTCGGGACGTTCAGCTTTGTCGAAGCGACCCTTGGCCTGCCCAGTGGTAGCATCTTCCGCCCCGGTCCCCTGACCGCGGAAAGCTTCAACATGAGCAACCGGGCTTACTCGCTGTTCGGGACCTTCGATTTCGAACCGCTTGATGGCCTCGTCTTCACTGCGGGCTTCAACTACACGGATGACCGCAAGAATTATGATCTGACCATGCAGGCCTTCGATCCGCTCGGGCAGATCAACCTTGCTGATGCGTTCATTGTGGGCGGCATCGCGCAGGCGACCGGCACGGCTCCGGGCAATATCGGCCCGGCACAGATCGCGGCGTTCCAGGCTGCCAATCCGGCCGCCTTTGCCCAGATCGCGGGCGCGGCAACCAATCCGGCGACCAACCCGCTGCTGGGCCTGTCGGCCTTCCAGTTCCAGCCGCCATTCCTCAATGTGCCCAACGCGGTGGAAGATGGCCGGACCAATGACGACGAACTCGTCTATCTGCTCCGTGTGGCCTACAAGATCTCGCGCAATTTGAACGTCTACGGCAGCTACGCCACGGGCTTCAAGGCGAGCTCGATCAACCTGTCGCGCGATTCCCGTCCGCTGTTCGGAGATTTCATCCCCGGCCCGGCTCGTTCGACCATCCTCGCGCCGTCCTCGCCGATCCGCAATGCCGGGCTGGCGGTGCCGAACCTTGGCACCGGTTCGCGCTTTGCGGCTCCGGAACTTGCGACGGTCTATGAAATTGGCGTCAAGGCCAATTGGGACGGTATCGGGTTCAACCTTGCGCTGTTCGATCAGAGCATCGAGGACTTCCAGAGCTTCCTGTTCACCGGCACGGGCTTTGCTCTTGCCAATGCGGGCAAGCAGTCCGTGCGCGGGTTCGAATTCGACAGCCGCGTGACGCCGGTTGACGGGCTCGTCTTCACCTTCGCGGCGACCTATCTCGATGCGGTGTTCGACAGCTTCCCGAACAGCCCCGTCGGCGATCTGTCCGGGCTTCGCCCCGGCGGTATCCCCGAGTGGAGCCTTGCCACCTCGGCGACCTACACGCACGAGTTCGGCAACAGCGGCACCAAGCTGATGACCCGCCTCGACTATGCTCACGAAAGCAACACGCCGATCAACAACGGCCTGCCGACGTTCAACATTGCACTTGGCAATCCGCAGATCTTCCAGCGTGAGGTCAACCTTGTGAACGCCTCGGTCATGCTGCAATTGGCGAACGGGCTTGAAGTGGGTGCGTGGGCGCGCAACCTGTTTGACGATCAATACCTGATCACGGTGTTTGATGGCGTCGCACAGGCTGGCACGGTCTCGGGCTATCCGAGCCAGCCGCGCACCTATGGCGGGATTGTGCGCTACCGCTTCTGATCGGTTTGACACCGTAGGGAACAAAGGCCTCGCAGCATGTGCTGCGGGGCCTTTTTGTTTGCTTTATCAAAGGGTTTGTGGTGCTTTGATGCTTCATGCAGAAGATCAGGAAGCAGGCTTATGCAGTACGCAGGGTTTTGGCGGCGCTTTGTCGCATACATTCTCGACACCATTCCGCTGGGCATCATCAGCTTGGTGCTGGCGATGATGTCAGGGCAAGACCTGCTGGATCCTGATGCCGCGTCGAGTTACGGCATCAGCGATTTTATCGGCCTGTTCCTGTCGATTGCCTATTTTGTCGGGTTTGAAACCTCGTCGTGGCAAGCAACGCCGGGCAAGCGTGCGCTGGGCATGATCGTTGTCGATGCAAATGGCGGGCGTATTTCGGTGGGGCAAGCAGTGGGGCGCTATTTCGCCAAAATCCTGTCGGGTCTGGTCATGCTGCTCGGGTTCATCATGATTGCGTTCACGGATCGCAAGCAGGGGCTGCACGACTTGTTGGCAAAAACCTTGGTGTTGGTGGCCGAGCCGGGCAGCACTGGCTACGACGCCAGCGTGTTTGAGTAAGCTGGCTTACAGCTCCCGCAGTGCTCGCGCGGGCTTGGCCTTGAGCAGGGGGAGCGAGCCTGCCAGCGCGAAGGCCAGCACCAGAGCAAGCCCGATGCCGAGCACGCCCAGCACCACCGGCCAATCGGGCAGCCAGTCAAAGCTGAACACCGCGGTGATGACAATCCACGCCAATACGCCGCCAAGCGCGAGGGCAACCAGCGCAAGCAGCCCCGCGATCATGCCATATTCGGCCAGTTGCAACATCAGGATCTGCCGGCGGCTCGCGCCCAGCACGCGCAGCACGACCGTATCATAGGTCCGCGCAGCGCGAGCGGCGGCAATCGCGCCGAGCAGCACCGCCAGCCCGGCAAGCACCGTCACCGCCGCTGCCGCCAGCGTGGCCAGCGCGACCTGTTCGAGCAGCTTGCGCCCTTCGACCAGCAGCCCGCCAATCTCCACCACCGAGCTTGACGGCAATTCGCGTACCAGCGTGCGCAGCAGCGCGCCGCGCGCTGCATCATCGGCGCCATCGGGCAGATCGATGGTTGCAGAGAGATTATGCGGCGCATCGACCAGCGCATTGCGCGAGAAGACGAGGGTGAAATTGAACCCCATATTCTCCCAATCGACTTCGCGCAGATTGGCGATGCGCGCCGTGCGCTCGACCCCGAGAATGCCGATGGTGATATAATCGCCAACGCCAACGCCGATGGCGCGGGCCTGTTCGGCATCGATCGAAACCAGCGGCTCGCCGTTGTGCAGCGGGCTCCACCAGCTGCCTTCCACCAGACGATTGCCTTGCGGCAGGCGATCCGAATAGGTCAGCCCGCGTTCGCCCCGCAGCGACCATGCGCCTTCTGGGAGTTCCGCGAGATCCGCCACGCGGGTCATCTTGTCCTTGGGGCCGAAGGCCAGCACCTTGCCGCGCAAAGTCGGGACGGTGCGCAGCGCCGCATCGGGGAAGGCTTCTTGTACCACGGCGAAGAAGCGCGGTTCCTTGTCGCGCGGGACATCAAGCACGAAGTAATCGGGGGCCTCACGCGGGACACGCTGCTGGATATTGCCATCAATCGCGCTCTGCACCGCGGCCAGCAGCACGAAGGCGGCAAGGCCAAAGCCCAGCGCGGTGACGAGCGCTCCGGTCGGTGCGCCGGGACGGTGGAGATTGGCAAGCGCGCTGCGCAGGATCGGGTTCGAAGGGCGGGGCAGGGCGCGTGCGAGGCGTTGCAAGGCCCAGCCGATCGCGGCAAGGATGATCAGCGCGCTGCCTGCGCCCAGCAGGAACCCGCCGGAAAGCAGCGGTTGCGCCGTGGTGGCGAGCGCCAGCGCGGAAATCGCCGCAAGCCCCAGCGCGGTCGCGCCCAAGGCGCGCCAATCGCGCGCCAGCGGCACGATCCCCGAACGCATCAGCGCCATCGCCGGAAAAGCCCGTGCGCGCAGCAGCGGTGCGGCGGCGAAGGTGAAGGCCACCAGCAAGCCATAGCTCGCCGCCAGCACCAGCGGCAGCGGTTCGATCACAAAGCCACTTTCAACCGGGAGCAGGCCTTGCAAGGCCGCGGAGAGCAGCGGGGTCACCAGCACACCCGCCGCCAGCCCGGCAAGGCTGCCAACCAGCGCGGCAATCGCGATCTGGAGCGCATAGATCCGCACGATATCGGCCGACGTCGCGCCGAGCACCTTGAAGGTCGCGATGCTGTTGCGGCGCTGATCGAGATAGGACGAAACACCGCCCGCAATCCCGATCCCGGCAATCACCAGCGCGGCGAGGCCCACGAGAGTAAGAAAATCGCTCATCTGGCGAACAAAGCGATCAGCGCCGGGGGAGGCGCGGTCGCGGGTGCGGATCGTGAACCCGGCGGAAGGAAAGCGTTCGTTGAGCGCTTCCTCGACCGTTTCGGGCGTGCTTGCGGGGTTGGCAAAGGCAACGCGCTGCTTGGTCTGGTAAAGCGCGCCGGGCTGGAGCAATCCGGCCACCGCCGGAACGCCCTCGGCAACAATGATGGTCGGGCCAAGCTGGAAGCCTTCAGACAGGCGATCCGGCTCGTTGGCAATCACGCCCGCGGCGCGCAGGGTGACGCTGCCAATCGTGAAGCGCTCGCCGACTGCAATGCCAAGGCGATCCAGCGCGCCCTTGGCGAGCCAGGCATCCCTGCCCTGCGGTGCGCCGACATTGCGGCCATCGGCAAGCGTAAGCGCGCCATAAAGCGGCCATTTCGCATCCACCGCCTTCAGTTCGACGGGCGCGGCATTGTCTCCCGCCACAGCCATGGCTTGCAGGCGAAAGCCTTCGGACACCGTGCCATAGGCAGCAAGCGCGCTGCGCTCCTCATCGGTCAAACCGCGTTGCCACAAGGCAATTTCAATATCGCCGCCGAGCAATTCCTGCCCGTTGGCGGCCAGTTCGCGCTCGATCGCGGCGGTGAGCGTGCCGATCGCGGCGAGCGCGGCGGTGCCGAGGAAAATGCACAGCACCAGCAGGCGCAGCCCTTTGAAGCGCGCATTGAGATCGCGCCGGGCAATCTGCCACACCGTGCCCCACGGGAGCCGCGCCGCAGCGCTCACGCCGGGTTCCTCGTATCCGAAATGATCCGCCCGTCGGCCATGGTCAGTACCCGTTCGCAGCGCGCGGCAAGGCTTGCATCGTGGGTGATAATGAGCAAGGTCGCGCCGGTTTCGGCGCGGCGGGCGAGCAACAGATCGATGATTTCCGCCCCGGTCGCCGCATCGAGATTGCCGGTCGGCTCATCTGCGAAGATCAGCGCCGGGCGCGCTGCCAGCGCGCGGGCAATCGCCACACGCTGCTGTTCGCCGCCCGAAAGCTGGGTGGGATAGTGATCGGTGCGGTGGCCAAGGCCGACAGCGGCCAGTTCCGTCAAGGCGCGCGGTGCGGCATCCTTGTCACCCGCGAGTTCCATCGGCGTTGCGACATTTTCCGCCGCGGTCATCGTCGGCAGCAGGTGAAAGGCCTGGAGCACAATCCCGATCCGCCCGCGCCGGGCTGCGGCAAGGCCGTCTTCGCTCAAGCCGCTGAAATCGGCATCGGCCACCATGAGGCTGCCGCTGCTTGCCCGTTCCAACCCGGACAGCACCGCCATCAGCGAGCTCTTGCCCGAACCGGAGGGGCCGAGCAGGGCCACCACCTCGCCATTGGCAATATCGAGATCAATCCCGCGCAGGACATCGACCGGGGCCGAGGCGTTGCCGAGAGTAAGTTTCAGGTTTCGCGCGGAAATCGCAAGAGAGGGGCTTGTCACAGGCTTCCGATGGCATAGGTGTGGTTCTGCAACAAGATACCTCACAGGAAGGCTCGCAGATGCAGGGTTGCGGTTGGTCGAATATAGGGCGCTGGCAAGGCTTTGCGAGTGGTGCGCTTGGAATTCTCTTGGTGCTGAGCGCGTGCAGCGCGAGCGAGGAGAGCGATCAGGCGACGACGCCCGCCAGCCGCGCCGAGGCCGAGGCGGCGGGCGCGCTCCCGCCGATTCCGGTGATGGGGCCGGAACGGCGCATCGTCGCCTTTGGCGACAGCCTGTTTGCCGGCTATGGCCTGAAAGAGGGCGAAAGCTATCCCGATCGCCTGCAATCTGCCCTGCGCGCGCGCGGGATCAACGCTAGTATCACCAATGCCGGGGTGTCGGGCGATACCTCGGCCGCCGGACGCCAGCGGCTTGCCTTCACGCTGGATGCCCAGCCGCAAAAACCTGATCTGTTCATCCTTGAGCTGGGCGGCAATGATTTGCTGCGCGGCCTTTCCCCGGAAGAGACCCGCGCCAACCTTGCCGCGATGCTCGAGGAGCTGAACAAGCGCGATATTCCGGTGCTGATGATGGGTATGCGCGCACCCCCCAATTACGGATCGGAATATCAGACGCAGTTCGATGCGCTCTACCGCGATCTTGCCAAGCAATATGGCGCGGCGCTGATCCCGTTCTGGCTTGAGGATATCTATCAGGATCAGAGCCTGTTCCTGCCCGATCGCATTCATCCGACTGCTGAAGGGATCGAACGCGTGGTCAACGGCACGATTGCCGCGGTGCGGGCCGCCTTGCCGGAAGATCAGCCCGCCTAGCTAGGCGCGAACCGCGCTTCCGCCGCTTACCTGCCAGATCGCGACATCTGCCCCGATATCGGCGAAGGGGGCAAGTTCCGTGCCGGTCATCCAGACTTGCGCTTTGCCCTGTGCGAGCCTGCGGAACAATTCGGCGCGGCGCAGCGGATCGATATGCGCGGCGACCTCATCCAGCAAAAGCACGCTCGGGCGGCCCGCGGCGGCCAAGGTGCCATGCGCCAGCGTGATCGCGATCAGCATCGCTTTCTGCTCGCCGGTTGAGCAGGCAGCGGCGGGCTGGCCGTTTGAGGCCATCACCACCTCCAACTCGTCACGCTGCGGCCCGGCCAGCGCACGGCCCGCTGCGCGATCCCGCGGGCGGTTGCGTGCAAGTTCGGCGCGCAGGCCTGCGGCATCAATCGGCCCGCCGGGGCGCAAGGTCAGATGCGGCTTGGCAAAGGGCTCTGGCGGCAGGGCGGATAATTCATCGCGCAGCAGGCTCACCAATTCCGCGCGGGTGCGATGCAGGCCCGCGCCATGCTCGGCCACTTGCACTTCGATGGCATCGAGCCATCCGGCATCCCCGCGCGCTTCGAGCAAGCGGCCGCGTTCGCGCAAGGCAGCTTCGAACTGCGCGACCCGCCGCGCGTGATCGGGCGCAATCGCCAGCGCCATGCGATCGATGAAGCGGCGCCGGGCACCCGCGCTGTCGGTAAACAGTCCGTCCATCGCCGGGGTCAGCCACGACAAGGCGAGCCATTCGCCCAGCGCATTGGCGCTGGCTGCCGCACCATTGATCCGCACCAGCCGGCGGCCGGGCTGACCCGCTTCGGTATAGGTGCCGATCCGCGCGGAGACCTGCCCCTGTTCGATCAGGCTTGCCCCGATGGCGAAGGGCTGGGCGGGTTCGCCCGCAGCGGCCTTGCGCGGCAGATCAGCCAACGCCGCGCGCCGCAGCCCCCGGCCCGCGCCAAGCAAGGAAATCGCTTCGAGCAGATTGGTCTTCCCCGCGCCATTGGCCCCGACCAGCAGGTTGAAATGCGCGGTCTCGCCCAGCGTTGTCGCGGCGTGATTGCGGAAGTTGGCAATAGTGATCTTGCTCAGCGCCATGGCTTTTGTGCGGTTAGCGAGAGGCCCTGCCAATGGAAAGGGCGCAGCGTGAAATCTATCGATCCCAAGACTTGGCAAATTCCACCAAGCTTTCGGATGGGTGAATGAGCTGTTTGCGCAGTGAAAGCATCAAAATGGCCGATTTCCGCCATTTTTCGAGTTTGGCACGCCTTGTGCAAGGTGGTGGGCATTCCCCGGATGGTCCGGGGAACCTGCAAAACCTACCAAGGAGTACACACCATGTTCGCACCCAATTTCGCTGATCGCTTCTTCGCTGCTGCTGTCTCGCTCGCCATTTCGGCTAGCCTGCTTGCCTATGCGATCCTTCCCGCCAGCCCCAGCATCATCGCCTGACGCACCGCGCGCCAGACTGCAACACAAGGAAACCTGACCCATGTTCGGCAACAACTTCGGCATCCGCTTCGCTTCTGCGGCGTTCTCGGTGGTGATCTCGGCGGCGTTTCTCGCCTATGCGATCGTCCCGGCCAGCCCGAGCTTGATGGCGTAAACCCGTGTCCACAGGAATGCCTCACATGAACAGCATTACCCCAAATGGCAGCAAGCCGCCGAGCGCGGGTTTCCGCCTCGACAAGAGCCAATCGAAGATCTTTGGCGTGTGCGCCGGGATCGGCAATTACTTCGCGATTGATCCGATGCTCGTGCGGATCGGCTTTGTCGCCGGCGCGTTGCTCGGCTTCGGGAGCTTCATCCTGATCTACCTCGCGATTTCCCTGATCGCGGATTGATCACAGGCCAACGGGCGCCGGACGGGGCGCCCGCCTGCCTGCGGGCTACATCGCGGAAATCCCGCCATCGAGCTTGATTTCTGCCCCCGTCATGAAGCGGCTTTCATCACTCGCCAGATAGACCACGGCATTGGCGATATCATTGGGTTCGCCCACGAATTTGAGCGGAATCTGCCGCGCCAGCTTTTCCATCAGCACCGCCTTGTCGAGCGCATGGGCCTTGGCCGTGCCATCGAGGATCGGGGTGTCGACAAAGGTCGGATGCACCGAATTGCAGCGGATCTGCATGCCCTTCTTCGCGCAGTGGAGCGCAATCGACTTGGACAGCATCCAGACCGCCGCCTTGGACGCATTATAGGCGGGCATGGTGTCGCTCGCGATCAGGCCCGCGATCGACGAGATATTGATGATCGAACCCGGCGCGTGCTCGCGCATCAGCGGCAGCGCCTTCTGGCAGCCGTGGAAGATCGAATTCACGTTGATATCGAAGCAGCGCTGCCAATCCGCGAAATCGCAGGTCTCGATATTGCCCGCGACCCCGATCCCGGCATTGTTCACCAGGACATTGAGCCCGCCGAGATGTTCGCGCGCGGCGTCGACGGCCGCTTCCCACTGCACCGGATCCGTGACATCGTGGCCCATCCCGAAAGCCGTGCCTGCGCCCAGCCGTTCATTGATGAGCGCGGCGGTTTCCTCCGCGCCTGCGGCGTTGATATCGGTTACCAGCACCCGCGCGCCTTCTTCGGCGAGCCTGATGCAATGCGCCCGGCCAAGCCCTTGCGCGCCGCCCGTCACCAAGGCGAGCTTGCCCGCCACCCGTCCTGCCATGTTCACTCTCCCAGAAATTCTTGCGTAAGAAATAATGCAATCCGCACATCCACCGCGTGGCCTGCTTCGCGCCATGCCGCAACAAATGGCGCCACCTCATCCACGGGAATGCGGTGGACAAGGATGTTTTCATCGCCTTCGCCGCCGCCCGCGCTGATCTGTTCGAGCTGCGTGGCGCGCAGCAGGGTGAAGCATTCGGAGATCATGCCGGGGGATGAATAGAATTCGCCGATGATCTCAAGCTGGCCTGCGCGGTAGCCGGTTTCCTCTTCAAGCTCGCGCGCCGCGGCAGCCAGAGCGCTTTCCCCTTCCGATCCGGCCTGATCGCCGATCAGACCGGCCGGGATTTCAAGACAGAACCGGCCGAGCGGGACGCGGTATTGGCTGACAAGGATCACATGGCGGGTGCCATCAGCATCGCAATCAAGCGCGATGATGGCCGCCGCGCGGATATTGCGCGGACGGCCGACATATTCCCAGCGCCCGCGCCGCTTGGCGGTGATAAAGCGGCCCGGCCAGACGACTTCCTCTCCGGCATCGGCATCGCGATCGCGCACAAAGGCATCCGCCGGGGGGAGCAGGGGATGGGTGGGCATTGAGGGGCTGTCCTAGATTTCGATCAGCGCGTCGGGCAATTGGTTGCGATCACCCTGCGGCTTGGGAAAGTGCTGGGCGAGCACGAAGCCCACATCGCGTACGGCTGCGGCAAGCCCTTCGGCAATGCGGCCCTTGCGGATTTCGACCAGCATATCGCCCATCGCCTCACCCCAGACCTCGGGCGCGACTTTCGCTGCGATCGTGGTGTCGGCGAGGATTTCGGCGCGGTGATCGGCGAGGCTGAGGTAGATCAGCACCCCGGTGTGATCGCTCGTGCGCTGTTCGGTCCCGGCCTTGAACAGACGGATCGCCGCCGCATGGGCGCGCGCGGTCTTGAGCGCGCCGGGCACCAGCGCCAGCTTGATCGGCTGATATTGCTGGAGCGCGAGCATCACGCAAAAGGCGACGAGCCCCAGCGCGATCACCATGCTGGCGAGTTCGCCGCTTGTCCATTGATGGCCCCAGCCTGCCACCAGCCGATCCCACAGATCGAGAAAGGGGCGGGGAAGGAAGGCAAACAGGCTCATCGCGGCAAAGCTGGCGCCCGCCGACCACATCATCGCGACATCATTGTAGCTGTCGCTCTGATCGGTGAGGATCGTGACGATCTCACCCGATGTACCGGCTTCGGCCTCGGCCACGGCGGCTGCGACCAGCGCACGGCCGCGTTCATCGAGATAGGCCATCACCACCCCCCGGAGGCGCCGCCGCCTCCGAATGAGCCGCCACCGCCGCCAAAGCCGCCGCCGCCGCCCCAGCCACCGCCGCCACCTCTTCCGCCGCCGGACAAGGCTCCGCGCAGGATGGCACTGCCGACTTCCCACAGGATGATGTCGGTGGCGGTGTCGCGCGCGCTGCGCGCCGCCGCATGGCGATCCCCCCACGGCCCGGCACCGCGCGCGGCATAGCGGCGCGATTTGCCGGCGCGGATGATCGGGAGGATGAAGAACAGGAAGACAAACAACACGAAGAAAATCAGCCCCACCGGAATCCCGCCCTTGGCAGCGCGCTTCTTGCCCGCATTGGCCGCGATTTTTGCGGCCTCTTCCGGGGGCAGTTGCAACTGTTCGATGATCGCGGCGGTGCCGGCTTCGATCCCGCCTGGGAAATCGCCATCCTTGAAGCGCGGGATGATGGTGTTCTGGATGATCAGCGCGGACAGCGCATCGGTGAGATAGCCTTCGAGGCCATAGCCGACTTCGATCCGCACGCGGCGTTCATTGGGCGCGACCAGCAACAGCGCGCCATCATTGCGTTCATTGTCCCCGATCCCCCAGGCCCGGCCAAGCTGGTAGCCGTAATCCGAGATATCATAGCCATCGAGATCGCTGATGGTGGCCACCACCAACTGGCGCTGGGTGGTGGTTTCGAGCTGTTCGAGCTGCGCGGTCAGCCGCGTTTCGACTTCGGGCGGAAGAATGCCCGCCTCGTCCACGACGAGCCCCGTCAGCTCAGGGAACTTGGGCTGCGCTGCCAGTGGTGCAAAGACAGCCGGTGCCAGCAGCCCTGCCAGCACTGCCAGCAGGGCAAGCATGGCCCGGTTGATCGGGCGGATCACGCCGCTCAACCTGTGGTCAGATCAAGCGTCGGCGCGACTTCCGCTCCCGGCGTTGCCGCCTTGTAGGGCACCAGCGGCTGGGCGCCGTGGATCACCTTGGCGCCGATGATATCGGGGAAGGTGCGGATCGTGGTGTTATACTGGCGCACCGCTTCGTTGTAGTCGCGAATGGCAACAGCGATGCGGTTCTCGGTGCCTTCAAGCTGGCTTTGCAGCGCGAGGTAGTTCTGGTTCGACTGGATCTGGGGATAGGCCTCGAAGCTCGCCAGCAGGCGGCCGATCCCCTGGCTGATCTGGCCCTGTGCCGCGGCGAATTGTTCCATCTTGGCCGGATCATCCAGATCATCGGCGGTGATGTTGACGCTTGTGGCGCGGGCGCGGGCCTCGGTCACCTGGGTAAGGATCGTGCGCTCGTTCTCGGCAGCGCCCTTGGTGACTTCAGCGAGATTGGGAATGAGGTTCGAGCGGCGCTGGAATTGCGCTTCGACATCGGCCCACTTGGCCTTGGCCTGTTCCTCGGCTGCCGGGACCGAGTTGATCCCGCAGGCTGCAAGGCTCATCGCCACCACCGCGACCAGCGCGCCGCGGACAAGGTTGGTAAGCTTCATGGGGTGCTGTCTCCTCAAGGCACCGCACGCGCCACAGGCTCGGGCGCGCCGCGTGTTCTGTATTGTGGATATAGCACACCGCTTTGCCGGTTCAAGCGGTGCAAGGACAACGCGCATGGGTTGGCAGGGCGCGACGAGGCTGCCACAAGAGTGCGGTTATGACATGAAGGGGATAGTCATGCTTTCGGAATTCAAGGCCTTTATTGCCAAGGGCAATGTGATTGATTTGGCCGTCGGGGTCATTATCGGTGCGGCATTCGGGGCGATCGTGAAATCGCTGACCGATGAAATCATCATGCCGATCGTGGGGGCGATCTTTGGCAATATCGACTTCTCTGATCGCTATCTCGTGCTCTCGGGCGACGTCGTACCGGGCACACCGCTGGCCGCCGCGCGCGAGGCGGGGGCCAATGTGCTGGGGCTGGGGGCCTTTGTCTCGGTGGTGATCAATTTCCTGATCCTTGCCTTCATCATCTTCCTGATGGTGCGCTATGTGAACAAGGTCACCGCGCAATTCGCCAAGCCCGAAGAGCCGGCATCCGCCGGGCCGACCGAGGTGGAATTGCTCACCGAGATCCGCGACGCGCTGAAGAAGTGAAGTTCGGGCCAGAGGGCTGCGCCAGACGGCCCGATGGGCCGGCGGAGGGGCGCGCACAAACAAGGTCCCATCCACTTCACATTCAGCTTGGGCGCGCTATATGGGACGCGTCGGGCAACCGACTATGGCGATAAACTGCGGCGTGCAATAGGCACAACGGACCCGGGGGCAGTACCCGGCGGCTCCACCAGAAGCGGCGGCTCCTTACAAAAGGGCGCTGCCTCTCCTGACGGGGCCGAACTAGGATCGACGTGTGTTGAAAGACGTTGTTTTCGCCCGGGCTGAGTAACCCGTTCAAGGCTCAAAACCCATAAGTGCCAACGACAACGAAGCACTTGCTCTCGCTGCGTAATGTGACGGCCTAACGGCCTGAATCTACAAAGCCCAGAGCACGGTTCGGACCGAACCGGGTAACAGAATCGGAGACCGGGGGCCCGGGGGAGCCTAGCAACAGAATCCCCCACCTTCCTTCAGATGTGGGCTGGCGGCACGCTTCGTGCGGCAAGAGTGCCCTGCTCCCCCCGGCAAAGGCGCGGAGCCTAGCAACAGAATCCCCCACCTTCCTTCATATGTGGGCTGAC
Source organism: Erythrobacter epiphyticus (assembly GCF_034653295.1). Lineage (NCBI taxonomy): Bacteria > Pseudomonadati > Pseudomonadota > Alphaproteobacteria > Sphingomonadales > Erythrobacteraceae > Erythrobacter > Erythrobacter epiphyticus. The sequence goes on along the minus strand of NZ_JAYEEU010000004.1, from coordinate 168,991 downwards.
GGCACGCTTCGGGCGGCAAGAGGGCTCTGCTCCCCTCGGCAAAGGCCGGAGGTGGACAAAAGAATTCCCCATCTTTTTTTGATGTGCGTTAGAGAGGTGCCACGGTGCATCAAGCGGCCCGATCAGCCCCGCGCGCTCCCCTCAAGTGTGATCAATCGTCCTTGTGATCGACGGTGCGCTCGCTCAATTGCCGTTCCAGCCGCAGGCAATCGAGGATCTTCGCTCCGCCGAGGAACACCGCGCCGGTTGTCGCCAGAAACAGCAATTGGCCACCAAGTCCGGGAAATTGTTCGAGATAGGCACTGCCGCGCGAGGTTGCTCCCAAAGCGAGGGCAAAGATGATCGCATAGGCTTCAAAGCGGTTCTTGATGACGAACAACTGCCGGATTTTTCGTAGCATCTCGCCTCCGCGACCTGACCCGTCGCTTGAGGTCAAAATTCTGACCCGCGCCGCGACTCTTCGTGGAGACACTACTGCCGTGACTGTGGTTTTGGCAAATTTGTTAACCAAGTTTGTTAAGCAAAAGAATCTCGAGCAACCTGGCCCGCGCAGCTTGAACAGTGCGTGCAAGGCTTTCGCTGCCCAGATCCGCCGGGTCAATCTGCTCCGGCCAATACGTAGCGATAACCTGCTCGATCGCATCAGCCTTGGCATCATCGAGGAGAAAGCGCGGATCGACCGTGGCCGGATCGCACACCACGCGCAGCCGAAGACAGGCCGGGCCGCCGCCATTGGCCATCGATTGGCGCACATCAACCGGGATCACCTGTCGGATCGGGCCGTTTCCGGCGAGCATCGTCTCCACCCAGCTCCACACGGCGGCGCTTTCGCGGCATTCCTCGGGCACGATCAGCGCCATGCTGCCATCAGGCAAGGTCAGAAGTTGGGCGTTGAACAGGTAAGTTCGGATTGCCTCTGCGAGGCTAACGGCAGACGCGGGCACTTCCACCACCTCGAGCGCGGGGAAAGCGGCGCGGATCGCGGCATAGGCGGCCTGCTGATCGGTAAAGGCCTCGGCGTGAGTGAACAGCACCGGGCCATTGGCGACCGCGACCACATCATTGTGGAAGGCGCCAGCGGCAATGGCTTCGGGGTTCTGCTCGATGAAGACCGTGCGCGCCGGATCGAGCCCGTGCGCGCGGGCGACGAGGCGGCTCGCCTGTTCGTGCTGGCGTGCGGGGAAGCGCCCGCCGGTCTTGCCATAGACGAACACCTCGACGCCGGGAGCATCGTGGCTTTCGCACAGGCGCATGTGATTGGCTGCGCCCTCATCGCCGAAAGTTGGCGGCACCGCATCGTGGACGGCGAAGTGCTTTGTGTCCCCGAAGGCAATGTCGAGCTGTCGCTTGGTATCGGGCCATTCCTGCGCGCGGTGGAGCATGGTAACGAGATTGGCGGGGGTGAGATGGCAGCGGCCATCGCGGGTATCGGGCGCCGGGCTGACGGTTGCTGCATTGGCTGTCCACATGCTCGAGGCGGACCACGGCGCGGCGCGCAATTGCGGCGGTTCGGAACCGTCGAGCGCCAGCGCGCTCTGCAAGGCGCGATTGGGGCGGGGCAAGGGGAGCAGGAAGCCCTGCACCCCGAGCCGTGCGAGATTGCCGCGCATCTTGGCCACCCCCTGCAAGGCGGCGGCGCGCGGGTAGGACGGATCGCCTGCGTGGCTCGCACTCGCGATATTGCCAAGGCTGAGCCCGGCGTAATTGTGCGAGGGGCCAACGATCCCGTCGAAATTGATTTCGGTGAGCACAGTCACAAATCTCCGTTCGCCCTGAGCCTGTCGAAGGGCCGTTTTTCTTTTCGACCCGTGGCACCGAAGACAGTGCGGGGCTTCGACAAGCTCAGCCCGAACGGGTTTGGGGCAAGCCTTACCGCCCCACGCTCCACACCCTATCGCCCTCGCGCACATCGAGCAGATCGGCCGAGGCGGAATCAATCGCGATGCCGCCTTCGCCATCGAGCAGCCGCGCGCCGAAACAGGCGCGGAAGGTGCCAAGGTGGCCGGTTGCGAGGATGGCCCGCTCGCCTTCGGTGGCGGTCACGTCCGTCACCTTGGCGTGCACCGCGTCGCGCACGCTGGTGACCTGATCGGTGTGCGCCACCATCGTCGGGCCGCCATCGAAGATGTCGACATAGCCATCATGCCGGAAGCCTTCGAGTTCGAGCATCCGCATCGCCGCCCGGCCTGAAGGGTGCGGCACGCCGATCACGCTGCGCGCGTCTTCGCCCAGCATCGCGATGTAGACCGGGTGTTTGGGCATCAGATCGGCAATGAACTGGTTGCCGTTGATCGCGTTGAAATAATCCGCTTCCTGAAAATTCATTCCGAAAAAGCGCCCCGCCACGCCGTCCCAGAAGGGGGAACCGCCGCGCTCGTCGATGATGCCGCGCAATTCGGCGAGAATGCGATCGGCAAAGCGCGCCCGGTGCATCGCAATGAACAGATAGCGCGAGCGGGCGAGCAGCAGGCCGAGCCCCCCGGCGCGTTCATTGGGGTGGAGGAACAGCCCGCCGACTTCGCTCGATCCTTCGAGATCGGTGACAAGGCTCAACAGCTCGGCGCGCACCGTGCGATCAAGCTCCTGCGAATACTGGGTCAACGTGTTGAGCCGGTAGGAATAGAACGGCCAGCGCTGCCCGACCTTGGTCATCAGTTGGCAGGTGCCGCGCACCGCGCCGGTGCGGGCATTTTCGAGCACCAGCACGAACAATTCATCCGCCAGCGTATCGCCCTCGCGGGTAAAGGCAGCCGCCGCGCGTTCGAGCTTGCTGTTCAAGGCCGCGCGATCGGGCGGCAGATTGGTAAAGCCGCCGCCGGTCAGCTTGGCCATCTCATAGAGATGTTCGAGATCAGCAGGGCGCGCCGCGCGCAAACGGAAGGTCACGATATTGCTCCTAGGGCCAGACGCTCGATGACGCGGGCAGACAGCGCCGCGCGTTCAGCGAGGCTGGGGACGATGAGATATTCCTGCGACGAATGGATCGCGCCGCCGCGCACGCCCATGGTGTCAACCACGGGCACGCCGCAGGCCGCGATATTATTGCCATCGCATACGCCGCCGGTGGATTGCCAGCGGATGTCCTGCCCCAGCTCCGCGCCGCATTCCCGCACCAGATCGAACAGGCGTTGCGCCTTGGCATCGACTTTTTTGGGCGGGCGGGTGACGCCGCCGTGGCGATGGGTCGAAACGTCATGTACGGTCTGAATATCGATCAGCAAGTGATTGAGTGCGTGATCGAAATGGGCGCCCGCTTCAACCGTTTTCGGGCGGATGTTGAAGCGCAGCACGGCATGATCGGGCACGACATTATTGGGGCCGCCCCCTTCGAGCTTCGCCGGATTGATGGTTATATCGGCGTTTTCCAGCGCTTTCAGCCGCAGGATCAGATCAGCCGCCGCGACAATCGCGTTGCGCCCCTCGTGCGGGTTGCGGCCCGCATGGGCGCTGCGACCGGTAAAGGTGATCGTGTAGTTCCCCGTGCCCCCGCGCTCATGCGCCAGCGTGCCATCGGGCAGGGCGGCGGGTTCATAGGTCAGCGCCGCCAGCTTGCCCGCGGCGAGCTCGGCAATCAGATCCGCGCTGGCGAGTGAGCCAGTTTCCTCGTCCGAATTGATCAGCACATCATAGCCAAGGCCGGAGGCGCTGGCCGTCTGCTCGAACGCCATCAGCGCGTGTAGCATGACCGCAATGCCGCCTTTCATGTCGGCCACGCCCGGCCCGTTGAGCGTCTCCCCGTCGAGCCAGCGCAGCCGCTGGAAGGGGTGATCGGCGGGAAACACCGTGTCCATGTGCCCGGTCAGCAGGATGCGGCGGTTCGCCTGGGGGCGGACACGCACCACCAGATGCTGGCCGTGGGGCTTGTCAAAAGCGGTACCATCAGCGGCAATCGCGGTGACGGGGGCAGGGTCGACCAATTCGACCGTGCCGGGGAGCGCCGCAAAAGCATCCGCCAGCGCGGCGGCCTGCTGCGCGAGGCCGGCAAGATTGCCGGTGCCGGTGTTGATCGCGCTCCACGCTTCGACCTGTCCAAGCATGGCCGCTGCATCAATCGCGGAAAGATTTGCAATTCCAGACACGCGCCACCTCTAGCCTGCCTTTTGTGCCAGTCCAACCCGTTGCAATCCCCTGTCCCCTGCGCCATAGGCCCGGGCGGTCCTCTCCTCCCCAGGTTGATCCAACCGATGAGGACACTGATGACAGACATGATCCCCCGCGCCGGTATCGCGATTGATGCGCGGCTTGCCAGCTTCCTTGAAACCGAAGTGCTCGGGCCGCTGGGGCGGGATGTCAGCACATTCTGGCAGGGCTTTGCCGCGCTGCTGGCGGCGTTTGCGCCGCGCAATCGGGCATTGCTGGAAAAGCGCGAGAGCCTGCAAGCGCAGATTGATGCTTGGCATGTCGCCAATACCGGAAAGCCTCATGATGCAGCGGCTTACAAGGCATTTCTGACACAGATTGGTTACCTCGTGCCCGAGCCGGGTGACTTTCAAATCGGCACGCAGAACGTCGATCCCGAGATCGCGACGATGGCCGGACCACAGCTGGTGGTGCCGATCCTTAATGCGCGCTTCCTGCTGAATGCGGCGAACGCGCGGTGGGGGAGCCTTTACGACGCTTTCTACGGCACCGACGCGCTCGATGCGCCGCCTGCTCGGCCGGGCGGCTATGATGAGGCGCGTGGCGCAGCGGTGATCGCGCGCGGGCGGCAGTTCCTCGATGCGACTTTCCCGCTCGCGGGCGGTGCAAGCTGGGTCGATCTGCCGGGCCGGGAGGGTGTCACGCTGGCAAATCCGGATCAGCATGTCGGCGAGACGGAGAAGGGCATTCTTCTCAAAAACAACGGCCTGCATGTCGAAGTTATCTTCGATTCGCACACGCCGGTGGGCGCGACGGACAAGGCCGGGATCGCTGACATCATCGTCGAAGCCGCGCTCACCACCATCGCCGATTGCGAGGATTCGGTCGCCGCGGTCGATGCCGAGGACAAGCTGCTCGCCTACACCAACTGGCTCGGGATCATCCGCGGCGATCTGTCGGAAAGCTTCGCAAAGGGCGGCAAGACGCTCACCCGCACGCTCGCCGGCGACAAGCGCTACACCGCGCCGGATGGTACGCAGCACTCGCTTCCCGGCCGCAGCCTGATGTTCGTGCGCAATGTCGGCCACTTGATGACCAACCCGGCGATCCGCCTTCCCGATGGCTCGGAAGTGCCCGAAGGCATCATGGACGCGGTGTTCACCTCGGCAATCAGCATGCTCGATGTCGAAGGCCACGGGCGCTTCGGCAATTCGCGCTGCGGTTCGATCTATATCGTCAAGCCCAAGATGCACGGGCCGGAAGAATGCGCCTTCACCAATGACCTGTTCGATGCGGTCGAAGACCTGCTCGGCCTGCCGCGCCACACGATCAAGGTCGGCGTGATGGACGAAGAGCGCCGCACGTCGGCCAACCTCGCCGCCTGCATCCATGCGGTGAAGGACAGGATCGTGTTCATCAACACCGGCTTCCTCGACCGGACAGGCGACGAAATCCACACCTCGATGCGCGCCGGGCCGATGCTGCGCAAGGGCGCGATGAAGGGCTCGGATTGGCTCAAGGCCTATGAGGCGCGCAACGTCGCCATCGGCCTCAAGCACGGCCTGTCGGGCAAGGCACAGATCGGCAAGGGCATGTGGGCCGCGCCCGATCTGATGGGGCAGATGATGGTTGAAAAGATCGCCCACCTGCGCGCCGGGGCCAACACCGCATGGGTGCCGTCCCCCACCGCCGCGACGCTCCATGCGCTGCATTACCATGCTGAGGATGTTTTCGCGGTGCAGAAGACGCTGCCGGAACCGATGGGCCTCGACGCGCTGCTCAGCATTCCGCTGGCGGACGGCGTCAACTGGTCCGAGGCCGAGATCACCGAGGAGCTCGACAATAATTGTCAGGGCCTGCTCGGTTATGTGGTGCGCTGGGTGGATCAGGGCGTGGGCTGTTCCAAGGTGCCCGACATCAACGATGTGGGCCTGATGGAAGACCGCGCGACTTTGCGCATCTCCTCGCAACATATCGCCAACTGGCTGCTGCACGGGGTGGTGACCGAGGCGCAGGTGATGGACAGCCTCACCCGCATGGCGGCCAAGGTCGACGCCCAGAACGCGGGCGACCCGCTTTACGAGCCGCTCACCGGCAACGCGGACGGCGCGGCCTTCAGCGCGGCGAAGGAGCTGATCTTCAAGGGTGTCGAACAGCCGAGCGGCTATACGGAGCCTCTGCTCCATGCTTGGCGCTTGCGGAAGAAGGCGGGGTAAATAGCTCTTATGAAAGCTAAGGCGGAAGCGGAACTAGTTGAATACCTTACGAACCACTTGGCCTACGAACGCGAGATGCTGGGTTTCACCCTTAAGATGCTGTTTCAGTCGGACGGCTTGAGATGGTGCGCGTTTTTCGAGTCGTTTGGTTTACACGCGCGTAACTTGTATGATTTCCTTCGTCACGAAGGCCAAAAAGGAAATACCATCCGTGCCGATGATTACTTGCCGGGCCGGAAGCGCTCCGCACCAAGTCGCGTGGATGGGCGACTGAATGCGTCATTTTTCCACCTTTCCACTGATCGGTTGAAGAATGACCCAGTGAATCTCGATGACGCGATTCAGATTGCTCAGTGGATAGACGCAGAATGGAAGAAGTGGGCGGCGCAGCTAAGTAGCCCGTTTAGTGAGCTAGCAGAGGCAGCTCCTGTCTGCGCTCTGGAGGTGCCGAGCGGTGTCTCTACACCTACTGCGTCGTCAGATGTGAAGGTCATCACCTAGGCGTGAACCGGCCGGCTTGTTAGGTCAGCTGCCGCGCCGCCGCGAAAACTCCGCCACGCTGACCGCTTCGGCCCGCCGCGTTTTGTCGAAGTCCAGCGCACCAGTCGGCTGCGGGCACGTCCGTGCTTTCCTACTCGCGCCAATCCGGGCAGGCAGCACATTATGGCCCACCTCGCTCCCTTGTGTCCTATCTCAGACGCACAGTTTGTGGGGGCAGGTTTTTGGCTTCTGGACAGTGTCTCCTGTGTCTCCAACAGGGCGTGGAGAGGGCGCGAATCGGAGGGCGTGCCCGCCCGGCAGTCAGGCAGTGAGCGCCTTCGCCAGCGCGACGAACTCGGCCACGCTGACTGTCTCGGCCCGCCGGGTCTCGTCGATGCCCAGCGCCGCGAGCGCCTCCAGCGCGCCGGGCACGCCCTTGAGGCTCTGGCGCAGCATCTTGCGACGCTGGCCGAAGGCGGCTTCGGTGAGGCGTTCGAGGGTGCGGGCCGAGACGCCCTCGGGCATGGCGGCGGGGGTCACGTGGACAATCGCGCTCATCACCTTGGGCGGCGGGGTGAAGGCACTGCGGTGGACCTTCATCGCGAGCCGCGCCTCGGCCCGCCACTGCGCGAGCACGGCGAGGCGGCCATAGGCGTCGTCTCCGGCCTGCGCGACGATCCGGTCGGCAACCTCGCGCTGGAACATCAGCGTGAGCGATTGCCACAGCGGCGGCCAGGCCTCACCCCCGAGCCAGCGCACGAACAGCGCGGTGCCGACGTTATAGGGGAGGTTGGAGAGCACATGGAACGGCGCGCCGTGCATCAGCGCGGGATGATCGAGCTTCAGGGCATCGCCCTCGATCACCGTCAGCTGGCCGGGGAAGCTCTCCCCCAATTCGGCCAGCGCGGGCAGGCAGCGGCGGTCCATCTCGATCGCGGTGACGCGTGCGCCTGCGCGCAGCAGCGCGCGGGTGAGGCCGCCGGGACCGGGGCCGACTTCGAGCACTGGCTGGCCCGTGAGATCACCGGGAAGCGCGGCAATGCGGGCGAGCAGTTGCTCATCCAGCAGGAAGTTCTGCCCCAGCGCCTTGGACGCGGCGAGGTTGTGGCGGGCGATCACCTCGCGGATGGGGGGAAGATCAACCAATGTCCGTTCGCCCTGAGCCTGTCGAAGGGCCGTCCTTCCACTTCGCAACTGCGCTATAGGAAAAGACGGGGCTTCGACAAGCTCAGCCCGAACGGAAGTTATGCGCCGCTGCGCGCCGCTGCCATCGCGCTCGCCATGCGGATCGCCGCTGCCATCGCGCCCGGATCGGCCACGCCTTGCCCGGCAATGTCAAAGGCAGTGCCGTGATCGGGCGAGGTGCGGATGATCGGCAGGCCGAGCGTGACATTGACGCCCTCGTCGAAATCGAGCGTCTTGATCGGGATCAGCGCCTGATCATGATACATCGCAAGGGCAACATCATAGCCAGTGCGCGCGCGCGGTGTGAACAGGGCATCACCCGGCACCGGACCGATGGCGTCGATCCCTTCAGCGCGCAGGCTGGCGATGGCCGGCGCAATGATGCGCGCTTCCTCATCGCCGAATTGCCCGCCTTCGCCCGCATGGGGATTGAGCGCCGCGATGCCCAAGCGGGGTTCGGCAATCCCGAAATCGCGGCGCAGCGCCGCGGCGACGATCCGGGCCTTGTGGGTGATGAGATCGGGGGAGAGCAGGGCAGGCACCTCGGCCAGCGCGACATGCACCGTCAGCGGCACGGTTTTGAGCGAGGGCCCTGCCAGCATCATCACCGCATCGCGATAGGGCAGGCCGCAGGCATCGGCGAGAAATTCGGTCTGGCCGGGATAATCGAAGCCGATTGCCGCGAGGGCGGATTTGGCGACCGGAGCAGTCACCAGTCCGACAGCGACACCTGACAGCGCAAACCGCGTCGCCCAGGTGAGCGAGGCCAGAGCGAGCCGCGCGCCATCGGCTTGGGGTGCACCGGGCGTGTAGGGCGCATCGAGCCCGGCCATCACCGGCAGGCCTGCCCCGATTGCAAAGAGCGCCTCGGCCGGATCGGCTATGGGCACCAGTGGGCAATCGATCCGCGCGCGCGCGGCCGCAGCCGCCAGCACTTGCGGCCCGCCGACAACGAACAGCGGAGGAAGGCGGCCTTCTGCCCTGAGCCGCGCCCACGCGCCAAGGATCACCTCCGGGCCGATCCCCGCCGGATCACCCAGCGCGATGGCAAGAGGCGCCGCGTTCACGCTCAGTTATATTCGATATAGGCGTCGTTACGCAGGTCGCGCAGATAGCGCTGGGCGCGCTTGTTGATGCGTTCCTGCTCGATCTGGTCCATCACCGCCGCGAAGGTCGGGGCGCCCTTGTCCTCGGGATCATCGCGTCCGCACAGCATCAGCACGCGCACGCCTTCCTCGACCCCGCCGAACAGCGGTGTGGTCTGCCCGATCTGGAGGTTGAGGATGATGTTGCGCAGCTGCTCGGGCAGATTGGCGGCAAGGATCTGGTCATTCGAGACGACCTGCGCGCCCACAGCCTCGGTTGCCCGGTCGGCATCGGCGCAGCCGCGCATGCCATCGATGAATTTCACGAATTGCTCGATCTTCGCTTCGGCCTTGGGCTGGGTGGTGCCCGGCTCGAAGGTGATCGTGATCTGCTTGAGATTGAGGATTGCCTGGCTCGGATCAGCCATCAGCACCTGCCGCTTGTTGATCAAATAGACGATCGAGAAGCCGCCCGGGATTTCGATCGGACCATTGAGCTGGCCGGGCTGGAGCTGGCGCACAGCCGTGGCAAGCGGGGCGGGCAGCTGGCCGAGCCGCACCCAGCCCAGATCGCCGCCGACGACCGCCGTTGTCGCTTCGGAATATTGCCGCGCATAGGCGACAAAGCTGCCGCCCGCCTGCAATTGCTGCATGATCCGCTGTGCATTTTCGAGCACGGCGGCGCGGTTTTCCTGCGTTGCCGACAGGTAGATTTCGCCGAGACGATATTCATCGGTCCCGCGCGAGGCCTCGAGCCGGGCGAGCACATCATTGACCTCTTCCGCCGAGACATTGACGAAGGGCATGATGTTGCGGCGGATCAGGTTTTCCCACGCCAGCTCGCCCTGGATCTGGCGCTTCAGCGCCTTGGGCGATGAACCGACCGAGCGCAGGTATTCATCCATCTTCTTCGGCTCGCCCGCAAAGTTCTGCTCGGCAAGCTGCGCATAGGTGCGTTCGATATCTTCGGGCTTGGCCGGGATGTCCTGCGCCTGGGCCGCCTGTACCTTGAGCGTTTCATCAATCAGGTTGCGCAGCACTTGCACGCGCAGCCGCAGCAATTCCTCGTCGGTGACCTTGGCTTCCGACGCCGAGGTGACCAGCGCCACGCGCTCGTCAATATCCGTGCCGGTGATGACATAGCCATTGACCACCGCGGTCGCGGTGCGGACATCGGGGCTGGCCTTGCCGAACAGCGTGACTTCATCGGGCAGGCCGAAGGGATTATCGGCGGTGGGCACCGCCACCGTCTGTGCCGGAGCCGCCGCCGGCACCACGGCGAGCGTGGCCAAGCCTGCCAGCACCAGACTTGCACCGGCCTTGTAGAAGAATTTCGATTTGACTGGCGATTTGACTGGCAATGTCACTGCGTAATCCCGTTCCGGTCCAAGAAATCGCCCGATCCCGTTCGTGCGATTGATTCAGATTTATCGCCGCTTTGCTGAATGAAAGCTGAGTTATCGCGGCGATGATGATGGCTTACCCGTCCAGCCGCGCCTTTAGCGGCTTTTACCCGCTGTGCCAATTGATCTGAGCCTCACGCCTAGCGGAAGCCCAGATTGCGCAGCGCAAAGAAGATCTGGAAGGTGTTGCCGCGCAGCGCGTCACCGGCGGTGACGAAATCGCGGCGGAAGGTCGCGCCGAACTCCATGCATTCGTCCTGATAAGCGACCCCGATCCGGGTGCGGATCGGCTCGAACCCATCGAGCGCGAAGAATGGATTGTCTTCAGCCGAAGACAGGCTGAAAATCCCCGATCCGAACACCGACCAGTTGCGCCCGAAGGCGATGCGCCCGGCAGCGCGCAGCTCTTCGCGGTCGGCGAGGTCTTCGACAGTGGTGATGTTGCGGTTGAGCCGAAGGTAACCGATTTCGAGATAGGTGCGCGCGCTGCCAACCGCCGCATCGATCTCGTTGCGGCGCATGATGAAATTGTCCTTGTCGAGCCGGTAGCGGTGGGTCAGGCTGACAAGATTGCCCAAGCGCACTTCGGTGCGGCCCACGAAATCCGACACCCGATCCGGCAGGCCGGTGCCGACAGGGAAGATGTCGTTCTGTTCTTCCAGCCGGTAGAATTGGCCGATGGTTGTCTTGACGCGCAGACCCGGCCGGGTCAGCTCCCAATCGAGCCCCCAGGTGATACGCGCGCCATCTTCGATGCGATCATAACCGGCAAAGCGATTGAGCGCGAAGAGGTTGGAATCTTCCAGATCAATCGCCCGCGAATCCTCGTTGGGGATAGCGAGATTGCGGGTCTGCGGGCTGGCGACAAATTGCACGCGCGGCTTGAGCACCTGGGTGCCGCCGAAGGCTTCGCCGACAAACGGCCATTCGATATCAACCGCGCCGGTGGCGACGCCGCGCGCGGTCCAGCCTTCGCGCCCGCGATAGACTTCGGTGATGGTCGAAAGCGTGTCTTGCGTGTTGTAGATATCGCCGCGCAGCAGTGCGGTGAGTGTCACCACCTGCCCAAGCCCCGTCATCCGCCGCAGATCCCACTTGGCGGCGGCAAAGGCGCGCTGGGTGTCCTGCCCGTCGGTGCGCACCAGCGCGAGCGTGTTGGCCTGCAACTGGATGCGCCCGCCCAGCACCGGATCATCGACGAGGCGGCGGTAATCCATCGCGGGCAGGGCAATCGGGATCTGGCCTTGATCGGCAATGATGCGCAACGTCTGCGTCGCCCAGCCGGCAATCGAGAGGTAGGAATTCTCGTCAATCCTCTCGAGATTGACCACCGAACGCAGCCGGTCTTCGCGGCTGAGATCGTAGCGGCGCAGGAAGGTGCGGTCGCTGGCAACGCGGATCGACCCGGTGAGGCTCCATTCGGGGGTGAACTGGAACCGGCCATTGGCATCGAGATAGCCGCGCGGATCATTCTCGAATCCTGCGCCGCCTGTCAGGTCAGAGGCGCGGTCGCTCGCGGTGACGAACCCGGTGATCTGATAGGCGCCCTTGTCGGTGAGGTGACGCCATTGGGCGCTGGCCATCGGCGCCACGCTGGAGAAGACATAAGCGCCGAGCTTGAGATCGCGGTTATCCCCAAGCCGCCAGTAATATTCGCCGCTAACCTCGATCCCGTTGACCGCAGTGATGCGGAAATCGGGCACCAGAAAGCCGCTTTCCGCCTTGCCGTCGGTGCGCAGCGCGAGACCCGGCAGGGGCAGGATGCGGGCGCCGAACAATTCGACCATCGCGCCCTGGAACCGCACCCGGTTGGCGGATTGATCATAGATCACCTTGCGCGCGGTGATGCGCCAGCTCGGGTTCTTGGCGCAGCCTTCGGCATCGCTGATCGCGCAGGCGGTGTAGGCGGCATCGGTAAGGATGGTGGTGCCATCCTCGCTGCGGGCAGCAGAACGCGCCGCGAGCCTGCCGCCCGCCCGCAAGGCGATCAGGAGATCGGCCATGGCGCCCGCTTCGAACTGATCATTGAGCGCGATGCTTTCGGTGAAAAGCCGGTTGCCGCTGTCATCGACCAGCCGGACATTGCCATTGGCCAGGATGGAACCGGCCCGGCGATCCCACGTGACTTCATCGGCCCTGACCGAGCGATCCTTGCTTCGCAGCACGACATTGCCGCGCGCGGTGACGACATCGCTTTCATTGTCGTAGGAAAGTTGCTCGGCCTCGAAATCAATGACCTCGCCTGCCATGCTTTCGGCCAGATCTTCGGCGGGGCTGGCCGCATCTTCGGCCAAGGCCGGGGTGGCTGATGCAGCGGCCAGCAGGAGAGCAAGCGGCGAGGCAGACCGCCGCGCTGCTGCGCGCCAGCCTGGCTTTGTGCTAAAGCGCGCGCTGCCCGAGGTTCCGCCCGACATGGCTTGCCTATTGCACCGCTCGCGCTTAATCGCAATCGCGTTTGATCAAGGCCTTTCGTGCTTTGCCTGAGCCGACCTCTTTGGCGCGCGGCAGGCCGTGCACCCCCTGCGGCCAGCCAAGCTCTTTTCTTGCGGAGACCCCATGCAGATCCTCATTTCCGACACCACGCCCGCTTCTGTCCGCCTGATCGCGCGGATCACCCACCAGTGCGAAGCGCTGGCCGGGCTTGACGCGGCCCTCAGCGAAGGGGCCGCTGCCGCGCGGTTTGGTGGCCGGGTCGGTCAGGTGTTCGAGGGGTTCACCGTGGACAACGGCGCGTTGCGCCGCATCGCGCTGGCCGGTGCCGGCGAAAGGACCGCGACGGATCGCATGCTCAACCTCGAAAAGGCGGGCGCGGCGCTTACGGCCAAATACCTCGTTTCGGGCGAGACCGAAATGGTGCTGGACCTTGCCGCGGCAGGTCTTACCGCGCCGGATGCGGCGGCGGTGCTGCTCGGCCTGCGCCTGCGCGGTTGGCGTCATGACGCCTATCGCACCAAGCTGGCCGCCGACAAGAAGCCCAGCCTTGCCACGGTGCATGTCGTGGGTGCGCCCGCCGGAACGGCCGAGGCATGGGCCCGCGAGGCGGCGCTTGCTGCCGGGGTGGAGTTCACCCGCAAGCTGGTGACCGAACCGGCGAACCTGCTTTATCCCGCCACCTTTGTCGCCGCCTGTGAAGAGGCTTTTGCAGGGACGGGCGCAGAGCTCACCGTGCTCGGCGAAGCCGAAATGACCGCGCTGGGCATGGGCGCCTTGCTCGGCGTCGGGCAAGGATCGGAGCGTGAGTCCAAGCTGCTGGCGATCCGCTGGAATGGCGGCGAGGCGGGCGATAAGCCGACTGTCTTTATCGGCAAGGGCGTGACTTTCGACACCGGCGGGATCTCGCTCAAGCCCGGACCGGGCATGGAAGACATGAAGTGGGATATGGGCGGCGCGGGCGCTGTCGCCGGGGCGATGCTGGCGCTCGCCACCCGCAAGGCCAAGGCCAACATCATCGGCGTTGTCGGGCTGGTCGAGAACATGCCCGATGGCAAGGCGCAGCGCCCCGGCGATGTTGTCACCACGATGAGCGGCCAGACCGTCGAAGTCCTCAACACCGACGCCGAAGGGCGGCTGGTGCTGTGCGATGTGATCCATTGGGTGCAGGAACAGTATGATCCCGCGCGCATGGTCGATCTCGCCACCCTGACGGGCGCGATGATCATTTCGCTCGGCCATGAATATGGCGGAATGTTCGCCAATGATGATACGCTGGCGGCCCAGCTTGATGCCGCGGGCAAGGCCACCGGCGACAAGCTGTGGCGGATGCCGCTCGGCTCGGCCTATGACAAGCTGATCGACTCCCCGATTGCCGATATCAAGAATATCGGCCCGCGCGAGGCCGGTTCGATCACTGCGGCGCAGTTCCTCCAGCGCTTTGTGAAGAACGGCACCCCGTGGGCGCATCTCGATATCGCGGGCATGGTGTGGTCGAACAAACCGGGGCATAGCTGGGACAAGGGCGCAACCGGCTATGGCGTGCGCCTGCTCGATCGTTTTGCGCGCGATGTGCTGGAAAGATAGCGAGGAGATTTCGCCATCCCAAAGATGCGCAAGAAGTCCGATCTGCCGACCAAAACCTGCCTTGCCTGCGGGCTCCCTTTCACATGGCGCAAGAAGTGGGAGCGCGACTGGGACAATGTGAAATATTGTTCCGACCGGTGCCGCCGGGGGAAGGGCGCCGCCGCGTGACCAAGCTCGATTTCTGGCAGGTTACCGATGATCCCGTCGAGAAAGTCGTGGCGCTGATCGCGAAGCGCGTGCGCGATGAAGGCGCGCGCTTGCTGGTTGTCAGCGCGGACGCCGCCCAGCGCGAGAGCATTTCCCGCGCCTTGTGGCAGGCCGGGCCGGAGAGCTTCCTCGCGCATGGCGAGGCGGGCGCGACCGGGGCAGAGCGCCAGCCGATCCTGCTGTCCGATGATGTCGCAGCCCCGAATGGTGCGAGCCATCTGGTGCTGGCCGACGGGCGCTTCCGCGAGGCCGCGGGCTTTGCCCGCGTCTTCCTGCTGTTCCCGCCCGATGGCGCGCCCCATGCGCGCGAAGCGTGGAGCGCGCAGGATGGCCGCGAGGATGTCGAGCGGGCTTACTTCGCGCAGGAAAACGGCCGCTGGGTCAAGAAACGCTGAAGGCTTGCGTCCGGTCCGCCGATCAGCAATGCTCCGGCTTGCTCAACAGGGGGAGCGACCATGCGCAATCTCATCACCTTCATCCTGACCGGCGCCAGCGCGCTGCTGGCCGCGTGCGGCTCTGAACAGTCCGGCACGATCACCACGTCTGACGGCGAAACGGCCGAATACCGCATCGATGAAGCCAGCGGCGAGACCACCATGACCATCAAGACGCCTGATGGTGATGCCACCATGCGTTCCGGCCAATCCGTGCCGATCTCGCTGCCCGACGGGTTCAGCCTCTTTCCCGGCTCCACCGTCGTCACCAACACAGTGGTCAACCAGCCCGATGGTGCCGGCACGATGGTGACTTTCGAAGCGGGGGCGAAGGCCGCTGCGATCATCGCTCATTTCAAGGCGCAGGCCGAGAAAGCGGGCTATGCGATTGAGCTCGAAGCGACCATGAACGAGACCATGATGCTTTCGGGCAAGCGTGCGGGCGATGGCGCCAGCTTCATGGTGAGCACCGGTGCTGTGGTCGATGGCAAGACCAGCGGCCAGCTTGTGTTCGGCAAGGGCGCAGGCGGGTAAGCGATCCGGCCTGTCTGCTAAGGCTTGAACAAATGCACGTCCGCCGCTAGGGGCGCGGCCAGTTCATCTGGCGCGGTGTTTGCAGCGCTGGCAAGCCTCTCCTGATCCCACAAACAAGGACGAATACTCATGGCGGTTACCCGCACCTTTTCGATCATCAAGCCCGATGCCACCCGCCGCGATCTGACCGGCGCGGTCACCAAGATGCTGGAAGACGCCGGCCTGCGCGTTGTCGCGTCGAAGCGCATCCACATGACCCGCGAACAGGCCGAAGGCTTCTACGCTGTGCACAAGGAGCGCCCCTTTTTCGGTGAACTCGTCGATTTCATGATGAGCGAGCCGGTGGTGGTGCAGGTGCTCGAAGGCGAAGACGCTGTTGCCAAGAACCGCGAAGTGATGGGCGCGACCAATCCGGCAGACGCAGCGCCGGGCACGATCCGGAAGGAGCTGGCGCTCTCGATCGGTGAAAACACTGTCCACGGTTCGGACTCGGAAGAAAACGCCGCGATCGAAATCGCCTTCTTCTTCAAGCCGGAAGAAATCGTCGGCTAAGGCTTTTCAGACCAGCCAATCCAAAGGGCCGTCCCACGAGGGGCGGCCCTTTTGCTATGGCGCGCTCACGCTGTTGAACCCCGCCAATTGCGCGGCATGGGCGTGGTGATGGCCGCTGGCGCTCGCTGCCATGACCTTGCGCATCTGGCCAAGCGCTGCCGGGGTCATGGCAAGGCCGAGCGCGCTGTAGCAGCTGCGGATCGCGCCTTCCCAATCACTGTTGAGCTGCGCAAAATCGAGCCGTGCGACCGGGCCTTGCCAAGAGGCCAGCACCGCCGCGAGGCGTTCTTCGCGCAGCGCAATCTTGTGCCGCCACAGGGCTTCGATCTGGGCAAGATCGCAAGTGTCGGATTGAATCGCCATCTGGTTCGCGGCGAGCGACACGGCGCTTTTCAGCACCGCGGCATGATCGCGCTCGGCCAGCACCAGCCGCGCATCGGGCAGCAGCGCGAGCAGGGTGGCGAGATCTTCGGCAAAGGCAGGCACCTTCAGCACGCGCGGCTTGTCGGCAATCCCGCGGATCGCGGCGTCGGTCCGGAACATGCGCAGGAATTCGCGGTAGATCGGTGCCGGATCGCGGCCTTCGCTCCACGCGGAATAGGCCGGGATGCGCCACTGCGATTCGTAGATCGAATGATGCAGCGCCGCCGAAATCCACGCCAACTCCTCTTCGACCTCGGCGGGGGCCATCGGGTGGATCGATTGCATCCACGGGTTGAGCACGCCCAACATCGCCAGCTCGAAAGTGGCTTTGGCCCGGTTCACCCCGCGCCGTGCCGGCACCGGATGATAGGCATCGCAGTAGCGGGTGTGCGAATGCGCCGGATCCGCCGCCAGCAGCTTGTGGATGCGGGTCGTGCCCGAACGCATGTGGCCAATGACGATGATCGGCGGGGCGAGCCGGGTGGCGAGCAATTCGGGGCGCTTTGACCACAGATCCCCCAGCGCCAGCCGTGTTTTGACCGTGCGCAGCAACTGGCCAAAAGCCATGGCTTGCCCGAGCGGATTGAGATCGGCTTCGCTGCGCACACTGTCGCACATCCGGGTGAGGCGTTCGCGGAAATCGGCGACATCCTCGGCGCTGCGCCCGCCGTGCTCTGCGGCATCGGCGCGAGGGCCAAAGGGCTTGGCCGCGATGCGCCACAGGGTATCGGGATCAAGTGTGGGCGGCGGCAGCCAGCCCTTGTCCCATGCCTTGCCGAGAAACGCATTAGCCTGATCGGCGCGTTTGCCGCGCGCGAGCAGGTGAGGGCGGGGCGGAGGCTGTCGCACCATCAGAAAGCGTCTGCAATGTCCATCAGCCGCGTCAGGCGCTTGGGCGCGACCGAGCGCCAGCTGCGTTCAAGCCAGGCGGTGACATCATCCCAATCGAGATCGCGCCGATCCAGCACCATGCCGATCCAGCCGCTCGCGCCGTAGAAGGCCGGCTTGAAATAGGTGTCGGGCTGATCCTCGATCAGGCTGGCCATCTCTTCCGGCCCGCTGACCTTGACGAGCAGGGCGATGCGTTCATGCCCGTGCGGGCGATCGGTGAAATAGGCGAAATATTTGCCGGACTTGCCCTCGCCGACCCGGAACCCTTGCGAGCCGAAGCTTTCCTGCTCGCCCGTTTCGGGCAGGGCAAGCGCACGGGCGCGCACCTGTTCGAGCAGCCATGCCGGATTGCGCCAGCGCGAGACGTAATCGGCCACCGCACGCGGGAAGAGCTGGTGTTCGGCCAGCCGCACCCGTTCGGCCAGGCTGGCAGGCGTATCACCGGGCGCGATCGCGACCTCAGCCTGTGCGAGAACCTCGCCCGAATCGAGCTCGCCCGTCACCAGATGCACGCTTGCGCCGGCATGGCTATCGCCTGCCGCTATGGCCCGGGCAAAGGTATCAAGGCCCTTGTATTTGGGCAGCAGCGAAGGATGGATATTGAGCATCCGGCCCTGCCAACGTGCGACAAATTCTTCCGACAGGATGCGCATGTAACCGGCCAGCACGATAATCTCGGCACCGGCAGCGATGGCGGCCTGTTCCATCGCAATATCGTGATCGGCGCGGGTCATGCCCTTGTGCGACAGGGCAAACGTGGCAAGCCCTTCGAGCTGCGCGAGCGCGAGCCCCGGTGCGGCCGGATCATTGCTGGCGACGAGCACGACCTCATAGGGGCAGGCGGGCATGCGGCTGGCATAAAGCAGGGCCGCCATGTTGGTGCCCGCGCCGGAAATGAAGATGGCGATTTTGGCTTTATCGGTCATGCTGCACTATCCGTCATGCTGAACTCGTTTCAGCATCCATTTCTCCCCGAAGCACCACAGGTTCATTGTGGCCCAATGGACCCTGAAACAAGTTCAGGGTGACGGGAGTTAGCCAAGATGGGTCGCGCTCCAGTGGCCCTTCGCCGACCAGGTCTCGACCGCACCGCGCACGGTGCAGCCTGTCTCTCCGGTCTCGATCCGGCCGACGGCAAACACGGTTTCGCCCGCCGCTTCGAGCCGCGTGGTGACCTCTGCGACGCTCTCCTCCGAAACGGCCACCACCATGCCGATCCCGCAATTGAAGGTGCGGGCCATTTCTTCGGGCTCGATCGCGCCCTGCGCTTGCAGGAAGGCCATCAGGCGAGGCTGCGGCCAGAGGTCGGCATCGACCATGGCATGCGCGCCTTGCGGCAGGATGCGCGGGATATTCTCGAGCAGCCCGCCGCCGGTGATATGGGCAAGGCCGTTGATCAGGCCGCCGCGGATCAGCGGCAAGAGGCTCGCCACATAAATCCGGGTCGGCGCCATCAGCGCATCAATCAGCAGGCGTTCCTGATCGAAGATCGCCGGGCGTTCGAGCTTCCAGCCCTTGTCCGCTGCCAGACGGCGCACCAGTGAATAGCCGTTGGAATGGACGCCGGACGAAGCAAGGCCAAGCAGCACATCACCGGGCGCGACCTTGTCGCCGGTCAATTGTTCCCCGCGTTCCACCGCGCCGACGCAGAAGCCCGCAAGATCATAATCGCCCGCAGCATACATGCCCGGCATTTCCGCGGTTTCTCCGCCGATCAGCGCGCAGCCGGCCAGCTTGCAGCCTTCGGCGATGCCTGCGATGACCTGTTCGGCCACCCCGTTTTCGAGCTTGCCGGTGGCGAAGTAATCGAGGAAGAACAGCGGCTCGGCCCCTTGCACGATCAGATCATTGACGCACATCGCCACCAGATCGATCCCGACAGTGTCGTGGCGGTTGTGATCAATCGCGAGCTTGAGCTTGGTGCCGACGCCATCATTGGCCGCCACCAGCAGCGGATCGGAATAGCCCGCAGCCTTGGGATCGAAGAACCCGCCGAACCCGCCCAATTCACTGGTTGCGCCGGGCCGGGCGGTGGCCTTTGCCAGCGGGGCAATCGCCTTGACCAGCGCGTTGCCCGCAGCAATCGAAACGCCGGCATCGGCATAGGTGTAGGGGGAGTTGGTGGTGCTCATGCACGGTCTTTAGCCTTTCGCGCTTGGAATTCCACTCGCCATTGGGCAAAGGATGAGCGATTTTCCCCATGACTGGTCTTGCCACCCCTTCTAGCCCGCCCTTCGCCAAGGCCTTTTCCCCGGTGCGCTGGCCCGCAGCCAGCCGCACGGGCGCGGGCGCCGTGCTCGCGCTGGCGCTGCTGGGGGGCACTTATGCGCTGGTGTTGGCGCAGGTTTCGGGTGATCGCGGGATCGCGCCCACCGCTGCCAGCGCGGATATCGAAGTGCGCGGGATCACGGTCGATGTGACCGCCGAAAATGCCGAAAAAGCCCGTGCCGAAGGCTGGCGCGATGCGCAGCGCAAGGCGTGGGCCAAGGCGGGCGGGCCGAAATTGCCCGATGCCCAGCTTGACTCGCTGGTGGCCGCTATCGTGATCGAGAAAGAGCGGCTTGGCCCCAAGCGCTATATCGCCACGCTCGGCGTGGTGTTTGATCGCCAGCGCGCGGGGGGGTTTCTTGGCGGGGCGCAGCAAGCCGCGCGCTCGGCGCCGATGCTGGTGATCCCGGTGCTGGCGAGCGGGGGCAGTTTTACCACCTTTGAGCTGCGCAATGCATGGCAGCGCGCGTGGGCCGAATTCAATCCGGGGTCGAGCCGGATTGATTACGTCCGCCCGAGCGGGGCCGGGCGCGATTCGCTGCTAATCAATTTCGGACAGACAACACGGCGCAGCCGGACATGGTGGCGCACCACGCTCGATCAATATGCTGCCTCGGATGTTGTGATGCCCTTTGCCCGGCTCGAACACACCTTTCCCGGCGGTCCGATCACAGGCACGTTCACCGCGCGCCACGGCCCGGATAGCGAAGTGCTCGGTAGCTTCACGCTCGAAGCCCCCGGGCCTGACGAACTCCCGGCGATGCTGTCGGATGCGGTGACCCGGCTCGACAGCATTTTTGTCGCCGCGCTGGCCGAGGGCAAGCTGCGGCCCGATCCCACCTTGCGGATGGGCGGCGGCGGGGCGATTGACCCGGCGATCCAGCGCCTCATCGAAATCGGTCGCGCGGTGCAGGCCCGCGACGCGGCGGCACGTGCTGCGGCGGCGGCCGGTGCGGCGGTCGATGCGCCGCGGATCGAGGCCCAGCCGGTGATCAGCCCCATTCCGGGCGCGGTCACAGCACGCACCATCGTGGTGCAATTCGCAACCCCCGATGCGGGCGCCTTTGATGGCAGCCTTGGCGCGGTGCGCGGTCTGGCAGGGGTGCGCGGCGTCACCGTGACCAGCACGGCGGTGGGCGGCACATCGGTGATGAGCGTGAGCTTTGCCGGCACGCAGGAAGAACTCACCGCAGCCTTGCAGGCGCGCGGTTTCACCGTGCGGCAGGGCCAGAACGCGCTCGCGATCAGCCGCTAGGCGGGACGAGCTTGCACCCCGTGCCCCACGATCACGCCTCGCTGTTTGTATCGCCGTCGCAGATTGCCTTGCCCTTGGCGGGGCATGCGGGGCGCGAACCGCAGCGGCTGGTGATGGGCAATGCCAATGCCCGCGTGATCGAGGCGCTGGCCGATCCGGCGAGTTGGCCGTTCCGGGTCGCGGTGCTGACCGGGCCGCCGCGGTCGGGCAAGTCGCTGATCGGGCGCTGGGTTGCCGGGCAGGGCGGGGCGATCCCCGTCGTGGTGATGGATAACGCCGAAACCCTTGATGAAGCCGCGCTGTTCCATCGCTGGAATGCGGTGCAGCAAGGTGGCGCGCGCTTTGGCGAGGCCTTGTTGATCATCGTCAACCGCGATGCAGGGGCGGGCGGCTGGGCGATTGCCTTGCCCGATCTGGCCTCGCGCATCGGCGGCTCCTTGCACCTCGCCATCACCGAGCCGGACGACGCGATGGCAGCCGAACTGCTGCACGCGCTCGCCGAGCAGCGCGGGCTTTCCCTGCCCGAAGGCGCGGCGGATTATCTGGTGCCGCGCTGCGAACGCAGCTTTGCCGCGCTCGAAGCGCTGGTGGCAGAGATTGATCGCATCAGTCTTGAACGCCAGAGCCCAGCCACCATGTCTGTGTGGCGCGCCGCTCTTGAAGCCCTCCAAGGGCCGGAACAGCAGCGCCTGTTGTAAGGCGATCATTGCATTGCCATCCGATTGGTGGGATTGAAGAGCGATGTTCGAGCGGTTGATCAGCTATCTCGACTCTGTGCAGGCGCGCGATCCGGCGCCGCGCTCGCGCTGGGAGATCCTGCTTTATCCCGGCGTCTGGGCGCTCGGGTTTCACCGCGTCGCGCATTGGCTGTTCGAGGCCAAGCTTTATTTCCTGGCGCGGCTGGTAAACCACCTCTCGCGCTTGCTGACCGCGATCGACATCCATCCCGGCGCGCGCATCGGGAAGAATTTCTTCATCGACCATGGCTTCACTGTGATCGGGGAGACTGCCGAGATCGGCGATAATGTCACGATCTATCAATGTGTGACGCTGGGCGGCACCAATCCGACGAGCGGCAAGGGCGGCAAGCGGCACCCGACCCTGATGGACAATGTGATCATTGGCTCGGGCGCGCAGATCATCGGGCCGATTGTGGTCGGCGAAAGGGCGCGGGTCGGCGCCAATGCGGTGGTGACGGATGATGTTCCCCCCGGCGCGACCATGATCGGCCTGAAAGCGCGCTCGACACTGGTGCCCGCCGAACAATGGCTGCGCGAATTCATTCCCTATGGCACGCCGTGCGATGATCCACCCTGCGATGAACAGGGCCGGCCGCGCGGCGATTGTGTCGAAAAGCTCGAAGCCGAACTCGCGGCCTTGCGTGCCGAGATGGCGGAACTGCGCGCGTCCATGCGGCCTGCCGAAGCGGCTGATGTCGCGGCCTTGCGCAACGGAACCAAGGCTTGATGAGCGCGCGCGATTCCGCGACGAGCAACGGGCAGATTGTCGCCTTTCCGGGCCGCGTGCCGGGGCAGGTTGGCTTTGAACGGGCCGAGCTGACCCGCATTCTCGATCTCTATGGGCGGATGGTCGCCGCGGGCGAGTGGCGCGATTACGCCATGGATTTTGATAAGAACGCCGCCACCTTTGCCGCCTTCCGCCGCACCGCTGAACGCCCGCAGGCACGGCTCGAAAAGCGCCCGGCCTTGCGCGCCAAGCAGGGCATGTGGACGCTGTTCGGGGAGCACGGGCAAGTGCTCAAGCGCGGCCATGATCTGGCCAATGTGCTCGCCCCGATGGAGCGCCGCTTGCTGAGGGCCGTGGACGACTAGTCTCGCGGTGTTGCGCGCGATGGCTGGTTTAGCGGCCGCTTTCGGGCTCCCAGCATAGCTTTCCACGTGCGGAAGCAGGGTGACGGGAACGTTGGCTTTGGGGCCGATGCTGATCGCAGTTGAAAACGGCTGAGGGGTGGATGGTTGATCATGCCCAAAAAAGACCAACCCACTCATCAGTGAGCGTAAAAAGACAAAGATACAAGGGCATAAGTAATTACTGAAATAGGCATTAAAAAAGCATTAACGAAGAATTGTTAATATCCTGTAATGGTTAGTTTGAACACAGCCAAATCAGCCGCAACTAAGGCCTGCCTTCGAACGTACGGCAGGGCCGATGTGACGCTGCGCGGATATCTTGATTCGCCGCTTGGCCGTACGCCGTGTTCGATACGCGATCTGTCCCTTGGCGGAGCCCGGGTCGAAACGGAGCAAAAACTTGCTCCTGATCAGTCGATTTGGCTTTCCCTCAGGAAGTTGAGAATCTTTGGTACCGTGAAATGGGTTCGCGGCAATCTCGTCGGCATTCAGTTCGAGGAGAAGCTGCCGAAATCAATTGTGCTGAACCTTCGCGGGGAAGCCGTGGACCCTGAGGCACTCGCTGAAATGGAAGCGATGCTTGCCGCTCAGAGTTGGGTCATCGGCGCGCCAGTTGATCGTCCCAAGAGCGTACGCCTCGCCGACGTGCTTGGCGCACGCGAAAAACAGCCCGATAAACCGTTGATCGGCAGCACACAGGCGGCCGGCGGCCCTCTTCCGGAAAGATCTACAATTGACCAAAGCGGCAAACGGCGCGCAGCCGCTATAATCGCCATGTCTGCGGTTACCGGCTTGCTCATTGGTTTTGGAAGCATTCTTATCTTCTGACCTGGCGCCTTTCCCCGCCAGACGGTCATCCGGGGCATTCTTCAGCAGTCGCTCGCCTTCAGCGCGGCCAAAATGGTGACCCGTCCGATCCTGAGAGACTATCAGACGAGCGTCAACCGACCAGACCCATCGGGCACGGAATATCGGGCACAGGAAATCCAAACGGAAATGTCACAGCAAAGGCCCGCCCCCTTGCGGGGACGGGCCTGCTGAATTCCGTAACCGGAAGCCGGATCAACCGCGCGCGGAGCTCGGTCCGGTCCCCGTAACCTTCTGCATCGCGCGCAGGATGTTGCCCGATTGCTCGCTGCCCGATTGCGGCGCGATCAGGTTGGTGAAGGCGTTGATCTCTTCCCAATGGGCGGCAAAGCCTTCGACGGTGCGCTCGCCTTCCGGCAGCCACACCGCATCATTCATCACCGTCCACGACGAGTGGAACCCGCCAGCTCCCGCGCCGACAATGGCGTTGGTCGGCGCGTCTTCCGAGACGAGGAACAGCGCGGCCGGCACCACGTTCTCGGGCGCGAACAGCTTGAAGGCTTCTTCGGGGAAGAGGTCTTCGGTCATGCGGGTGCCCGCGACCGGCGACAGCGTGTTGCAGCGCACGTTGTACTTCGCGCCTTCGAGCGCCAGCGTCTTGGTGAGGCCCGCAAGGCCGAGCTTCGCCGCGCCGTAGTTCGCCTGACCGAAATTGCCGAACAGGCCGGTCGAGGAGGCGGTCATCAGGATGCGGCCATAGCCCTGCTCGCGCATCAGTTCCCAGCACGCCTTGGTGGCGAAGGCCGAACCCGTGAGGTGCACCTTGACGACGAATTCGAAGTCAGCCGGCTCCATCTTGGCGAAAGTCTTGTCGCGCAGCACGCCCGCATTGTTGATCAGCACATGGACGCCGCCCCACTTCTGCTTGGCATCGGCGACCATCTTTTCCATCTGCTCGTATTCGGTGACCGATGCGCCGTTGGCGATCGCCTCGCCGCCCATCGCTTCGATTTCGGCGACAACCTGTGCGGCGGCGTCCGAGGTGCCAGTGCCATCGCGCGAACCGCCGAGGTCGTTCACGACAACCTTCGCGCCGCGACGCGCGAGTTCGAGCGCATAGGCCTTGCCGAGCCCGCCGCCGGCGCCGGTGACGATGGCAACCTTGTCCTTGAAGCTGATGGTCATGAGTAGTCCTCCTGAATGGTGAGTGGCTTTACGCCTACGTCAAGATGGCGGCTGCGTGGCACTTTCGCGGCGCTCTTGCAACAGCCCATTGGGCAGGGGCGCAATGCCGTAAGGTCAGGGGCGCGCGCGAAGGGCGACAAGCGCCGGAATCAGCCCCTCGAACGAATCGATTATTGCGTCGGCGCCAAGGTCTTCCGCTGCGCGGTCGCAATAGCCATAGGCCGCCGCGATCACCGGCACGCTCGCGCCGCGGGCCGCGCGCACATCATAGGTCGAATCGCCGATGAAGACGAAGCGCGCGGGATCACTGACCCCGGCGGCCGCCATCGCCGCAAGGATCGGGGCCGGGTGCGGCTTGGCGAGGAATTGGCCAGCTTCGTCCTTGCCGAGGGAATCGCCGCCAATCACACCCTGAAACAGCCCGATCAGATCGAGCTGGGTCAGCACATCGCGGGCAAAGCCTTCGAACTTGTTGGTGACGACCACCATCGGCACCCCGCGCGCGGCGAGATCATGCAGCGTATCGCGCACACCGGGGTAGGGCACGGTATGTTCGGCGTTGTGATCGGCATAATAGGCGAGCATCGCCTTGTAGAGCTGCCGGAAGGCATCTTCGGGCAGGCCGCCCTGCGCCTCGACCGCACGGGCAAGCATGATCTTGGCCCCGCCGCCGATCAGGTCTTTCGAGGATTCGAGCGGTGCAGGCTGAAACCCGCCAAGCACCAGCGCTTGGTTTACCGCCGCGCCGAGATCGCGGAAGGTATCGAGCAGCGTGCCATCAAGATCAAAGCCGATGGCCTCAAAAGGGAAGCTTTGCATGACGGCTCGCCTGCGCCATGCGACATCAAACCGCAAGCATTTGCTGGCAGGCGCAGCTTTGCCTAGAGAGAACCCATGACGACGACAGCTTCCCATCCCTTTGCCGCCATCATCCTTGCTGCGGGCAAGGGCACCCGCATGAAAAGCGATCTGCACAAGGTGCTGCACCCGATTGCGGGCCATCCGATGCTCGAACATCTGATGGCGAGCGTTGCTGAACTCGGCCCGGAGCGGACAGCGGTGGTCGTGGGGGCGGGGCGCGAACAGATCGAGAAGGCCGTGGGGAATCGGGCGGTCACCTGCGTGCAGGAACCGCAGCTTGGCACTGGCCATGCTGTCCAGCAGGCCGAAGGCGCGCTGGCGGGCTTTGTGGGCGATGTGCTGGTGCTCTACGGCGATGTGCCCTTCGTGAAAGCCGCGACCATGCGCGCGATGCTCGAACGGCTCCACGCAGCCGATAATCCCGCCGCGGTGGTGCTTGGTTTCGAGCCTGCCGATCCGCTCGCCTATGGCCGGGTGATCGCCGATGATGACGGCCGCATCGTCAAGATGGTCGAATACAAGGATGCGGACGAGGGCGAGCGCGCCTGCCGCCTGTGCAATTCAGGGCTGCTCGCCGCGCGCAGCGGCGATCTTTTCGCGCTGCTCGCGCGGGTCGGCAATGCCAATGCGCAGGGCGAGTATTACCTCCCCGATATCATCAACATCGCGATTGCCGATGGCCGCGCCTGCGCGGTTATCGTCGCGGACGGCGCGGATGAAGTCGCGGGGATCAACAGCCGCGCCGAACTCGCCGCCGCCGAAGCGCGCTGGCAGGCGGCACGCCGGTTGCAGGCGATGGACGAGGGCGCGACCCTGATCGCGCCCGAAACGGTGTTCTTCAGCTACGATACCGTGTTGGGGCGCGATGTGACGATCGAGCCCAATGTCTTCTTCGGCCCGGGCGTGCGCGTTGCCGACAAGGTGTTGATCCGTGCCAACAGCCACATCGAGGGCGCGAGTCTCGCAAGCGGGGTCAAGGTCGGCCCCTTCGCCCGCCTGCGCCCCGGCACGGTGCTGGAGGAGGGCAGCTTCATCGGCAATTTCGTCGAGGTGAAGAATGCCGTGCTCGCCCCCGGCGCCAAGGCAAGCCATCTCACCTATCTCGGCGATGCCACCATCGGCGCGGGCGCGAATATCGGGGCGGGCACGATCACCTGCAATTATGATGGGTACTTCAAATACAAGACCGTGATCGGGCCCGGGGCCTTCATCGGTTCCAATTCGTCCCTTATCGCACCAGTGAGCATCGGCGCTGATGCGATTGTCGCGGCCGGATCGGCGGTCAGCCGCGATGTCGCGGCCGGCGAGCTGCGCATGGTGCGCGCCGAACAATTGGTGAAGCCCGGCTGGGCCGACCGCTTTCACGATGCGATGAAGAAAAAGAAGGCGGCAGAAAAGAAGTGAGCCATGATCTGGCGCCGCTCACCTGCTGGCTGTGCGACCGTCCCTTGGGCGATATCGTCCAATGGCATCACCCGATCCCGAAAGCGAAAAAGGGCAAGGTGAAGGTGCCGGTGCACCCGATCTGCCACAAGACGATCCATGCCAATTTCACCAACAACGAGCTGGCGCGGATCGGGGATAATGTCGCCGTGATCCGCGCCCATCCCGCGATCGTCAAGTTCGTCACGTGGATCGCGAACAAGCCTGCCGATTTCGACGCACCGACGCGCTAGGGCAGCAGCACGCGTTTGCTCAGGCGTCCTGCATCCGTGCGATCGTAGTGCTGCCAGCTGCAAGATAATCGCGTTCCCATTCTTCGAATTCGCTGCGGCTCAGCAGGTAGCGGGCCTGTGCCTCTTCAAAGGGAAGAGCCCGTTCGCGCACCGCGCGCACCACATCATCCTTGCGCGCTTTCGACCAGTGCACCCGGTGGGTCTGCGGCAGGTGGTAACGCTTGATCGCTTCCGCAATCGAAATGTCTCTGGGGTATGCCATGGCTCGGTTCCTCATTGCTCGGTTTCATTGCCCCGATGCAACGAATCTTGCCGAGCACCCTTAACAGGCACCTGCGGAACGTGGTTAAATCTGCCTTGAGGATTTTTGTTGTGCCGCATCTGCGACGAACCGAGGCCCAAGTGTCGGGTTGTTTTACAGGTAGTTGCGTTCACTGGGTCCGACTAACGCAAAAAGGGGCGATTCCGCATACGGAATCGCCCCCTTTCCTGGCGGTTGGCGGGAATCTTTACCCGCGCTGGCCGCGTTACTTGGCGTCCATCAGACGCTGCATCAGATAGACGAATTGCAGCGCCTGCAATTTGGCGCGCTGATCATTGTCCACCCCGCCCGAGTGACCGCCGGTGGTGTCCTCAAAGTAGTAATAGGGCTGGCCCAGTTCCTTGAGCCGTGCCGCGCCCTTGCGCGCATGCGCCGGGTGGGTGCGGTCGTCAGCCGTGGAGGCCCACAGGAACGGGGTGGGGTAATTCACCCCCGCCACGATCTTCTGGTAGGGCGAATAGCCTTCGATCCAGGCGCGCTGTTCGGGAATGCGCGGATCGCCATATTCGCCGATCCACGATGCGCCGCGCCCGATCAGGTGGTAGCGGAGCATATCGAACAGCGGGATCTGCACGATCGCCGCGCCGAACAGGTCAGGCCGCTGGGTAAAGGCCGTGCCCACCAGCAGGCCGCCTTGCGAGCCGCCCTGGATGCCGAGATGCTTGGGGCTGGTGAAGCCGCGCTTCACCAGATCGTCGCCCACCGCGATGAAATCGTCCCAGGTCCGCTGCTTGTTCTCGCGGATCGCGGTCTGGTGCCAATTGGGGCCGAATTCGCCGCCACCACGCATATTGGCGAGCACATAGGCGCCGCCGCGCTCCAGCCACAGCTTGCCGGTGGTGCCAAGATAGGCCGGCAGGCGCGGGACCTGGAAGCCGCCATAGCCGGTCATCAGGATGGGCGTGGTGCCATTCACCACCATGCCCTTGGGCTTCACCAGGAAGTAGGGGATCTTTGTCCCGTCCTTGCTGATGGCCTGATGCTGTTCGACATCCATGCCTTCGGGGTTGAAATAGGCCGGCGAGGTTTTGAGCACGGCCGGCGGCGTCGTGCCATCGGTGTAGTAGAGCGTGGTTGGCTCAAGGAAGCCGCTCACCGTGTACATGATCTGGTCGGTCTTGTCCGACGAGGTCGCGATCCCGATGGTGGCATTGTCGGGCAGGACAACCGGCGTGCTGACCCACTTTCCGTTCCGGAAATTGAAGCGCAGCACCTTGCCCACGACATTGTCGAGCAGGCTGACATAAAGCGCTTCGCCCGTCACCGCGCCGCCCTGCTTGGTCTGGCGCTCGCCCGGCGCCCAGACGAGGGTTTTCTTCGCGCCGTTGGGATTGGCGCGGAACTCGGCCAGATTAACGGCAATCAGGCTGTCAGCCACGAAGGTCTGGCCGTCCACAGTCCAGTCCTCATCGGTCGAGAGCAGGAGGTGGCCATCCATGATGCCGTAGGGCGAAGCCTTCTTCGGCAGATCCAACAAGGTCCACTTGCCATCGACTTCGACGTAGTGGAGGCGCTCGTGGAAGCTGATGCCGCGATAGGCAATGCGCGCCTGAACCACGCCATCATTGTCGCGCAGCAGGCTGACACCGGCCCACACATCATTGGCTTGGCCGCGGAAGATTTCGGGCGCATCCTCGATTTTCGTACCGCGTGTCCAGACGCGCGCGGTGAAGGGATATTCGCTGTCCGTCAGCGTGCCGGGGCCGAAATCGCGGCCCACCAGCAGGGTGTTCTCATCGATCCAGTCAATCCCGCCCTGGCTCTTCTTGTCGAGCACGAAGCCGCCGGCGGCGAACTGCTTCGTCGTGGTGTCAAATTCGCGCATGATGGTGGCATCCTCACCGCCATCAGACAGCGCGATCATGCAGCGGGTGAGGGCAGGGGGCAGACAGGTCGAGCCCTGATAGACCCATTCCTTGCCTTCGGCCTTGGCGAGGGCATCAATGTCGAGGATCACGTCCCATTCCGGCTTGGCCGTGCGGTAGCTTTCCAGCGTCGTGCGGCGCAGCACACCCTTGGGGTTCGCCTTGTCCTGCCAGAAATTGTAAAGCCCATCCGGGCGGAAGCTGACGAAGGGGATGCGGTCTTCACTATCGAAGATCGCCAGCGCCTCGGCCTTCAACTGGGCAAAGCGCGGATCGCTTTCGAGTGCGGCCAGCGTGCGGGTGTTTTCCTTGGCCACCCAATCGAGCGCTTCGGGGCTGCGCGCCTGTTCGAGCCAGATATAGGGATCCTGCTCGGGGCCGGGAACGCCGGGGTTCTCTTGCGCTGCGGCAATGGGGGATGTGGTCATGGCAAGCGCAATGGCCAGCCTCGATACGAGTTTCAAGTGCGACGCTCCTCTTATCGGAAAGGACATGCTCTGCTGCGTCAGCCGCAGGGCTGGCAACTTGTGGCGGGAGGGCGCGGGGATTGCAAGGCTATGCTGATGCCGCTCAGTCGCGCAGCGCCCATGCGCGCACCAGCCGGTTGTGAAGCCTTGTGCTGGCGATCTCGGAATAATCGCGTGCAAGCGCCTGTTTGACCCGCCGCATGGCTTCCGGGTTCTGCGGCGTGAACGCACTGTCGGCGGTGATGATGACCGGCGGCCGCGTCGCAAGGATGCGGGCGACTTCGCCTTCCTGCGACACGCCAAGCGCATACCGTTCAAGCGCGTTGTTGAGATGATCGGGGTAAACGAAGCGGCTGGGAATGCAGCTGTCGGTCATCCGGTAAAGCGCGGTCGGCCCGTCAAAGATGAACAGACAGCGCCCTGCGGCGGCATCGATCCGCGGGGCAATGGCGCGGGCAAAGGCCTCGGTTGCGATACGGTTCTCTTGTGTTGCCATGAACTGGAATGGCATCACGGCCAGATAGAGCACGGCTGGCAGCATCGCCGGAATGTTGAACCCGGTGGGCTCTTTCGGCTGGAAGAATGGCAGGCTCGTCAGCACACAGGCGGGCACAAGCGCGACCAGATAATAGCGGTAGACCGTCCCCGGCAGGAACACCGTCACCAACGAAGCTGCCAGCCACAGCAGCACGAAAACATAGGTTCGCGAAACCGGGGCAGGCCGAGCCTGCCAGACCGCGCGCATCCCGGCGAGCGCGAGAGCCGCGAAGGGCACCATGAACGCGGCGATATCGGGGCGCATCCGCCCTTCGGCAGCGGGCAGGCGGTCAAAGAAGGAGATGAAATTGGCAAAAACGAATTCATCCCAATATCCGGCGAGCGCATATCCCAGCGCAACCAGCGCCGTCGGCAACAGGCCCAGCAGGGCACACACCGCGCCCAATGCGACAATCCCCGTGGGGTTTCTCCGGTGTCGGTTTTGGCCCCACAGCGCCCACAGGCCGAAGAAGACACATTGCGGCAGCACCGTGTATTTGATCTGCAACGCCAGCCCGCCGATCAGCATGGCGGCCAGTATCCGCCCTATCGCCTGCGGATGTGCCGGATCGCGCAGCAGCACCGCCATGGCGAGCATCATCGGCACAAAGAAGGCTTCGGAATTGCCGGAATTGGCCCCGTAGATCGCACTCAGCACAACGTAAAGCAGCCCTGCGGCGGTTGCTGTCCCCCGATCTGTCAGATCACGGGCGATCACATAGGTCAGCACAGCGCCCGCCGCGCAAAAGCCCGCGGCCAGCAGTTGGTAGGCTTCCGGCCCCGGCCCGAACAAGGCATGCGCCAGCGCGAAGAGCGCAAACAGGCCAAACGGCTTGCGATCCCACAGGTCGACAAACGCCACCTGCCCATCGAGCATGGCATTGCCGATCAGCGAATAGAGTTGTTCATCAAGGTCGGCATTGGGATCGCCAAACCATGCGGCGCGCACGATCAGCGTAAAGGCCACAAGCACGCCGCAGGCCCACAGGTCCGGACGGCTCAGCGGCAATGCGTTGCGGCGTGAAGGCAGGCTCGACATTGCCGCCGCCTTAGCACGCTTATGGTTAATTTTCAGATTGGTGACCGGCCCGGCTCAACAAAAAAGGGCGACCCCGCAGGATCGCCCTTTTTATCGTCATCAATCCGGAGGCGTTCAGCCTTCGACGTGTTCCGCCAGCACGGTGAGGCCGTTTTCACCCACTTCGGCAAAGCCGCCGCGCACTTCGATCACTTCGGGTGCGCCGCCCGCTGTCTTGTAGACCTGCACGGCGCCATCACGGATCGTGCTCATGAAGGGCGCGTGGCCTTCGAGCACGCCGAATTCGCCTTCAGCGCCGGGGACGACCACCATGTGCACCTCTTCCGAGCGCACCAGCTTGGCCGGGGTAACGAGTTCGAAATGCAATGCCATGTTCGTGTTCCTGTCTCCCCTCCCGATCACGGGAGGGGAAGGGGCTTAGGCTTCTTCAGCCAGCTTCTTGGCCTTCTCGACCACCTGATCGATCCCGCCAACCATGTAGAAGGCGCTCTCGGGGAGGTGATCATATTCGCCATCGACCACCGCCTTGAAGCTCTTCACGGTATCTTCGAGCTGCACGAACACGCCCGGGATGTTGGTGAAGACTTCGGCAACGTGGAACGGCTGCGAAAGGAACTTCTGGATCTTGCGCGCGCGGGCGACCGTCAGCTTGTCTTCTTCCGACAGTTCATCCATCCCGAGAATGGCGATGATGTCCTGCAGGCTCTTGTACTTCTGGAGGATTTCCTGAACGCGGCGGGCGGTTTCGTAATGCTCGGTGCCGACAACGCGCGGTTCGAGAACGCGCGAGGTCGAATCGAGCGGGTCCACCGCCGGGTAGATGCCGAGTTCGGAAATCGCACGGCTCAGCGTCGTCGTCGCGTCCAAGTGGGCAAACGAGGTCGCCGGTGCCGGGTCGGTCAAGTCGTCGGCGGGCACGTAAATCGCCTGCACCGAGGTAATCGAACCCTTGGTGGTCGAGGTGATGCGCTCTTGCAGGTTGCCCATGTCAGTCGAAAGGGTCGGCTGATAGCCCACTGCCGACGGAATACGGCCGAGCAGCGCCGACACTTCGGAACCGGCCTGCGTGAAGCGGAAGATGTTGTCGACGAAGAACAGCACGTCCTGGCCTTCCACGTCGCGGAAATATTCCGCCATGGTCAGGCCCGACAGCGCCACGCGGGCACGCGCGCCCGGCGGTTCGTTCATCTGGCCGAACACCAGCGCCACCTTCGAACCTTCGCTGGTGGCATTGCCCTCGGCGTCCTTGGCGATCACGCCCGCATCGAGGAATTCGTGGTAGAGGTCGTTGCCCTCACGGGTGCGCTCACCCACGCCCGCGAACACCGACACGCCGCCATGGCCCTTGGCGATGTTGTTGATGAGTTCCTGAATGAGCACGGTCTTGCCGACGCCCGCACCGCCGAACAGGCCGATCTTGCCGCCGCGCGCATAGGGTGCGAGCAGGTCGATCACCTTGATGCCGGTGACAAGGATCGCCGCTTCGGTCGACTGGTCAACGAAAGCCGGGGCTTCGGCGTGAATCGGGGCGGTGGTTTCCGCGCCGATCGGGCCGCGCTCGTCGATCGGCTGGCCGATCACGTTCATGATGCGGCCGAGGGTTTTCGGGCCGACCGGCACCGAGATCTGCGCGCCGGTGTTCACCACTTCCTGACCACGGGTGAGGCCTTCGGTGGCGTCCATCGCGATGGTGCGCACGGTGTTCTCGCCAAGGTGCTGCGCCACTTCGAGCACAAGCACGTTATCGCCGTTCTTGGTTTCAAGTGCGGTGAGGATCGGCGGCAGATCGCCTTCGAACTGCACGTCGACGACAGCGCCGATGACCTGGCTGATAACGCCATTGGTGGTCTGATTGAGGACGGGTGCGGTAGCCATTTTCGGTTTCCTTGCCTTCGTTAGAGCGCTTCGGCGCCAGCAATAATTTCAATGAGTTCGGTGGTGATCGCGGCCTGACGGCTGCGGTTATACTGGATCGTCAGCTTGTTGATCAGCTCGCCCGCGTTGCGGGTCGCGTTGTCCATTGCCGTCATCGAAGCGCCCTGTTCGCTCGCCTCGCGTTCCAGCAAGGCGCCGAACAGCTGGGTCTTCACATAACGCGGCAACAGCTCGGCGAGGATTTCCTCTTCACCCGGCTCGTATTCGACCACGGCATCGCTGCTATCTGCCGTCGCGGGGGCGGGGACAGGGATCAGCTGGTTGATCGTCGGGTCCTGCGCCAGTGCCGACTTGAAGGTCGGGTAGATCAGGTGCGCGACATCGAACTGGTCAGCCTCGAACATGCCGATCAGCTCAGCGGCAATCGCATCGGCTTCTTCAAAGCCGGGGGTGCGGACATTGCTGGTGTCGAAGCCTGCGCCGATCAGCACCGGGAAATCTCGCTTCAAGGGGGCACGGCCCTTCTTGCCGACGAGGTAGAAGCTTACGTCCTTGCCTTCGGCGATCAGTGCCTGCGCCTTGGCGCGAGCGGCCTTCACGAGGTTCGAGTTCAGACCACCGCACAGGCCCTTGTCGGTGTTGACCACCACCAGGAGATGACGCTTGTCCGAGCCCGTGCCCGCCAGCAGCTTCGGCGCGGCATCACCGGCAACCTTGCCGGCCAGCGACGCCATCACCGCGGCAAGGCGCGCAGCATAGGGCCGCGCCGCTTCCGCCGCGCTCTGGGCGCGGCGCAGCTTGGCGGCCGCAACCATCTGCTTGGCCTTGGTGATCTTCTGGGTCGATTTGACCGAGTTGATCCGGCCCTTCAGTTCCTTGAGTGAAGGCACGTTTCAGGTGTCCTTACGCAAACTGCTTGGCGAAAGCGTCGAGCGCGGCCTTGGTCTTGTCAGCCACTTCGCCCTCGAACTTCTTCGAGGTGCGGATTTCGGCCAGCACATCGCTGTGGTTCTGACGCATGAAGCTGAGCATCGCAGCTTCGTATTCGTTCACGCGGTTCACCGGGATGGCATCGAGATAGCCATTGGTGCCGGCATAGATCGACACGGTCTGCTCCTCGAACGGCATCGGCGAGAACTGCGGCTGCTTGAGCAGCTCAGTCAGGCGCGCACCGCGGTTGAGCAGCTTCTGCGTCGCGGCGTCGAGGTCCGAGCCGAACTGCGCGAAGGCGGCCATTTCGCGGTACTGCGCGAGGTCGAGCTTCATCGAGCCCGAGACCTTCTTCATCGCCTTGGTCTGGGCGGCGCCGCCGACGCGGCTCACCGACAGACCGACGTTAATCGCCGGACGGATACCCTGGTAGAACAGGCCGGTTTCGAGGAAGATCTGGCCATCGGTGATCGAAATCACGTTGGTCGGGATGTAGGCCGACACGTCGCCCGCCTGGGTTTCGATGATCGGCAGCGCGGTGAGCGAGCCGTGGCCATTGGCCTCGTTCATCTTCGCCGCACGCTCGAGCAGGCGGCTGTGGAGATAGAACACGTCACCCGGATAGGCTTCGCGGCCCGGCGGGCGGCGCAGCAACAGCGACATCTGGCGATAGGCAACGGCCTGCTTCGACAAGTCGTCGTACACGATCACGGCGTGCATGCCGTTGTCGCGGAAGAATTCGCCCATCGCGCAGCCGGTGTAGGGCGCGAGATACTGGAGCGGTGCGGGCTCCGAAGCGGTCGCGGCGACGACGATCGAATATTCCATCGCGCCGTTTTCTTCGAGCTGCTTGACGATCTGGGCGACAGTCGAACGCTTCTGGCCGACGGCGACATAAACGCAGTAAAGCTTCTTGCCTTCGTCGTTGCCGGCGTTGACTTCCTTCTGGTTGATGAAGGTGTCGATCGCGACAGCGGTCTTGCCGGTCTGGCGGTCACCGATGATCAGCTCGCGCTGACCACGGCCCACGGGCACCAGCGCGTCAACCGCCTTGAGGCCGGTCTGCACGGGTTCGGACACCGATTCACGCGGGATGATGCCCGGTGCCTTCACTTCGACGCGGCGGCGCTCGGTGGCTTCGATCGGGCCCTTGCCGTCGATCGGGTTGCCAAGCGCGTCAACGACGCGGCCGAGCAGGCCCTTGCCAACCGGCACGTCCACGATGGTGCCGGTCCGCTTCACCACATCACCTTCGCGGATCTCGCTGTCCGAGCCAAAAATCACGACACCGACGTTATCGGCTTCGAGGTTGAGGGCCATGCCCTGCACGCCATTGGCGAATTCGACCATCTCGCCGGCCTGCACCTTGTCGAGGCCGTGGATACGGGCGATCCCGTCACCCACGCTCAGCACGGAGCCGACTTCGCTGACTTCGGCTTCAGTGCCGAAATTGGCGATCTGGTCCTTGATGACCTTGGAGATTTCTGCGGCGCGGATTTCCATGGGTTTGTCCTTTAAGCCTTCATAGCCTGGGCAAGCGAGTTGAGACGGGTGCGGATCGAGGCATCAATGCGCTGCGAACCGATGGTGACGACGAGCCCGCCGAGGAGATCGGGGTCGACCTCGGCAGACAGCATGACAGTGCGGCCCTGACGGGCGGTGAGCTTGTCCTTGAGCGTGGCAAGCTGTTCCTGGCTCAGCGGGTGGGCGCTGGTGACCTTGGCGCTCACTTCGCCGCGCTGGGCCGCGGCAATCGCCTTGAAGGCGGCCACGATGCCCGGCAGCGCCGCAAGGCGGCGGTTGTTGGCCAGCACGCCGAGGAAATTGGCAGTCAGCGCGTTCAGCTTGAGATGCTTGGCGAGTGCGGCCATAGCTGCGCCTTGTGCGCCGCGCGACAGCTGCGGGTTGGTGGTGGCGGCGCGCAGTTCCGGCGATTCGCCGAGCGCAGCGGACAAGGTGTCGAGATCTTTCTCGACTGCGGTAACCTTCCCGTTCTCGCTCGCAAGGTCGAACAGGGCCGAGGCATAACGCCCCGCTAGGCTAGCCTGAATACCGGCGGAAATATCCACGCGCTTGAGGTCCTCTTGGAAGCTTCCAGGTGATGATCGCGAAGGGCCGGTTGGACTCAATGCCGACAAGGCCCCCGTCGAGTTCGGCGCGCGCCTAGCACCCACTATGCTGCGATGCAACCCACGGTCCGCGATTTGCTGACAGGCGATGACGCGCGGCATAACCGCGTTGTGCAATCCGGGCGATCAGGGCTTTGTTGCGGTATCAAGCCCTGGCTGCGGCTGGGGTGCTGGCAGAGCGTTGCCTGCCGGTTCATCAGCCGGTGCGCCCACCCGCACGCACTCGCTATCATACACGTCCAGCATGTTCTGCTTCATGCGGGTGTTGATCGCGAGGTTCACGCTCATATTTGTGCCGCGTGTACGGATGTGGTGGAGGCCGCACAGATAGGCGCGATCGAAGGTGGTCAGCCGTTGCGGAGCGCGTTTCGGGTCACCGTCGAACAGCGATAGAATGGTTGGCACACCGGCCTCGCTCGCGTTGATTGCGCTACGCGGCGAACCCAGCAGGTGAACGGTCAAAAAATCGGCAAGCTGGTGAATACGGATCCCGTTAAGGTGCTTGGCATCAACCAACACCATAGCAGTCCCGCGCCTTCTGCCGCCAAGTGTTGGCATTCGCCCGCTGTTCCAACCCCAGAACCCGCTTGCCTGCGACTGCCCTGCCAGTAGCGCGCGGTTATCCGGCAACCAGTCGTCGAAAGTGCTCCAGGACACTGCCGGCGTTTTTGCCGCCAACTGGGCTTTGAGGGTACTGAGAGAGTATTCGCGCAATTGAGGCCAACCGATCAGCCATGGCCGCTTGTTGCGGAGGGTCGCGAAAGTGACCTGCGGATCATGAGTGATGATGGTGATGGCATTGGCCCGGCAATTGGCCCTGTCATCGAGCCGCAAGCCCACCGCCAGCACATTTTCCCGGATGCGGGCGGCGATTGCTTCGTCAATCTGCTGGCCTAGACCGACCACCATCACACATACAGGCACTTCGAAGCGCGCGACCGGTTCGAACAAACCGGTACGCCGTGTCAATTGATCGAGGGCTTGGCCGATTTCCTTGGGCGCGAGACGGCGCTCACCCTCGACGATGATCTGCCGGCGCAGCGCCTCGTCCGCCTCGTCGCTATCGACCCCAGTAGCCGGAGCCGGGGTGGCGGTATCCTGTGCATAGGCCGCCGGAAGTGACAGACATGTCGCCGCGCCCAGAGCCAGCGCGAGGGACAATCTCCTCATCGTCACGCATCCTTTTATCTCTGTTTAACATGGAGATAGTCTCATTCTTTTGCTGAACGCGCGATGAAGACGCGGCGCGGTTCAGGGTTTTGATGCGCAGCTGTAGACCAGCCGTTCATTCGGACGATCGGGCAGCATCGCGAGCAACGCGGATTGCTGCTCGCCCAGAATCCGCGCGGCCTCGTTCGCGCCGCAGGCTGGCGGATCATACTGGCGGCGTGCGGCCCGCGCCGTGGCCATCGCGTCAGCGCCCAGCAGATAGCGTTCGGTGCGCAGCGTGCGGGTCGCCGGATCAAAGGTGTTCACGGCCACCGCATCCTCATCATCCGGCACCACCAGGCGGCTCCATTCGCCTTGCGTGGTGCGGCCATATTGGGTCCGCCCGTTGACGCAGCCATCGCCCGCCCATGCGAATTCGACATCATCAATGCGCGACGAAGTCACCCGGCTGCGTTCGGGAACAAGAGTGCAAACCAGCGCGCCATCGCTGGTCGCGGCCTTCGTCGCATCGGGGGTGGCGGGCCGGGCGCCTGCACCGGGGTTTATCGCCGGGTTCTGCGCCAGCGCTTCGGCGACCTTTTCTTCGATCGCGGCAAGGCCCGGACGGGTCGCCCACAGCAAGCCTGCCGCGATCAGCGCCCCTGCGGCCAGCGCGCCCGCGCCAAGCAGCTGGCCGCGCGGCGCATCGCCCTTGTACAGCCGCATCGTGGCAACCCCGCCCGCGATACTCGCCAACAGCAGCAGGAGCGCGGCTGCCACCCGGTTTTCGCGCGCGGCAATCACCTCCATCTGGGCGGCTAGGCGCGCTTCGTCTTGGGCCTCACGCAACACGGCATCGCGCCGGGCAAGGCGCTCGCGCACCGCGGCCTGCTCGCTTTCGAGCCGCGCGCGTTCCTCGGCGTTGAGCTCGTCAATCGAGCGGCAGGGGAGGGCGTTGACCTGCGGTTCGGTGTCCTGCGCGCGCAGGAAAGGGATCAGTTCACGCAAGGAGACCGCGAAAAAGAACTCCGCGCCGCCCCCGTCCGAATCCGCGCTGAAGGAATTGACCCCAAGCACCCGTCCGCAGCCATCCAGCAGCGGCCCGCCGGAATTGCCGCGCGCAATCGGGGCGGTGTGGAGGATCGTGTCAAACTGGCGGCTCGGACGCTCGCCCGAGAGAAACCCGCGGCTTTTGACCGGCGGCTGGGCGCGGAAAATGTCGCCAATGGTGAGGCCCTGCGCGAGATCGACATTCATCGGATAGCCGACGGCCACCACTTCGCCCATCGCCCCGCTATCCTGTCCGCCAGCAAGCGCAAGCGGCGGAAGGCGGAGAGTGCCGCCGGTGATCTCGATCAGCGCGAGATCATTGCGCGGCGAGACCGCGATGACTTTGGCATAGGCCGATTTCTCGCCCTGGCTGGGCACCACCCCGATCCGCAGGCTCGT
The DNA here is from genome assembly GCF_034653295.1 of Erythrobacter epiphyticus. Classification (NCBI taxonomy): domain Bacteria; kingdom Pseudomonadati; phylum Pseudomonadota; class Alphaproteobacteria; order Sphingomonadales; family Erythrobacteraceae; genus Erythrobacter; species Erythrobacter epiphyticus. Next base: position 129,799 of record NZ_JAYEEU010000004.1, on the reverse strand, counting down.
ATCCTGCAAGGCTTCGCGCAGGACATGGGCATTGGTAACGATCCGGGTGGGGGTGACAGCGAAACCGCTGCCATGGGTGACGGGAACAAGCTGGCCGCCCTCCTGCCCGATCAGCACCACGCGCACCACGCCGCGCGCGGCAGCGGTGACATCGCCGGGGTCTGCCGATAAGGGATGAGACACGCTCAAAACCGCGAGGAAAAGCGCGAAAAGCGATGAAAGGGCCCGCATGGGGCGGGGTTATAACGGCTTTTGCGCAGGTTGCGAGAGCAGGGTTGAGAGGAAGGGCAGCATCATGGACAAAGCCAAGGGTACGGCGAGCGCGGTCCACTGGGCACAGGTGCCAACCACGCTTGGCCCGGCTGTGATCGCGGCCACGCAAGCAGGGGTCTGCTGGCTTTCCTTTGAAGGTGATGCAGGGCGCATGCAGGCGCATTTTCACGGCGCGCCGCTGGTGGCAGGTGGCGAGCCTGTGATGAGCCTCTGCGAAACGGTGATCGCCGCAATCGAAGCGCCGGGCGATGCCATGTTCGACATCCCCATCGATCCGTCAGGCACGCCATTCCAGCAGGCTGTCTGGGCAGAGCTGCGCCGCATCCCTTGCGGTGAAACCCGCACCTATGGCGATATCGCAGCGCGACTGGGCCAACCCGGCGGGAGCCGCGCGGTCGGCACGGCCAACGGAGCGAACCGGATCGCAGTGCTGATCCCGTGTCACCGGGTGATCGCGGCGAATGGTACTCTCGGCGGCTATGCCTGGGGGCTGGACGTGAAGCGCGAATTGCTCCGAAGGGAGCGCGCCGGGGTGCTGATCTAGGGCAAGCCCTCAATCCAGCTTCGGCGGCATCCCCGGCTCGCACTTGGCCATCGCGCGCTGGTAGGCTTCGCGCTGGCCGATCCGCTGCAAATAGGCCTTGAGGTTGGGCATCCCCTCGATGCTCATCCCGCTCATCGCGCGGCTGGTGGTCAGCTGGAAGCCCATCATGATGTCCGCTGTGGTCAGTTGCGACCCGCCGAAATAGTCGGCCTCGCCCAGCCGCTTCTCGACGATCGCCCAACCCTTCTGCACCCGGTCGGCGACAAAGGTCGGCAGTTCCTTGGCGCCCATGAACTGCGCCACCAGCGCCATCATGCCGTTGGTCATGAAGGTCGCATTGGCCCAGTGGTAGTAGAACAGGTGATCGGCGAAATCGGGGTGATCCACCCCCGGCACCAGCGCCGTATCGGGCGCGTATTTGGCGATGATATAGTCCATGATCGCGCCGCTTTCGCCCAGCACCAGGTCGCCATCGGTGATGATCGGCGCGATACCCATCGGGTGGAGCGCCTTGTACTCGTCGGGAGCCAGGCGGTTGTCGGTGCGGCGGGTGTAGAGCTTGAGGTCGTAGTCCAGCCCCAGCTCCTCGGCGAGCCAGACGATACGTTCGGATTGCGACAGGCGCAGGTGGTGGATGGTCAGCATGGCTCTCTCCCTTATTCAATACGCGCCCAGCCTTTGCGGGCGGGTTCGAGAGAGTCGAGGAATTTTTCGGCACTTTCGAGATATTCGCGCTGCTTGGCCTCGCCCATCCGGTCCCACGTAGCGAAGATGCGCCCGATGCGGTGATTGCTTTCCAGCCGCGCGCGGTTTCGGTCCATGAAATGCCAGTAGAGGGGATTGAACGGGCAGGCGTTCGGCCCGGTCTTCTGCGCGACCTTGTAACGGCACGTGCCGCAGTAATCGGACATCTTGTTGATGTAATTGCCGCTCGCCGCATAGGGCTTGGTCGCGAGCCGGCCGCCATCGGAATAGAGCACCATGCCGCTGACGTTGGGCAGCTCGACCCAGTCGAAGGCATCGGCATAGACCGCCAGATACCAGTCCTGCACCTCGCGCGGATCGATCCCTGCGATCAGGCAGAAATTGCCGAGCACCATCAGCCGCTGGATGTGGTGCGCGTGGGCGTCTTCCCGCGTGGTGCGGATGCAATCTGACAGGCAGCGCATGTCGGTCTTGCCGGTCCAGAAGAACTCGGGGAGCGGGCGGTGGGCGGCGAGTTCGTTGGCGTCGGCCAGGCCCGGCATCGTATACCAGTAGAACCCGCGCACATATTCGCGCCAGCCGATGATCTGGCGGATGAAGCCCTCTACGGAATTGAGCGGCGCCTTGCCCGATTTATAGGCAGCCTCGGCGGCGCGGCACAGTTCGAGCGGATCAAGCAGCCCGATATTGAGGCTGGTCGACAGCATCGAGTGATAGAGGTCATCCTTCCCGTGGACCATCGCGTCCTGATAGGGGCCGAACAGGTTGAGCCGCTGCACGAAGAAGGCCTCGGCCGCTTCCAGCGCCTCGGCGCGGGTGACGGGCCAGCCGAAGGGTTCAAGATCGCCGAAGTGATCGGCGAAGCGTTCGCCGACCAGCGCGATCACCGCCTGCGTGATGGCGTCGGGCGCGAATTTGGGGGCGGGCGGCGCTGTCATCTCCCCCTTGGGCGGTTCGCGGTTTTCGCTATCGAGGTTCCAGACGCCGCCAAGGGGCTTGTCGCCGTCCATCAGCAGCCCGGTCTTGCGGCGCATCTCGCGATAGAAATACTCCATCGTGAGATGCTTGCGCCCGTCGGCGAAGGCGCGAAACTCGGCATGGGTCGCGATGAAGCGGGTGTCAGGGAGGATGCGGACCGGGCAGGGCAGGCGGTCTTCCCATTCGCAAATCGCCTGCTGGACGCGCCACTCGCTCGCTTCGGTGATGCGGACTTCGGATGCGCCGTGGCGCTCCACCGCGCGGGCGACTTCGCCGGTGAAGCTGCCGGTGTTGGCGGGGTCATCCAGCGCGACGTAATCGACCTGCCACCCTTGCGCGCGCAGGTCTTCGGCGAAGTGGCGCATCGCGGAAAAGATCAGCACGATCTTCTGCTTGTGGTGCTTCACATAGGTCGCCTCGTCCCACACCTCCATCATCAGGATGCGGGCTTCGGCGGGCGTGAGGCCATCGAGGCTGGAAAGATTGCGCGATAGCTGGTCGCCAAGGATCGGCACGAGAACGGGGCGGGTCATGCAGGGGGATACGCGCGCGCCCCTGCTTTGGTTTCGCTGAGGCGCTACTGCGTGGCCTCCAGCGCCCGCCACGCGGCGGCGGCGAAGGCGGGATCATTGAGCATTGAGATCAGCAACCCGCGCGCCATCTCTTTCTCCCCCCGACGGCTCAGCGCGGTCGCCTGCGCATAGCGGAAATCGCCGACCCCGGCGTTGTGCAGGAACGCGCGTTCGAGCTGTTTTTGTGCGGCGTGCGGCGGCGTGCGGCCCTGTTCGATATAGGTCTGGTGATAGAGCGCGGCGGCGAGCGGATGGCGCTCGGGGTCGCGCGCCTGCTTTTTGAGCAGCGCCCGCACTTCGTCGTAGGAGGGCGGATCGTCCGGGTTGCCCTCGCGCACCAGCCTTGCGAGCATGATTTCGGCCTTGAGCCGCTGCGCGCTCTCCAGATTGGGGTCGATCGCCAGCGCGCGATTGACCGCCCGCCACGCTTCGGCATCGGAATAGGGATTGGCAAGGACAATAAGTTCGCCATTGGAAAAGCCGAAGCCGCGGAACACCGGCCGACCGCCGAAATCGCTGTGCTGCACGCGGGCATATTCGGCCGCGGCAAATTCGTACCACACCAGCGCACTTTCAGGGTGCCTTCGGGTAAGGTTGCGCAGCTTGCCCGCGGTTGATTCGAGGCGGGTTTCAAGCAGACGTTCGAATCTTGGCTCGATCAGTGCGATCTCGTCGGCGCGCATCGGGCGCACCGAGATATTCGCGACAAAAGCCGGGGCGACCTGTACCCGCCGTACGGGTGCAACAATCCGCCGTCGCGCCAGTTCTTGCGCTAGCGCATCAAGGTCGCCCAACTCGCGCGCTGCATTCTCCATGCTTTGCCCGGCTGCGTAGGCATCAAGATAGCGGTCAAGAATCCCGGAAAAGCGATCCTCCAGAAGCAGCGGACTGGCGAGCGCGCGACTCACATTGAGAAACCGGGCATAATCGGATTCCAGTCGGTGGCGGAACTGCACTGCCAGCGCCTCGGCAAGCGCCCTGCGGGATATGCCTTCGGGCGGTCTGAGGCGTCGCGGAGTGCCGATCACAAAAAGGCCTTCCTCGGTGCGGACCGCGGTGCCGAAATAATGCGAGAGACCTGCTGCAACCCACATGGGCTTGGGGCGAAAGAACGAGTTCTCAAGGTGAAACTGGGAGAGACAATAGAAGATCTCGCCGGGATCGCGCTTGCCCTTCGCGTCCGGGGCGAAAAGCACATAGGCCATCGGCAGTTCGGCATGGCTATCGCATACGGCGGAGGCACCGAAATCAATCATCCGCGCAATGCGGCGAGGATCATCGGTCAGCGTGAATTCCGGCTTGCGTCCATGCCAGGTCTCGCTCGGCATCAGCCCGTGGAGGACGCGGTCAAATTCCTCCATGGTTTGCAACAGCGCCCGTAGTTCGCCTTCCTGCAGGCTGGCATGGACGACGTAGTGATCGCTCTCGGCGCGGAGCCACGGGGCAGTCTGCGCACGGACCGCAAACGGCAAAACGAGCCACAAGGTAATCAGCAATGACAGGACCAGCCGCGACGCCATGCGTCCTGTCATATCATTGGCCAAGCGGCTGTAAACACGAATGACTAAACGAAGGAATAGGGGTCTATATCGATCCCCACGCGTACCCCGGGCGGGAAGCTGTGCGCGGCAATCCATTCGCGCAGCACATGCTGCAAGGGCGCGCTGCGCCGCGCATTCACGAGAAAGCGAAAGCGGTATCGCCCGCGCAACAATGCCAAGGGTGCCGGTGCAGGGCCGAGCACATAGAGATCATCACCTTTGGGCTTGTTCTGGCCCAGCCGGTGCGCCGCCTCGCGCGCTTCCTTTTCGTCTTCCGATGACAGGATGATCGCCGCCCAGCGCCCGAAAGGCGGGGCACCGGCGTCGCGGCGGGCTTCGGTTTCGGCAGCGTAGAACCCGTCACGATCATGGGTGGCGAGCGCGGCAATCACCGGAGCATCGGGATGACGGGTCTGGATCAGCACTTCGCCCGGCTTGGCACCGCGTCCGGCGCGCCCTGCAACCTGCGCGATCTGGCTGTAGGTGCGCTCGGCCGCGCGCAGATCGCCGCCTTCAAGCCCGAGATCGGCATCGATCACGCCAACCAGCGTCAGATCGGGGAAGTGGAAGCCCTTGGTCACCAATTGCGTGCCGATGATGATGTCGATCGCCTTGCCTTCCGCCTCAGCGATGAATTGCGCCGCGCGTTCGGGCGAATTGAGCGTGTCGGAGGTTGCCACCGCGATGCGGGCATGGGGGAAGAGATCGCGCACCTCATCGGCAATGCGTTCGACCCCTGGCCCGCAGGCGACCAGACAATCGGCTTCGCCGCATTCCGGGCAGCTATCGGGCACGCGGGTTTCGAACCCGCAATGGTGGCAGGCGAGACGGGCTGAGAGGCGGTGCTCGACCAGCCACGCGCTGCAAGAAGGGCATTTGAAACGGTGCCCGCAATTGCGGCACAGCGTGAGCGGGGCATAGCCGCGCCGGTTGAGGAACAGCAGCGATTGCTCGCCCTTGTCGAGCCGGTCGCGCAAACCCTCGATCAGCGGCCCGGCGAGCCAGCGCTGGCTTCCCGGCTTTTCCTGCGTCAGATCGATCAACTGCACCCGTGGCAGGGTTGCCCCGCCAAACCGGCTCGGCAGCGCCAGCCGGGTGTAGGTGCCCTGCTGCGCCATGAAGAGGCTTTCGAGCGCCGGGGTCGCGCTTGCCAGCACCACCGGGATCTGTTCGAAGCGCGCGCGCATCACCGACACATCCCGCGCATTGTAGCGCACGCCATCATCCTGCTTGAAGCTGATCTCATGCGCTTCATCGACCACGATCAGGCCGAGGTTGGCATAGGGCAGGAACAGGGCCGAGCGCGCCCCCACGATCACCTGCGCGCTGCCATCGGCAATCGCCCGCCATGCCCGCCGGCGTGCTGTCGACTTGAGCGAGGAATGCCACAGCACCGGCGGCACTCCGAAGCGCTGGGCGAAGCGCGCGAGAAAATTCTCGGTCAGCGCAATCTCGGGAAGCAGCACGAGCACTTGCCGCCCGAGCCGCAGGGCTTCGGCGACGGCTTCGAAATAGGTCTCGGTCTTGCCGGAACCGGTCACCCCGTCGAGCAGGAAGGGCGCAAAGGCGCGCGCCTGCACCGCCGCCACCAGCGTGGCAGCCACCTCGGATTGCTGCGGCGAGAGAGCGGGCTGATGATGATCGGGGTCGGCAGCCGGATAGGGGCGATCAATCGCCACGCTGACAGGTTCGAGCAGCCCTGCGCCCATCATCCCGCGCAGCACCCCTTCGGAAACGCCCGCGATCGCGGCCAGTTCGCGCATCGTGCCCTGTTCGCCCGCCAGCGCCGCCATCGCCTGCTTGCGTTGCGGGGTGAGGCGGCTGGCGCTGTCTGCGCCGCTCAGGCGGTATTCGGTAGTGGTGGCCGGGCCGCCCAGCGCACCGCCGCTCGCCAGCGCCATGCGGGCCACGCTCGCAAGCGGGGCGCAGTAATAATCCGCCGTCCATTCGATCAGGCGGCGCAGCGGCGCAGGCAGGGGCGGAACCCGCACCACCTCAAGGATCGGGCGGAGCCGTTCAAAGGCGATTTCCTCGCCCGGCAGACGGCCTTCGTCCCACACAATTCCCATGACCTTGCGCGGGCCAAGCGGGGCCATCACCACGCTGCCCGCAGGCGCATGCAGCCCATCGGGCAGGCGGTAATCGAGCGCACCCAAGGCAGCATTCAGGACAAGGAGCCGGACCCGGTTCATCGCGCAGTTATATGGGCTGCGGCAATAGGGCGGGGCAAGCACGGAGACCCGATAAATGTCCGAAACACGCAATCCTGTCCCCACCCGCCGCGCGCTGCTGCTGGGTGCAGCCGGCGGAGCCGCCGTCCTGATGCTGCCCGCCTGCGCCAGCACGGGCGGGCCGCTCAGCATGGAAGAAGCGATCCGGCGGCTGTTGCTGCTCTCGGCAGAGAATGCCTTTGCGCGGCTGACCATGCCGGGCGGCTATTGGGATGAACAGATTGCCCGCGCCGGGCTTGGCACCATGCTGGGCGCGCGCGGCGATGTGCTGACCCGTATTCTGACTTCTGCGCTGATCAAGGATCGGCTGGAGGAGGAATTTGCCAGCATCGCTGTCGAGGCGAGTTTCCGCGCCGCCCCGATCGTGACCGATGTGGTGCGCATGATCGGCTTTCAGAACGCGCTGGATCTGGTGCGCGGCGGGCCGAGCGCGGGCACAGCTTTCCTGCGCGGCGAAGTGGGCGAGGCGCTGATTGATGCGATGGTGCCGGGGCTGGGCGAGGGACTGCGGTTGGCCCGCGATCCGCTGCTCTCCGAAGCCGTGCGCGCGCTCACCGGGGTGGACAGCCGCGCGGCTGCCAACCGCTTCGGACAGACCATCAATGATGCGATCTGGGGCGAGATCGCGCGCGAGGAAGCCGAGATCCGCGCCAATCCGCGCGCGACCCGCGATCCGCTGCTGATCAGCGTATTCGGGGCAAGCAATCTTCTCTGATCATTCAGAGCTTCACGAAGGTTTTGATCCACAAGACGTGGTCCATCCGGTCTTCCCGGCGTTCTCGCGGTGCATAGAGGTTCATGTAGCCCGGCATGATGTCGACATGTTGGGAGACCGGGATCAGCAGGCCGGCAAAGTTGCGGATCTGTTCAAACCCGCCGGAGAAATTGGGCTGATCATTGAGATTGAAGAAGGGCTCAACGAAGAACACGGGGCCAAACCCGTTTTCCGCCATCGGTAGTGTGATCTGGATCATCGAGCGTGCCCGGATCGAATGATCGCCGATATTTGCCCATTGGCGGCTTTCGAGCCGCGATCGGGTGTCGATCTTGATCCCGGGTCGATCCAGCACCCGGTAATTCACTTCCGCATAGGCGCGATGCTCGAAGATGAAGCCATTTTCGCCAGCGTCGCTCTGGCTGCGGAAATAGGCATAGCCACCACCGATCTGAAGATTATCGTTTACCTGATAGGCAACATAGGGGCGCAGAATGAATTGCCCCAGTGTTGTCACATCGTTTGTGATACGTTGCTGCGATTCCAGACGAACAAAGACCTCTTTGTGTTTGTCCGCGTGGAATTTGACAAATTGTGCATTCCAGATCGCGGCGTCTTCATTCGCAGCGTGGGCCGGACAAGCACTGAATGCCGCGACAAGCGCGGTCAAGAAAAGAGATAAGCGCATGAAATACTCTAAAAACGGGTTTCATGCTGCACTTGCACAGGGTTTGGTTTGAGGGAAGGCGGGGGAACCCGTTCACGGCTCAGCCCGTCCGGTTTCTGGCTCGTGATATCCCAACACCGCCACGCCGCGGGCTAGAACTTATAATTCAGCGTCACCTGCGGCACATGGCTGATCGCATCGGACCGGTTCTCGCGCGGGGTGATCTGGAGCATGTAGGTGGGCTGGATTTCAAGCGAGGGGTTCAGTTCAAGCGCAACGCCAATGATGTTACGCACCTGCTCAGTTCCCGCCGCCCTGCCTGCGCGGCGCGGCTGGATGATGCCGAACCATTCCGACGACGCCAGCGCCTTGATCTTTTTGCCGACCGGATGGGTGTATTGCACCCGTTGGCGCAATCGCAGTTCGACTTGATCGGCCCCTTCGAACCAGCGCTGTTCAAAGCGGGCGCGCAGATCAAGACCGCCTTTGCTATACCGGAATTGCTGGTGCAGCCGGGCCTCGCCAACCGTGCCGGTCTGGAACCACGAGACCCCGCCGCCGAGCCGCACCGTGTTATTGAGCGATTGTTCGAGCGTCACCCGGACAGTCTGCTGATCGGCGCCGAACACCGGATCACGCCAGCGCTGCGATGTGTCGATCGTGAGGTAGATTTCATCGGAAACCTTGCCACGCACGAAGCCCACCAGCCAGAATTGCGTGTCTTCATTGTCAGCAAGCGCTTTCGACGGTTGCCAAGCGACGAGCATGGCGGCAAGCAGCATCGCAATTCGCATCGGCATCCGTGTCATGCGCGCCTTCTTAGGCCTGTGCTCCGTCACCGGCCAATGCACAAAAGCTTGGAGTGACCCCATGAAATTCTTCGTCGACACTGCCGAAATTGACGCAATCCGCGATCTCGCCGCCACCGGGCTGCTTGACGGGGTGACGACCAACCCTTCGCTGATCGCCAAGTCCGGGCGGGATTTCATGGAAGTCACCCGGGAAATCTGCGGCCTCGTCGATGGCCCGGTCAGCGCCGAAATCGTCGCGCTCGATTATCCCACGATGATGAAAGAGGCCGAAGTGCTGCGCAAGATTGCGGATAATGTCTGCATCAAGGTGCCGCTGACGGTTGATGGCCTCAAGACCTGCAAGGCGCTGAGCGGGGAAGGCACGATGGTGAACGTCACCCTTTGCTTCTCCGCCAATCAGGCGCTGCTCGCGGCCAAGGCGGGGGCGACCTTCATTTCGCCTTTCGTTGGCCGCCATGACGACAACGGCTTTGACGGGATGGATCTGATCGAAGACATCCGCCTGATCTACGACAATTATGATTTCGCCACCGAAATCCTTGTCGCCTCGGTGCGCCACACCACCCATGTGCTGCAAGCCGCCAAGATCGGGGCCGATGTGATGACCGCGCCGCCCAAGGTGATCCACGACCTGTTCAAGCATGTCCTCACCGACAAGGGCATCGAAGGCTTCCTGGCTGATTGGGCCAAGACGGGGCAATCGATCCTGTGACGGGCATTTTCTGACGATGGTTGATCAATCCCCGCTCGATATCTTCAAGCAGGCGCTGACCGGCGCGGCGCGGGCGATTGCGCGCGATGGCGAGGTTGAGATCGCGTGGAGCGCGGATGTGCCGGGCGCGGCGGGCAATCGCTTCCGCGTGCCTTTGCCGGGACGTGATCTGCCGCAGGATCAGGTGACCGAAGCGCGCGGCTTTGCCGATAGCTTCGCGCTCAAGCTGCGGCACCATGATGCGGGTCTGCACGCGCGCGCGGCCCCGCCCGAACCCGTGGCGCGGGCGTGCTATGATGCGATCGAGCAGGTGCGATACGAAGCCTTGGGTGCCAACCGCTTTGGCGGGATCCGCGCCAATCTTGATGCGGCGACCGAGCTGCGCACCGCATCCGACAAGATCGTGCGCGCGCAGAATTCCTCCGAAGTGCCGCTCGAAACCGCGCTGGCCCTGCTGGTGCGTGAGGCGCTGACAGGCGAGCCGGTGCCCGCCAAGGCGCGCGGCGGGATCGCATTGGTGCGCGACTTCCTTGAAGACCGCGTCGGCGGGGATTTTGCCGGTCTGGCCGAGAAGATCGCCGATCAGGAAGCCTTCCAGAAGCTCGCGCTCGATATGCTGCGCGAGCTTGATCTCACGCGCCCGACCGATGCCCCTGACGAATCCGACAGTGATGACGGCGAGGATGATGACGGCGCTGATGATGATCAGACCGGCGATGATTCCGATGACAGCGCGGGCGATCCGCAGGCCGCTGAAATGGCGGGCGACATGGCCGAGGGCGAAGGCGATGCCGATACCTCCTCCGAAATGGCCTCGGACAGCGAGATGTCCGAAGGCGAGCCGGGCGATGAAGGCGATGCGCCCAATGCCCCGCAGCGCCCCAACCGCCCGCAAGGCGAGATACCGCTCGGCCTCGAATACAAGGCCTACACCACGAAATTCGATGAGGTCGTGGAAGCGCCGGATCTGTGCGATGCCGAAGAGCTTGATCGCCTGCGCGCCTATCTCGATAGCCAGCTGACCGGGCTTCAGGGGGTGGTGACGCGGCTCGCCAACCGGCTCCAGCGCCGGTTGATGGCGCAGCAGAACCGCAGTTGGGACTTCGATCAGGAAGAAGGCGTGCTCGATGCCGCGCGCCTTTCGCGCGTGGTGGTCTCGCCCGGCATGGCCTTGAGCTACAAGGTCGAGCGCGATGTCGAATTCAAGGACACCATCGTCACGCTGCTGATCGACAATTCGGGTTCGATGCGCGGGCGGCCGATTTCCATTGCCGCAATCAGCGCGGATATTCTGGCGCGCACGCTCGAGCGCTGCGGGGTCAAGACCGAGATTCTCGGCTTCACCACCCGCGCGTGGAAAGGCGGGCAGAGCCGCGAGGCGTGGCTCGCCGATGGCAAGCCGCCCAATCCCGGCCGCCTCAATGATCTGCGCCACATCATCTACAAGCAGGCGGACGAGCCGTGGCGGCGCGCGCGCCGCAATCTCGGGCTGATGATGCGCGAGGGGCTGCTCAAGGAGAATATTGACGGCGAGGCGCTGATGTGGGCCCATTCGCGCTTGCTCTATCGCCGCGAGGAACGCCGCATCCTGATGGTGATTTCCGACGGAGCGCCGGTCGATGATTCCACGCTGAGCGTGAATTCGGCGGGCTATCTCGAAGCCCATCTGCGCAGCGTGATCGACTGGATCGAGAAATTCTCGCCGGTGCAACTGGTCGCGATCGGGATCGGCCATGATGTCACGCGCTATTATCGCCGCGCGGTGACGATCATGGATGTCGAGCAATTGGGCGGCACGATCATGGAGCAACTCGCCGAATTGTTCGAGGATGAGAAGGGTCCGAAACGCAAATGAACGTCACCGAAGCTGTCACCACCCGCCGCTCGATCCGCGCCTTTCTCGACAAGCCGGTGCCGCTGGATGTCATCACCCGCGTGATGGACACCGCGCGCTGGGCGGCCTCGGGGTGTAACTACCAGCCGTGGGAAGCGAGCATCGTGACCGGCCAGCCGCTCAAGGATTTGCAGGGGAAGATCACCACCACCCCGCCGCAGCAGGCCGAATACGACTGGACCGCACCCGGGCAGGAGCCCGCCTACACCGCGCGGCTCCACGGCGTCTCGGCGGGCATGTTCGGCGCGATGGGCATTGCCCGCGATGATGGCGCCGGGCGGATGGCGGCGATGATGAAGAATGCGACGAGCTTTGATGCGCCCGCGGTGATGTTCGTCTATTTCCCGCGCCTGATGAAGGAGCCGCAGTGGTCGGACACCGGCATGTGGCTCCAGACGGTCGCGCTGCTGCTGCGCGAAGAGGGGCTCGATAGCTGCTTTCAGGAATACATGGCGCTTTATGCCAATGTGATCCGCGATTTCCTCGGCCTTGATCACGAACGCTACATGTTCTTCTGCGGCATGGCGATCGGCTACCGCGACCCGGAGGCGCCGGTGAACAATTTCACGCGCGAGCGGGTGCCGCTGGAGAACCAGGTCAAGTTCATCGGGTTCTGACGCTTCCCGTCACCCCTGCGACAGCTGGGGCATGGGGCGGCGGGCTCGGCGCTTGCGGCCCGAGATCCCAGCTTGCGCTGGGACGACGGAATAGGGCAAAGGCCCCCCGATGACTGACGCGCCGCTCAAGCTGTTCAACTCGCTCACCCGTTCGCTCGAGGTGTTCGAGCCCGTCCACCCGGGCGAGGCGCGCGTTTATACCTGCGGTCCGACGGTCTATAACTACCCGCATATCGGCAACATGCGCGCTTATGTCTTCGCCGATGTGCTGGGGCGCACGCTTTCGTGGAAGGGGCTGAAGCTCACCCACGTCATCAACATCACCGATGTCGGCCATCTCACCGATGATGCCGACGCGGGTGAGGACAAGATGGAGAAGATGGCGGCGAGCCAAGCGCAGTCGATCTGGGACATCGCCGAGCATTACAAGCAGGCCTTCTGGGCCGATGTGCGCGCGCTCAATATCCGCCAGCCTGCGCAGTGGACGGTCGCGACCGATTACGTTGCGCAGATGATCGACTTTGCGAAGGGGATCGCGGACAAGCATTGCTACGAGCTGGAGAGCGGGCTCTATTTCGATGTGTCGACCGTGGCGGATTACGGGCGGCTGGCGCGTGCCAACACCGAAGAAGGCGAAGGCCGGATCGAGGCGGTCGAAGGCAAGCGCAACGCCGCCGATTTCGCAATCTGGCGCAAGACCCCGCCCGGCGAGACCCGCCAGATGGAGTGGGATTCGCCGTGGGGCCGCGGCGCGCCCGGCTGGCATCTCGAATGCTCGGTGATGAGCGGGGAAGTGCTTGGCTTCCCGTTCGACATCCACACGGGCGGGATCGATCACCGCGAGATCCACCACCCCAACGAAATCGCGCAGAATCAGGCCCATTGCTGCACCAATGGCCTCGATGATCCGCGCAATTCGGGCGCGAAAGTGTGGATGCATAACAACTTCCTCGTCGAACGGTCGGGGAAGATGTCAAAATCCTCGGGCGAGTTCCTGCGGCTGCAATTGCTGATCGACAAGGGCTACCACCCGCTTGCCTACCGGCTGATGTGCTTGCAGGCGCATTACCGGTCAGAGCTGGAGTTTTCGTGGGAGGGCTTGGGTGCGGCGCTGACGCGGCTCAAGCGGATGGTGATGGCGGTGGAACCGCTCAAGGCCGTGGAAGCCCAGCCGGTTGCCGAACACCCCAAGTTTGCAGCCGCCCTGACCACGTTCGACGAGGCGATGACCGATGACCTGGCAACTCCTGTGGCGCTTACCGCCTTGGACGAGGCGCTCGCGGTGAAGAAGGTCGATGCCGGGGTCAAGCGGGCCGTGATCGAGGAAATGGACGCAGTCCTTGGCTTCAATCTGTTCGGCCTCACCCGCGCTGATCTGCGCATCCGGCCCAAATCCGCCACGATCACCGAGGGCGAAATCGAAGCCGCGCTCGCCCGCCGCAAGGAAGCCCGCGCGGCCAAGGATTTTGCGACGTCCGACGCGATCCGGGACGACCTCTCGGCTCAAGGCGTCGACGTGATGGACGGCGACCCGTTAGGCTGGGAGTGGAAACTTAGCTAATTCGTCATTGCGAGGAGCGCAGCGACGAAGCAATCCAGAGCGTCACGCGATCCGCACTGGATTGCTACCCCCGGATCAAGTCCGGAGTCGCAATGACGAAAAGAAAGACCACATGACCATCCTCGCCATCTCCGGCCTGATCCGCCCAATGCTCGAAAGCAGCTTGCCCGAAGGGCTCGATGTGCGTTGGTTCATGACTCACGAACAGGCGCTCGACGCGGTTGCCGAGGCCGAGATCGGCTGGTTCGATATGAATGATCAGCAGGCCATGGCCGAAACGCTGCGCGCGGCGAAGAAGCTCAAATGGCTCAATTCGATCTATGCCGGGCTCGATTTCCTGCCGATGGATGTGCTGATCGAACGCGGCATCACTGTCACCAATGGCGCCGGGATCAATGCCATCACCATCGCCGAATATGTCGTGATGGGGATGCTGAACATCGCCAAGGGCTACCGCGATGTCGTGCGCGCGCAGGATCGCCACGAATGGCTGACCGACAGCCCCGGCAAGCGTGAACTCGCCGGATCAAAGGCGCTGCTGCTGGGCTATGGCGCGATTGGCCAGCTCATCAAGCCGCGTCTCGAAGCCTTCGATGTCGAGGTGCAGGTGGTGCGGCGTTCGGGCGGTGAAGGCGTGATCGGCCCGGATCAATGGCGCGCGCGCCTTGGTGAATTTGATTGGGTGATCCTTGCCGTGCCCGCCACGCCCGAAACCGAAGGCATGATCGGCGCGGCCGAGCTCGCCGCGATGCGATCCGATACCGTGATCGTCAACATCGCGCGCGGCTCGGTGATCGATCAGCCAGCCTTGGTGACCGCGCTCGAGAAACGGGCCATCGGCGGGGCATTCCTCGACGTGACCACGCCTGAGCCGCTGCCCGCCGATCATCCGCTATGGTCGCTCGACAATGCGCATATCACGATGCACCTGTCGGGCCGCGCACAGGACAAGATGTTCCTGCGCAGCGGGCAGCGCTTCCTTGCCAATCTCGACAATTATCTGAACGGCCGCCCGCTCGCCCCGATCTTTGATCCCGCCAAGGGCTATTGATCGCAAACGCGCTGCGGGCGGGTTTACAGCTCCTCCAGCAGCAACAAGACGGCGGTGACAGTCAGCCGTTCTTCCTGGCCGAAGCGGTGCTCGACGGTCTGGATCGCGGCATCAGCCACCAGATGGCCGGGGATGGTGAATTCATGATCGGGCAGGAGAGCGATCAGCTCTTCGCCGGCGGCCACGACATCAGCGCCCACGAATTCGAGGACAAGCGCGTGGCGCGAGCCCGAAAAGGTGATCGAGGCCCAGGCCTTTTCCTCATGGCTGAGGATCGCGCCGCGCCCGCCGGCCAGTTGCATCAGCGCCGCGCGCACCCGATCGCCGAGCGAGCGCCGCGGGCGGGGCGGGGAGCTGGCGGATTTGTGTTCGCGGGCATTGTCAGGGCCGCCGAGCCAGAAATCTTCGCGCGGATCATTCAGCATGGGCCAGCTCCCCTACGGACTGGGCGGATGGCGCAGCGGCCTCATGCTGATCGGCATAGGCGCGCATCCATTGCAGGGTGCGGTCTTCGGTTTCGGGACGCGGGGTCCGGCCCATCCGCAGATCGAGCACGAAGCGCGGATCATGCACGGCAAGGCGGCCGAATTTGGTGGGCGGCATGGCGTAGCGGGTGAGGAATTGTTCGATTCTCCGAAGCAGCATGGTGCGTCCCTTTCTGTGCTCTGGCGGTCTGAAGCATCGGGTGATTCGCCTCGATGTTCCTGAAATGTTCCAACGAATTTCCAACTTGTCTAGGATATTTCCTATGTGTAGGATAAGATCATGGGAAATGCCGCCGCTTCTCTGCCCGATGGGGCGCGTGACCGCCTGCTCGAACTGGCGCGGGCGCGGGGCGTAAGCCTTGCCAGCCTGTCGGATTTCCTCGGGCGTAACCCATCCTATCTGCAACAATTTATCCGCAAGGGCTCACCGCGACGGCTGGAGGAGCGTGATCGTCGCAAGCTCGCGGCCTTCTTCGGGGTGGCCGAGGATGAGCTCGGTAAAGCGCCGGAAATGTCCTACGCTCTGCCGCATGAAGAGGAAGGGCCCGGGGCTTGGGTTGTTGTCCCCCGGCTCGATCTGGGCGCTTCAGCCGGGCCTGGCGTGGTTCCGGGCGGGGAAGCGGCGTTCGATACGTTCCGCTTCTCGCGCCGCTGGCTGGCCGAGCAGGGGCTTGCCGGGGCGCAGCTTTCGGCGATCACGGTGGCAGGCGATTCAATGGAGCCGTTGCTCAATGATGGCGATGAAATCCTCGTCGATCGCACCCCGCGTCCGCTGCGCGATGGTATCCATGTGGTGAGGCTCGGTGATGCGCTGCTGGTGAAGCGCGTCGCGCAGGCGGGGGCAGGGCGGCTGGCGCTGTTATCGCAGAACCTCGCCTATCCGCCGATCGAAGTGGCGGCGGACGACCTCACCATCATTGGCCGGGTGGTGTGGAAGGGCGGGCGGATTTAGCGCAGCTTGCGCTTGAACCCCGTGTGCGTCGGCACAAAGCCGAGCCGCCCGTAAAAGCGGTGCGCATCGGGGCGGTTACCATCGCTCATCAATTGCACCAGCGCGCAGCCGCGCTCCTCGGCGCGGGCGATGGCCCAGCGGATCATCTCCGCGCCGATCCCCTTGCCCTGATGTTCGGGGGCGACCCGCACGCTTTCGATCATTGCGCGCCATGCGCCGCGCCGGGCGACCACGGGGAGAAAGGATAGCTGGAAACTGGCAACCGGCTCGCCATCCCACTCCGCCACATAAAGCGCGTGATTGGCATCGGCGGCAATCGCGCGGAATCCGGCAAGCTGCTGCGCGGCGTCATCGCTCGCAGGTGGATCGCGCGTGTCGGCCACGGGATCGCTGGCAATCAGACCGACTATGAAGGCAAGGTCGCCCTCGCAGGCCTCGCGGATGGTGAGCGTTGTCATGCCCGGTGCTCTAGCGGTGGAGGCCTTCCCCTTGCAATCGGCAGGCGAGGGCGGCACATCATGCCCACCATGACAGACCAAGCCAGCCTCCCGATGCGCGCCGCGATTATTCCGGTGACCCCCTTGCAGCAGAATTGCTCGCTGATCTGGTGCACGAAGACCATGAAGGGTGCGCTGGTTGATCCGGGCGGCGATCTCGACAAGCTGAAGGAAGCCGTTGCCAAGGCAGGGGTGACGCTGGAAAAGCTGCTCGTCACCCACGGGCATCTTGATCATTGTGGGCAGACCGGGATGCTGGCTGACGAGCTGGGCCTGCCGATCGAAGGCCCGCACGAGGATGACCGCTTCTGGATCGACCAATTGGACGATGATGGCCCGCGCTGGGGCATGATCGCCAAAAGCTTCACCCCGACCCGCTGGCTCCGGCATGGCGACACGGTGAGCGTGGGGGAGTTGACGCTCGATGTGATCCACTGCCCCGGTCACACCCCCGGCCATGTGGTGTTCTACCATGCGCCGAGCCGCTTCGCGATTGTCGGCGATGTGCTGTTTCAGGGGAGCATCGGGCGGACGGACTTCCCGCGCGGCAATCATCAGGATCTGATCGATTCGATCACGCAGCGGCTTTGGCCCTTGGGCGAAGATGTGATGTTCATCCCCGGCCACGGCCCGACGAGCACCTTCGGCCGTGAGCGCAAGGCGAATGCCTTCGTGAGCGATTACGCGCTGTCCTGATCCTCCCCGAACCGGGGAGGGGGACCATGCGCAGCATGGTGGAGGGGCAGGCGCCGCTTTCGAAGACCGCGATCCTCCGGATCATTCGCAAGTGCCACTCCACCCCGCCGCTGGCGCGGCGCGGTCCCCCTCTCCCGAGAGAGAGGCCTACATCACCCCGCCAGCAATCAGCGCTGCCACCACGGCAAGGCCCAGCTGCACCAGCATCGTCAGCAGCGTGCCGATCATCCGGCCGAACTGCATATTGCCTCCGTCCATCCCGAAGGCATGGGCGATGCGGCCAATGAAATAGGCCGCCGCGACATAAGCAAGCCACCAGCTGCCTTTGCCCGACAATTCGATGGCGCCGATCAGCACCAGCACAAAGGCGGTGTTCTCGACAAAGTTGAGCTGCGCGCGCATCCGCCGCTGCAAGGCCTGATTGCCGCCATCGCCCACGCTGATACCGGTGGCCTGCCGCACCGCACCGATGCGGAGCGAAAGCCACAGGTTGAGAACGGCCGCGGCTGCGGCGGCGGTCAGGGTGACTTGCAGAATGGCCATGGCGGATGATCCCTTGTTGTCTGGCCCGCAGTGCTAGGCGCGGCGCGATCCGCTTGCAACGCGCGAATTTTCAGCTATAGCGCCCGCCTTCCCCGCCAAACCAGGGACAGGGCTGGTGCGCTCGCAAACGCTTGTGCACGCGCCTGCCTTACCGTAAGGGCGGCCCCGAGCAATCGCGTCGCGAGACGCAACACACATTGGTTATTTGAGGAATTGGTGCCACCATGGCTGTCCCCAAGAGAAAAGTATCGCCCAGCCGTCGCGGCATGCGTCGTTCGCACGATTCGCTGAAGGTCGAAGCCTTCCACGAATGTTCCAACTGTGGCGAACTGAAGCGTCCGCACAACCTGTGCCCGCACTGCGGCTATTACAACGGCCGTCAGGTCGTCGCCGTCGGCCTCTGAAGGCCCAAGCCTTAACGGTTTTCGGAAAGGAAGCGCGATGAGCCTGCCGCGTATCGCTGTCGATGCGATGGGCGGCGACGAAGGCGTGCGCGTGATGATTGAGGGCGCGGCACTGGCGCGCCGTCAGCACGAACGCTTCCAGTTCCTGCTGGTGGGTGATAGTGCCCGGATCGAGCGCGCGCTGGACACGCATCCCAATCTGCGCGCCGCATCCGAAATCCTCCATTGCGATGATGTGGTTGGCGGCGATGAATTGCCGAGCAAGGCGATCCGCCGCGCCAAGACAACCAGCATGGGCCTTGCCGTCAATGCGGTGAAGGAAGGCGCTGCGGGTGCCGCCGTCAGCGCGGGTAACACCGGCGCGCTGATGGCGATGAGCAAGATCGCGCTGCGCACCATGGCCGGGATTGATCGTCCGGCGCTTGCCGCGCTGCTCCCGACGCTGGAACCGCATGATGTGGTGATGCTCGATCTTGGCGCCAACACCGAGGCCGATGCCCGCAACCTTGTCCAGTTCGCGGTGATGGGTGCAGCCTATTCGCGCATCGTCAACGGGTTTGAACGCCCGCGGGTCCGCCTGCTCAACATCGGCACCGAGGAAATCAAGGGCACTGAAGCGCTGCGCGAGGCGGCGGCCATGCTGACAGCCGCGGCAGCCCGTGAAGATGGCGGGCTGGCGATGCAGTTCGATGGCTTTGTCGAAAGCGACAAGATCAACCGCGGGCAAACCCATGTGGTGGTGACCGATGGTTTTTCGGGCAATATTGCCTTGAAGGCGATCGAAGGTTCGGCGCGGTTTGTGACGGACCTGCTCAAGCAGGCCTTCACCAGTTCGCTGCGTTCCAAGATCGGTTTTCTCGTCTCGCGCCCTGCGACCGAATTGCTCCGGCATCATCTTGATCCCAACAACCACAACGGCGCGGTTTTCCTCGGGCTCAATGGCGTGGTGGTCAAAAGCCACGGCAGTGCCACGGCCAAGGGTGTCGCCCATGCCGTGGCCGTTGCCGCCCGCCTGCTCGAAGACAAGCTGATAGAGCGGATCGCCCATGATCTGGGCGCGCTCAATTCCGATGCCCTGCGCGGCAACGGGCACGGCAAATCGCGCCCCGAGGCCGCTTCGTGAGCGGCTCACGCCTGCTCGGGACAGGCTCGGCCTTGCCGGCGCAGGTTGTCACCAATGATGATCTCGCGGCGCGGGTTGATACTTCGGATGAATGGATCATCGAGCGCACCGGAATCCGACAGCGCTACATTGCGGGCGAGGGGGAGACCACCGCGACTCTCGCCACCGCTGCCGCGCGTGCGGCACTGGCCGATGCCGGGGTTGATGCTTCGTCGATTGGCCTGATCGTGCTTGCCACCGCAACGCCGGATAACACTTTCCCTGCCACGGCGACCAAGGTTCAGGCTGCCCTCGGCTGCAATGGCGGCGTCGCTTTTGATGTGGCGGCGGTGTGTTCGGGCTTTCTCTACGCGCTGGCGACCGCTGATTCGCTGCTGCGCACCGGCATGGCCAAGCGCGCGCTGGTGATCGGGGCTGAAACGTTCAGCCGGATTCTCGATTGGGAAGATCGCACCACCTGTGTGCTGTTTGGCGATGGGGCCGGTGCAGTGGTGCTCGAAGCGCCCGAAGCCGGGGCAAGCGATGATCCTTCGGGACCCGGCATTATCGCGACCCGCCTTCACGCCGATGGCGCGCAGCATGATCTGCTTTACGTCGATGGCGGTCCCTCGACCACGCAGACTGTCGGTCATGTCCGCATGAAGGGGCGCGAGGTGTTCCGCCATGCTGTTGTCAATCTTGCCGACGTCTTGCAGGAAGTGATTGAAGAAGCTGGTGTTTCGGTCTCCGATGTCGATTGGGTGGTGCCGCATCAGGCCAATGCCCGGATCCTTGATGCCACCGCGCGCAAGCTGGGCATTGCCCCGGAAAAGGTGATCGTGACCGTCCACGAACACGCCAACACCTCGGCGGCTTCGGTGCCGCTCGCGCTTGACGTGGCGCGCAAGGATGGCCGGATCAAGTCCGGCGATCTGGTGATGCTTGAGGCGATGGGCGGCGGCTTTACCTGGGGTGCAAGCCTGATCCGTCTGTGATCGCTTATCTGCAAAGCTAACAAAATCGACAGATATTGCGGAGAACGCAATTTTTCCCGCGGTATCGCGTTGCAAAGGCGGTAAAAATTTGCAAGGTCTTGGTGTAACGGGTCGCGCCAACCAAGGGGTACAACGCATGATGCGTTCGGTAGGCACGCTGACTCGCGCCGATCTTGCAGAGACCATTAACCGCAAGATGGGTTTGAGCAGGGCAGAATCACTCGATATGGTCGAAGCGATCCTCACCAAGATGAGCGACGCTCTGGCTCGCGGTGAAAACGTGAAAATTTCAGGCTTTGGCAGCTTCGTGTTGCGCGACAAGAATGAACGGATCGGCCGTAATCCCAAGACCGGGGTTGAAGTGCCGATTACCCCGCGCCGGGTGATGACATTCCGCGCCAGCCAGCTGCTCAAGGAGCAGATCGCCAAGGGCGACTGAGCCCGTTCGGCAAAAAAAGGGATGAGGGGCTGATGGCCGGGTTCGATGATGGCAAGGATGAAGGCGCGCTGCGCACCATCGGCGAAGTCAGCGATGCGCTCGGCATCAAGCCCCACATCCTGCGCTACTGGGAACAGCAATTCCCGTTGCTGAAGCCGCTCAAGCGCAGCGGTGGACGGCGTTATTACCGGCCTGCCGATGTGGCGATGGTCGAGACGATTGATCGGCTGATCAACCGTGAAGGCTACACTCTCAAAGGGGCGGAAGCCGTGCTGCGCGCCGGCGCGAGGAAGCCTGCCAAGTCTTCCGAAACCGTGCCCGAGGCGCCCGGCATGCGGTTGGTTGTCACCGAAGGCCCTGATTTGAGCGATGTGATAGCCGGGCTCAAGGCGGTGCGCGCCAAGCTTGCCCGCGCGCTGGAGGCGTAGGGGCTAGATCCCAAGCTTTTCCCGCAAGGCTGCATTGATCCGTGATTGCCAGCCCTTGCCGGTTGACCGGAAGGCATCCAGCACGTCGGGATCGAGCCGCAAGGTCACTTGCTTTTTGGGATTGGGAGAGCGCGGGCGGCCTGCACCGCGATCACCCGGTTCGACGGGAATGATGCCTTCCGGGCCGAGCTTGCCCGTGGCAGGGCGGATCAGGGTTTCACCACGATAAATTGCTGCCGCCCGGAACATTTCTTCCGTCCAGACGACATCAGCATCATCAGGGTCAATCCAGGGTTCTGAAGATCGCTTCGTGTTCCTGCTCATGTGCATATCTCATTGTAATGATCCGGCGGGCATTCCCACGAAGTGTCCAAACCAGGCTCACTCGGCGACCGCGCAAATAGCCCCGCACCCGAAAGCGCTTCTCTCCGTAATCCTTGCGAGTGTCTTCCAATTCTATGTGCCGCCCGGCAAATACGAGAGGAGGGTCATCGCGTAGGTCAAGGCCGCGCTCTTCGAGGAGCTTCAGACGTTTGCCTTCATCAAATTCTATTTTCACAACAACGACATACCAAAGGTTTCCGCATGAGGCAAAGCCGGACGCGGGAAGGTGATAACCATCCCCTTTGGTGTTGATCTCTGCTATTTATTGTAACGACAAAAAATGTCAAGCGGCTACTCCGCCGCCAGCCTTTCCGCCTCGCCCAAATCGACGCTGACCAGCCGCGAGACACCCTTTTCCGCCATCGTCACGCCGAACAGGCGATGCATCCGGCTCATCGTCACCGCGTTGTGGGTGACGATCAGGTAGCGCGTTGCGGTGGTGCGCACCATCGAATCGAGCAAGTCGCAGAAGCGCTCGACATTGGCATCATCAAGCGGCGCGTCGACTTCATCGAGCACGCAGATCGGCGCGGGATTGGTCAGGAACAGCGCGAAGATCAGCGCCGTGGCGGTCAGGGCTTGCTCACCACCGGAAAGCAGTGAGAGCGATTGCAGCCGCTTGCCCGGCGGCTGGGCGTAGATTTCAAGCCCCGCTTCAAGCGGATCATCGCTGTCCACCAGCGCGAGATGCGCTTGCCCACCTTCGAACAGGCGGGTGAACAGCACGCGGAAATGGCCATCGACTTCCTCGAAAGCCGCGCGCAGGCGTTCGCGGCCTTCCCGGTTGAGACTGCCGATCGAACCGCGCAGCCGCGCGATGGCCTCGGTCAGTTCCGCCTGTTCGCTGGCATTGCTGCCCAATTCACCTTCGATCCGCGCGAGTTCGTCGGCAGCGACAAGGTTGACCGGGCCGATCCGCTCGCGCGCGGCGGTCAGCCGTTCAAGCTCTTCTGCTTCCGCAGCCGCATCGCCCAAACCATCCTCGGCAAAGCCGAACTTCTCGGCAAGTAACGGCGGCGGACATTGGAAACGCTCGCCCGCAAGGCGCGCCATTTCGCTGCGGCGCTGTTCCTGATTTTCGGCCCGCGCAGCCAGCGTGGCGCGGCCTTCGCGGGCCTGTGCCAGCGCCTCGGTACGCTGGGCCAGCAAGGTGGCCGCGCTGCGTTCGGTATCCTCGCAGGTGCGCATCGCAGCCTCGGCCGCGGCGAGTTCCTCCCCCAGCCGCGCGCGGGTGGCTTCGCCCGCTTCGATTTCGGCCATGAGCGCTGCGGGCTTGGCTTCGTGGACCGCGCGCTCTTCGGCAATATCGGCAAGACGCTGCGCCGCATCAGCCATCCGCCGGGTCGCTTCGGATGAGCGGGCCTGCCAGTTCGCATGGTCCGATTGCTGCGCGGCGAGCCGTTCACGAGTCACAGCCAAGGCCTGATCATGCGCGGCAAGTGCAGCCAGCGCGGCCTGCAAGCCGGTGCGGGCGGCTTCGTTGCGCGCGCGGGCTGCTTCGAGTGCCGCGCGCCCGGCATCACGCGCGGGGAGCGCCGCACGTTGCGCCTCTGCCCCGGCAAGTTCGCCTTCTGCTGTGCGCACCTGTTCGGCAATGTCGCTGGCCGATGCCGCCAATTCGGCCGCGCGCGCGGCGAGGCGTTCGCGCGCAGCCTCCGCTGCATCAAGCCGCCGCAAGGCCTGCCGTTCGGCTTCAATCGCGCCGGCAATCGCGCGTTCCTGCGCGATCAAGCCGGTTTGCAGACCCGTAAGCTCGTCGCGCACCGCCGTATCCCTAGCCTCGGCATCGCGGGCGGCGCTGCGCAGCGCCGGCAAGGCGGCATCGAGTTCGGCAAAGCGGTTCGCTGCTTCGAGCTGGGCGGCTTCAGCGGCCCCTTCGCCGCGGGCGATAAACCCGTCCCAGCGACGCAAATGCCCGGCGCGGGTCACCAGCCATTCGCCGGGTGCCAGCGCGCGGCCATTATCCGCCTCGACGCAATGCACCAACGCAAGCCGCGCTGCGAGTTCGGGCGGGCAATCGGCGAGATGTGCGAGCAGGCTTTCGGCCACCGGCTGGCCTGCCGCCGCGCCCGTCCAGAAGCGGCCATCCTGCGGCGAGGCGGGCGCGCCGAGCGGGGCCTTGCCATCGCGCCCCAGCACGGCGGCGAGCGCGCGTTCATAGCCGGGTGTGACGGTCACCTTGTCGAGCGCTGCGGGCAGGCCTTGCCGCGAGGCTTCGCGCTTGGCGCGCGCTTCCCGATCGCGCGCGAGCGCCGCATGCTCGCGCTCCACCCCGGCGAGTTCGGCCTTGGCCGTGGCAAGCTGTGCGGCGGCTTCATCGCGCACGGTTTGCAGGGCAGCCTTGCGCGCCTGGTCGGTTTCAAGCTGCTTGCGCAGTGCGGCAAGATCACGCCCTGCCACCGCAACCGCCTCAGTCGCGGCTGTGACCTCGGCCTCAGCGGTGCTGCTGGCGGCGATTTCGCTGCGCAGCCGTTCGATCCGTTCGACCTCGCGGGTGAGCCGTTCCAGCCGCGCACGGGCCTGATCGACCGCCGCTTCGGCCACGCGCCATTCGGCTTCGACCCCGGCCTGATCGGCCGTTGCCTTGGCAAGCGCGAGTTCAGCCGCGCGGCTGGCGCGTTCTGCATCCTCGCTCTTGTCCGCAAGCGCCGGGCGGGCAGCCTCGGCGTCAGCGAGTGCTTGCCGCCCGGCTTCAAGCTCGCGGGTCAGGCGCGCCAGCGCTTCGACCGCATCGCGGGTCAGCCGGTCAGCATCCTGCCGGTCCTCTTCGAGCCGGGTCTGTTGGCGGGCGAGATCGGCAAGGCGGGTTTGCGCCGCTTCAAGCTTTTCCGAAAGCGCCGCCATGCGATGGCCGTGGGCGCTGGCGTCATCGCGGCGGTCTGCCAATTCGTCGCGCGCTTCGGCGAGCGCACGGGCCGCCTCGGCCTGATCGCGCTGCGCGGTTTCGACCGCGCCTTGGGCTTCGGCGACGAGCGTTTCGGCCTGTTCGGCAGCGGCGCGGGCTTCTTTCGCTGCTGCGGCCGCCTCGCGCCAGCGCGCAAAGATCAGCCGTGCCTCTGCCGCCTGAATCTGCGTTGTCAAAGCGGTGTAGCGTTCGGCCTGCTTGGCCTGTCGCCGCAGCGTGGCGATCTGCGCATCAAGCCCGGCCATCAGATCCTGCAACCGCGCGAGATTGGTTTCGGCGCCGCGCAGCTTGCTTTCGGCATCCTTGCGCCGCACATGAAGACCCGCGATCCCGGCAGCCTCTTCCAGCATGGCGCGGCGTTCGGCCGGCTTGGCCGCGATCACCGCGGCAATCTTGCCCTGACTGACAAGCGCCGGGCTGTGCGCGCCGGTTGCCGCATCAGCAAAGGTGAGCGCCACATCCTTGGCGCGCACATCGCGCCCGTTGACGCGGTAGGCCGAACCGGCACCGCGTTCGATCCGGCGGGTAACAATCAGATCCTCTCCGATGTCATCCCTGGCGTGGAGCACCACTTCGGCAAAATCGCGCGGCGGGCGGGTGGATGTGCCCGCGAAGATTACATCCTCCATCCCGCCGGATCGCAGCGATTTGGCGGAGGTTTCCCCCATCACCCAGCGGATGGCCTCGAGCAGGTTCGATTTGCCGCAGCCATTCGGCCCGACAACACCTGTCAGCCCCGGTTCAATGCGCAGTTCAGCCGGCTCGACAAAGCTCTTGAAACCACTGAGCTTGAGCCGGCTGATCTCCATCGCAGCGCGCTTGCCTTGCGGCCCTTACCGCGCGCCAGCGCGTTGCAGCAGCGGTTCAAGCTGCGGCCACTGGTTGGCGTCGATCTTGCTGCCATTGAGCAGGAAGGTCGGGGTAGCCTGAATGCCAAGCTCGTCCGATTGCTTGGTCGAAGCATTGGCAATCGCTTCGATCTTGCCGCGATCAGCCAGACAGGTGCGAGCCTGATCGGCGCTGAGGCCGCGCGCTGCGAAGAAATCAATCAGCCCGGTGGCCTGTGCAATCGCGATGAAGCGCTGTTCGACCGGAAGATTGCCCGATGCCTGCAATTGGGCATTGTTGGCATCCGCGCGCGCGAAGATATCATTGAGCGCAGCCCATGCTTCGTCCGCGAGCGGCTGCATGTTTTCCTTCGGCCCGCAGCGCACCAGGGTAGCGATCGTCAGATCGATCGGATCGCGCACCAGATTGCGCAGTTCAAAGCTGACGACGCCGGTCGGGATATATTGCTGCTTGAGCGCGGGCTTGCCCTGTGCGGCAAAAGCGGCGCAGGCTCCGCAGGTGTGCGAGGCATATTCCACCAGCTTGATCGGCGCTTCGGGATTGCCGACGAGGTAGCCCCCTTCTGGCGTGACCGTGACGGTCTCTGCCCATGCGGTGCCAGCCGGTGCGGCAATCGCCGGGATCGGCTCGCCCGCGGCAACACCGTCAGCCGTCTCCGCCTCGTCAGAGCAGCCCGCCAGCAACAGCGGCGCGGCGAGGATAGCGGTGAGGAACGAGCGATGGCGAGTAATCATAGTGCGGTGTCCAGATAAGAGGGTTGAGAATAGTCAGGCGGGAAGGGGCGCGGCAAGACGGGAGGGGGCAGGCCTGTGCACAAATGGGCGCACAAATCGCGCCCCTTGCGCCCGGCATACCACGCCGATCAGCCTAGCGCGCCTTGGGTGCGCTGCCGGTTTGGGGCGGGGTGGGCGATCCAAACCGGGCCGACAGCACCGGGTACAGCGCTTGCCAATTGTGCACATCCTTGATGAGCTTGCCATCAAGCGCGAAGCTCGGGGTGCCCGGCACCGCAAATTGCGCGCGGTCGGCATCGCTGTCCTCCAGCAGCTTGGCGGCCGCCTTGTCGTCCATCAGGCATGCCGTAAGGACGCTGCGCGATTGGCCACCCTTGGCCAGCATGTCGACCAGCCCGAGCGCATTGGCGGCATTGACCCGCGCCGGGGCATCCCCGCGAAACCACACTTCAAGCTGGCTGCGCGGGGCTTGCCGCGCCTTTTCCAACCATTCGCCCTGCGTGTTCATCAGCAGCCGGTGACGATCCTTGAACCCGGCCACCGGCCCGCAGGCAGCCAGCAGTGAGGCCGTCAGATCAATCGGATTGCGGATGAAGGAGCGCACCTCAAGGTTCATTGTGCCGGGGCTGACGAGCACGAGATCAAGGCTGCGCTCACCCTCGTTCGCGAAGTCGGCACAATGGGGGCAGGTATAACTGATGAATTCGATCATCGTGCTCTGCGCCTTGGGATTGCCGATCAGGTGGCCGCGTTCGGTGCGGGTGACAGTGGCCTGCCAGGTGCCCTTGTTCTGGCTGGCGACAAAGGCGCTGTCCGGATTGGCGAGATCCTGCCGCGGCGCGGGCGCTTTCTGCGCGAGTATGGGCGCAGCGCCGAGCGTGGCAGCGACGAGAGCGAGGGCACTGGCAATCGCAGACGCGGGCTTCATTGCTGATCCTGTTCCTTCTTGCGGTTTTCGCTGGTTTCCAGACTGCGGGCGAGCGATTCAAGCACCATGCGCAATTCAGGATCCCCGATATCGCGCAGACTGTCGCCAAGTTCCATCGGAATCGGCTTGAGCGAGGGCGGCGGCTTGGCCGCGCGCAGGCCTTCGGGCGGTTTGACAGCGCCGTGCCGCAGCTTGACCCGAGCCACGGCCTTGTATCCGAAGAAGCGGTTGACCCGTTCGATAATCTCCGGGGTGACTTGCTGGATCAGCGGCGCATGCGCCGGGATCACCACCAGTTGCAGGATGCCATCAGCCTTCTCGCCGGGCGGAAAGCGGATCGCTTCGGGCGCGCAGACGCGGGCGTGGGTCGGGCCGACGATTTCGGGCCAGCGGGTCACGACCGAGCTTTGCACGAAGCCGAACCGCCGGAACGCGGTGCGGCCGATATCGGGCGTCAGATCGCCGATCGCCTTCGCGCCGCCGCCGCGCGGGCGGACATAAGGTTTCGAGGTTTTGTTGTCGCTTCCCATGACGCCTTGCCCCATGCCATAGGCGCGGCGTGACTGCCAGCATCTCCGACATCCTGCTGCAATGGTATGATGCCCATGCCCGCGATCTGCCATGGCGCCTCGCGCCGGGCAGTGCGCTGCCCGATGATCCCGACTGGCCATACCGGGTGTGGCTGTCCGAAGTCATGCTCCAGCAGACCACTGTCGCCGCGGTAAAGCCCTACTTTGCCAAGTTCGTGGCGACTTGGCCTTCGGTTGTCGCGCTCGCGCAGGCGGATGAGGATGCGGTGATGGCCGCCTGGGCGGGGCTGGGATATTATTCGCGGGCGCGCAATCTGGTGAAATGCGCGCGCGCCGTCGCCGAACGCGGCGGCTTTCCCGCGACCGAGGCCGAACTGCGCAGCCTGCCGGGGCTCGGCGCCTACACCGCTGCGGCGGTGGCGGCGATTGCTTTCGGGCAGCGCGCGGTGGTGGTCGATGCCAATGTCGAGCGGGTCGCCGCGCGGCTCTTTGCGATTGCCGATCCCCTGCCGGGTGCCCGCAAGGCGATCCGGGCTGCGGCCGAGCAGATCACCCCGCAGGAGCGCGCCGGTGACTTCGCACAGGCGATGATGGATCTCGGCGCGCAGATCTGCACCAGCAAGGCACCGCGCTGCTTGCTCTGCCCCTTGCGCGAAGCCTGCGCGGGCCATGCCACCGGCGCGCCCGAAAGCCTGCCGGTCAAGCCCGCCAAGAAAACCGTGCCCGAGCGGCGCGGCACGGCATTCTGGATCGTGCAGTCCGATGCGGAAGGCGAGCCCTGCGTGTGGCTTGTGACGCGGCCGTCTGCGGGCATGCTCGGCGGGATGCGGGCCCTGCCCGATGATGGCTGGAGCGCGGCGCGCGACGGCACTGGCATCCTGCCGCTGGCGGGGAGTTGGCGCGATCTCGGGGCGGTGCGCCATGGCTTCACCCACGCGCATCTGACCCTTGCGGTGAAGGGCCTTGCGACCGATGCTCCTCCGCCCGGCGAAGGCCGATGGTGGCCGATAGCCCGGCTTGATGAAGCGGGCTTGCCGACCTTGTTTGCCAAGGCCGCGCAACTGGCGCTGGCTGCGACCTAGAAAAATCCGCCGCCGAGCAGCAGGCGCACGCTCGCGATGAAAAGCACGATCAGGCAGAAATCGCGCCCCGCGTTCTTGGATGACAGCGCGCCCAGCAGGATGCCCACGACAATCACCGGCAAGGCAAACCAGTTGCCCCAGCCCAGCATGGGGATCTGCGCCGGGATCACGATGATCAGGCTGATAATGCCGAACAGGAAGCTGAGGAGATTGAGCATGTGTCTTATATGGCTACTACACTTCGCCATGGCAAGCCTGCGCGATCTGCACGCGCCCGATTGACCCATGGGCGATGCTGCCGCACACAGTCAAAAAACTGAACTGTCCGGAGATTCCCTGTCATGGCCTTTCGTGAGTTTGAGACTGCTGCTCTCAACCCGGCGTTGTCGCGCCGTTCGCTGTTTCGCTCGCTCGCACTGGCGGGGGCGGGGGTATCGCTGGCGAGCCTGCCGTTCGGGCGGCAATTGCTGGCGCATAATGTCGCGGAAAGCTGGCCCAATGTGGCCAAGCTTGCCGACAGCTATGTTTCATCGCGCAAGGTGGCCAATCTCTACTTGACTTTTGGCTGGGGTCAGGAAGATCACGCCCACAGCGTGGGGGGCGGCACGCTGTCGCTCGCGCGTCCGACGCCGGTCGATGAAAACTCGCTCTACCGCATCTATTCGATGTCCAAGCCGATCACCGGCATGGCCACAATGATCCTGATCGACGAAGGCAAGCTGGGGCTGGATCAGCCGCTGCATGAAATCCTGCCGGCTTTCCGCGACATGCAGGTGCTGGTCGATCCCAAGGGGCCGCTTGATCAGACGGTGAAGGCTGAACGGCCCATCACCATCCGCCAATTGCTGACGCACACCTCGGGTCTGGGCTATCAGATCATCAGCGAAGGGCCGCTGCGCGAGGCCTATAACAAGCTCGGGCTGGTGGGTGGACGGGTCAGCCGGGCGCCCATTCCGGGCTTCCCGCCAGTTACCCCGGCGCCGGATCTCGCTGCATTTGCCGATCGCCTCGCGACCTTGCCGCTGATGTATCAGCCAGCGACCACGTGGAGCTATTCGTGCAGCATCGATCTGCTGGGCCGCGTGATCGAAGTGGCGAGTGGGATGGAATTCGAGGCCTTCCTCAAGCAGCGCATTTTCGAACCCTGCGGGATGATCAGCACTTACATGCAGGTGCCGCAGAGCGAGGCGGGGCGCCTTACCGACAATTACGGCATCATCAACGGCGCGCCCTTCCCGATCGATCCGGGCATCAACTCGGTCTATCTTGATCCGCCGCAATTCCCCACGGGCGGGGGCGGGCTGGTGTCGAGCCCGCGGGATTATGATCGCTTCCTGCGCATGCTGCTTGGCTATGGCGCGATTGATGGCAACCGGGTGATGAGTGAGGAAGCGGTGCGGGTCGGCGTCTCCGATCTGCTGCCTGCCACGGTCAACACCAAGGGGAGCTGGATCGAAGGCGCGGGGCATGGTGCCGGTGGCCGCTCGACGCCGACAACCTTCGGCTGGAGCGGCGCGGCCGGGACGGTGGCAGCGGTGGATTACGGGCTGGGCCTGCGCACCGGCCTGTTCACCCAGTACATGCCGTCCGAAGCCTATCCGATCCGCGATGAATTCCTCGCGGCGATGGAAGCCGATCTCGTCGAAATGCGGAAGAACGGCACCAAGGCGGCGTGATGCATCACACTGCGCATTCCGGTCTGACCCAACCGGCGCCGATTGCCTTTTCGGGATCGCCGATCGATCGCGCGGATCACATCCGCGCGGACGAGGCGGCCTTGGCGAGCCACATGAACTGGCGCGCGCGGGTGCTGCTGATGGATGGCTTGCTGCCGGTGCTGGATGATCGCGGCGGCCTGTCTTGGGGCACGCTGGCCGATGTCGCGCCTGATGCGGAACTGGTGTTTCTCGGCCTGCTGGAAGGCAAGGCACATTTTGCGCCGGTGCCGCGTGAGGGCGCGGAGGGCCCGGCCTATGCCATGCCTGCCGCGTGGCAAGTGATGCAGGTGCTAAGTCCTGATGATCTGGCGATCTATGGCGGGGCGCGAAGCCTCGTCGATTGGCATGCACGGCACCGCTTCTGCGCCCGCTGCGGTTCTGCCACCAAGCCTGCCAAGGGCGGCTGGCAGCGGCATTGCGACAATTGCGGGGCGGATCACTTCCCGCGCACCGATCCGGTGACGATCATGCTGGTCGAGCACGAGGATCGCTTGCTGCTCGGCCGCCAGCCGCGCTTTCCGCCGCGGATGTATTCGGCGCTCGCCGGGTTTGTGGAACCGGGCGAAACCATTGCCGAAGCGGTCGCGCGCGAGGTGTGGGAGGAGGCAGGATTGCGGGTGCGCGATGTGCGCTATATCGCCAGCCAGCCTTGGCCCTTCCCGAGCCAGCTGATGATCGGCTGTGCTGCGGTGGCGGATGATCCCACCCTTACCATCGATACCACCGAGCTCGAAGATGCGCGCTGGTTCACCCGCGCGGAGCTGCAAGCCGCACGCGCCGCGGGCGAGGCGGGGACCGACTTGCTCTATTTCCCGCGCCCCTTCGCAATTGCGCATCATCTTGTGTGCTGGTGGCTTGATCGATGAGCCAAAGCCTTACCATCGACATCTATTCCGATGTGATGTGCCCGTGGTGCCTTATTGGTTATGGCCAACTGACCAAGGCTTTGGCCGCGCTTGAGGGCGAGATCGCCGCGGAAATCCGGTGGCGGCCGTTCGAACTGAACCCGCAAATGCCGCCCGAGGGCGAGGAGCAGCAAGCGCATCTCCAGCGCAAATATGGCCGCTCGGCCGAACAAGGCGCAGCCTTGCGCGGACAGATGAAGGCGATTGCCGACAGCGCGGGCGTTTCGCTGTCCTACGAAGGGGAGGGCGAGGCCCCGCCCGCGATGATGTGGAACACCCGCGATTGCCACAAGCTTCTGACCTTCGCGCTGGAAGAGGCAGGCCCGCAGGTGCAGACCGCGTTGAAGCTCGCGCTGTTCCGCGCCCATTTCAACGCGCGCAAGGCGCTGAATGATCGGGCGGTGCTGCTCGATATTGCGGCCAGCGTCGGCCTGCACCGCGAAGCGGCCAAGGCCGCGCTCGATGATCCCGCGCTCGAAGCCCGCGTCATCGCGGAAGAGCAGCAGGCCTGGGACTTCAACATTTCAGGCGTCCCGGCGATGATCGTGGAAGGCAAGTTCTTGATCCCCGGCGCGCAGGCCCCCGAGGTTTACGTCAACGCGCTGCGGCGCGTGGCGGAGAAAAGCCGGGCGGCGGGGTAAACCCTTCTAGCCCCTTCCCTTGAGGGAAGGGGTTGGGGATGGGTGGTCAGCCATTCGTCGGGCAGAACCCCCACCCCCGGCCCCTCCCCAAGGGGAGGGGAGAATTTCAAACCAGCCCCAGCCGTTCCAGCTTCATCGCCAGCTTGCCCGGCAGGGCATCGCCGATATCCTCGCCCTCGCTCACATCGCGCGGAGCCTTGTCCTCGGTAAGATAGCGCCAGCCCTGATGCGCACGCTTGGGCTGGGTGTGGACCCGGATCAGCACCGGCTCAAGGCAGATATCCCAGCGGCCATCATCGGTTTTGACAAAGCCGATGATCGGCGAACGCGCCACGATGGCGTGATTGATGATCCAGTAAAGCGAGCCGCCGATGCACTCCTCGTGCCGGGTCGGGCGGTTGCGCGTGGTCAGCCGGATTTCGCCGCGTCCGCGATACCAGCCCGCGAGATGATCATAGCTTTTCGCGCCAAACGCGATCTTGGTGAGGTGAAGAGGCATGCGCCATCCCTCACGCGCGCGGCTGCGGCTGTCAACGGGAAAGGAGGCTTGCCGGTTAGCTGACCAGCCCGCTCGCGACGGCCAGTCCCAGAAAGACGAGAAAGCCCATCGAGTCGGTTGTCATGGTGACAAAGATCGAAGAAGCGATGGCCGGGTCGGCCTTCATCTTCTGCAAGGTCAGCGGCACGAACACGCCGGCAAAGCCGGCAATCAGGATGTTACACGCCATCGCGAGGCCGATCACGATGCCAAGCTGGACGTTGGCAAAGATCAGCGAAACCGCCAGCGCGATCACCACGGCCACCGTCGTGCCGTTGAGCGCGGCAATCGAAAGCTCGCGCCGCACCGCGCGCCAGGTGTTGCTGGCGGTGAGCTGGTTGGTGGCGAGCGCGCGCACCGTCACCGCCAGTGTCTGCGTGCCCGCATTGCCGCCGATCCCCGCGACAATCGGCATCAGCACGGCGAGCGCCACCATTGCCGCGATGGTATCTTCAAATTGCGAGATCACCGATGATGCCACAGAGGCGGTCAAGAGATTGGCCAGCAGCCAGCGTACCCGCGCCTTGTAGCTTTCGCGGATCGGCTCGTTGATGTCCCCATCGCCCGCGCCGGACAGCAGCAGCGCATCCTCGCCCGCTTCCTCGGAAATGATGTGGACGATATCATCCACTGTCATCTGGCCGACGAGCCGACCGGCATCATCCACCACCGCGGCGGAAATCAACGCGTATTTCTGGAACATCAGCGCGACTTCTTCCTGATCCATGGTGACAGGGATCAGCGTCTGGTCGCGTTTCATCACATCGGTGAGGCGGATATTGCGCGGGCTGGTGAGCACCCAGTTGAGCGCGCAGGTGCCAACCGGGCGGTGGAATTCATCGATCACGAAGACTTCGTAGAATTCGTGTTCGAGATCGCCTTCCTCGCGCAAGTAATCGATCAGATCGCCCACGGTGAGATGTTCGGGCACCGCCACGAAATGCCGGCTCATCAAGCGGCCGGCGGTCTCTTCGGGATAGGCCAGCGCGCTCGCGACGGCTTCGCGGGTTTCCGGCTCAAGCTCGGCAATCACCGCGCGCTGATCGGCTTCGTCGAGGTCTTCGATCAGCTGGACCGCATCATCGGTATCGAGCTGTTCGGCGATGGTGGCGACCGCTTCGGGCGGCAGCGCCTCCATCAGATCTTCGCGCACGAAATCATTGAGTTCGGCGATCACGTCGCCGGTCATCAAATCCGTGATCGCGGCGATCAGCGCGGTGCGATCGGGCCGGTCAAGCAGTTCGATCAGGTCGGCAATATCAGCGGGGTGCAGCGGTTCGACCAGATCATAGGCCGTGCCCTTGTCGCCCGCGTCGAGCGCTTCGCGGATGGCGCTGACGTAATCGGCCTTGAGACGGTTTTCGCTGTCGAGCCGCTCATCATCCACCCGGTCATCCGGGCGCACTTCGGCCTCGCCCGTTTCGGCGATGTGCAGATCATCCTCAAGGATGCGATCTTCGGCCATATGAGGCGTTTAGGGGCAGGGTGATGAAAAGCAAGCGGGGAGGGTGACAGGCGCTTGCGGCCTGCTAAAAGCGCGGCCAAACCCAACCCCAAAGCGGAGAATAGACATGGCCGAAACTTTGACTTTCACCCTCGACACCGGCGATGGCGAGGCGCGCGATGTGGTGATCAAGCTGCGGCCCGATCTCGCTCCGGGCCATGTCGAGCGGATCACCTCGCTGGCCAAGGATGGCTTCTATGATGGCGTGGTGTTCCACCGCGTGATTGCCGGCTTCATGGCGCAGGGCGGCGATCCGACCGGCACCGGGATGGGCGGCAGCGATCTGCCTGATCTCAAGGCTGAATTCAACGATGCCCCGCACGTGCGCGGCACCTGCTCGATGGCGCGCACGGCCGTGCCGGACAGCGCCAATTCGCAGTTCTTCATCTGCTTTGATGATGCGCGCTTCCTCGACAAGCAATACACCGTCTGGGGTCAGGTCGAGAGCGGGATGGAGCATATTGATGCCCTGCCCAAGGGCGAGCCGCCGCGCGCGCCCGGCAAGATCGTCAAGGCGACGGTTGCCTGATTTTCCCGGTGGGTCCCCGCGGATGCGGGGACCTTCCCAACCAGTGCGCGGGTTCGCTTGAAGCCCCGTATCTGCAGGAGCGCCCACGGCGTGCGCTCTCTGCGGCCCTGCACCAAACGCGCGCTTCCATGACAGCTCCAAGCCTCCGGTCCCGCCAAATCGGACAGCGCCTCGCCATTCCACTTGTGAGGGCGATTAAACCACTGTAAAACATTAAGAATCATCAGCCATGGGTCGCCGAAAGGGATGGCATGGGCGCTCGGGTGCGAAAAAATGTCCGACTCTTGATTTACGGTGCGATGATACTGGGCTCTGTGGCGGCGTCCGCCCAGACCATCTTTGTGCAAATCCCCGTTGTTGCTTCTCCCGGGTCGTCGATCGTTCTTCGTAACGGCGGCGGATTTCAGTCTGGCGACGCTCGGTTTCAATTGAGGATACAAATCCAGTCTGGTTTCCAGCCGAATGGGCCACTCCGGCTTTTCTATGGAAATCAGGTTCTTTGGAGGGCGCCAAATACAAGTCCCCGATATCAAAGTGTTCCCAATGCAACTCTCGTAACCGAGGCGTGCATATTGAGATTCCAGTCGGATGGACATCTCGTTGTGCTTGGTGCGCAGGGTGTACTTCAGGTTCCAATCTCAGGTTGTGACAATCCCAACATCACAGAAAATAATATGCAGGCTATGTGGAGCAGCAATACACATGGTAATCAGGGAGCGACTTTGGATGTCCAAAATGATGGAAATGCTGTCATAAAGAACGCGAATAACCGGATGATATGGTCAACCAATACGTGCTGTAGATGATCGACATCGCAGCGAATTATACTGGTTATCAAGGATCGCCTGTCGATGCGTTTTCCTGATTTGAATTTTCGCAGACGGCATATCAGTCATTCTGTCAAAGACTATAGAAGAATAGTGCGTCGTAAATTGCGAAGTAACCCGCATGACCGGGCTCTCGCTCTTGCTCAAGCGATCGGTTCCGACACGATAGAGGCCTTCGTTGCTCAGGGTGATGCGCAGGTAAGCGCCCTGCGCCATCATGGTCTTACTGACGGGATGGCCATATACGATTTGGGGTGTGGAAGCGGGCGCACCGCCCAAGCATTGCAGCGATCAGGTTGGCGCGGCCGGTATATCGGGGCCGATGTCGTGCCCGAGCTTCTTGATGAACTGAGGCGGCAATGCCAAGGCTACGAAACGGTATTGAATGTAACGCCGAACATCGTTGCCCCCGACGATTCTCTGGACATCATTTTTCACTGGTCTGTTTTCACCCATCTTTACCCAGCGGAATCATACCTCTACTTGGCTGACTCATTCCGTGCGCTCAAATCTGGCGGTCGGCTGGTTTTCTCGTTCCTTGAACTGGAGGACCCGGCGCATGACGTGGTCTGGCAAAACAATCTTGCCCATCTGCGCCGTGGGGACGCAGCCCAGCAGCTCGACACATTCCTTCATCGCGACTGGATAGCCCGCTTCGCGATGACGGCCGGCTTTGCGCCCCCTCGGTTTACTGACGGCTCTGACGGCAGCAACCATCCGCCGCTGTGGCAGGCTTTGGCTATCCTGGAAAAAGGCTAGCCGTAGCAGGCATTCGGTTTGCGCTATGGTCACGCGGCGCTAGGTTCGAGGAATGGTGTGAAGGACAGGACGGTGGCGTTGTGGCCGGTGGCTATAGGGAAAGGCTGCTTGAGCTTGCGAACGGATGGCGTTCGGCGTGACCAGTGCCTGATAGGACCGATTGAACCCGGCGCGGCTTGGCGCTAAGGGCGCAGGCTCATGAAACCCTCCGCGCCTCCCAAGACCTTCCGCGTCAAGAGCTTCGGCTGCCAGATGAACGTCTATGATGGCGAGCGCATGGCAGAATTGCTGGGCGAGCAGGGGATCACCCCCGCGCCCGAAGGCGAGGAAGCGGATCTCGTCATCCTCAACACCTGCCACATCCGCGAAAAGGCCGCCGAGAAGGTCTATTCGGATATTGGCCGGCTGGTGAAGGCGGGCGAGGAAGCGGGCAAGAAGCCGCTGATCGCGGTCGCCGGCTGCGTTGCGCAGGCCGAAGGTGAAGAGATCATGGCGCGCGCGCCGGCTGTCTCGATCGTGGTCGGACCGCAGGCCTATCACCGCCTGCCTGCCATGCTGGAAACCGCCACGCAGGGCGGCCGGGCGACCGACAGCGACATGCCCGCCATCGCCAAGTTCGACGCGCTCCCGCAGCGTCGCAAGCGTGCGCCGGCTGCGTTCCTCACCGTGCAGGAAGGCTGCGACAAGTTCTGCACCTATTGCGTGGTGCCCTATACCCGCGGTGCGGAAATATCCCGTCCGTTCAAGCATCTGATCGCGGAAGCCGAGAAGTTGGTGGAAGCGGGCGCGCGTGAGATCACCTTGCTGGGGCAGAATGTGAATGCCTGGACGGGCGAGGATGACAAGGGCCGCGCGGTCGGGCTCGACGGGCTGATCCGCGCGCTCGCCAAGCTGCCCGATCTCCAGCGCATCCGCTACACCACCAGCCATCCCAATGACTTCACGCCGGGGCTGATCGCCGCGCACGGCGAGGTCGACAAGCTGATGCCCTATCTGCACTTGCCGGTGCAGAGCGGCAATAACCGCATCCTCAAGGCGATGAACCGCCAGCACACCGCCGAGGATTATCTGCGCATCCTCGAACAGGTGCGCGCTGCGCGGCCCGATATCGCGCTCTCGGGCGATTTCATCGTCGGTTTTCCCGGCGAAACCGAAGCCGAGTTCGCGGACACGCTCAGCATTGTTGATGAAGTGCGCTACGCCGCCTGCTTCAGCTTCAAATA
The DNA here is from genome assembly GCF_034653295.1 of Erythrobacter epiphyticus. NCBI lineage: Bacteria > Pseudomonadati > Pseudomonadota > Alphaproteobacteria > Sphingomonadales > Erythrobacteraceae > Erythrobacter > Erythrobacter epiphyticus. Next base: position 92,329 of record NZ_JAYEEU010000004.1, on the reverse strand, counting down.
TTCCCCGCGCCCCGGCACCCCGGCGGCGACAATGGATGGCCAGATCGCCGCCGAGGTGATGGACGCGCGGCTCCAGCGCCTTCAGCAGCGCATCGCCCACCACCAATTTGCCTTCAATCAGGCGAGCGTCGGCAAGACCTGCACCATTCTGGTCGAACGCACCGGGCGCCATCCCGGCCAATGGCTTGGCAAATCGCCGTGGCTGCAATCGGTGTGGTTTGAAGGCGAAGGCGCGATCGGCGATCTGGTCGAAGTCGAACTGGCCGAAGCCGGGCCCAATTCGCTCAAAGGGCTGGTCCGCCACCGCGCGACGGTTTGATGACTTTCCACCGTTGATGTGCCCCGGCTTGCTTGCTTTGGCGCGCAGGGCTCTTACCTTCCCGACTCAGGGCAGGGGATTGTCCCTTGCCCGCAGCCAAAGGAAGCTATGGGCCGCAGACCGTCCCGCGCCGAACACCCGGCACTTTCGCCCGATCCGCGCGGAATTCCCGCGCCGCGCCGCGCCCGCGTTGATCTCACCTTCGAAAATCAGGCTTTGCTTGGCCCGCTCTTCGGCCAGTTTGATGCCAATCTGGTGCAGGTCGAAAACCGGCTTGGCGTCTATATCCATGCCCGCGGCCATCAGGTTGTGATCGAGGGGCCGGAAGATGATGTCGCCCGCGCGCGCGAAACGCTCAAGACCATGTATGATCGCCTTGCCCGCGGCGAGGCGCTGGATAGCGGGGCGATCGAATCGATGATTGCCATGTCCGCCGAACCGACGCTTGAAGGCATTATCTCGGGCGATCAGGGCGCGCCGCCGATCATGATCCGCACGCGCCGCAAGACGATTGTGCCGCGCTCCGCCACGCAGATCGAATATATGCGGGCGCTGGCGAAGGAGGATATCATCTTCGCGCTCGGCCCGGCGGGGACGGGCAAAACCTATATCGCGGTCGCGCAGGCGGTCAGCCAGTTGATCAGCGGCAGCGTGCAGCGGCTGATCCTGTCGCGCCCCGCGGTGGAAGCGGGCGAGAAGCTCGGCTTCCTGCCCGGCGATATGAAGGACAAGGTCGATCCCTATCTGCGCCCGCTCTACGATGCCTTGAACGATTGCATGCCGCCCGAACAGGTCGAACGGCGCATTGCGAGCGGCGAGATCGAGATCGCGCCGATTGCCTTCATGCGCGGGCGCACGCTCGCTGACAGCTTTATCATTCTTGATGAAGCGCAGAACACCACGCGCGAGCAGATGAAGATGTTCCTCACCCGCTTTGGCCAGAACAGCCGGATGGTGGTGTGCGGCGATCCGCGGCAGGTCGATATTCCGGGCGGCCCGAATATGAGCGGGCTGAATGATGCGGTGAGCCGGCTTGAGGGTGTCGAAGGCTTCGGCACGATCCGCTTCACCGCTGCTGATGTGGTGCGCCACCCCATCGTCGGCCGGATCGTCGAGGCTTACGAGGGCGGCGGAGAGTAGGCGCAAAGCGGCAGGTCAGCTTTTCGGGGTTTGTGGTGAAAAGCTGCCGTTCGGGTGTCGACCCCAATCTTGCCTTCCCCGTCACCCCAGCGAAAGCTGGGGCCCAGGGCCGCACAGGACGGCGCTTCCCGCCCTAGGTCCCAGCTTTCGCTGGGATGACGAAAGGGCAGTTTCCACCCACGACCAGCTATGCACCCCGGGCCAACACGTGATCCCGAAAGCGGCATCGCGGCTTTGCCCCGCTCGCAAAAATTTCTGCCATTCAGTACACGACCCCGTCACAGTCATTAGCATTTTGATCTTCAAAACGAATAGGTTAGCTCCGCTGAATCCGGTTCCATACGCATTTATGTGCGATCTGAGTAACGTGATGAGGATCGCACATGAATGATCTCGTAGTCCTTGCAGCTCTTGCCCTGCTCCATTTCGTAATTGGAGGCCTCTGGTATAGCCCTTTGGCCTTCGCTGAAGCTTGGATGAGCGGCTTGGGAGTTACCCAAGCAGACATAAGCGAAGCGAGGATCAACACCAAAGCGGCATTGGCGGCATCGGCACTGGCAAGCTTCGCACAGGCTGCGGTGATTATCGTGTTGCTTCGCCAAATCAGCGCACCCTCCATTTTCGTTGGGCTCACGTTGGGTGCGGCAATCGCAGCTGCCTTTTCGTTTTTACCCATGCTCAAGGATCGTGTCTGGGCGGACCGTCCTTGGTCGGTAATCCTCATCGACGCCGGCTACGAGTTGGTGGCCGCTTCCGTCGTTGGTGGGCTGGCCGTTTGGCTGCTTGTGTGAGCGACGAACAACAACTGGCTGCGGTGTTCTTTGCCCTATCCGACGGACAACGCCGCAGGGTCCTCCAAGAGGTTGCGCGTCGACCAGAAGCAAGGGTGACCGAGATCTGCGAAGCTTTTTCTGTCTCGCGCTTCGCCGTAATGCGCCACCTCAATATCCTGGAAGAGGCAGGCCTCATCGAGCGTGAAGCGGTGGGTCGCGAACGCCGAGTTCGACTGACCGATTGGAAGTTTGAAGACGCAATCCAAAATTGGATGCGACAGCAAAGAGGCGAATGCTGATGGCCAATTCGTTGATTGAGAAACTCGGTTGGAAGCCGGGCATGGGCACTGAAATCTGGCGCCTTCCGACGGCGCTCAAGATAGAACTCGCCCAACTTGAAGACGCAAGGTCTGACTCACCCACCTTCCGCATTGCTTTCGCCAGAAACGCGGCCGAACTCGAAGAAGCAGCTGCGCAGGTAGCGGCCAATTACATGGCGGGTGGCCATCTATGGCTCTGCTATCCCAAGAAATCTGGCCGGATCAAAAGCGACATCACTCGCGACGTTGGCTGGGAACCGATCCATGCTCTTGGACTGCTCGGCGTCAGGCAGATTGCCCTTGATGAGGATTGGTCCGCGTTGCGCTTCAGATTCAAAGAGGAAATCCCGGTAATCATGCGATCATCGCCCTCTGGCGGTCGACAGAAAGCAAATAGCTGAACTTCAACTTCATACCCAATTCCCGCCTTTGCTCTGCGCCTATCGCCAAGCAGCGCTTTCCTAAATCGGGTAATGCGCGCTATGGCCGCGGGCGATGATCCGTGGCCCCTTTCCCGCGCAGCTGTGCCTTGCGAAACTTGCCTTTCGAGAGCGGAGGTTTTTGCGCTCAAGACAGTGTCTCACATGTCTCCATCACGGCGCCTATGCAGCTTGATATCGACATTGAGGATTGGCCTGCCGGGGAATGGCAGGCGCTGGCCGAACGCGCGGCGCAGGCCGCAGGCGAGGGTGAGCCCTTGCTCGCCAACCCGCGCCTGATGGTGAGCATCCTGTTCACCTCGGACGCGGAAGTGCACGCCCTGAACCGCGAATGGCGCGACCGCGACAAGCCGACCAATGTGCTCTCTTTCCCGATGCTGGAACGGGCGGAACTCGCCGCGCTGGGCGGCGATGGCCCCCCTGTCATGCTCGGCGATATCGCGCTGGCCCATGCGACCTGCGCGCGCGAAGCGGCGGACAAGGCTGTGCCGCTCGAACACCATGCCGCTCATCTGATCGTGCATGGCCTGCTCCATCTTGCCGGTCACGATCATGTCGAAAGCGACACACAGGCCGAAGCAATGGAAGCGCTTGAAGTGGCAATACTTGCAAAATTGGCCATCCCTGACCCATATGGGCGGTGAAACAGCAGGAGCTTTCCAGACGGCCATGGCCGATTCTCCCTTATCCGCCGGAGACGCGGACAGTAGCAGCGGGCTGTGGCCTGCCATCCGTAAAGCACTTGGGCTGGGCGAAGGCGCGCGTTCGCTGCGCGAACAGCTTGAAGAAGCCATCGATGAGCACGAGGATGAAAACGGCGATTCCGCCGCGCCTGCCAAAGGCAGCGACAAGGGCGATCTGACCGCGCTTGAACGGCAGATGCTGCGCAACCTGCTGCATTTTTCCGAACATGATGCCGATGATGTCGCGGTACCGCGCGGCGAGATCGTGGCCGTGGATGCCGCGATTTCGTGGGACGAGCTGGTGGCGAAATTCTCCGAACATGGCCATTCGCGCATGCCGGTCTATCGCGAGCGGCTCGATGATGTGATCGGCATGATCCACATCAAGGATGTCTTTCCCTTTCTCGCCGAACGCAAACCGCCGCCCGCCGATTGGACGGTGCTGATGCGCCAGCCGCTTTATGTCCCGCAATCGCGCGGCGCGCTGGATGTGCTCGCCGACATGCGCGCACGGCGGGTGCATCTCGCGGTGGTGCTCGATGAGTTTTCCGGCACTGACGGGCTGATCACGATCGAGGATCTGGTCGAGGAAATCGTCGGCGAAATCGAGGACGAGCATGACGAAACGCCGGCCGCGCTGATCGTGCCGATCGGGGAGGGGATGTGGGATTGCGATGCCCGCGCCGAGCTTGATGATGTGGCCAAGCTGGTCGATCCGCGGCTCGCCGAGGTCGAGGAAGCGGTCGATACGCTGGGCGGGCTGGCGTTCGTGCTCGCCGAAGCCGTGCCGCCGGTGGGGGCGATTCTGGAACACCCGAGCGGCTGGCGCATTGAAGTCACCGCGGGTGACGAGACCCATGTGACGCGGTTGCGGCTCCATGCCCCGGCTGTTGCGAGCGAATTGCAGTAAAGGCAAGTCACCGCAAAATTTCTCGCAGCCACTTCGATTTTTTGCATCCTTTGGGGTTGTCGGGCGTATCTCCTTCGATCAAGGAGCCACACCATGCCTGCACGCCGCTTGCCTCCCCTGCGCGCTCTTGAAGCTTTCATGCGCACCGTTCGTCTTGGCTCGGCCCGCGCGGCGGCGGAAGAGATCGGGTTGAGTCCGTCCGCGCTGTCGCGGCGGATCACCAATCTGGAAGAATTCGTCGGCAAGAAGCTGTTCACCCGCGCGCGACAATCGATGCAACTCACGGATGAGGGGCAGGCCTTCTACGAAGCGGTCAATCCGCACATGGAAGCGCTCGCCCGCGCGGTGGAAAGCCAGTCGGACAATATCGCGCTGCTCCGTCTGCGGCTGGGCGTGCTGCCGATGTTCGGCAGCCAGCGGCTGTTCCCGCGATTGGGGGAGCTGCGCAAGCGCCACCCGCTGCTGCACATTGATATTGATACCGCGCCCCATCTCGAAGACCGGGTCGGGGATACGCTTGATGCCGCGATCATCCTCTCCCGCGGTCCGGCGAGCGGCCTCCATGCGGTGCGGCTTGATCACAATCTCGTCCACGCCATTTGCAGCAAGGAACTTGCGCGCGGGATCGGCAATGTCGTCTCGCCCGAGACCATGGCGAAACAGACCTTCCTGATCCACAACGAGCTGCCGGAAAGCTTTGTCGCGTGGAAGAAGGCCAACAGCCTTGAAGATATGGATCCGGTGGCGATCGATCATTATGATTCCGGCCAGCTGATGCTCGAAGCCGCAGCCCAGGGCCTCGGCATTGCGATTATGCATGATGATCACTTGCGCCGTGCGGGCGACAATCGCCTCACCAATCTGCCGGGCGTGCCGGTGGAAAGCCCCTATTCCTATTGGTTCGTGTGCAAGCCGGTCGCGCTGGAAAGCCGCCCGGTGCGGCTGTTTCACGATTGGCTGGTGCGCGCGGGGCTTTGAGCGCCCGGCGCTAGTCCTGCGGCTGGTAACGCACCGGGGCGACCGCGTGCGCAAATGGGCGCAGCGGCTTGCCAAGGATCTCCCCCAGCGCTTCTTCGATCCGCGCCCGGGCTTCGCTGCTGATCGCCTTGCGGCCGCGGAAATGCTCCGGGCTGAAGGGTTCGAGGAAATAAAGCTTGAGCGGGAAGGAGCCTTTGCGCGCCAGCACCCGCTTGGCATTGTTGAGGCCGCCTTCCTCGCCGATCCAGCCGATCCACTCGGCAACCTCGCCATAGTCGAGTACCACCGGCTGGACCAGCACGCCGGGCGGCGGCGGATCGAGCACCGACATCATCGAGGTCTTGAACGGCAGCAGCGATTGCCCGTCGGTGGTGGTGCCTTCGGGAAAGACCGTGACGGACCAGTTATCTTCCAAGGCTTCCTTGAGCGCGTTGATCTGTTCGGCGACGCCAAGCCGGTTCTCGCGCTTCACGAAGACGGTGCGGTTGAGGCTGGCGAGCCATCCCACCACCGGTGCTTCGGCAAGTTCGGCCTTGGCGACAAAGGCTGTGCCGCTCGCACCGGCGAGCGCCAGAATATCCATCCATGAAACGTGGTTGGCGATAAAGAAGACATCGCGCTTGAGATGGGTGCCGATGACTTCCACCCGCGCCCCGCACACGCGAGCGGCATAGCGCAGGAACAGCATCGGGAAGGGCGAGCCATAGGCGAGCGTGCGGAACGCGTAGTGCAGCGGCACAAACACCAGCAGAAGGCCAATCAGGGCGGCGGCGCGCAATCCGATCCGCAGCCAGCCACCCAGTGAAACCGGGGTGATTTCCCCGCGCGCGGCCGCCGCGCGCAAGGCAGCGTCAGTTGCGCTCTTCACGGGACAGCCTGACGCCGTAAAGCTCCATGCGGTGATCGACGAGACGATAGCCCAGCCGTTCAGCAATCTGGCGCTGGAGCGCTTCGACTTCGGGATCGACGAATTCGACGACCTTGCCGGTCTCGACATCGATCAGGTGATCGTGATGGGCTTCGGGAACGGGTTCATAGCGCGACCGGCCATCACCGAAATCATGGCGATCAAGAATGCCCGCTTCCTCGAACAGGCGCACTGTCCGGTAAACCGTGGCAATCGAGATCTTGGAATCGATGGCAGAGGCGCGTTCGTGCAGCAGTTCGACATCGGGATGATCGGTGCTGTCGGAAAGCACCTTGGCAATCACCCGGCGCTGTTCGGTGATGCGCAGGCCCTTTTCGGCACACAGCTGCTCAAGATCGATTTTCTGGCTCAAAAGACGCTCCGCCCCGGGCACCATCGGCACCCGCCTGATGGAAATGGTTGCGACACTTTACCGGGCCTTGCCAATGGGCTCAAGCCAAGCGGGAAAAAGCGGTGGACGAGCACCGCGCGGGCGACGTGATCCGGGCTGGAGCCAAGCCTGTCAGCGCGCGCGGTGCCGCCTTGCCTTACTTGGCGCGCCGGGTCTTCGCTGTCGCGCCTGGCTTGCGCCCGAGACCGATTTTCTTGGCGAGATCGCGGCGGGTCTCTGCATAATTGGGTGCGACCATCGGATAATCAGCCGGCAAGCCCCAGCGAGCACGGTATTCTTCCGGGGTCATGTTGTAATTGGTGCGAAGATAACGCTTAAGCATTTTGAGCTTTTTGCCATCTTCAAGGCACACAATGTAATCGGGCTTCACCGAAGACCGGACCGATACTGCCGGTTCAGGCCGGTTTTCCACCACCGGCGCCGCTTCACCAAGCCCTGCAAGTGCAGAGTAAACATTGGTGATAAGCCCCGGCAGGTCACCCACTGCAACATCGTTATTGCTGACATGCGCTGCGACAATATCGCTTGTCAGCGTGATTAGGGTTTCCTTCATTTCGAATTCCAAGTTCTGCATGAGTTCCTCGTGGTAACACTACCTTATTTTTTAAGGATTCCCAAATGCCGCAGAATTTCATCTTTTGCAAGAGGACTCCTTGAAATTGTGGAGGAATGTCCCGACCCTATCAAGGCTCTAGCGTCTTGCCAAAAGTAATAGCGTCGATGCGTTCCCCGCTTGGCGTTCGGTAATAGTTGAGTCGCTCACCAATCGGAGCAAATCCCAATTTACCATAAAGGGCGATCGCAGGGTTGCCGCGGCGCATCTCAAGAAAGACGCGAGTAATCCCGCGTTGCCGTGCCGCATCAAACAAGTGTCCGATCAATTGTTCGCCCAATCCACGACGACGATGTTGCGGATCGACTGCGATCAGCAGCAATTCTTCCTCATCGGCGGCGTGGCGGGTGAGGGTGAAGCCGGCCGGGATCAGCCGGCTTGGGCCGTCGGGGATGAGGGTACCCTCGGTGCTGATGACCAGCGCGTGGGTGCTGGCCAGCGTCAGCGCGTCGCTCACCTGCCGGCGGTTCCATGCCTCGCCATAAGCCGGATCAAAAGCAACGCTCATCACCTGCATGATCCGGTCAAGCTGGCGCGGGCAGGGCGTCATGGCGTGGCCTGTTGTTGCGCCAGCGGCATGGCATCGGGGCCGCGGCCATAGATCGGTGCGAGATCGCGGGTCAGCAGGGCTTCGGGAACGGCAAGCGCCTGACTGGCATCAGGCAGCAGCGCGAGCGCGATGCCATCTCCGCGCTGGGCAACCCAAGGCTCGGCCCGGTTGCCTGCGATCAGCGGGTGGGGGCGCCGCGCCAGTGCTGCTTCGGGCGTGAGTGAGGCCGTGTCACCTTGGGGCAGGCCCTGCGCATCAAAATCGCCGACAAACCATTCGCCATGTCCGCCATGCATGCAGACAGTCACCGCGCTGTCGCCCTGTTGCTGGCGCGTCATTGCGGCGACCAGCGCCAGCGTCGGATAGCCGAGCACCTCAGCCCCCCACGCGAGGCCGAGCGCGCGCGCGGTCGCCAATCCGATCCGCACACCGGTGAAGCTGCCGGGGCCAAGCGAAACGAGGATGCGCGGCGCCTGCCCCTTGTCGGGCAGCGCGGCAATCATCGGCACCAGTGCCTCGGCGTGCCCACGCCCGATCACCCGGTGATCGTGCGCCAGCACGGCGCCATCGGCCCCGAACAGGGCGATGGAGCAGGCTTCGCTGGCCGTCTCAATGGCGAGGGTGCGCATGAACAGCGCCGATGCCTCAGCCTGCCGCGCTATGCAAGGAGGCTTTGTGCGCCGTCAGGCGATGCGATTGAAGTGATCGAAATCAGGGCGGGGCGAGCGATCAAAGATGCTTGCCGGATCGCCATAGCCGACCGAGCAGATGAAATTGACGCGGTGGCGCGGTTCATCGGCGAAAAAGGCGGCGTTTACCGCGGCCGGATCGAACCCCGACATCGGCCCGCAATCAAGCCCGAGCGCGCGGGCGGCCAACATCAGATAGGCGCCTTGCAGCGAGGAATTGCGAAACGCGCCTTCCTCACGCCCTTTTTCATCGCCTTCGAACCAGCTTTTGGCATCGGTGTGCGGGAACAGCCAAGGCAGTTCCTCGTGGAAGTCGATATCATAGCCGATCACCGCGGTGACGGGCGCAGCGAGCACCTTGGCGCGGTTGCCTTCCATCACGCAATCCGCGAGCCGCGCTTTCGCTTCCGCCGATTTGACCCACACGATGCGCGCGGGCTGCATATTGGCCGAGGTCGGCGCCATCTTCATCAGATCCCAGATCGCATGAAGCTGGGCGTCCGATACGGGCTTGTCGAGCCAGCCATTATAGCTGCGCGCTTCGTTGAAAAGCTGGGCCAGCGCGTCGGCGCTGAGGGCATGATCGTGGAATTGCATGATCAGGCTGCGCGCACTTCGACAACTTCGGGGACATAATGCTTGAGCAGCCCTTCGATGCCGTGCTTGAGCGTCGCCGTGCTCGACGGACATCCCGAGCATGATCCTTGCAAAGTGAGATAAACGACCCCGTCGCGAAAGCCGCGATAGGCGATATCGCCGCCATCGCCAGCAACGGCAGGCCTCACGCGGGTTTGGAGCAATTCATTGATCGCGGAAATGATTTCGGCATCTTCCGCGCGCTCTTCCACGGCCATATCCATTTCCGGCGGCACGGCAATGCCGGCCGCGCTGCCGCCTGCGAACAGCGGGGCTTCGGACACGAAATGATCAAGCAGGATCGCGATGACCTGCGGCTTGAGCGCGGTCCAATCCGCGCCGGGGGCGGCGGTGACTGTTACGAAGTCCCAGCCATAGAACACGTTGACCACATCACCCGTGTCGAAAATGGCCTGTGCCAAGGGGCTCGCTTGCGCGGCTTCGGGCGAGGAAAATTCGCGGGTGCCAACCTCCATAACGGTCTTGCCGGGAAGGAACTTGAGGCTCGCCGGGTTGGGCGTGGTTTCGGTTTCGATGAACATGGCTGGCGATTTAAGACCGATCTTGTCGGATTTCAAGCGCGCAATCCTGTCGTCATTCACTATCCCTTCAGAAATTGCGCCCCTATAATCGGCTCCATGACCATGCTTGATCGGGCGGGCCGCGCCCTCTTTCTGCTTGCAGCGCCGCTCGCGCTCGCGTCCCCGCTGCTTGCCCAGACCCGCGAGGCCACCGTGCCCGCGCCTGCGGCGGAGAATGCGATCCCCACGCCGCGCTGGCTTCAGGCCAAGGGCGAAGTGCCCTGGCTCTATCGCGGCAGTGATGTTCCGGTCGATGAAGAATGGCTGTTCGGCGAGATGCCCAACGGGCTGCGCTATGCGGTGCGGCGCAATGGCGTGCCGCCTCGGCAGGTCGCCATCCGGGTGCGGATCGACGCCGGTTCGCTCCACGAGGAAGACAGCGAGCAAGGCTATGCCCACCTGATCGAACACCTGCTGTTCCGCGAAAGCCAGTATCTCGGGCAGGGTGCGGCGATTGCCGCATGGCAGCGGCTCGGGGCGACATTCGGCAGCGATGCCAATGCCGAAACCAGCCCGACGCACACCGCCTACAAGCTCGACATCCCCAATATTGACCGCGCCAAGCTGTCCGAAAGCTTCCGTCTGCTGTCGGGCATGGTGCGCGCGCCGGTGCTGAATGATGCCAATGTGCGCGCCGAATTGCCGATTGTGCTTGCCGAAAAGCGCGAGCGCGGCGGTGCCGGGCAGCGCGTGTCTGATCTGACGCGCAGCACGCTGTTTGCCGGGCAACGTCTCGCCAGCCGGAGTCCGATCGGCACCGAGGAAACCCTGCGCGGGGCAACCGGGCGCAAGGTGCGGGCCTTCTATGATCGCTGGTATCGCCCGGAAAATGCGGTGATCGTGGTCGCCGGTGATGCCGATCCGATGGAGCTGGCAGGCCTTGTCGAACAGTGGTTCGGGGATTGGCAAGGTTCGGGCACGCCGGGCGTTGCGCCGAATTTCGGCGATCCGGTTGTTCCCAAGGGCGCAACCGATGAACCCGTGATCGGCGCGCCGCTGGGCGAACTGGCCGTCGCGGTCGAGCCTGATCTGCCCCGCAGCCTCACCTATGCCGTGATGCGGCCTTGGCGCCCCAAGAATGACACGATCGTCTATAATGAAGGGCTGCTGCTGGATGCCGTGGCGCAGGCGATCATCAACCGGCGGCTCGAAGCGCGCGCCCGCGGTGGTGGCAGTTTCCTTTATGCGCAGGCACGGCAGGAGAATATCTCGCGTTCCGCCGATGCGACCTTCATCACATTCGCCCCGCTGTCAGGCGATTGGCAGGCTGCGCTCAATGATGTGCGCGGGGTGATTGCCGATGCGCTCGCCGAGCCGCCGACGCAGGAAGAGATCGATCGCGAAGTGGCCGAATTCGACGTCGTCTTTGCCAATGAAGTCGAACAGGCGCCCGTGCAATCGGGTGCCGATCTGGCGAACACGCTCGTCAATGCGGTCGACATTCGCGAAACCGTTGCCGCACCCGGCACGGTGCTCGCGGTGTTCCGCGGGATGAAGGCGCGGCTCAACCCCGAGGAAATCCTCGCCAGCACGCGGCGGCTGTTCGATGGCGATGTGCTGCGATCGGTCTATGTCACCCCGGTGGCGGGTGAGGCCGATGAAAGCGCCCTGCGGCTCGCGCTGGCCCGCGAGGTTGTGATTGATCCCAGTGCGCGGCTCGCGGCGCAGAGCATTTCCTTTGCCGATTTGCCGCCTGTCGGCGCGCCCGGCGAAATCACCAAGCGTGCGCCGCTCGGGGTGTTGGAGGTGGAGCAGATCGAATTCGCCAATGGCGTGCGCGCCTTGGTGTGGGCGAGCGATGCCGAACCGGGGCGCGTGACAGTGCGGGTCCGGTTCGGCGCCGGGCAACGCGCGTTCGACCAGAGCAATGCGGTCTATGCCTCGCTCGGCGAAGCCGCGCTGGTCGGCTCGGGCATTGGCGAGCTGGGACAGAACGAGTTGGATCGCCTGGCGACCGGGCGCAAGCTCGGCTTCGATTTCGCGATCGGGGAAGGGGTGTTCACCTTCACCGCGCAAACCCGGCCCGATGATGTCGCGGGCCAGCTGTATCTGTTTGCAGCCAAGCTCGCCAATCCGCGCTGGGATGCTGATCCGGTGATCCGCGCCAAGGCTGCCGCAGGGCTTGCCTACAACACCTATTCGACGAGCCCCGGCGGGGTGTTGCAGCGCGATCTCGACTTTGTCGCCACGGGCAATGATGCGCGCTTCGCCACGCCATCGCCTGAAGCTCTTGAGGCCGCCACGCCCGAAGGCTTCCGTGCGGTGTGGGAACCGCTGCTGAAGCAGGGCCCGGTCGAAGTGCTCGTGTTCGGCGAAGTGGATCCCGAAGCCATCGCCGAACAGCTGCGCCTGACTTTCGGTGCCTTGCCACCGCGTGAGCCGATTGCACCCGAGATCGCGGCGCGGGTCCCCGGCTTTGCCAAGGCGAGTGACGGGCCGAGCGTGCTCTATCACCGCGGCGATGCCAACCAGGCCGCCGCCGCCGTGATCTGGCCGAGCGGGGGCGGGATGGCGAGCATCCGCGAATCCCGCCAGCTCGAAATCCTCACCCAGTTGTTCAACAACCGCTTGCTCGATGCGCTGCGCGAACGCGCCGGGGCGAGCTATTCGCCGCAGGTGTTTTCAAACTGGCCCACCGATGTCGAGAGCGGCGGGCGGATCACCGCGCTCGCCCAGCTTGAGCCGGATTTCGTGCCGATCTTCTTCGCCGAGGCTGATCGGATTGCCCGCGACCTCGCGGCAAACCCACCCGCGGCGGACGAGCTGGAGCGCGTCACCGGGCCGCTTGGCCAGATGATCCAGCGCGCCTCGACCGGCAATCAGTTCTGGCTCTACAATCTCGAGGGCGCGAGCTTTGATCCCCAGCGCGTCGCGCTGCTGCGCTCGCTGCTGGTTGATTACACGCAGACCACGCCCGAAGTGATGCAGTTTCTGGCGGAACGCTATTTCACCCAGCGCCGACCGCTGCGGCTGGCGGTGATCCCGCAAGGTCAGACACTTGCTGCCGAACCTGCCCGGCGCAACAGCCGGGGTAATGCCCGGGCGCGCTGACCGGACGAGAAATAATATTGTCGCAGGAGGCATTGAGGCTTTACAAATCTAACGCGCCTCCTGTAGCGGCGCGGCCCGCGGCTGGAATGTGCCGCACATTCTTGCCATATGGCCTGATGACATTTGGAAGACTTGCAAAGTGACGAAGACCTGGACCCCGCAAAGCTGGCAGACCCACGAAGCGCGCCACTTGCCGCATTACGAGGATGCGGCGGAGCTCGCTGCGGCAGAAGCGACGCTTGCGTCCTATCCGCCGTTGGTATTCGCGGGTGAGGCGCGCGCGCTCAAGGCCGATCTGGCGCAGGTTGCGCGCGGCCACGGCTTCCTGCTGCAAGGCGGGGATTGTGCGGAAAGCTTTGCCGAATTCCATCCCAACAATATCCGCGATACCTTCCGCGCGATCCTGCAAATGGCCGTGGTGATGACCTTCGCCAGCAAGCGTCCGGTGGTGAAAGTGGGACGCATGGCGGGTCAGTTTGCCAAGCCGCGCTCGTCGCCGACCGAGACAATCGATGGCGTGACCCTGCCGAGCTATCTGGGCGACAATATCAACGGGATCGAATTTGATCCTGCCGCACGCCGTAATGATCCGGCGCGCATGGTGCGCGCTTATTCGCAGGCGGCGGCGACGCTCAACTTGCTGCGCGCCTTTGCCGGCGGGGGCTATGCCAATCTGCGGCAGGTCCACCAGTGGACACTTGATTTCATGGGCCGCACGCCGTGGACCGAGAAGTTCTCGGAAATGGCCGACCGGATCGGCGAAGCGCTCGATTTCATGGAAGCCTGCGGGGTTGATCCCGGCACGGTGCCGCAATTGAAGGGCACCAGCTTCTATACCAGCCACGAAGCGCTGTTGCTGCCTTACGAGCAGGCGATGACGCGGCAGGATTCGCTCACCGGCGATTGGTATGCGACCAGCGCGCACATGCTGTGGATCGGGGATCGCACCCGCTTCCCCGGTTCGGCGCACATCGAATACGCCCGTGGCATCGGCAATCCGCTCGGCATGAAGTGCGGCCCCTCGCTCGAGCCTGATGCACTGCTCACCTTGCTCGACACGCTCAACCCCCGCCGCGAGGCGGGGCGGATCACGCTGATCAGCCGTTTTGGCCACGACAAGGTTGAGGAAGGCCTGCCACGGCTGGTGCGCGCGGTGGAGCGTGAAGGGCATCCGGTGGTGTGGAGCTGCGATCCGATGCACGGCAATGTCATCAAGTCGGATAATGGCTTCAAGACGCGGCCGTTTGATCGCATTCTCAGAGAAGTGCGTGGTTTCTTTGCGGTGCACCGTGCCGAGGGCACCCATCCGGGTGGCATCCATATCGAGATGACCGGGCAGGATGTGACCGAATGCGTCGGCGGAGCGGTGGCCATCACCGAGGAACGGCTGGGCGATCGCTACCACACCCATTGCGATCCGCGCCTTAATGCCGAGCAATCGCTTGAGCTGGCTTTCCTTGTCGCAGAAATGCTCAACGAAGCCGCGGGCGAGCGCGCTCCGGCACTTGCGGCTGACGCGGCCTGATTGTCGCCGCGCAAGCGGAAACCGGCTCTGCCCCCGCGCGTTGGGCGGGCATGGAAACGACGCATCACGACATTCTGATTATTGGCGCAGGCATGGCGGGCCTGTCCTGCGCCCGGCATCTGGCTGATGCGGGGCTGGCGCCTGTGCTGATCGACAAGGGCCGCGGTCCCGGCGGGCGGATGGCATCCCGCCGCATGACGATTGCCGGCGCAGACATTTCCTTCGATCACGGCGCGCAATATTTCACCGCGCGCGATCCGGCGTTTCGTGCCGCAGTCGCCGCTTGGGAGGAGGCGGGGGCAGCAGCGCCTTGGCCCGACGCCGGTGACAAGGCCTTCGTTGGCACGCCCGGCATGAACGGCCCGCTCAAGACGATGGCGCAAGGGTTTGATGTGCGATGGGGCGTGCGCGCCACGCAGCTTGCCAGAGAAGGCACGAGCTGGCGCGTGACGACCGATGCGGGCGAGATCACCGCGCGGTGTGTCGTGGTTGCAGTTCCGGCCGAGCAGGCGCATGACTTGCTTGCCGCAGCCGCGCCCGAACTCGCCGCGCTGCCCGCTGCTGTCACGTCTGCGCCGTGCTGGGCGGTGCTGGTGGCTTTTGCCGAACCCCTGCCGCTGACCGAGGCCTGCCTGCGTCGTGACGGGCCCATCAGCTGGGCCGCGCGCAACGCTGCCAAGCCGCAGCGGGCTCCTCTGGAAACCTGGGTGATCCACGCCTCGCCAGCGCGCAGCCGCGAAGTGCTCGACATGCCGCGTGATGCGGTTGCGGCGCTGCTGCTGGAGGATTTCCGCACGGCTGCTGGTCTGGCGTGCCTGCCCGAGCTTGTCCACTGCGATGCGCATCGCTGGCTTTATGCCTTGCCCGGCGTTGTCGCGGCTGAGCCAGCGCGCTTCGATGCGGCAGCGGGCATCGGGATTGCGGGGGATTACCTGCACAGCCCGCGGGTTGAAGGGGCCTGGCTGTCGGGCCGCAAGCTGGCGAATGCGATCTTGCACGAAAGGGTAGCGCCGCAAGCCTGCTGACCGGCACGGCTGGGCGGCGAGCTTTCAGCCAATAAAAAACCCCGCACCAACGCGGGGTTTTTCAGGCTGTTTCGATGGTGGGCGTAGGAAGGATTGAACTTCCGACCCCTGCGATGTCAACACAGTGCTCTACCACTGAGCTATACGCCCACGCTATCGAACAGCGCGCCCTTGCAGGCGGAGCGCGCCCTTAACCCAAGCACGCGAGGCACGCAAGCGATTCGCGCGATGATCAGGGTTGGGCTTCTCGCGCGTTTTCGAACATGCGTTCCACTTCGAGCACGAGATCGCGCAAATGGAACGGCTTGGAGAGCACTTTGGCCGAGGGCTGTTCCCGGCTCGCGCGCAAGCTGACCGCCGCAAAACCCGTAATGAACATCACCTTGGTGCGCGGGCTGATCTCGGCACAATGCTGTGCAAGCTCGATCCCGTCCATTTCGGGCATGACAATGTCCGAGACCAGCAAATCGAAATCGCCGCTTTCCAGCAAGGGCAGCGCTGCAACACCGCTTTCCACGGCGCAGACTTCGTAACCCGCATTGGTAAGCGCGCGGGCAAGGTAGGTGCGCATGGCCTCTTCGTCTTCGGCAAGAAGGATACGCGGTGCAACAAGTGTTTTCATGGCGAGGCGTCTAGCACGAGGGCCTTAAGAAATCTTTGTGCGCGATCCGCTGCCGCTTGCGCGATTGCCGCTTTGACAAGCCGGAGCAATCAAGGCAGCACAGGGCTGGCATGGCTCAGCACCCTGATCTTCCGCAGCATTCCGATGGTTCCTTGGTGCCGCAAGGGGCCGAAGCCAGCCAACGGATCAGGCGGCAGGGTGGCAGGACGGCCCATGGCCTTTCCGATCCGGCCTTCACGCTAGATGCCCCGACCGCGCCTGGCTTGCCGGTGCTGGTCGCGGTGCCGCATGGCGGGCGCGCCTATCCGGCTGATCTGCTCGCGCGGATGCGCGCGCCCGATCTGTGCCGGCTGCGGCTTGAGGATCGCCATGTCGATCAACTCGGCACCGCCATCGCCGAGGCGACAGGTGCATCGCTGCTGCGCGCCCATGCGCCGCGCGCGATGCTCGATCTCAACCGGGCGGAAAGCGATATTGATTGGGAGATGATCGAAGGCCCGCGGCTGGCCCGGCCGGTTGCGGCACCCGGGGCGAATCACCGCGCGCGCAGTGGTCTCGGATTGATCCCCCGGCGCTTGCCCGGGCATGGGGAAATCTGGCGCACACGCCTGCCGCGCGCTGAACTCGATCGGCGGATTGCCGATGTGCACCAACCCTATCACCGCGCCTTGGCCGAAGAATTGCAGCGTATCCGCGACCTCTGGGGCGCGGCGCTGCTGATCGACCTGCATTCGATGCCGCCGCTCACCCAGCGCGATTCACCCACGCCGGCGCCGGTCATGGTGCTCGGCGACCGGTTCGGGGCTTCGTGCCATCATGCCTTGGTGAGCCGGGGCTTGAGCTTCTTCGAAAGCGAAGGCGTGCCCGCCGCGCAGAACCGCCCCTATTCAGGCGGCTATGTGCTCGATAGTCACGGCGCGCCCGAGTCCGGGATTCACGCCCTGCAGATCGAGGTCTGCCGATCGCTTTATCTCGATGATAGCTTTGCCGAACTGACCCCGGCGGCGGCAGGGGTTGCGGCCTTGCTCGCGCGGCTGGTCTATGCGCTCGGCCAGGAAACCGCGGCGCTAGGGCAGGCGCGCAGCATGCTTGAGGCGGCTGAATAGCAACGCCCGCCGCCTGCGCCCTGTCATCAGGGGCAAGCGACGGGCGCGCGTGATCACGGATGGATCAGTTGACGGCAGCAGCTGGAATGGCGGGCATCTTGCCCATGGCCGCTTGGCGTTCGAAGATATGGCGCATCAGGTTCAGCGAGAACAGGTGCGCATGGATCAGCATGAGGATGCCGTTCTTGCTGATTTCTTCGAGCTTTTCGACGGGCAATTCGCGCAGCTTGGTTTCATCGACCATGCGGAAGCCGCGATAGATGAAGGGCGTGTCGGGCTGATCATTGCGGGTGATCGCGACTTCGCCGTCCATCATGATGCCGAGGTCGTCGAGCACCTTGATGAAGGCCTGTGTGCGCTGACCGGCTTCTTCGAACTGGCGGCAGAACTCGAGCACCTGCTGGGTGTAATCGGTCGGCTCACCCTTGTCCGAGAAGAAGGCCTGACCTTCGACATTCTTGCCGATGTTCTTGACCGACGGATCAAAGCACAGCGACAGTTCCTGCGCTTCGGGCTGGAGCCGCGCCAGCATGAAGGGATAGCGGCGCACATAGGCAGGCAGATAGACTTCGGAGACCAGCTTGTTGTCATCGCCCATGAAGGTGTTGACGCCTTCGTTCAGGCCCAGCAGCGCGATCGGCACCGGGTTTTCGCCGACAGTGAACACGATCGGGAAATGGCGCTGCGCGTCGACGAATTCCTCCACCGTCAGCGGGATCGCGTGGGTGTTCGCCATGAAAGCGGCGTTTTCCAGCGGCCCGACTTTCCAGTCGGTGTGATCACGGCTGTTGAGCGGAATAAGATCACTGTAAAAGAGCGGAAGGGTCGGCTGCGGCGCGCTGGCCATGAAGTCATCTCCGAGAATAGTGGGCCGGACAAGCCCTTGAACACTATCCGTGCGACCAGCAGCATATCCGCCCGCCCACCGGATGGGCGGGGCTTTAGGGCTTTGCGCAGCACGGTGCAAGCCGCAGCGGATAATCCGGTTCAGGCCCTCAACAGTTTGCCCGGATTGAGCAGTCCGGCAGGGTCCAGCGCCTGTTTGATCGCCCGCATCATGCCAAGCCGCACCGGATCTGCGAGGCGGGCGAGTTCATCCACCTTCATCTGGCCAATGCCATGTTCGGCGCTGATCGAACCGCCCCAGTCGCGCACCAGATCATGCACCGCTGCGCTGATGGTTTTGCCCTCGGTTTCTTCCCACACGCCGGCAACCGCGCCAGCAGGGGCGAGCACGTGGAAGTGGACATTGCCATCGCCAAGATGGCCGAAGGCAACAGCGCGGCAGCCCGGAAAGCGGGCTTCAAGCGCAGGACTGGCGGCAAGGATGAATTCCGGCATCTTTTCGACCGGCACGGAAATGTCGTGCTGCATGGCCGGGCCAAGCGCCCGTTCGGCCGCCGAAATGCCATCGCGCAGCGCCCAGAAGGCTTCGGCCTCGCGCTCGTTGGCGGCTATCACCGCGTCCGCGATCAGGCCCTGTTCGAGCACTTCTCCCAGCACGGTTTCGACCGCCTCACGCAAGGCCACAGGATCATCGCCGCTGGTGACAAACTCGATCAGCGCATTCCACGGATCGGCCTGCGCCAAGGGCGCGCGTGCGCCTGCCTGATGCGCGAGCACGCTGGCAAGGCAATGCGCGGGCACGACTTCGAACCCTTCGAGCACATCGCCGAGCCGCGCCTGAAGGCGTTGCAGCACGCTGCGCGCCGCGGTGATCGAAGCCAGCCCGGCCCAGATCGTCACCCGCCCGGTCGGGGCGGGCAGCAGCCGCAGGCAGGCCGCTGTGACGATCCCCAGCGTGCCTTCCGAGCCGATCAGCAGCTGTTTGAGATCAAACCCGCGATTGTCTTTCTTGAGCACCGCCAGGCCATCGAACACCGACCCGTCCGCCAGCACGGCTTCGAGCCCGAGCACCTGTGCCCGCATCGTCCCATGGCGGAGCACTTGCGTGCCGCCGGCATTGGTGGCGATCAGCCCGCCGATTGTCGCCGAACCCTTGCCGCCCAGCGTCAGCGGGAAGCGCATGCCCGCCGCCTCCGCCGCATTTTGGAGACTTTGCAGCACCACACCGGCTTCGCAAATGACTTGCCCATCATCCGCGCTCAGGGTGCGGATTGCGTTCATCCGCCGCAGCGAGAGGATGATCGCCGTGCCGCTGGCATCCGGCGTCGCCCCGCCTGCCATTCCGCTATTGCCGCCTTGTGGGACAAGCGGCACGCCGAATTCCGCGCATAACTGCACCAGCGCGGCCACTTCCGCGGTGCTGGCAGGGGAGGCCATCGCCAGCGCACGGCCGGTATAGCGTCCGCGCCAGTCGGTCAGCCACGGCAGCAGCAAGTCGGGATCATCCGTTAACCCGCGCGGGCCGAGCAGATCGCGTACCCGATCAAGAAACCGGGCTGTCAGGGCGGGATCGCGGCGAAGAGAGGATGCGGTTGTCATGGGCGGAGGTATGCCACAGCCACGATGCTGTGCACCAGTTGCTTTGCGGCATCACCTGCATGATGCACAACCGCTGTCGATGCGTCAGTTCATTTTCGGTTCAACCATGGCTGATAAGGCAGGCAAGGGATCACAGCTTCGTCCCGCGTGCCATCGCCGTCATTCGGGACATCAGGAGGAAGCCAGGCCATCATGCCCCGCGCGTCTGTTCTGGGAGCGCTGCTCGCGCTGGCCGCCGTGTGTCTGCCAACGGGCAGTCAAGCGCGGGCAGGCGTGGCCTCACCCGTCGAAGTCTGGGGCCTGTTCAATCCGCTGCAGGCCTGGTGGGAACGGCAGACCGCCCGCCAGGTGCGGATCGAACAGCGGGTCGTGGTGCGAATCTCACCCCAACCGATGAGCAATCGTCAGGAACTGGCGGCACAGGCCTTCGAACGGGCGCTGACCACCCGCTATGAGGAAAAGCGGATCGGCCGGTGCCTGCCGCTTGAAGAGATTGCAGGGGTCAAGACCGGCAGCGGTAACCGGCTGGTGCTGTTCCTGCGCGATAACCGGATGGTTTCGCTCAATCTCGACAAGTCTTGCCGGGCCCGCGATTTCTACTCCGGCTTCTATGTCGAACGGCATCAGGATGGGCGGCTATGCGTGGAACGCGATCTGTTGCAGTCGCGCATCGGGCCCAAGTGCGAAGTCGAGCGCTTGCGCCAGCTGGTCGCGATCGAGGATTGAGCCGCGCTTTCGCCGCAGCCCGCTATGGGGCGAACCCCGCAGATTTCTTGACTTTGCGCGCCATTTGAGCAAAGGCGCGGGCACCGTTGGCGATAGGATCGCCCGGGGGCAAGCATTCGGGCAGCGATAACTGCCCCTTATCCGGACAACACACCCAGCATGACCTTCGCCGATCTCGGCCTTTCGCCTGAATTGCTTAAAGCCGTCGAGGATGCGGGCTACACCACGCCCACAGCCATTCAGGCGCAGGCGATCCCGACCGTGCTGATGATGCGAGACCTCATCGGCATCGCCCAGACGGGGACGGGCAAGACAGCCAGCTTCGTGCTCCCGATGATCGACGTGATGGCCGCAGGCCGCCGCCGGGCCTTGATGCCGCGTTCACTGATCCTCGAACCGACGCGCGAACTTGCCGCGCAGGTTGCCGAGAATTTCGAGAAGTACGGCAAGAACCACGATCTCAAGATGGCGCTGCTGATCGGCGGGGTGCAGATGGGCGATCAGCTCAAGGCGCTGGATGAAGGCGTCGACGTCCTGATCGCCACGCCGGGCCGCCTGATGGACCTGTTCGAGCGTGGCAAGATCCTGCTGACCGGCTGCGAATTGCTCGTGATCGACGAGGCTGACCGCATGCTCGACATGGGGTTCATCCCCGATATCGAATTCATCTGCTCGAAGCTTCCCGAAACCCGGCAGACGATGCTGTTTTCGGCGACGATGCCGCCCCCGATCGAAAAGCTGGCCAAGAAATTTCTCAACAATCCCAAGCGGATAGAGGTAAGCCGCGCGGCTTCGACCAACGCCGATATCACTGCCTTCAAGGTGCCGGTGAAGAGCCGGGCCAAGCGCGAGACGTTGCGCTGGTTCCTTGAAAATGATCTTGTCGAGACAGCGATCATCTTCGCTAACCGCAAGACCACAGTGCGCGAACTCAACCAGAGCCTCAAGCGCCACGGCTTCCGTTCGTCCGAGATCCATGGTGACATGGATCAAGGCAGCCGCTTGAAGGAACTGGATCGCTTCAAATCGGGCGAGGTGAATATTCTCGTCGCTTCCGACGTTGCGGCGCGCGGGCTCGACATCAAGGGTGTCAGCCACGTGTTCAACTTCGACACGCCGTGGCACCCCGATGATTACGTCCACCGCATCGGCCGCACCGGCCGGGCGGGGGCCAAGGGCCGCGCCTTCACCTTCGTGTTGGAGGAAGATGCCGAAGCCATCGCCAATGTCGAAAAGCTGACAGGCAGTGCGATCAAGGTGTTCGGCAAGGAAGACGTGCGCGTCGATCTGTCTGAAGTCATCGCCCGCGCCGAAGCCGCCAAGGCCGAAGCCCCGCGCGAAGAGCGTGAGGAGCGCCCTGAGCGTGAGACCTCGCGCAAGCCCCGCCGCGCCCGCGAAGAGCGCGAGCCGCGCGAGCAACGCCAACCCCGCGAAGAGCGGGCCGAACGCAAGCCGCACCGCGAAAAGGATGCGCCGCGTGAGGATCGTGGCCCGCGCGCGCCGCGCGCGCGCCGCTATCACGAGGATGATGAACCCGTGCCCGCCGGTGAATGGAACGGCCCGCGTCCGGCTTTCCTCGATGTCGGGTTCGGCTGACTTAACGCTTTGTTCGCTGTTCTTGTGGCAGTGATCCTGCCCGATGGAACCGTTCGTTTCCGCCGCAATGGAAAGCCTTAGGGAAATCGCGCCGATTGCGCTGATTTTCATGGCGCTGGCCTATGTGCTCAAACGGGACAAGGTGTGGGCAGGGCTCAAATCCGCCCGGCGCGAGGTCGGCACCAATTTCGGCCTGCTGCTGTTCAACAGCGTGGTGATGATCCCTTTGCTCACAGTGCCGCTCGGCCTGTTCCGCAGCAATATCCCGCAATTGCCGATGATACCCGCGTTCTGGGAAATGCTGCCCAAGCTGCTGGTGGTGATCATCGCCATCGTGATCATCGATCTGGCGGCCTATTGGCGCCACCGGCTGGAGCATAGCCGTGCCTTCTGGCGCATCCATGCCACCCACCATGCCGACGAAGCGATGAACTGGCTGACCTTGCATCGCAAGCACCCGCTCGGTGAATTGCTCAGCCTGGTGCTCGATCTCATCCCGGTGCTGCTGCTGGGTCTGCCGATCTGGGCCATCGTTACGGCCGCCCTGCTGCGGTCCTGGTGGGGTTATCTGATCCACGCCGATGTGCCGTGGACCCTTGGCATCTTTGGCAAGGTGATGATGTCGCCCGCTGCGCATCGCCTGCATCATATTCGCGATGAAGCGCTGATGGGGTCCAATTACGCCAACACCATCACCTTGTGGGATCGTCTGTTCGGAACATACATCGATCCCGCGCCCTATCTGAACTGCGAGACGGGCATTGCCGAAGGCTCGCGCACTCTGATCGGGGAATTCGCCCGTCCGTTCGAAGCGCGCTATTGGCGGCGTCCGGCTAGACCGGTCGAGGCCGATCAGTCAGCCGCCTAACCCACCACCGTCACGAAGCTGTCGAGGACGCGCTTTTCGCCGGCCTCCTCGAACTGGATGGTCAGCTTGTTGCCTTCCTGATCGATGACACAGCCCGTGCCGAACTTGGCGTGGGTGACCATCGCCCCGATTGCGATGTCTGACCGGGCGGGGGCGGCAAAGCTGGCGGCGGAACTGGTGTTTTCGCGCAGGCGGGCGGGGTTCTTGTCATAACCCGAAGTCAACGCGCGCTGCCAGCCGGGGCCACGCGCCTGCACCTTGTCGGGCCGCGCCGCCGCGACATGCGCGAAGGGATCTTCCTGTTCGCGCCAATTCGCGCGCCACAGCGATGCCCCGCCGGTGAGCGTGGTTTCCTGCTCGATATGCTCTTGCGGCAATTCCTCGATGAAGCGCGAGGGAATGCTGCTCGTCCATTGGCCATAGATACGGCGATTGGCGGCGTGGGTGATGATGCAGCGCCGGCGTGCCCGCGTGATCGCGACATAGGCGAGGCGGCGTTCTTCCTCGAGGCTTGCAAGCCCGCCTTCGTCAATCGCGCGCTGCGACGGGAACACGCCTTCTTCCCATCCGACACAGAAGATGTGATCGAATTCGAGACCCTTGGCGGCATGGATGGTCATGATGGTGACGGTGTTTTCATCATCCGACCGATCATTATCCATGACCAGACTGACATGTTCGAGGAAATCGCCGAGCGTTTCGTATTCCTCCATCGCGCGGGCCAGTTCGGAGAGGTTTTCCGCGCGCCCGGCGCTTTCCGGCGTGCGATCCGCGGCGAGCATGGCGTTGTAGCCGCTTTCCTCCAGCACCAGTCTGAGCAGATCGGCGGGTGTGATATCATCGGCAGTTTCGCGCCAGCGCAGGAATTGCCGCATCAGGCTGCCGATGGTGTTGGCCGCACGCACCGGAAGTTCATCGCTATCGGCCAGTTGCAGCGCGGCGGCGGCCAGCGGCAGATCCATGCGACGGGCGTGCTGGTGCATCTTTTCGAGCGCCTTGGCACCCAGACCGCGCTTGGGCTGGTTGTAGATACGCTCGAAGGCGAGATCATCCTGTGGCTGCGCGATCACGCGCAGATAGGCAAGCGCATCGCGGATCTCGGCGCGCTCGTAGAAGCGGAACCCCCCGATGATACGATAATTGACGCCGATCTGGATGAAGCGATCTTCGAATTCGCGGGTCTGGTATTGCGCGCGGACAAGGATGGCGACGCGATCCAGCGGCGCGCCTTCGCGTTCTAGCCGTTCGATCTCCTCGCCCACCCGGCGCGCTTCTTCGGGCGCGTCCCACACGCCGATCACGCGCACCTTGTCGCCGCCATTGGTCTCGGTCCACAAGGTCTTGTCGTGGCGGTGCGAATTGGCGCGGATCAGGCCCGAAGCCGCACCCAGAATATGCGGGGTAGAGCGGTAATTCTGTTCGAGCCGGATCACCTGCGCCCCGGGAAAATCTTTCTCGAACCGCAGGATATTGGCAACTTCCGCGCCGCGCCACGAATAGATCGATTGGTCATCATCGCCAACCACGCAGATATTCTTGTGCTCCTGTGCGAGGAGGCGCAGCCAGAGATACTGCACGGCGTTGGTGTCCTGATATTCGTCCACCATGATGTAGCGGAAGCGCCGCTGGTAATCCGAAAGGATATCGGGATGCGCACGCAGGATGTTCAGCATGTGCAGCATCAGATCGCCGAAGTCGCAGGCGTTGAGCGCCTTCAGACGATCCTGATAGCTGCGATAGAGCGCGGTGCCGCGGCCATTGGCGTAGGCTTCGTTTTCCACCGCATCGAGATCGGCGGGGTTGAGCCCGCGGTTCTTCCAGCGATCGATCAGCCCGGCCAGCTGGCGGGCGGGCCAGCGCTTTTCATCAAGATCCGCCTCGATGATGAGCTGTTTCAGCAAGCGCAGCTGATCGTCGGTGTCGATGATGGTGTAGTTGGACTGGAGCCCGGCCAGTTCGGCATGGCGGCGCAGCATCTTGGCGCAGATCGAATGGAAGGTGCCGAGCCACTGCATCCCTTCCGCACCCGGCCCGAGATGGCCAGCAACACGCTCACGCATTTCGCGCGCGGCCTTGTTGGTGAAGGTGACGCAAAGGATCTGCGAGGGATAGGCGCGCCGGGTTGCCACCAGATGCGCCATGCGTGCCGTCAGCGCGGCGGTTTTGCCAGTGCCCGCGCCTGCGAGCATCAACACCGGGCCTTCCGTCGCCAGCACAGCCTCACGCTGCGGCGCGTTGAGCCGTGCCGCATAGGCGGGGATGCCGTCTGAACCGGCGCTGGAGGGGGCAGGATTGTTCATGGTGTGGCTTGAACAGGTAGAGAACGCAGCCGCGACCCGCAAGCCGCCTTCCTCGCGTTTTCGACTAATCCCACAAATGCCACGCATTTGGGTGAGCCGTGTGCCCGCCGGGGTGCGTGCCCGCACGGCTGGCTTGGCAGGCCAGGCCTTTGTCGGCATCTTCGATTGATCGGAACAGGGGACATCATCCCGATCAAGAGCAGTGCGGTCACGCTTGGGGGAAAACAAAGGAGATACCCATGCGTAGATTTTCGAGAACCGTTCTTGTCGCTGCTCTGGCAGCGCTCGCCTTGCCGATCCCGCCGGCGCTGGCGTTGCAAGACGAAGCCACTGCCGCGCCCGATGGCCTCACACCCGAGCAGCAGTCGGCCATGATGACATGGCCGGAAGACACAAAGGCGTTCTATGCCTCACTCTCGGCTGAACAGCAGCAAGTGTTCTGGGCGCTTTCCGATGAGGACAAGGTTACGCTTTCGCGCATGGAACCGGCCCAACGAGACGAAGTGATGCGGCAGTTGCAGGCACGTCTTGGGGGCTCTCCCGCGAAAGGGCAGTAAGCATCGCGGCGCCCGGTTGGATGAGGGATCAGGCGGGACGCAGCAGCGTCAGCTTGCCCTTGCCGACCGGGCGCTCGCTTTCGATCGCCAGACCCTTGATGTCGGTGGTTTCTTTCCCCGAGGTTTCGAGCGCGATCCAGCTTTCCGGCCCAATCCAACCGAGCCGCAGCAGCCGATCAAGCGCCACGCCGCCCGCGCCGGTGTGATAGGGCGGATCGAGCAGGATCAGATCATAGGGCTGGGCGCTGGCCCGCAGGCTCATCACCGAACCCGCTTCCACATGGGTGCGAGCACGGGCATCCAGCGCGGTGATATTGGCGCGGATCGCATCGAGCGCCGCGCGGTCCTGTTCGACAAACAGGCAATGCGCCGCCCCGCGTGACAGGGCCTCCAGCCCGAGCGCGCCCGAACCGGCAAAGAGATCGGCGACGCGCAGGCCTTCGAAGGCACCCAGCCTGCTGGTGAGCATGCTGAACAGCGTCTCGCGCGCACGATCAGCCGTCGGGCGGGTCGCCTCGCCCTTGGGCGCGATCAGTTTGCGCCCGCGCCATTTGCCGGCAATGATCCGCATCAGCGCGCGTTCCGACCAAGCTGGTTGAGGAAGCGGGTGAGCGCTGGCTTGGGGATGGGCACCGCCTGCCCGCGCGGCAGGTCGCCCAGTTCGAACGGGCCATAGGCGGTGCGGATGAGGCGGTTCACCTTCAATCCGAGATGTTCGAGCACGCGGCGCACTTCGCGGTTCTTGCCTTCGGTAATCGTCATCTCGACCCACAGATTGCGCCCGGACGAGCGTTCGAGATTGGCGTCGATCGGGCCATAGCGCACGCCATCGATCTCGACCCCGTCCATCAGATCTTCAAGCTGGGCCTGGGTCACTTCGCCAAAAGCGCGGGCGCGGTAGGTGCGCGGCACCTGACTGGCGGGCAATTCCATGCGGCGCTTCAATTCGCCATCATTGGTCAGCAGCAACAGCCCTTCGGTGTTGAGATCCAGGCGGCCAATCGGCATCAGGCGCGGTGCGCCCTTGGGCAAGGCGTTGCGCAGGGCAGTGTAGATCGTCGGCCGGCCCGCGGGATCGCGTTCGGCGGTGATCAGCCCGGTCGGCTTGTGAAAGGCGTAAAGCTGGGCCGGTTCGGGCGCGGCAACCGGCTTGCCATCCACTGTCACCCCGGCGAGGCTGGTGAGGATCGTTGCGGGCGTTTCGAGCACCTTGCCATCCCGCGCAATGCGCCCTTCAGCGATCATGCGTTCGATCTCGCGGCGGCTGGCGATCCCGGCGCGGGCGAGCAGCTTGGCGATACGATCGCCTTCGGGACGATCGGGTGACCGGACGGATCGTGCCGGTGAGGGCTGGGCAGGGGGCTTGGAGGGCATGGCGCGCCGCCTACGCGCTTAGCTGGCTGCCCGCAAGGCATCGGCGACAATCTCGTCAAACCGGGCGATCCCGCCTTCAAGTGTGCCAAGCGTGAGGTGATCGAGCGCGCCGCTGGCAAGGCCCTGCTGGCCAAGCTCGGCCGCGCGGAAATCCTCGCTCGCAAACACCCCGCCATCAAGCAGTGCCCAGCTGCGCTCCCAGTGATCGCGCGCCTTTTCCGTGGCTGGCACTTCGGGGATGAGCATGAAATCCTCAACCAGCGTTTCATTATGCGCGCGCGGCATCAGCACCATGACATTCAGGTAATCGGGGCTGGGCACGATGATGGTCGCAGGCAGCAATTGGTAGGCAAAGGTGATCACCCGCCGCAGCGCGGCCATGTCGGTGAGATCGACCCCGGCCATTTCTTCGAGCCGCCCGACCGCCGAGCGCTGGTGCGGGCCAATCTGGTCGCCCGCCGTGATCCCGTCCTTGAAGAAGGGCCCGATGGTGTTCGCGTGGAGCCGGGTGACATGGTAGCTTTCGAGGAAGGCATCCATGATCAGCTTCCAATTGCCTGCCACGCGGTGGGTCTTGCGGCGGAACAGATGCGCTTGCGGCAGGCCGAAGGTGTTCAGATCCTCGCCCAGTGTGATGGCATGGGTGAAATCGGCCTCGGCCTGCGGTGCAAACCAGATCAAGCCGCCCGCCTCGCACGAAGGCAGTTCGGCAAGGCCAAAGGCACCCTTGTCGAGGCCGGGGAAAGTCTCGGGCCGGGGCAGGGCCATCAGGCTGCCATCGAGCCGATAGGTCCACGCATGATAGGGGCACACCAGCCGCTTGGCGCATTGCACCGCGCTGCCTTCGACCAGCCTTGTGCCGCGATGCTGGCAGACATTGAGGAACACGCGCACCCGGCCATCGCCATCGCGGGTGATCAGCAGCGGGCGGCCCGTGCCATCATGCGGCACCGCCATGCCGGGTTCGGGCAGCAGGGCAGAGGGTGCCAGCACTTGCGGCAGACGATCGAACAGCGCGGCCTTTTCAGCGGCGAAGTGTTCGGGGCAGGTGTAATGGCGCGCCGGAACCGTTCGGATGCCCGCGCTGGTCTTTGCCCGCCCGTCGCGGATCGCTTCGGCAAGCGCGAGCTGGCCCGGCGTGGGCGACAATCGGGGCAAATCTGTGGTTGCAGGCCTCATCGCTCTTTTCTCATCCTCTCGTCCGTGCTGAGTGTGCCAGAGATTGCACCCAAGCAAAAGGACAAGCCTTCATGAACGAGATCGGGGCTGCCCCCAGGCAGAGCTGGGCGAGCGCGCTCAAACCCTATCTGGAGAAGGAATCGCTGGCGGCTTTCTTTCTCGGCGTGTCCTCGGGCTTTCCCTATGCGCTGATCGGCGCAACGCTGACTTCGCGGCTGGCACAGGACGGCATCGACAAGAAGACCGTGACGGCCTTCACGCTGGTGTTCCTCGCCTACAACTTCAAGTTCCTGTGGGCCTGGGTGGTTGATGGTGTGCGGCTGCCGGTGCTGGCCAGGCTGGGCCAGCGGGTTTCGTGGATGCTGCTGACGGGCGCTTTGGTGATCGCGGCGGTGGCGAATCTCGCGCTGGTGGACCCGGCGGCGAATATCGGCTGGGTGGCGACCTCGGCGATCCTCGTCGGCGTTGCAGGGGCAACCTTCGATATCGTGATCGATGCCTACCGGATCGAGACGCTCAAGCCCGAACAGCTCGGCGTCGGTTCGGGCATGACCCAATATGGCTGGCGCATCGGCTCGGCCGGCGCGGGCGCGCTGGCGCTGGTGGTGGCGGCGCGCGCGGGGTGGGAGGTTGCCTATCTCGCCTGTGCGACCTTCGCTCTGCCGGCGATGCTGACCGCGCTGGTGCTGGGTGAGCCTGCGCGCCGCCGCATCAAGGAGCGCGCCAAAGGCATCGGCGAGGCGCTGCGCGCGGTCTATGGCCCCTTCACCGAGTTCTTCATGCGCAAGGGCGCACTGCTGGTGCTGTTGTTCATCCTGCTGCACAAGATCGGGGACACGCTGGCGAACCTTACCGTGCGGCTGCTGCTTGATGACAAGGGCTACACCAATGACGAGATCGCGCTTTACGATGTGGGCGTGGGGTTCTGGGCGTTCCTGATCGGGATTTTCATTGGCGGGGTGCTCTATTCGCGTCTCGGCATGAAACGTTCGGTGCTGTTGAGCCTGGTGCTGATGGGCGTCTCCAACCTCAGTTTCGCGATCCTCGCGGCGGTCGACAAGACCAACGCGGGGATGGCGGCGACCTTCCTGTTCGAGAATATCGCGAGCGGTATCGGCGGGGTGACCGTGGTGGCCTATTTCGCGGCTTTGACAGACCTGCGCTTTACCGCCTCGCAATATGCGCTGATCTCGGCGGCGGCGAGCATCGTGGGCCGGGTGCTGACGGGGACGACAGCGGGCGCGCTGGTGGAAAGCTTCGGCTATGTGAACTTCTACCTGTTCACCACGGCCGCCGCGCTGCCGGGGATCATCCTGTTTTGGCTGATGATGCGCGCAGGCCTGATCGACGCCTCGATCGGGACAGCCGGGACCGAAGAGGGCTAGCGCAGCTTACCCCGGCATCTCGCCGTTCAAGCGGAGCGCTTCGCCCGCGAGGTAAAGCGAGCCGGCGATCAGCACCGGCAGGCCATCCTCGGGGATGCGCGTGAAAGCGCCGGGCAGATCAGGCGCCGCTTGCGCTTGCGGCCCGAACGCCTCGGCTGCGAACCATTCATGCCCCGGTACCGGCACGGCCGTGATGCTGGCAAGGCACGGCCCGAGCGGTCCGACCAGCGCGCGCGGGTCTTTCCCCGCGATCATCCCGATCACGAGATGCAGCCGCTGGCCTGCAAAATGCTCTCCCAGCATGGCCCCGGCCTGCGGGTTGTGCCCGCCATCCAGCCACACTGTGCGTGTGCCTGTGAGCGGGCCGGAGACGAGACGCTGCAACCGGGCGGGCCAGCGCGCGGCGGCCAGCCCCTGCGCCATCGCCTCCGGGGTTACGGTGATGCGCTCCTGATGCCGCAGCATGGCGATCGCAAGGCCCGCATTTGCGCTCTGATGTGCACCGGGCAGCGCGGGCAGGGGCAGGGTGAGTGCGCCTTGCGCATCGCGATAGGTGAGCATCGCGCCTGCCGCGCAATCCCATGCTTCGCCTTGCATGGCGAGCGCGGCACCTGCGCGCTGCGCTGCTGCGATCACTTCGCGGTTTGAACCATCCGCATAGCGCAGGCTCACCAGCGGCACGCCTGTTTTGACGATCCCCGCCTTCTCGAAGGCGATCCGCGCCATCGGCTCTTCCGGCGTTCCCGCCTCGGGGGCGAGCAGGAAGCGTTCGTGATCAAGCCCGAGCGCCGCAATCCCGCACGCGGCGATCGCCTCGGGCTCCAGCACATTGGTGGCATCAAACCGCCCGCCGAGCCCGACTTCGACCACGCAGGCATCGACAGGGGTGCGGCTGAACGCGAGGAAGGCAGCGGCGATGGTAACTTCGAAGAAGCTGGGCGCCAGATCAGCGCCCGCATCCAGCACCTCTTCGAGCAGATCGGCCAGAGGATCATCCGCGATCAATTCCCCCGCCAGCCGGATGCGTTCATTGTAGCGCACCAGATGGGGCGAGGTGGTGACGTGGACCTTGTAACCTTGCGCTTCCAGCATCGCGCGCAGGAAGGCGCAGGTGGAGCCCTTGCCATTGGTGCCCGCGACATGAAACACCGGCGGCAGCTTACAATGCGGATTGCCGAGCCGCGCCATCAGTGCACGGATGGTGTCGAGGCCCAGTCGTCCCTGCGGCAGGCTCAGCGCGGCCAGCCGATCAAGCTGCGCCTGCACGCGCGGATCATCCGATTGGCCGAAATCGCGCATCACTCCTCCCCTTCAGGGGAGGGGAAGCACCGAAGGTGGTGGAGGGGCTGGTGCGGCTTTCCGTATAGCGGCTTCAGGGTGGATGGGGGCGCCTGCCCCTCCACCACGCTGCGCATGGTCCCCCTCCCCGTAACGGGGAGGATCATTACGCCGCCTTCACCGGGGTGAGATAGTCGAGCACGCTCGCCAGTGTAGCCTTCAGCTCGTGACGCGGGACCACCATGTCCACCATACCGTGCTTGTGGAGATATTCGGCCCGCTGGAAGCCTTCGGGCAATTGCTCGCGGATCGTGTCCTGGATCACGCGCTGGCCGGCAAAGCCAATGAGTGCGCCGGGCTCGGCAATGTGGATATCGCCGAGCATGGCGTAGCTCGCCGTCACGCCGCCCGTGGTGGGATCAGACAGCACCACGATATAGGGCAGGCCCGCCGCCTTAAGGCGGCGCGTCATCACGGTGGCGCGCGGCATCTGCATGAGGCTGAGAATGCCTTCCTGCATGCGCGCCCCGCCTGCTGCGGTCACGACGATATAGCCGCAGCGCCGGGCAAGGGCGGCTTCGGCGCCCTTGCAGAAGGCCTCGCCCACGGCCATGCCCATCGAGCCGCCCATGAAGCTGAAATCCTGCACGCCGACGACAGCCGGGCGGTTGTCGATGCTGCCCGAGCCGACGACAAAGGCATCGCGGTGCGGGTTGGCAGCGCGCGCAGCCTTCAGGCGATCGGTATATTTCTTGGTGTCGCGGAAGCCGAGCGGGTCTTCGCTGACTTCGGGCATCGGCAGCAATTCAAAGCCGGGATCCAGCAGCATGCCCAGCCGGGCGTCGGCATTGAGCCGCCCGTGATGCCCGCACGAGGGGCAAATCTTGAGATTGGCCTCATAATCCTGGACGAACAGCATCTCGTGACAATTGCTGCACTTGATCCAGAGGTCTTTCTCGGTGGTCTTCTTCTCGGCCGAGAAACCCAGTGAATTGCGGACACGGGTGAACCAGTTCATGCCAGTTGCTCCTGACGGGCAGTGTGGACCGCGTGCGCAAGCGCGGCGGTAAGTTCTTTTAGCTTGGCCGGGGCTTCGGCGCCATATGCGCCGCAAATCTCGACCAGCGCCGAGCCGACGACGACGCCATCAGCGACTTTGGCGATGGCAGCCGCCTGTTCGGGCGTGCGCACGCCAAAGCCTACCGCGACGGGAATGGCGGTCGATTGCTTGATGCGCGCGACATTCTCTTCGATGCTGGCGATCTGCGCCTGCTGCTTGCCGGTGATCCCGGCGACCGAGACATAGTAGAGGAAGCCTTCGCTGCCTGCGAGCACCTGCGGCAGGCGCGCGGCGTCGGTCGTCGGCGTGGCGAGGCGGATCGGGGCGATGCCCTTGGCGCGCAGGGCCGGGCCGAGCGCGTCGTCTTCTTCAGGCGGGATGTCGACGCAGATGACGCCATCGACGCCCGCTGCGGCGGCGGCCGCGGCAAACCATTCCGGCCCGCGCCGCACCATCGGGTTGGCGTAGCCCATCAGCACCAGCGGTACGTTAGGGTGCCGGGCGCGGAAGTCGGCGGCATAGCGCAGCACATCCGCCGTGGTCGTGCCCGCGCCGAGGCTGCGCAGGTTGGCGCTCTGGATCGCGGGGCCATCGGCCATCGGATCGGTGAAGGGCATGCCCAGCTCGATCACATCCGCCCCGGCTTCGACCAGCGCATCGAGATTGGCCGCGGTGTCGCCATCGCCCGCGGTGATGAAGCAGACGAGCGCGGGTGCAGGCTTGCCGAAAACCGAGGCAAAGCGGCTCACAGCGCGACCCCCAGACGCTCCGCCACGGTGAAAATATCCTTGTCGCCGCGCCCGCACAGGTTGGCAAGGATGATGCTGTCCTTGGGCATCGTCGGCGCGACCTTCTTCACGGCGGCGATGGCGTGCGAGGGCTCCAATGCGGGGATGATCCCCTCGGTCGCGCACAGCAACTGGAAGGCGTCCAGCGCTTCCTCGTCGGTGACGGCGGTGTAATCGACGCGGCCGCTTTCCTTCAGCCACGCGTGTTCCGGCCCGATGCCGGGGTAGTCAAGGCCGGCGCTGATCGAGTGGCCTTCGGTGATCTGGCCGTCTGCGTCCTGCAACAGGTAGGTGCGGTTGCCGTGGAGCACGCCGGGCGATCCGCCGAGCAGGCTCGCGGCGTGCTCGTCGCCGTCGAGGCCGTGGCCTGCCGCTTCGACGCCGAGCATCTTCACGCTGGGATCATCGAGGAAGGGGTGGAACAGCCCCAGCGCATTCGATCCGCCGCCGATCGCCGCGACCAGCAGGTCGGGCAGGCGTCCGGTGCGGGCGAGCATCTGCGCGCGGGCTTCCTTGCCGATCACGCTCTGGAAATTGCGCACCATCTCGGGGTAGGGGTGGGGGCCCGCCGCGGTGCCGATGATGTAGAAGGTGTCGTGGACATTGGCGACCCAGTCGCGCAGGCCCTCGTTCATCGCGTCCTTGAGCGTCGCGCCGCCGCTGGTGACGGGGATCACCTCGGCACCGAGCAGCTTCATGCGGAAGACGTTGGGCGACTGCCGCTTCACGTCCTCGGCACCCATGTAGATCACGCAAGGCAGGCCGAAGCGCGCGCAGACCGTCGCCGTGGCGACCCCGTGCTGTCCCGCGCCGGTCTCTGCGATAATGCGGGTCTTGCCCATGCGGATCGCGAGCAGGATCTGGCCGATGCAATTGTTGATCTTGTGCGCACCGGTATGATTGAGCTCGTCGCGCTTGAACCACACCTGTGCGCCGCCGAGTTCCTCGGTCAGGCGCGGCGCGAAATAGAGCGGCGAGGGGCGGCCCACGTAATGTTCGAGCAGATCGTCAAATTCCGCCTGAAACGCGGGGTCAGCCTGTGCCTTGCGGTACTCACGCTCAAGATCGAGCACGAGCGGCATCAGCGTCTCGGCGACATAGCGTCCGCCGAACTCACCAAAATGGCCGCGCTCGTCAGGCTGGTTACGGAAGGAGTTGGGAGAGTTCATCTTTTTTCCGTTCGGGCTGAGCTTGTCGAAGCCCTGTCCTTTCTTCGAGAGTAAGGCGTAGAAAAAGTGCGACCCTTCGACAAGCTCCGGGCGGACGGGCTTCTATGCTTGCATTGCCGCTTTGCAGAAGGCCGCAATCTTGTCCACGTCCTTGATGCCGGGAGAACGCTCGACCCCCGAAGAAGTATCCACCAGCATGGCGCCGGTCAGCCTGATTGCATCGCCGACATTGGCGGCGGTCAGGCCGCCGGCCAGCCCCCAGGGGAGCGGGGCCTGCCAGCCGGCGAGCAAGCTCCAGTCGAAGGCTGTGCCATTGCCGCCGGGCAGGGGGCTATCAGGGGCAGGGGCCGGGGCATCGAGGAGCACCCGATCCGCCGCGCCGCGATAGCGCGCAGCCTGATCGAGCGCGGCCTGATCTTTCACTGCGAGCGCTTTCCACACCTCGACCCCGGTTTCGGCGCGGGTGCGAGCCAGCACATCGGGCGGTTCGCTCCCGTGGAATTGCACGACCTGCGGCCCGACCATACGGATCGCTTCGGTCAAGGCGTGGGGTTCGGGATCCACCACCAGCAGCACCACGCGCGTGGTGTCCGGCAGATCGCGCCGCAGCATGGCGGCCTTGGCCAGCGAGACATGGCGCGGGCTTTTGGGAAAATGCACCAGCCCGATATGGCTCGCCCCGGCCTGCACCGCCGCCGCGATAGTTTCAGGCGTGGAAAGCCCGCAGATTTTGACATAGCGCCGCATAGCGCGCCTCTAGGGCTAATCGAGCGGCTTTTCCAGCACCGCGAAGGTGATGGGCGGATCGCGCAGCACGGGGAAGGGCCGGGTCTCGCCGGTCAGGACATAGCCGCGCCGGACATACCAGGCGATCAGGCTAGTGCGGCTGTCGATGACCGTCATCTCCATCGCGGACAGGCCGATGCTGCGGGCATGAGCTTCCGCAGCATCAAGCAGGCGGCGGCCAAGGCCGCCCGATTGCAAGTTGGGCAGGACACAGAGCATCCCGAGATAGCCAAGCTGCGCGGATTTGCGGGTGACGGCCACACAGCCGATGAGCGTACTGCCCTCCCGCGCGGTGAGGATGGTCACCGCCGGATCGGCGAGCAGGGCATCAAGCTCCGCGCGCGCAATGCGCTCATCATCGAGGATATCGGCCTCGTGGTTCCACCCGGCGCGTGCCGAATCGCCGCGATAGGCGGCTTCGAGCAGGGCCTTGAGCGCAGGCGCGTCGGCGGGCGACGCCGCATCAATCGCTGTCAAAGCGTCGCCTCGATCGCGCGGGCTGCGGCAAGCGGATCGTCGGCGCGGCTGATCGGACGGCCGATCACCAGCACGCTCGCGCCATTGTTGCGCGCCTGCGCCGGCGTGACTACGCGCTTCTGATCGCCGGTGCCATTGCCCGCCGGGCGCAGGCCGGGGACGACGAAAAAGCCATCTTTCCAGGCCTTTTTCACCATGCCGACTTCTTGTCCCGAACACACGATGCCATCGAGGCCCGCGTCATGCGCGAGCTCGGCCAGCCGCATGACTTGGGTCTCGGCGCTGCCATAGACCCCGGTCGCGGTAAGGTCGTTCGCGTCCATGCTCGTGAGCATGGTGACGGCCACGACCTTGCAGCCTTCGGCGGCGGCGGCCTTGGCATCCTCCATCATCGCGCGCCCGCCGCTGGCGTGGACGGTGACGATCGCGGGTTGGTAGACATGGATCGCCTGCATCGCCGAAGCGACAGTGTTGGGGATGTCGTGGAACTTGAGATCAAGGAAGATCGGCAGGCCCAGATGCGCAATTTCGTGCACTCCATGCGAGCCATGGGCGCAGAAGAATTCAAGGCCCAGCTTGACCCCGCCAATATGGCCTTTGACCTTGTTGACCAGCGCCTTGGCCGGCTCGATTTGCGGCACATCGAGCGCCAGATAGATCGGATTGCTCATCTCAGTCGCCGCCCCCATCGCCGCCGCCGCCCCCGTCGCCATCGCCATCGCCATCGCCATCAAAGGCATCCTGATGCGGCTTGTCTAATGCGGGCGATTTCTTGCTGTCACCGGCGGTCACGGCGGCGGGCATCACCGTCGCATCCCCGCCGCTGCTTGCCGGATCCTGGCGCGGCGAAGTCGCCAGCGTCTTGAGCGAGCTTTCGAGATTGCGCACCCGCCGCTTGAGCGCCCATTTCACGCTGAGGTGATAGGCCAGCAGCGGGATGAAGCCGAGCAGGAAGGCCAGCACGATCAGCACCGGCACCTTGGTTTCGAGCACGAGGTTCTCCCAGATCGTCACTTCGACCGGGCGCCAGTTGTAGAAAGAGAAGATCAGCAGCCCGCAGACGAGCGCGATCCAGAGAATGGTGCGAAATACAGCCAAGGAGGGTATCCCTTCGAAAGCCCTACACAGGCGCGTGAAACTAGGCGATTTGCCCGCCGAGTCCAGTTGATGCGCGCAGCCTTACCCGAAGACCCGCGCGAAGATCGTATCGACTTCGCGGAAGTGGTAGGCGAGATCGAACTTCTCGGCCAGCTCTTCGGGTGAAAGCGCGGCGGTCACGTCGCTGTCCGCCTTCAGCAGCTCGAGCAGCGAAACCTTGCCATCCGATTCCCACACCTTCATCGCGTTGCGCTGGACGAGGCGGTAGGCATCCTCGCGGCTGACGCCTGCTTGCGTGAGCGCCAGGAGCACGCGCTGCGAATGGACAAGGCCGCCCATCGCGTCGAGGTTCTTCTGCATCCGTTCGGGGTAGATCAGCAGCTTTTCGACCACGCCCGTGAGCCGTGCCAGCGCGAAATCAAGCGTGATGGTCGCATCCGGCCCGATGAACCGTTCGACCGAGGAGTGCGAGATATCGCGTTCATGCCAGAGCGCGACATTTTCCAGCGCGGGCAGGGCATAGGCACGGATCATGCGCGCCTGCCCGGTGAGGTTTTCGGTGAGAATCGGGTTGCGCTTGTGCGGCATCGCGCTCGAACCCTTCTGGCCGGGCGAGAAATACTCCTCGGCTTCGAGCACTTCGGTGCGCTGGAGGTGACGGATTTCGACGGCAAGCCGCTCGATGCTGCCCGCGATCACCGCCAGCGTGGCGAAATACATCGCATGGCGATCGCGCGGGATCACCTGTGTCGAGACCGGTTCGATGGCAAGGCCAAGCTTCTCGGCGACATGGGCTTCGACGGCGGGATCAACATTGGCAAAGGTGCCGACGGCGCCGGAAATGGCACAGGTCGCGATTTCCTTGCGCGCGGCCACCATGCGTTCGCGGCAGCGGCTGAATTCGGCATAGGCCTGCGCCAGCTTGAGCCCGAAAGTCACCGGTTCGGCATGGATTCCGTGGCTGCGCCCGATGGTGGGCGTGTATTTGTGCTCCATCGCGCGGGTCTTGATCGCGACAAGCAGTGCATCGAGATCAGCGATCAGGATGTCGCTCGCGCGCGCCAGTTGCACCGCCAGCGTGGTATCGAGCACATCGCTGCTCGTCATGCCCTGGTGCATGAAGCGCGCTTCGTCGCCCACCTGCTCCGCCACCCAGGTAAGGAAGGCGATCACATCATGCTTGGTTACGGCCTCGATCGCATCAATCGCCGCAACATCAATCACAGGATTGGTCGCCCACCAGTCCCACAAGGCCTTGGCCGCGCTTTTCGGCACGACGCCAAGCTCGCCGAGCTTTTCGGTGGCATGGGCTTCGATCTCGAACCAGATGCGATAGCGGGCTTCCGGCTCCCACAAGGCGGTCATCGCGGGGCGGGCATAACGGGGGACCATGGTGGCTGTCCTTCAAGCGTAGGGCGGAAAAGTTGCGCTGCCGCTATGCGCCACGGCGCGCAATGGCAAGGGGGCTGGTGCGCGCCGGGTTCAGATCAGGCCCTTGGCGCGCAGGCTGACATGGCCTTCGCGCCCGATGATGACATGATCATGCACCGTGACACCCAGCAGCCGTCCGGCCTCGGCAATGCGCTGCGTGATCTGGATATCGGCGCGGCTCGGCTCGGGACTGCCGCTCGGGTGGTTGTGGACAAGGATCAGCGCCACCGCACCCAGATCCATCGCGCGGCGGATCACCTCGCGCGGATGGATCGCGGCCTCATCAATCGAACCATCGCCGAGATGATGATCGTCGATCAGGCGGTTGCGGGCATCGAGATAAAGCACGCGCACCCGTTCGACGGTGAGATGCGCCATGTCGATGGCAAGATAATCGAGCAACGCCTGCCAACTCGCCAGCACGGGCTTGGCCACGACTTCGCTGCGCGCCATGCGCCGCGCCGCCACCGCCACGATCCGCAGCGCCGCCGCGCTGGTTTCGCCCATGCCCTTGACCCGCATGAGCGCCGCCGGATCAGCATTGAGCACAGCGGCAAGGCTGCCGAATTGGGCAAGCAAGGCTTTGGCAATAGGCTTGGTATCGCCGCGCGGATTGCCGGCAAACAGCAGGAATTCGAGCACTTCGTAATCGGCGAGCGCTTCTGCCCCGCCTTTGATCAGCCGTTCACGCAGCCGTGCGCGGTGCCCGGCGCCGGCCACAACGCCCGCATCCGAATGCATGCCTGCCGCACCGCCGCTTTTGCGGGCCGGTTCGGGGAAATCGAAAAGCGCTTCATCTTGCGGCAAGTGCGACCCTCGCAAAGAAGTTTCCCGTTGCTTCATTGCCTTTGCCGGGAGTTGCTTGCAAGTGTCGCATCCGATGGAGCCGTCCGTTGAGCCCGAAACCGGTAACCCCTTGAAGTCACACAGCGGTGTGCGACTCTGGCCGCGCCGCTGGCGTTATCGGGTGCTGCTGGTGTGCGCCGTGCTGCTGATGATCTCGGGCAGCGCGACGTGGCTCGGGCGCGAGCAGATCGCGGGTAATCTGATTGATTCCTACCTTACCGAACGGGGCGTGGCAGCGCGCTACAGCGTGCTTGAGATCGGCCCCAACCGGCAGGTGATCGCTGATCTTGCGGTCGGCGATCCGGCGGCGCCCGATCTGACAGCCAAGCGAGTCGTGGTCGAAACCGGGTTCGGCCTGTTCGGGGCGACGGTTGAACGTGTGGTGATCGACGAAGCACGCCTGCATGGCACCATCCGCGGCGCCAGGCTCAGCTTCGGCGCGCTTGATCCGCTGATCTTCACTGACAGCACCGAACCTGCCCGGTTGCCCGCGATCCGCGTGGCCCTGCGCGATGCGCGCGCCCGGATCGCAAGCGACTTCGGCGTGATCGGTGCCAAGCTTGAAGGGAAAGGCCAGCTTGATGATGGCTTTGCGGGCGAGCTGGCATTAACCGCGCCGGGAATCGGCACGGCAGACTGTCGCGCTGCGCAGGCCAGCCTCTATGGGGCGCTGACCACCGCAGAAGGTGAGGCGACGCTCACCGGCCCGCTGCGTCTGGCCGA
Organism: Erythrobacter epiphyticus; assembly: GCF_034653295.1. NCBI lineage: Bacteria > Pseudomonadati > Pseudomonadota > Alphaproteobacteria > Sphingomonadales > Erythrobacteraceae > Erythrobacter > Erythrobacter epiphyticus. The sequence goes on along the minus strand of NZ_JAYEEU010000004.1, from coordinate 52,963 downwards.
GGTCGCCTGCGGTCCGGCGCGGATGGCGCGCGCTGATATCGGCAGCACGATCACGCTGGGCGCAAACCTCGATAGCGCGCGTGGCACCTTCGCCATCACCGCGCAGCAGCTTACCGCAGATGGCGCCGCGCTTGACCGGGCGAGCGGGCAAGCAACGGCTGCAGTCTCGGCCAACGGCATCGCGCTCGATCATGAAATCGCCCTGCAAGGTCTCGCGCTGGCACCCGCCACCATCGGCCGCGCCAATGCCAAGGGCAGCTGGCGGATGGCGCGTGGGGCGGCCCGCAGCGAATGGACTGGCACGCTGACCGCGCGCGAGATTACGCTGATGGAGGCTGTTACCAGGGAACTGACGGCGGCGCGCAGCGCGGTAAAGGACACGCTGCTCGAACCCTTGCTGGCGCAAATCAGCAACGGCCTGGGGCGGACGCTTACGGGGGCGAGCTTCACCAGCGAGGCGATCCTCCGGATGACAGACGCCGATACGCGCCTCATCATTCCCGAAGCGCGGCTGCGCAGCGGCGCAGGGGACGTGATGGTCGCGCTGTCGCAGGTCAACTGGAGCCTTGGCGCGGGGCGTGAAGGGGCACGGCGCGGCAATTTCATCACCGGCGGTGCGGGCTTGCCCCGGATCAATGGCCGCATGTCGCAGGACAAGGCTGGCGGCTTTGCGCTGCGGTTGGCGATGGCGGATTATCAGGCGGGCGATAGCCGCGTGGCGATCCCGCGTTTCACGGCAGAGCGCAGTGCAGGCGGCGCGTATCGTTTCACCGGCCTCGTCGCGGCGAGTGGCCGCTTGCCCGGCGGACGAATCACCGGGCTCGAAGCGCCGCTCGAAGGGCGCTGGAGCGCCGGTGAGGGGCTGATCTTGGGGACGCGCTGCGCGGATTGGCGCTTTGCCGGATTGCAGCTCGGCACGCTGGATCTGGGCGCGCGCAAGCTCACCCTGTGCCCCGCCGAGGGCGCGCGCGCCATGCTGCGCTATGCCGATACACTGACGGTTGCGGCGGCGACGTCGCGGCTTGATCTTTCAGGTAGAATGGACGCGACACCGACCTGGCTTGTCGCGGCGCGTGCGGTGCTGCGCTATCCCGGCCCACTGGTGATCGAAGAGGTTGATCTGCAACTGGGCGAGGGTAGCGATCAGACCCGTCTGGCAATCGCGAGCCTGAGCGGGCGCCTTGGCGAAACCCCCGAAGGCACCTTTGCCGGCGGGGCAGGGCGGCTTGCAGGCGTGCCGCTTGATCTGGCAGCCTTGGAAGGGCGTTGGCGCTATGCCGATGGCGCACTGGCGATTTCTGACGCGCGCTTCCGCCTGTCAGACCGCAGCGATGGCCAGCCGCGCTTTGAACCGCTGGCCGGGGAGGAGGGGAGCCTGACGTGGCAAGGCGATGCGATCACGGCAGAAGCGGCGCTGCGTCACCCGGCCTCGGTAGCAAAGATCGCCGCGATCAGTCTCAGCCATGATCTGGCGCGCGCGGCGGGCCGCGCTGACATAAAGGTTGATGATCTGCGCTTTGGCCCCGGTTTGGATATCGAGGATCTCACCTATCTGGCGAAGGGTGTGGTGGCTTCGGCCAGTGGCACGGTGAACGGCACCGGGCGGATCATGTGGTCGGGCGACAAGGTCACGAGCAATGGCAGGTTCCGCACCGATGGCCTTGATTTTGCAGCAGCTTTCGGGCCGGTAAAGGGTCTCAAAGGAGAAGTCGTCTTCACCGATCTCCTTGCGCTGACGACAGCGCCCGATCAGCGGCTCGACATCGCAGCGATCAACACCGGTGTCGAAGTGCTCGACGGGCGCATCCGCTTTGCCCTGACCGATGGGACCCTGATCACGCTGGCCGATGCGCGCTGGCCTTTCATGGGAGGCGAATTGGTGCTTCGGCCGGTGACGCTCGATTTCGGGCGGCCTTCGGAAAAGCGCTATGTCTTCGAGATCACCGGGCTTGATGCCGCTGTCTTCATCGCCGAAATGGAGCTGACCAATCTGGGCGCAACGGGGGTGTTTGATGGCGTGGTGCCGATTGTCTTCGATGCCAGCGGCAATGGCCGGATCGAGAACGGGTTGCTCGGCGCGCGCCCGCCCGGCGGCAACATCGCCTATGTCGGCGATCTCACCTACGAGGACATGGGCGCGATCAGCAATTATGCGTTCCGTGCGCTGCGCAGCCTCGATTACCGTGAGATGAGCGTGGTGCTGGGTGGCAGCCTGACCGGCGAGATCATCAGCAAGTTCCAGTTTGATGGGGTGCGACAAGGGGTGGGCACCAGCCGCAATTTCATCACCCGGCGCCTCGCCAAGCTGCCGATCCTTTTCCGGGTCAATGTGAAGGCCGAAAGCTTCTTCGAACTTTCCACTGTGGTGCGATCATTCTTTGATGTCAGCTTCCTCGGCAATCCGGTTGATCGCGGCCTGCTCAAGCTGGAGAATGGCCGCTTCGTGCCGACCCAGCGCCCGTCTTCACCCGGCGATGTGCCAGCGGCCAAGGTGCCGCCCGCCTTGCGCCCCGGCGACAAATCCGTTCAACCTCCTGAAAGCGACGATCGACCATGACAGCATGCATAACAACCGCATCGCAGGCCCGTTCACGCAGGCCGCGCGGTGCCGCAACAGGCCGGACGGTGCAGGGCAGCCTCACGCGGGCCGGGATGGCGTTGGTGCTGGCCGGGGGCATGACCTCGGGCTGCATCAATATTGCCGCTCCCGATGAACCGATCGTGATCGAGCTCAACATCAATATCCGGCAGGAAGTGATTTACCGTCTGGCGGCGGATGCCGCCAACACGATTGACGAGAACGAGGACATTTTCTGATCTGGCTGCGCAACGCGGCACGATCATTTCGGGAGGCATTACCATGCACAGGCTATCGCGGTTTGCTCCGGCGGCCCTTTTCATCGCTCTTGGCCTGATGGCCGCACCGGCTCTGGCTGATCGGGACCCGGCCTATGCCAGCGCCCGCGCGGCCGGGCAGATCGGCGAACAGCCCGATGGCTATCTCGGGATTGTCGGGTCCCCCACAACGGAGCTGAGGAAGCTGGTTGATGACATCAACATCAAACGGCGCGCGCTGTATTCCACCAAGGCGCAGCAGAACAATGTGACGCTGGAAGCCTATGCACTCACCTCCGGGTGTCAGGCGATCCTGCGCACCACGCCGGGCGAGATGTACCGCACGCCCGAAGGCAAGTGGAAGGCTCGCACCAGTGACGCGCCCGAGCGGGATCCGCGCTGTCCGTAAGGCGCGGCGCAACAGATGCTGCGCGCGGCGCATCATATCTTGTGCAGATGCGAAGCTTTCTATGAAAGCCGCGGTTGACTTGCCATTTGCCCCCTTCTAAGGGGGCGGCGCCCTCGGCGGGCACCTCGTTTGCGCTTGCCCGTTTGCGCTTTAGCGGAGATTGGCATGAGCGATGAAAAGCCCGCCCGGGAGCCTGTTGCCGAAGATGCGCGGATGACTGCGCTCGAAGCGCGGCTTAAAGCCGCCCGCGAGCGTGAGGAAGAGCGCAACCGGCCAAAATCCGAGGGTGCCAGCGCGGATTACCGCATCGGCAACCGGGTTCTGGCCGATCTTCTCGGCGGGCTGTTCGGCGGCTTTGTGATCGGTTGGGTGATAGACACCTTCGCCGGAACATCGCCCTGGGGTCTGTTGGTGATGCTGGCCTTCGGGATCATCGTTGCCTTCAGGAATATCATTCGTACGGCTCAGACGCGTCCTGAGGGTGCGGCCGACGAGCAGAACACGGGCACTTGAACAGGTCCGCTGCTCGATGGCTTTGCCGGGGCGCGTTTCATGCAATTGACAGGGATCCAAATCGTGGCAGCCTCTGAAGGCAAGGTCGATCCGATGAAGCAATTCCAGATCGAGCCGCTGTTCGGCTCGGACTGGGCCATTGGCGGATACAACATCGCGTTCACCAATTCGGCTTTGTGGATGGCGATTGCGACTGTCCTGCTGTGGGTGTTCGTGGCCGGCGGCATGAAGCGCCAGCTGGTGCCCGGTCGTTGGCAGATGGCGGTGGAAACCTTCACCACCTTCATCGACGACATGCTCGAAGCCAATGTCGGCAAGGAAGGGCGCAAGTATGTGCCCTATGTCTTCAGCCTCTTCATGTTCATCCTGTTCGCCAACCTGCTCGGCTTGCTGCCGATTGGCCTGTTCGGCGTCCACCCCTTCACCTTCACCAGCCACTTTACCGTCACCGGCGTGCTGGCGATCCTCAGCTTCTCGATCGTGCTGATCGTTGGCTTCGGCAAGCACGGGCTGCACTTCTTCAGCCTCTTCGTGCCCCACGGCACGCCTGCGCCGATGATCCTCCCGATCGCGCTCATCGAATTCTTCTCGTTCCTGATCCGCCCGTTCAGCCTCGCGCTGCGTCTCTTTGTGGCGATGATGGCCGGGCACGTGCTGCTCAAGGTGCTGTCGAGCTTCGTGATCGACGGGGCCAATGCGGGCCTTGGCATCGGCGTGCTGGTGGGCATCCCCAGCTTCGCCCTGATGGTGGCGATCAGCGCGCTCGAAATTCTGGTGGCAGGCATCCAGGCCTATGTGTTTGCCCTGCTGACCTCGCTCTACATCAATGATGCCGAGCACCTTCACTGAGTTTTTCCCACCCTTTCTTCTCACAGTTTTTTCCCAAAGGAGTTTTTCAAATGGAAGCAGAAGCAGCCAAGCTCGTCGGTGCGGGTCTTGCAGCCATCGGCGCCGGCATGGCCGCCATTGGCGTGGGTAACGTGTTCGGCTCGTTCCTCGAAAGCGCCCTGCGCAACCCGGGCGCCGCGGATGGCCAGCAGGGCCGTCTGTTCATCGGCTTCGCCGCTGCCGAACTTCTTGGCCTGCTGGCGTTCGTCGTGGCGATGATCCTGATCTTCGTCGCCTAAGATCTGAAAGCGTTCGGAGCGTGGCGGGCTTGTTGCCGGCCGCGCTCCCGATGCCTGTTTTTTCCTGCTCATCGGGACCACGCGCTCATGCCCCAGATAGCCCAGCTTGCCGATACCTACGCCAGTCAGGTGTTCTGGCTGCTGATCTTTTTCGGCTTCACTTTCTTCGTGATCGGGATGGGCATGGTGCCCAAGATCATGGGGACGGTCGAGCTGCGTGACGCACAGATCACGGGCGATCTTGCCGCTGCGCAGGCCGCCCGCGATGCAGCCAATGCGCAGGAAGAGGCCTGGAAGAAGCGCGAAAGTGAAAACCGCGCTGCCGCCCAGGCTGTGATTGCCGAGGCCAAGACCAAGGCCGCCAAGGACAGTGAAGCCAAGCTGGCCAAGGCGCAGACCAAGATCGATGTTCGCATTGCCGAGGCAGAGGCCGAAATCTCAGCGGCGCGTACCAGCGCTATGGCGGAAATCGAAAGCGTCGCTGCCGAAGCTGCGCAGGATATCGTTGCCCGTCTGGCCGGGGCCAAGGTTGACAAGCGCAGTGCGCGCTCTGCCGTGAAGGAGGCTCTGGCTCATGGCTGACATTCTCATGCTTCTCGCGAGTGCGGCGGATGGTCACGCCGAACCGGCTGCGCTCGGGCTTGATTCCTACCAGTGGGTCGGCCTCGCGATGTTCCTGCTCATCGCCGTGATGGTCTGGAAGAAGGTTCCGGGCATGATCACCGGCGGGCTTGATGCCAGGATCGCCGAGATCGCCAAGCAGCTCGATGAAGCCAAGGGCCTGCGTGCCGAAGCCGAAGCGCTGCGCGATGAATATGTCGCCAAGATCGCAGCGGCTGAAAAGGATGCCGCCGCCATGCGCGAAGGCGCGCAGGCTGAAGCCGATGCTCTGGTCGCCAAGGCCAAGACCGACAGCGAAGCCATGGTGGCGCGCCGCCAGAAGATGGCTGAAGACAAGATCACCGCAGCTGAGCGTGAAGCGATTGCCGAGGTCAAGGCCAAGGTGGTGGCTGCCGCCGCGGCCGCTTCGGCCAAGCTGATTGCGGCGAAGCATGATGCAGCCGCGGACAAGGCGCTCGCTGACGAGGTGATTGCCTCGCTCTGAGATCAGCGCACGTTTGATGATTTGCGAAAGGCGGCCCTGCGAAGGGTCGCCTTTCGTGTTTTCAGGCACCGGGCTCGAACACGACCTTGCCGACCAACGCGCGGCACGCCATCGCTTCGAAGCCCTCGCGCCAGCGCGACAGGGGCAAGGTGCGGTCGATCGCGGGGGTGATGCGGCCCGCCTCGGCAAGCGCGCGGATTGCCTGATTGATTGCGCGTCCGCGATCCGGGAAGCGGCGGGCATATTCACCGGCGCGCAGGCCCACGATGCTGAATCCCTTGATCAACGGGATGTTGGTGGAGACATCGGCAATCCGTCCGCTGGTGAAGCCGACCACGATGAGCTTCCCGCCGAAAGTGACGCAGCGGGTTGATTCGTCGAACACGTCGCCCCCTACCGGATCGAACACGATATCGGCGAGCGCGCCGCCGTTGCGCTCCGCCACCGCATCGCGGAAGCGCCCTTCGGCGAGGATTACGGCGTCAGGGTGGGCGAGGGCGGCGATCCGTTCGATCTTGTCGGGTGAGCCGGTGGTGGCGATCACAGGCGCGCCGAGCGCCCGTGCGAGATCGCAGGCGGCAAGGCCGACCCCGCCGCTTGCGCCGTGAACCAGCACCCATTGGCCCTCGCGCAAGCCGCCCAGTTCGACAAGGCCGGTATAGGCTGTCGAATAGGCCGCCCCCATGGCGGCAGCGGCGGCGAAGTCCATCCCCACCGGCATGGGCGAGAGCTTGTCAGCGGGGACACTTGCGATTTCGGCAAAGGCGCCGGTCTTGTTGCCCCCCATCACCCGGTCCCCGGGCGCAAAGCCGCTGTCGGGATCGGCTTCGATCACTTCTCCGGCGAATTCCAGCCCGCTGGTGAAAGGCACCGCGGGTTTGAACTGGTATTCCCCGCGCGTCATGAGCAGGTCGGGGAAATTGAGCGAGGCGGCGCGCACGCGCACCAACACCTCGCCGGCAGCGCGGGTAGGCAGGGGAAGGTCGGCAAGGGCCACGCCAGACAGATCAGGCGTAAGCTGGGTGACGACGAGCGCTTGCATCAGGTTTCGCCGTCATTGCGAGCAAAGCGAAGCAATCCAGAGCGGACGGCGCAAAGCTCTGGATTGCCACGGCGACTGCGTCGCCTCGCAATGACAAAGGGCAGGATCAGAAATTGTCCTTTGCCGCCCGCAGCGCTGCAAAGGTCTCGTACGGCGCGCTGCCGCCCCATTTCGCCATCAGCGCAGGATCATCCGCGCGCAGGAAGGGATTGGTCGCCAGCTCCCGCTTGAGCGTGGTGGGCACCGTCCATTCGCCCTTGGCGCGCTTGGCGGCGATTTCATCAGAATAGGCCTGCAAAGCGGCGTTGTCGGGATCGGCATGGAGCGCGAACCTGGCGTTCGAGGCCGTATATTCATGGGCGCAATAGAGCAGGGTTTCAGGCGGCCATGCCTTGATGCGGCTGAGGCTGTCCCAGAACTGCTTTGGCTGGCCTTCGAACATCCGGCCGCAGCCCAGCGCGAAGACCGCATCGCCGACAAAGGCAAGGCCCGCTTGCGGCAGATGATAGGCGATGTGGCCATTGGTGTGGCCCGACACATCAACAACCTGTGCCGCTTCGCCCCCGATCAGCGCGGTGTCGCCATGGCTGACGATGCGATCAATCGGGAACTTGCCCTCGATCTCGGCAGGGCCGGTGATGCTGCACCCCGTCGCCGCCTTGATCGCTTCATTGCCGCCGGCATGATCCGGGTGCCAATGCGTGTTCCAGATCTGGGTGATGCGCCAGCCCTTGAGATCAGCTTGCCGGAGATATTCGGCCGCATCAGGCGTATCAATGGCGATGGTTTCGTGGCTGTCGGTATCGTGCAGCAGATAGCCGTAATTATCCGACAGGCAGGGAAATTGATGAACGGTCAGCATGGGCAGAGCCTAGTGCGTCCTGCCCGATAAGGAAAGGCCCGCCTGCCGGATGACAGACGGGCCTTGCCGTATTTGGGTTACCGGGAACGCCCGCCCCCAAAAAGGGGTGAGCGCTGCCAGGCTTAGTCCTTGCGCTTCAGGGCTTCGCCCAGAATGTCGCCGAGCGAAGCGCCGCTGTCGGACGAACCGAACTGGGCCACGGCTTCCTTTTCTTCGGCGATCTGACGCGCCTTGATCGAGAAGTTCGGCTTCTTCGAACGGTCGAAACCGATCACCATCGCATCGACCTTGCTGCCGACCTGGAAGCGATCCGGGCGCTGCTCGTCACGGTCACGGCCGAGATCCGAGCGCTTGATGAAGCCGGTCGCACCGTCTTCGCCAACCTGCACTTCGAGGCCGCCGTCGCGCACTTCGAGCACGGTGACGGTGACAGTCTGGTTCTTGCGCAGGTTGCCGCCGGTCGAGGCGCCTTCAGCCGAAGGTGCGCCCTTTTCGAGCTGCTTCATGCCGAGGCTGATGCGCTCCTTTTCGACATCGACATCAAGCACGATGGCCTTGACCATTTCGCCCTTGCGGTGAAGCGCCAGCGCGTCTTCGCCCGAAATGCCCCATGCGATATCCGACATGTGAACCATGCCATCGACATCGCCATCGAGGCCGATGAACAGGCCGAATTCGGTGGCGTTCTTGACTTCGCCTTCGACTTCGCTGCCGACCGGGTGCTTCTCGGCGAATTCGTCCCACGGATTGCGCTGGGCCTGCTTGAGGCCGAGGCTGATGCGGCGCTTGTCGCTGTCGACTTCGAGCACCATCACGTCGACTTCCTGCGAGGTCGAGACGATCTTGCCCGGGTGGACGTTCTTCTTGGTCCAGCTCATTTCCGAAACGTGGACAAGGCCTTCGATGCCCGGCTCAAGTTCAACAAAGGCACCATATTCGGTGATGTTGGTGACCATGCCCGAAAGCTTCGCGCCGACCGGATACTTGGCGGCCACGCCATCCCAAGGATCGCTTTCCAGCTGCTTCATGCCGAGGCTGATGCGCTGGGTTTCCTGATTGATGCGGACGATCTGGACGCGCACGGTGTCGCCGATGGCGATCACTTCGTTGGGGTGGTTGACGCGCTTGTAGCTCATGTCGGTGACATGGAGCAGGCCGTCGATGCCGCCGAGATCCACGAAGGCACCGTAATCGGTGATGTTCTTGACGACGCCGTCGATGATCTGGCCTTCGACAAGATCATTGATGAGCTCGCTGCGCTGTTCCGCACGGGTTTCTTCAAGCACGGCGCGGCGCGACACGACGATGTTGCCGCGGCGGCGGTCCATCTTGAGGATCTGGAACGGCTGCGGCACGTCCATCAGCGGGGTGACGTCGCGCACGGGGCGGATATCGACCTGCGAGCCGGGCAGGAAGGCCACGGCGCCATCGAGGTCGACGGTGAAGCCGCCCTTGACGCGGCCGAAGATGCGGCCTTCGACGCGCTTGCCTTCGCCGAATTCGCTTTCCAGCTTGTCCCACGCAGCTTCGCGGCGGGCGCGGTCACGCGAGAGCATGGCTTCGCCATCGGCGTTCTCGACGCGGTCAACGAAGACTTCCACTTCGCCGCCAACGGTCAGGCCGTGGTCGTCATCGCCGCGGGCGAATTCCTTGAGAGAGATGCGGCCTTCCGACTTGAGGCCGACGTCGATCACGGCGAAGCCGTTTTCGATGGCGGTCACGGTGCCCTTGACGACACGGCCTTCAAAGCCGCCGTCGGCTGCGCCGCCGAGTTGTTCGTTGAGCAGCGCCTCGAAATCGGCGCGCGTGGGGTTGGGCGAAGTCGCCATAGGTCAGGTATATCCTGTGTTCGTTGTGCTACCGGCCACCGGTTTTTCCGGGGTCTTTCTCCGCTTCCGAGGCACCATTGCCAGGGCTGGCGGGGCAAGAGGCCGACAATCTCCGCATGGCCGAATGCCTGTGCGAAGGTTCCGGTGGGCTTTCAGGGCCTTTGGGAACGGCCGCGCGCCTAGGCGAAAGGGCCGCAAATGGCAAGGCAAATCGGCATTTACCTGAACAGCAGCGATGTTGGAGACAATTGAGACACTGTCTTAAGCTGAAAAGTCAGGCGATCACCGCCGGGCGTCCAGGCGATCGGGCAAAAAGGGCGGTAAGACTGATCCATTGTGCAAGAATACCGCTCTCCTCGCAGGCAGGAAAACAGACGGGCGTCAGCGCAGTTTGCTTTCCACCGCTTCGATCGCCGCTTCGATCGCTTCTTCGCGGTTGAAGGCGCTGGTATCAAGCGTGAGCGCATCAGCTGCCGCGACCAGCGGTGCATCCTTGCGGCCCATGTCGCGGGCATCGCGGGCGGTGATATCGCGCTCCATCGCCGCGCGTTCGACCTCAAGCCCGCGCGCTTGCATTTCCAGCCAACGCCGCCGCGCGCGTTCGGCCACACTGGCGGTTACAAACAGCTTCACATCGGCATCCGGCGCAATCACGGTGCCGATATCGCGGCCATCGAGCACCGCGCCGCCCGGTTGCAGCGCGAAAGCGCGCTGGCGTTCGTAAAGCGCTTGCCGCACCGCCGGATGCACCGAGACGCGGCTTGCAAGGCTGCCGCTCTCTTCCGAACGCAGCGCTTCATCATCAAGCAGCGCATCGGCAAAAGCGCAGGCCGCCAGCGCATCGGCCGGATCATCGGGGTTGCCGCCCAAAAGGGCCACTTGCCGCCCCACCGCGCGGTAGAGCAGCCCGGTATCGAGATGCGGCAGCCCGAAATGCGCGGCGAGCGCCTTGGCAATCGTGCCTTTGCCCGAAGCGGTGGGGCCATCAACGGCAATGATCACTGCGCTTGCTCCCCGCTGGGGCCGCGATCGCGCAGCGCTTTGATGATGCCGAAAATGGCGATCGAGGCCCAGAAGCCTTCGAGCACGAGGCTAGCCCAGTTGGTGTGGACCAGCAGCGACACGGTCAGCAGCGCTGCCCCCAGCAGATTGGTGCTGTGCAGCAGCAGCGGATTGGTGCGCGTCGCCAGTGTGAGATAGGCATAGGCGCCGATGATGCAGGCCGTGCCGCACAGGCCGACAAGGCTTGCCCAGTCAAACGGCGCATTCATCGGGTTGCCTCGGCCAGCAAGGCAAGGAAGGTCGGGAAGCTGGTCGCAATCGGGGCGGTGTCATCAATCTGCACACCATTACGGCTGACGAGCCCGGCGATTGCCATGCTCATGGCGATGCGATGATCGAGCCGGGTGGCGACTTCGGCACCCGGCGGCGTGCCGGGCAGGGGATCGCCGCCGGTGCCGTGGATGGTGAGGCCGTCTTCGTGCTCTTCGACCCGCGCCCCGGCAAGCGTAAGCGCGGCCGCCATCGTGGCGAGCCGATCGCTCTCCTTGACGCGCAATTCATCCAGCCCGGTGGTGGTGGTGGTGCCTTGGGCGAGGGCGGCCGCCACAAACAGCACCGGAAATTCATCAATCATCGCAGGGGCCACGGCCGGATCAATCGCGATCCCGGTGAGCGCGGAATGGCGTACCCGCAGATCGGCGACCGGTTCGCCGCCGACCTCGCGGCGGTCGAGCAGGGTAATATCCCCGCCCATTGCCTGAAGCACCGCGATCAGCCCGGCGCGGGTTGGATTGATGCCAACATTCTCGATCACAAGATCGCTGCCCGGCACCAGCAAGGCGGCGACGATGAAGAAGGCCGCCGATGAAGGATCGCCCGGCACGATCACGTGCTGCGGGCGCAATTCCGCCTCGCCATGGATGCGGATGATGCGCGTGCCGGCTTCTTGCGTCACCTCAAGCCGCGCGCCGAACCCTGCCAGCATCCGTTCCGTGTGATCGCGGGTCGGCACAGGCTCGATCACCGTGGTGATGCCGGGCGTGTTGAGCCCCGCGAGCAGGACCGCGCTTTTGACCTGCGCCGAGGCAACCGGCAGGCGGTAGGTGATCGGCACCGGCGTTGCCGCGCCGCGCTGGAGCAGGGGCAGGGTGCCCCCGCTCGATGCTTCGATCTGCGCGCCCATCTGGCTGAGCGGTTCGATCACCCGGCCCATCGGGCGGCGCGACAGGCTCGCATCGCCGATAAAGGTGGCGGTGATCGCATGGCTCGCCGTCAGCCCCATCAGAAGCCGGGTCGAGGTGCCCGAATTGCCCATGTCGAGCGCAGCCTTGGGTTCCAGCAGGCTGCCGATACCGACGCCGTGGATGCGCCATTCCGCGCCTGTCTTTTCGATCTGTGCTCCCATCGCGCGCATCGCGCCGGCGGTGGCCATCACATCCTCGCCTTCAAGCAGCCCGCTGACACGCGTCTCGCCCACGGCGAGGGCACCGAACATGATCGCGCGGTGGCTGATCGACTTGTCGCCGGGAACCTGCAACGTGCCGCCAAGCGGGCCGGAGGGATGAAAGGTGTGGGCAGGCATGGCGCGGGCGAGGCCCCCTCGTCAGACAGTCGCTAGGGAAATGGCCGCGCTCTTTGACAGCGCGCATCCCTTCTGGCAAGGCGCGCCGCGCAGTTGCACCAGCGTTGCGATTCCCGAAGGTCTCTCCCGACAATCTTGAAACCCGCGCTGGCGCGATCCAACTATCACACTGTCATGGGCTGCCCCCAAGCGTTGCGGGGAGCACCAAAGCTGAGGAACACCAATGGCCAAGCCTGAATGGGGCACCAAGCGCACCTGTCCGAATTGCGGCACGCGCTTCTATGATCTGGGCAAGGAAGACCCGGTTACCTGCATCGAATGCGGCAACACTTGGACGCCCGAGCCTGTGCTTAAGTCCAAGCAGCCGATCCCGTTCGAGGAAGCCGAGAAGAAGGTTGATGTCGAGGCAGATGCCGATCTCGGCGGTGATGATGATCTCGACGATATCGGCGATATCGACGAGGACGGCGATTCGCCCGACAATGATGTCGATCTCGGCGGCGATGATGATCTCGGGGTCACCACCGGCGGTGATGACGACGACGACGAGAATTGATGCGCCAGGCGCTCGCGTGCTGCCAAGCGGCACGCGGGCGCTGGCCCACCCGGCTTTGTCGGGTGTGGTCAAAAAACAGGTTGCAAATGGGAAAAGCGCCTTTTAAGGGGCGGCTCCCGCAGCGAGACGACAAGCTTGCTGCACGAAAATTGGCGCGGGGCCTTAGCTCAGCTGGGAGAGCGCTACAATGGCATTGTAGAGGTCAGCGGTTCGATCCCGCTAGGCTCCACCAATTTTCAAAAATCCGGTAGCCAAGGCTGCCAAAGGCGCGGTTGATCCCGCACATTTCGAGGTGCAACCGCACGCTGGCCGACGAGGTTTCGTCCGCCGGCGTTTTTCGCTTGTGGTGGCTGCAAGGTATCCTTGCAGCGGCCGGTTTGGAGACGATTGGCATGTTCGACACTCTGTCCGACCGTTTGGGAGGCGTGTTCGATAAGCTCAAGGGCCGCGGCGCGCTGAAAGAGCAGGATGTCCGTGATGCGATGCGCGAAGTGCGCATTGCCCTGCTCGAAGCCGATGTCGCGCTGCCGGTTGCTCGCCGCTTCATCGATGCCGTGACCGAAAAGGCTGTCGGGCAGGAAGTGCTGCGCTCGGTGACACCGGGTCAGCAGGTCATCAAGATCGTCCACGATGAACTGGTTGCCATGCTTGGCGGGGCGGAGACCGAAGGGCTCCTGCTTGAAGCGCGGCCGCCGGTGGTGATCATGATGGTCGGCCTGCAAGGCTCGGGTAAAACCACCACCACTGCCAAGCTCGCCCGTCTGATCCGTGAAAAGTACGGCAAGAAGGCGCTGATGGCCTCGCTCGACGTAAACCGTCCGGCAGCGCAGGAACAGCTCGCCGTGCTGGGCACGCAGGTCGATGTGGCGACCTTGCCGATCATCGCGGGCCAGCAGCCGGTTGATATCGCGCGGCGCGCGATGGAAGCGGCCAAGCTCCAGAATTTCGATGTCCTTCTGCTCGACACCGCGGGCCGCCTGCATGTCGATGATGCGCTGATGGCCGAAATGAAGGCGGTCGCCAGTGTGTCGGCTCCCAACGAAGTGCTGCTGGTGGTCGACAGCCTCACCGGGCAGGACGCCGTCAACGTCGCGCAGAGTTTCAGCGGCGAAGTGCCGCTCACCGGCATTGTGCTCACCCGCATGGATGGCGATGCGCGCGGCGGGGCGGCGCTGTCGATGCGCGCTGTCACCGGCAAGCCGATCAAGTTTGCCGGGACGGGCGAAAAGCTCGATGCGATCGAAGCCTTCCGGCCCTCGGGGATTGCTGATCGCATTCTCGGCATGGGCGATGTTGTCAGCCTCGTCGAGAAGGCGGCGGCGACGATCAAGGAAGAAGACGCCGAAAAGCTGGCCCGCAATATCGAGAAAGGCAAGTTCGACCTCGATGATCTCGCGATGCAGCTGCGCCAGATGCGCCAGATGGGCGGGATCGGCATGCTCGCTGGCATGATGCCGGGCATGAAGAAAGCCAAGGCCGCGATGGCGGCGAGCGGCATGGATGACAAGGTGCTGGTGCATCTCGAAGCGGTGATTTCCTCGATGACGCCCAAGGAGCGGCGCAATCCCGAACTGATGAATGCCAAGCGCAAGAAGCGCGTGGCGGCAGGCAGCGGCACCGATGTGCAGACTGTCAACAAGCTTCTGAAAATGCATCAGGAAATGGCCCGCGCCATGAAGCAGATCAAGAAGATGGGCGGGCTCAAAGGCCTCGCATCCATGTTCGGTGGCGGCATGGGCGGTATGGGCGGCATGCCGGGCGCGATGCCGCCGGGTGGAATGCCCGGCCTGGGCGGCCCCGGTGGCCCGCTGGGCGGTCTGCCGGGCTTGGGTGGCCCGCCAAAGTTCAAGAAGTAGTTCTCACGAAAACACATTGGTTCAATTGATTATATTCGAAAGGTGAAATCTCATGGCAATTGCAATCCGGCTTTCGCGCGGCGGCGCCAAGAAGCGTCCTTATTACCGCATCGTCGTTTCCGACGTGCGCAGCCCGCGCGACGGCAAGTATCTCGAACAGATCGGCACCTATAATCCGGTGCTGGCCAAGGACAGCCCCGAGCGCGTGAAGCTCAACGAAGATCGCGCCCGCTACTGGCTTGGCGTCGGCGCCCAGCCGACCGATCGTGTCGCCCGCTTCCTCGATGCCGCCGGCATCAAGGAACGCGCTGCACGCAACAACCCCAAGAAGGCCGAGCCGGGCGAAAAGGCCAAGGAACGCGCCGAGGAAAAGGCTGCCAAGATCGCTGAAGCCGAAGAAGCTGCACGCGCTGCCGAGGAAGAAGCCAAGGCTGCTGCCGCTGCACCGGCTCCGGCTGAAGAAGCACCTGCCGCTGAAGAAGCCGCTGCTGAAGAGCAGAGCGAAGGCTGATTGACGTCATGACCAAGCCCGTCACCCTCGCCGCCATCGCCGGCGCGCATGGGGTGGCGGGCGAGGTGCGTCTCAAATTGTTCGGCGAGGGCGTAGCCGCACTCGCTGCGCATAAGACCTTCAATGATGGTGCGCTCACGCTCCTCAAGGTGCGTGAGGATGGCAAGGGCGGCGCGATTGCCCGGCTGGCCGAAAGCACCTCGCGCGCCGATGCCGAGCGCTTGCGCGGCACGGTGCTCAGCGTCCCGCGCGAAGCCTTGCCGCCGCTTGGCGAGGGCGAATTCTATCATGCCGATCTGATCGGATTGCCGGTTGTCACCGATACGGGTGAGGCGGTCGGCACGGTTAAGGCGATCGAGAATTTCGGCGCGACCGATCTGGTCGAGATTGTCCGTGATCCCGTGCCTGAAAAAGGCCCCAAGACCTTCATGGTGCCGATGATCCCCACAGCGGTGCTGGGATGGGATGAGGCGCGCATGGTGATCGCGGCAGGTTTTGCGGAAGATTAGGCGCAGGTCATGACCTTCGCTGCCACGATCCTCACGCTCTATCCCGAGATGTTTCCCGGGCCCTTGGGCGTGAGCCTTGCCGGTCGCGCGTTGGCCGAAGGCAAGTGGTCGTGCGAAAGCGTGCAAATCCGCGATTTCGCCACGGACAAGCACCGCACGGTCGATGATGCGCCTGCGGGCGGCGGCGCGGGCATGGTGCTCAAATGTGATGTGCTGGCGGCGGCGCTTGATAGTGTAATCCTCCCCGAAACGGGGAGGGGGACGGTCGAAGACGGTGGAGGGGCGCCATCGGCTGTTCAAGACCTCGGCGGTTCGGATCACTCGCGCCTGCCCCTCCACCATCCTGCGGATGGTTCCCCTCCCCTTGCAGGGGAGGATGCGCGCCCCATTCTCGCTATGACGCCGCGCGGCAAGCCGATCACCCAGCAGCGCATCCGCGAACTCGCCGCCGGTCCGGGGGTCATCATGCTATGCGGACGGTTCGAAGGCTTTGATGAACGCCTCTTCGAAGCGCGTCCCGAAATCGAGCAGGTGAGCCTTGCCGACATCGTCCTGTCTGGCGGGGAGATGGCCGCGCTGACGATACTTGATGCTTGCATTCGCCTTCTTCCCGGCGTAATGGGCGCGGCTTCTAGCGGGGTCGAGGAAAGCTTCGAAACGGGGCTGCTCGAATACCCGCATTACACCCGGCCAGTAACATGGGAAGGGCGCACGATCCCCGAAGTGCTGCGATCAGGGGATCATGCGAAGATCGCGGCTTGGCGAAAAGCCAGAAGCGAACATGACACACGGCTACGCAGGCCGGACTTGTGGGAGCGCCATGAGGGCGCTCGGGTCCAGTCTGCCTCTGGCGCGCAGCGAACAACGAAGGAACCGGACCAGTGAACCTGATCCAGCAGATTGAAGCCGAAGAAATCGCCAAGTTCGGCAAGGACATTCCTGAATTCCGCGCCGGCGACACCGTCCGCGTCGGCGTGAAGGTGAAGGAAGGCAACCGCGAGCGCGTTCAGAACTATGAAGGCGTCGTGATCGCCCGTTCGAACCGCGGCATGGGTTCGAACTTCACCGTGCGCAAGATGAGCTTCGGCGAAGGTGTCGAGCGCGTCTTCCCGCTCTATTCGCCGATCATCGAAAGCATCACCGTGGTGCGTCGCGGTGTCGTGCGTCGTGCGAAGCTCTATTACCTGCGCGGCCGCACCGGCAAGAGCGCGCGTATCGCCGAGCGCAAGGTCAACGCACCCAAGGCGTAAGGCGTCAAAGCCAGCAATTTCGAAGGGCGGTGCCGCAAGGTGCCGCCCTTTTTGCTTTCGGGCACTTGCCAACAACTCTCGTCATTGCGAGGAGCGTAAGCGACGAAGCAATCCAGAACGGCACGCGCTGGATCTGGATTGCCGCGCCGCCTTGAGGCGGTTCGCAATGACGAGGTGAGCTTTGGATGCGTTCGGTTCTTGCTGCGGTTACCCTGTGTTTTTCGACCTGTCTGACAACACCGTTGCAGGCGGAGACTTCCGCCATGTCTGAGCCGGCCCCCACGCTGACTTTTGAACGCGTCTTTGGCTCGCCCGGTCTTGATGGGCCTGCGCCGCGTCAGGTCAAGCTTTCGCCCGATGGCCGCTGGCTCACTCTGCTGCGCAACCGCGCTGATGATCGCGAACGCTATGATCTGTGGGGTTATGATACCCAGACCCGTGCATGGCGGATGCTGGTGGACAGCGAGAAGCTGGGTTCAGGTCGCGAGTTGTCCGAAGATGAAAAGATGCAGCGCGAGCGCGCGCGGGTCGCGGGGCTCAAGGGGATCATCACCTATCAATGGGCGAATGATTCCGCAGGCGTGCTGGTCCCGCTCGATGGCGATCTGTTCCTCGCACGGCTGGATGGCAGCGCCCAGCGTCTGACCGATACGGAAGAGACCGAGCTTAATCCCAAGCTTTCGTCCAAGGGCCGGTTTGTCTCCTTCGTGCGCGATCGCCAACTGTGGGTTGGCGCGGTTGGCGCGGCGGCGGTTCCGGTAACGCCGAAGGAAGGCGAGCTGATCCGCTGGGGCGAGGCGGAATTCGTCGCGCAGGAGGAAATGGCGCGGCTCCAGGGTTACTGGTGGTCGCCCGATGACAGCCGCATCGTTGTCCAGCGTACCGATGAAGCCCCGGTCGGCGTTGTCACCCGCGCAGCGATCGGCGCAACCGGCACCAAGGTGTTTGATCAGCGCTATCCGGTGGCGGGCAGCGCCAATGCGATTGTCGATCTGTTCGTGATGGATCCCGATGGCGGCAACAAGGTCAAGATCGATCTCGGTCCCGATCCCGATCCCGATATCTATGTCGCGCGGGTCGATTGGGCACCCGATGGCTCGGCGATCTATGTCCAGCGCCAGAACCGCGCGCAAACCGTGCTCGACATGCTCAAGGTGGATCCGCGCACCGGCGCCTCGCAGGTGTGGTTCACCGAGAAAGCGGCGCGGCCCGATTACTGGATCAACCTGTCGGACAATTACCGCTTCCTCAAGGATGGCTCGCTGCTGTGGTGGTCCGAGCGCAGCGGTTACGGCCAGTTCTACCGCTTTGATGGCAGCACCTGGGCGCCGCTCACCAGCGGCAGCGCGCCCGCCAGCGATCTCGTCGGTGTCAACGAGGGTGAAGGCAGCTTCTTCTTCCGCCGGATCGATAATGTGCTGACCGGGCAGATCTACCGCGCCAGCCTTGCTGGCGAGAGCGCGCCGGTGCTGCTGACCGATCCGGCCTTTACCTATGCCGCCAGCATGGACGGGGCGGGCAAGAACCTCATCCTCACCCGCTCGGCCCCCGATCAACCGCCGCAGCACCTTTTGGCTGACAGCGCAGGCAAGCCGGTCATGTGGATCGAGGAAAACGCGCTGTCGGGCGATCATCCCTATGCGCCTTATCTGGCAGGGCATGTCATGCCGGAATTCGGCACGATCCCGGCCGAGGATGGCACCCCGCTGCACTGGATGATGCTCAAGCCCGCAATGGAGCCGGGCAAGCAGTATCCGGTGTTCTTCAGCCATTATGGCGGGCCGGGGCCGCAGATGGTGACCAAGGGCTGGGGCGGCACGCTGGCGCAGGCCGTGGTCGACAAGGGTTACATCTATTTCGTGCTCGACAATCGCGGTTCGGCCAATCGCGGGGTTGATTTCGAACAGCCGATCTACCGCGCGATGGGCGGGGTCGAAGTGCGCGATCAGAAGAAGGGCGCGGAATTCCTCAAGACGCTGCCCTTTGTCGATCCGGCAAAGATCGCGATCTATGGCTGGTCTTATGGCGGCTATATGACGCTCAAGCAGCTGGAGGCTGATCCGGGACTCTACGCTGCCGGGATTTCCGGTGCGCCGGTGACGCGCTGGGAGCTTTATGACACCCACTATACCGAGCGCTTCATGGGCGATCCGCGGCAGGTGCCCGAGGCCTATGCCAAGGCCAGCGCGATCCCCGATGCGACCAAAATCAGCGATCCGCTGCTGCTGATCCACGGCATGGCGGATGACAATGTGGTGTTCGAGAATTCGTCCGAACTCATCAGCGTGCTCCAGGAAAGCAACACGCCGTTCGAGATGATGCTTTATCCCGGCTACACTCACCGGGTGTCCGGTCTGAAGATCGGCCCGCATGTCTGGAACAGCATTTTCCGCTTCCTCGCGGCGCACGGCGTGACGCCGCCCGCCGAATAGGTCTGCAACCGCGCGCTTAGTGGTTGCGCTTGGCGCACCCTGCGCTATTTCGCAGGCGCAACATCGTAGGAGTACACCAAGTGGGCTATCGGGTGGCAATCGTCGGGGCGACCGGCAATGTCGGGCGCGAGATGATGCAGGTTCTCGCCGAGCGCGAATTTCCTTGCGACGAGATCGCCGCGGTGGCCTCGCCGCGTTCGACGGGCAGCGAAGTCGAATTCGGCGACACCGGCAAGATGCTCAAGTGCAAGAATATCGAGCATTTCGACTTTGCCGGTTGGGATATTGCGCTGTTCGCGGCGGGTTCCGGCCCGGCCAAGGAATATGCCCCCAAGGCGGCCGCCGCCGGGTGCATCGTGATCGACAATTCCTCGCTCTACCGGATGGACCCGGATGTGCCGCTGATCGTGCCGGAAGTGAACCCGGACGCGATCGACGGCTACACCGCGCGTAACATCATTGCGAACCCCAACTGCTCGACCGCGCAGCTGGTGGTAGCTTTGAAGCCGCTCCATGATTTCGCGACGATCAAGCGGGTGGTGGTGGCGACCTATCAGTCCACCTCGGGCGCGGGCAAGGCGGGCATGGACGAGCTGTTCGCGCAAAGCCGCGCGATTTTCGTCGGCGATCCGGTCGAGCCGCAAAAGTTCACCAAGCAGATCGCCTTCAACGTCATCCCCCATATCGACGTCTTCCTCGATGATGGTTCGACCAAGGAAGAATGGAAGATGGTGGTCGAGACCAAGAAGATCCTCGATCCCAAGATCAAGCTGACCGCGACCTGCGTGCGCGTGCCGGTGTTCGTCGGCCACTCGGAAGCGGTGAACATCGAGTTCGAGAACGAGATTTCGGCCGAACAGGCGATGGACATCCTGCGCGAGGCACCCGGCGTCATGCTGATCGATAAGCGCGAGGATGGCGGCTATATCACCCCGATCGAATGCGTCGGCGATGCCGCGACCTTCGTCAGCCGGGTGCGTGAGGACCCGACGGTCGAAAACGGCCTGACCCTTTGGTGCGTCTCGGACAACCTGCGCAAGGGCGCCGCGCTCAACGCGGTGCAGATCGCCGAGCTCCTGGGGCGGCGCCACCTGAAGAAGGGGTAAGGGCCATGCGGTTCGCGCTTGTTGTGCTGACAGCTCTTGCGCTGGCCGGGTGCGATAGCGGCGCGGTCCCGAGCCCGGCGGAAGGCGATCCCGGCGGCGCTGGCGGCGGTGTTGCCGTGGCAGAGAATGTCGTCGATCTGCGTAATGACGGCCTCGCTGCCGGGCCCGAAGCCTTCTACTTTGCCGCAGGACGCAGCGAAGTCGAAGCGGCGCTCGCCCGCACGCTGGGCGAGGCGACGGGCCGCACCGCGAATGGCGAATGCGGCGCAGGGCCGATCGAATTCACCGATTTCCCCGGTGGGCTTGCCGTCCATTTCCAGCAGGGCCGCCTGGTCGGGTGGAACTGGCGCATGCCGCAGGATGGCGATCAAGCTCCCAAGGGCACGATCCGGCTGGCTGATGGCGATGTCGTGCTTGGCACCGCTCGTGCAGTGGCCGAGGCTGCGCCGGGATTTGCGCGCATCACGGCCAGCACGCTCGGCGAGGAATTCTCGCTCGGGCCGAGCATTGGCGGCTTCATCGAGAATGATGCCGTGGCGATGCTCTACGCCGGCACGCAGTGCTTTTTCCGGTAAGGTTGCCGCGATGAACGCCGCCACCCTTTCGCATTTCGCCACCTTCGACGGGACGCAGCTTGCCATCCACCGCGAAGGGCAGGGGCGGCCGGTGATCCTGCTCCACGGGCTGTTCTCGTCAGCCCACATGAACTGGATCAAGTGGGGCCATGCAGCGCGGCTTGCTGAAGCCGGGTTCGCGGCGATCATGCTCGATTTCCGGGTGCACGGGCAAAGCGAGGCGCCGCATGATCCGGCGCGCTATCCCAAAGGGGTGCTGGTGCGCGATGTCGCCGCGCTGATCGATCATCTCGGGCTGGCGGCGGGCGAATATGATCTCGTCGGGTTCTCGCTCGGTGCGCGCACCGCCTTGCATGCCTGTGCGAACGGTGTGCTGGCGCCGCGCCGACTGATCGCCTGCGGCATGGGGCTTTCGGGCATTGCCGATTGGCGGCGCCGTGCGGGCTTTTTCGCGCGGGTGATCGATGAATTTGATACCATCACCCGCGATGATCCGGCCTGGCTTTCGCGCCAGTTCCTCAAGAGCCAAGGGGTGGATCGCGCCGCGGCGCGGCTTTTGCTCGGCGCGTTTGATGATCTCGATCCGGCCTTGCTTGCCAGGATCACCTCGCCAGCGCTGGTGCTGTGCGGGGATCGCGACACGGATAATGGTTCGGCGCAAGAGCTTGCCGCGCTGATCCCCGGTGCCGCCTATGAAACCGTGCCCGGCGGACATCTTGACAGCGCGACCAAGCCGGAACTGGGCGAAGCCATCTGCCGGTTCCTCACCGCGTGAGCGCCCGCAGCGCTTTGATGGTGGTGGGTTGGCGCGAGCTTGTCAGCCTGCCCGAGATCGGCATTGCCAGCATTCCGGCCAAGATCGATACCGGCGCGCGCACCAGCGCGCTCAATGCCCGCGTGATCGAGACCTTCGCCCAAGGCGACAGCATGATGGTGCGCTTCGCCGCGCTTTGGGACGGGCAGGAACAGCTCTGCGCAGCGCCCGTGGTGGATCGCCGCAGCGTGCGCAGTTCCAATGGCGAGATGCAGGAACGCTTTGTCATAAAGACGCCGCTTCGCATTGGTAAGCTTACCTGCAAGGTTGAAGTGACCTTGGCGGATCGCTCCGAAATGCAGTTTCCCATGCTGGTGGGGCGCACCGCGCTCCGGCGGCGGATGGTGGTGGATAGCAGTCATTCGTGGCTGCAATCTCCGCAGGCTGGCGTATAGGGCGCGGCTCCTGCCGGCACGAGACCGGATTCGAAAGGGTTTCCATGAAAATCGCGATGTTGGCGCGCAACGCCAATCTCTATTCGCACCGGCGGCTGAAGGAAGCGGCTGAGCAGCGCGGGCATAGCCTTGATATTCTCAACACCTTGCGCTGCACGGTGCACATTGCGAGCCATCGCCCGCAGGTGTTCTATAATGGCGAGCCGGTGGCGCATTATGACGCGGTGATCCCGCGCATCGGCGCGTCGATCACCAATTATGGCCTTGCGATCCTGCGCCAGTTCGAGATGCGCGGCATCTGGTCGCTCAATGAAAGCGTCGCGATCGGGCGCAGCCGCGACAAGCTGCGCAGCTTGCAGATCCTTGCCAAGCATGGCCTCGGCCTGCCGCTGACAGCCTATGCCAATGATCCCAAGCAAGCCGAAGAAATCATCAAGGCGGTCAAAGGCCCGCCGGTGGTGATCAAGCTGATCGAAGGCACGCAGGGGATCGGTGTCGTGCTCGCCGAAACGATGAGCAGCGCCAAGTCGGTGATCGAGGCGTTTCGCGGCGCCAACGTCAATATTCTGGTGCAGGAATTCATCAAGGAAGCGGGCGGCACGGATATCCGCGCGCTGGTGGTGGGCGGCAAGGTGGTGGCCGCGATGAAGCGCACCGGCGCGCCGGATGATTTCCGTTCCAACCTGCACCGCGGCGGCAGCGCGCAGGTCATCAAGATCACCCCCGAGGAACGCTCAACCGCGGTGCGCGCGGCCAAGCGCATGGGGCTGAATGTCTGCGGGGTCGATATGCTGCGCAGCAATCACGGCCCGGTGATCATGGAAGTCAATTCCTCACCGGGGCTCGAAGGCATCGAAAGCGCGACCGGCAAGGATATTGCCGGCACGATCATCGATTTCATCGCCGCCAATGCCAAGGACGGCAAGACCAAGACCAAGGGGACGGGCTGACGCGCGTCCCCGCAGGCGGAGGCAGGTTTACCGGAACGGCGGTTCGTTGAACGCGCGCAGTTTGCGGCTGTGCAGCCGATCGCCTTCCTCGCGCAGCTTCTCGCAGGCGACGATGCCGATCTGGAGGTGGGCCGCGATGGCTTCCTCGTAGAACTTGTTGGCCTGCCCCGGCAGCTTGATCTCGCCATGCAGCGGCTTGTCCGAGACGCACAACAAAGTGCCGTAGGGCACGCGGAAGCGATAGCCCTGCGCCGCAATGGTCGCGCTTTCCATCTCGACGGCAATCGCCCGGCTTTGCGAGAAGCGCTTGGCCGAAGTCGAATAATGCAGTTCCCAGTTGCGATCGTCGGTGGTGACGACCGTGCCGGTGCGCATCCGCTGCTTGAGGTTCGCGCCTTGCACGCCGGATACTTCCTCGGCGGCTTCGGCGAGCGCAAGCTGCACTTCGGCAATCGGCGGAATCGGGATTTCGGGTGGCAAGACAGCGTCGAGCACGTGATCATCGCGCAGATAGGCGTGGGCGAGCACGAAATCGCCGATCTTCTGTGTCGGGCGCACGCCGCCGCAGTGGCCGATCATCATCCAGGCATGTGGGCGCAGCACCGCAAGGTGATCGCAGATCGTCTTGGCGTTGGACGGGCCGACCCCGATATTGACGAGCGTGATCCCGCGTCCGTCCTCGCGCAGCAGGTGATAGGCGGGCATCTGGTGCTTACGCCACGCGGTGTCGTTCAACTGCCCTTGGGCATTTTCCGCCGCCGCGCGGATATCGAGCCCGGCCGCGCCTGTCAGTCCAACATAGCCGTTCCGGCCGATCTGGCGGGCACCCCAGTTCACGAATTCATCTACATAGCGGTGATAGTTGGTAAACAGGATGAAGTGCTGGAAATCAGTGACATCGGTGCCGGTATAGTGCTTGAGCCGGGCGAGCGAATAATCGGTGCGCAGCCCATCGAACAGCGACAGAGGCATGGCTTCGGCGCCGGTATATTCGATCCCGTCAGCCAACTCGTCACCGATCAGCGCAAGATCGGTCGAAGGGAAATGCTGCGCGATCTCCTGCGGTGCGATCCCTGCCATCGCGGCACCCGCATCACCATCGAGCACATAGGGGAAGGGGATTTCCTGCTTTGACCGCGTGACGGTGATATCGATTTCATACTCACTGGCGATCAGTTCGAGCTGTTCGGTGAGGTAATCGGCGAACAGATCGGGGCGGGTGATCGTGGTGGTGTAGGTGCCCGGCAGTTCGAGCCGCCCGAAGGCGCGGCTGCGATCGCTTGTCCCGCCATTGCCGGCGTAGTGCAGGGTCAGTTGCGGATAGGCATAGCTGCCATCCTCGCGCTTGCGCGGCGGCGGGATCGTTCCCTCGCGCCCGAAGGCGATCACATCGGCGCGCAAGGTGGCGACGGCCTCGTCATAGTGGCGCTGGAGTTCTTCGAGGATTTTCGGGATCGCGATCATGGGCAAGAGCAGTAACCTACCTGGGGTGATGTTTCAAAGACATCCGCAGTGATCCCGCAGATGCCGTTTACAAAAAGGGCGCGGAAAGGTTTCCCCCTCCCGCGCCTCATTTTGCGGATCAGAACGGACGCGGCTGCGCCCGTGCCAATCAATCTTCGCCGCGCTCTTCGAGCAGCTCGGCCGGAATTTCACCCGGTTCGAGATTGGTGTCGATGCGGGTGGCATCGGCCTGCTCTTCGATGGCGCGCTGTTCGTCTTCGAACATCTGCGCCAGCACGTCGACGCCTTCGCTCTGCAGCTTGGCTTCGTCGTCCGAACGCGCGACATTGGCCTTCACCGTCACGCGCACTTCGGGGTGCAGGGCGATGGTCACATCATGCATGCCGATTGTCTTGATCGGCGCGCCGAGGATGACCATGCGCTTGTCGATGTCGTGACCTTGCTCGGCAAGGCCAGCAGCCATGTCGCGCACGCTGACCGAACCGTAAAGCTGCCCCGCATTCGAGGCAGCGCGGATCAGCACCACTTCGGCACCGGCAACATTTTCACCGAGCTTTTCAGCATCGGCGCGGCGGGTGGCGTTTTCGGCTTCGAGGCGATCACGGTTGGCTTCGAAAACCTTCTTGTTGGCTTCGTTGGCGCGCAGGGCCTTCTTCTGCGGGAGCAGGAAGTTGCGGGCGTAGCCGTCCTTCACGGTGACGATGTCACCGATCGAGCCGAGCTTTTCGATGCGCTCAAGGAGAATGATATCCATGTCTCGTTCTCCTCTTACTTCACAATGTAGGGAAGAAGGCCGATCTGGCGTGCACGCTTGATGGCCTGGGCCAGTTCACGCTGCTTCTTGGCAGAAACGGCGGTGATGCGCGAAGGCACGATCTTGCCACGCTCGGACATGAAGCCCTGAAGCAGGCGCACGTCCTTGTAATCGATCTTCGGGGCGTCCTTGGCCGCGAACGGGCAGGACTTGCGGCGACGGAAAAACGGGCGGGCCATCAGTCACGCTCCTCACGGGTTTCGCGGCGCTTACGCTCGCGTTCATTCTTGCGCATCATCACCGACGGGCCGGCCTCATGCTCATCCACGCGGATGGTGAGGTAGCGGATGACATCTTCGTTGATGCGGGTCTGGCGTTCGAGTTCGGCAACCACCGAGCCGGGGGCTTCGATGTTGAGCAGCACAAAGTGCGCCTTGCGGTTGCGTTCGATCTTGTAGGCGAGCGACTTGAGACCCCAGGTTTCCACCTTGGTGACCTTGCCGTTATTCGCTTCGATGATTTCGGTGGCTTGGGCAGCCAGCGCATCAACCTGAGCCTGGCTCAGATCCTGACGCGCGAGAAAGACGTGCTCGTAGAGCGCCATCCCCGTGTCCTTTCACTTCCATGCCGATCGCTGGCTGATCCGTTCACACGAACGGGGCCCCTCCGGCTTTCTTCGATATTTCAGCGGGCGGATCCCGGTGAAGGCCGTGCCCATACAGATTTCGGGCAGGTTTGCAAGCATCCCCTTGCGCTGCAACTCCGTGGCAGGCATTTGACGCGCACAACAAGGGATATTCTCATGCCATCAGGATTGGTCGCGCTGCTCGATGATATATCGGTGATTGCCAAGGCGACAGCGGCTTCGATTGATGATGTCAGCGTGGCTGCGGGCAAGGCCGGCACCAAGACAGCCGGTGTGGTGATAGATGACGCCGCCGTCACGCCAAGCTATGTCACCGGCCTTTCCCCGGCGCGCGAATTGCCGATCATCTGGAAGATCACCAAAGGCTCATTACGCAACAAGCTGCTGATTCTGCTGCCGGGCGCCTTGCTGCTGTCCGAATTTCTCCCGCAGGCGATCATCTGGCTATTGATGCTGGGCGGGGCGTTCCTGTGCTATGAAGGCGCGGAAAAGGTGATGGAGAAACTCGGCGCGGCCAAGCATGGCGCGACGCTTGAGGACGAGATCGCCGATCCCGTCGCCTTCGAGAATGCGCGGGTGGCAGGGGCCGTGCGCACTGATTTCATTCTCTCCGCCGAAATCATGGCGATCGCGCTCAACGAAGTGGCTGATGAAACCCTAGCCATGCGCGCGGCGGTGCTGGCGGTGGTGGCGATTGTGGTGACCGTGGCCGTTTATGGCGCGGTGGGCGGGATCGTGAAGATCGATGATCTCGGCCTCTATCTCACCAAGCAGGCCAGCGCAGCCAAGCAGGCTTTCGGGCGGTTCCTGCTGCGCTTTGTGCCCAAGCTGCTGGTCGCGCTGTCGCTGATTGGCACGCTGGCAATGCTGTGGGTCGGCGGCGGGATCATCGTGCACGGCACGCATGAGGTGGGCTTCCATGCGATTTATGATCTGATCCACGGCGCGGAATATGCGGTCAAGGCTGCGGCCGGAGGTGTGCTCGGCTGGCTGACCTACGCCACGCTGTGTGCGGTGCTCGGGCTGGTGCTGGGCGGGGTTATCGCCGTTGTCCTGCACAAAGTGCTGGGTGTCGGCGCGGACGAAGCGCACTAGAGGACAGGGGATGAGCACGCCTGTCCTTTACACTTGCGCGCGTTCGCGCGGCCTGCGCGCAACCTGGGCAGCCGAGGAAGCGGGCGTCGATATTGATCTGAAGATCTTGCCGTTCCCCCCGCGCTTTCTCGCGCCGGAATATCTTGCG
Source organism: Erythrobacter epiphyticus (assembly GCF_034653295.1). Classification (NCBI taxonomy): domain Bacteria; kingdom Pseudomonadati; phylum Pseudomonadota; class Alphaproteobacteria; order Sphingomonadales; family Erythrobacteraceae; genus Erythrobacter; species Erythrobacter epiphyticus. The sequence goes on along the minus strand of NZ_JAYEEU010000004.1, from coordinate 25,596 downwards.
ATCAACCCGCTTGGGACGGTGCCGCTGCTGGTGGATGGCGATAGCCGCCTGACCGAGAGCTGCGCCATCGCGCATTATGTGGCGACGAGTTCCGGCTACACGCCGCTGGCCATCGCGCCCGGAGAGCGCGATTACGCCGAATATTGCGATTTCACCTACCACGCCGATGCGACGATCACCTTCCCGCAGACGGTCTACATGCGCTTCGTCCTGTTCGAAAAGGACAAGGGATTGCAGGAGGCGGGGCACGCCTATGCCAAGTGGTTTCACAAGCGGCTGATCAAGGTCGAGCAGCGGCTTGAGGGCCGCGAATATCTGTGTGCTGACCGCTTTACCGTGGCGGATATCTGCGTCGGTTACGCGCTGATTTTGGCCGAGAGCGTCGGGCTGGACGAAGGCGTGCCGCAATCCTTGAAGGACTACCGCGCCAGACTCACGGCACGGCCAGCCTATCAGCGCGCGCTGGAACGCGAAGAAGCGGGGCGCAAGGCGCTCGGGCAGTTAGCCTAGGCCGCCTGATCCGGCGTGACCGGCCGTGCCGACAATTCCCGCCGCAGCAGCTTGCCGATCGGATCGCGCGGCAGGCTTTCGACAAATTCGATGTAGCGCGGGCGCTTGTATCCGGCGATCTGGCCTTTGAAGCGGCGGGTGATCTCCGCGCGCGTCAATGCCATGCCGGGTTTGAGCACCACGAAGGCTTTGACCGCTTCGCCCCATTGCCGGTCGGGAACCCCGCAGCTGCCTGCATCCGCCACTTCGGGCATGGCGGCAAACACCGCATCCACCTCGGCCGGATAGACATTCTCGCCGCCGGTCTTGATCAACTCCTTGGCCCGGCCCAGCAGATAGCCAAGTCCGCGCGCGTCCATCGTGCCGAGATCGCCGGTGCGCAGCCAGCCGTGGCCAAGCGCGGCCTCGCTCGCTTCGGGATTGCGCCAGTAACCGAGCATTACCGAGCCGCCCCGCAGGCAAATCTCGCCTTCTTCGCCCGGTGGCAAGGCGCTGCCATCGGGATCGAGGATTGCCATCTGAAGATGCGGCAAGGTCCACCCGATCGAGCGGGGATGTTCGAGCATGTCGGGATAGGCGATGAAGGTCGCAAAGCCGCAGATCTCGGTCTGGCCATAGCCGCCGACAACGCGGGCATCCCACTCCTGCTCGATGAAGTCATACATTTGCGGGCGGCCCATGCCTGCACCGCCGGTGTAACTGGTCAGCGGCATGTGACCATCGCGGATCGGGTTCATCGCCTGCCACGGGAAACAGATCGTCGGAAAGGCGCTGGTGGTGGTGCAGCGCTCGCGGTGGACAAGATCGAGCACCGCGGCGCTATCATCATCGCGGCCCGCAAAGACGCTGCATCCGCCGCATGCCAGCATCGCCGCGATCTGCTGCATCCCGACGACATGGAACAGCGGGTTGATCGAGAGCAGGCGCTCGTCCGGCCCGAAGCCGCGGTGCAGCGCAAAGCTGAGCGCCGAGGTTGCCACCGCGCGGCCCGATTGCAGGCAGCCCTTGGGCCGCCCCGTCGTGCCGCTGGTGTACATCATGTACAGTGCGCGCTCCGGCGCCAGCGCGGGCAGGGGGAGGGTGGCTTGCTGCGTGGTGACGAGGGTTTCGAAGGCACCATGCGGATCATGCGCCTCGTCGACTGAGATGATCGCACCCGCCGGAGCCTCTGCAAGCAAGGCGGCAAAGCGCGGGTTGGCAAAGGTCAAAGCGGGGTCGGCATCACCGCAAATCCACGCGATCTCCGCAGGCGCGAGCCGCCAGTTGAGCAGCACGGCAATCGCCCCGATCCGATCACAGGCCAGCAACACGGTGAGAAAAGGCGTCCCGTCGGTGAGCAGCAGCGCCACGCGATCACCCGGCGCGATCCCGCGAGCAAGGAGGTTCTGGCTGAGATTGTCGACCCGCGCTGCCAGTTCCGCCCATGTCAGGCGCTGCGTTCCATCGACCGCTGCCTCACGCGCGGCATGGCGGGTGGCATTGGCCCAGAGCAGGGTGCTCAGCGAAAAATCCGGCGCGGTCATAAGCTCTGGCTAGCGTCCGCGATTGCGCCTCGCCATCCGCGTTTTTGGCAAGCCTGCTGCATCAGGGGAGGCCAGCGAGCAGCGCGCGGGCAAATTCGGTCAGCGTGTCGTCCCGCGCGCCCATCACCACGATGCGATCACCGGGCTGGGCGAGGGCGATGATCCGCTCTGCACAATCTGCGCGCGCGGCGATATGTTCGGCGCGCCCACCGGCCGCCTTGATCGCCTCAACGATCCGCTCCGACCCCACGCTCCGATCCACCGTCCCGCCGAAATAGACCGGATCGCACAGGATAATGATATCGTCGGGCCCCAACTCGCGGGCGAAAGTCTGCGCCAGTTCGTCGCCCATCTGGCGCAAGGGGCCGTAGCCATGGGGCTGGAAGAAGGCGATGACTCGGCCCGGCGTCGCCTTGAGCGTGCGCAAGGTCGCGGCGCATTTTTCGGGATTATGGCCGAAATCATCAATCACGCTGATGCCGCCAGGCGAGGTGCCGATCACATCAAACCGCCGCGCGAGGCCCGCAAAAGTGCCCAGCGCGCGGATCGCGTCCCCGATCCCGATGCCCGCCGCATCCGCCGCGGCAATCGCCGCCAAAGCATTCGACAGATTATGCCGCCCCGGCATGGGCAGCGTGAGCGGGAAGCGCGCCCCGCTGCGTTGATCCCTCACCACCGCCTTGATCCCGAGCGCGCCGGGTTCCACCGATGCGGGGTCGATCGTGATATCGGCTTGCGGATGGTCCAGTGCGAAAGTCACGCGGGATGGCGCCCGGCTTGCCAAGGCGGCCGCTTCGGCGCTGTCGAGATTGATCGCCGCCGTACGAGCGCTGGCGATGAAATCACCGAACAGCACCCGCAATTCGGCCAAGCTCTTGTGATCAAGGCTGACATTGAGCAGCACCGCAATGGCCGGGCGATAGAGCGCGATCGAGCCATCGCTTTCATCGACTTCGCTCACGAACATTGCCTGCGTTCCGACCCGCGCACTGGCGAAGGGATTGGCGGGCGTGACAAAGTTCTTCATCACCGCGCCGTTCATCACCGTCGGATCCTTGCCGCACTGATCGAGGATCCAGGCGATCATGCCGGTCGTGGTCGATTTGCCTGATGTCCCGCCAATCGCGATGCCCGTGCCAGCAGCGTTGAACAGCGTGCTGAGCAGTTCGGCGCGGCTCATCCGCTGGCAGCCGAGTTGCTTCGCGCGCGCGACTTCGGGCACGCTGTCCTCGATCGCGGCAGAGGCAACCAGCACCTGATCGGGCGAGGTCACCCCGCTGCCATCCTGCGGGAACAGGTCGAAGCCATGGGCTTTCATCCAGGCGAACTTCTCTGGCGTGCGCCCTTGATCGCGCGAGCGGTCAGACCCGGCGACGCGGTAGCCGAGGCCCGCTGCAATCTGGGCGAGCGGGAGCATCCCCGATCCGCCAATGCCGCAAAAGAATAAAGGCCGGCCTGCAAGCGTCCCGGCGACAACCTCTTGTCCCATGGGCGCCATGCCTATGGGCTTGCACAAGCCCTGACAAGCGCCCTAGTCTGCGGTCATGACGAATATCGCCATTTGTGCACCGGCAACCCCGATCACGCGCGAACAGGCCGCCGCGCTGGAGGCGCTGGTCGCGGCAGAGTTTCCCGCACACCGGGTGACGTTCCACGAACAATGCTTTGCACGGGCCGGGCATTTTGCCGGCGATGATCTGGTGCGGCTCACCGCGCTGCTCGATTGCGCCAATGATCCGGCCTTCGATGCGGTGTGGTTTGCCAAGGGCGGCTATGGTTCGAACCGCATTGCCGAAGCCGCCATCGCGCGGATGAACAGCCACGCCCGCGCCAAAAGCTATGTCGGCTTTTCCGACTGCGGCTATTTGCTGGCCGCGCTCTATCGCAACGGGATCGGGCAGAGCGTGCATGGCCACATGCCGGTCAGCGCGCGCTCGGAAGGCGGGCGTGAGGCGATCCGGCGGGTGCTGCGCTGGTTTCAGGGGGACACCAGCGGGGTCGAGCCGAGCCTTGACGGAGCGACTCCGGCTGCGGCCTTCAACCTCATCACGCTGGCGATGCTGTCCGGCACCCCGCTCATGCCGGATCTGTCCGGCCATGTGGTGATGGTGGAGGAGGTATCGGAACATCTCTATGCGATTGACCGCATGTTCTTCCACCTTGCCGGCGTGCTGCCCCGCCTCAAAGGGCTGCGGCTCGGCAGCGTCACCGACATTCCCGAAAACTATGTCGCCTTCGGCCAGAGCGAGGAAGAGATCGCACAATTCTGGTGCGCGCGGGCGGGCATTCCCTACCTCGGCCGGGCCGAGATCGGCCACACCTCTGCCAACACGGTTGTGCCCTTCGGGCTTGCCAGCCCGCCCCAGCGCCACTAGCGAGCCGCGCCACAAGCAGCAGCCATAAGCGATAAGAGGGTCCATCATGCGCGCTTTTGTATTTCCGGGGCAGGGCAGCCAGAAGGTCGGCATGGGTGCCGAACTCGCCGCAGCCAGTGCGGCCGCCCGCGAGGTGTTTGGCGAGGTTGACGAGGCGCTGTCGCAGCACATGTCCACCCTGATGCGCGAAGGGCCGGAAGACGAATTGCTCAAGACCGCCAATGGCCAGCCCGCGATCATGGCCAATGCAATGGCGACCTTGCGCGTCCTCGAACGCGATTTCGGTGTCCGGCTTGCCGAACATGGCGCTTGTGTGGCGGGCCATTCGCTGGGCGAATACACCGCGCTCTGCGCTGTCGGCGCTTTCGGGTTGGCGGATACGGCGCGGCTGCTCCGCCTGCGCGGGCAGGCGATGCAAGAAGCCGTGCCCATCGGGGAGGGCGCGATGGCGGCCCTGCTCGGCGCGGATATGGACAAAGCCGCCGCGCTCGCCGCAGCCGCCGCGCAAGGCGAAGTGTGCGAAGTGGCGAACGACAATGATCCCTCGCAAGTCGTGATTTCCGGTCACCGCAGCGCGATCGAGCGGGCGGTGGAACTCGCCAAGGAACACGGCATCAAGCGGGCCCTGCTTCTGCCGGTTTCGGCACCGTTCCATTGTTCGCTGATGGCGCCTGCCGCCGATGTCATGGCGCAAGCGCTTGAGACGACCCCGCCGGGGACGCTCACCTTGCCTGTATATGCCAATGTCACCGCTGCGCGCGTCACCGACCCGGAGGAAGAGCGCGAACTTCTGATCAAGCAAGTCACGGGGCAGGTGCGCTGGCGTGAAAGCGTCGCGCAGATGCACGCGGATGGTGCCGAAGAATTTGTCGAACTCGGTGCCAAGGTGCTCGCCCCGATGATCGGACGCACGGTGAAGGAAGCGGCAAGCCGCAGCCTTGTCACCATGGCTGATCTTGAGGCTTTCGCCAAAGAAATCGTGTAACCCTGCCGTTTGTTCGCAAGGCCAGCAAAGGATCCCAAGCCATGTTCTCACTTTCCGGCATGAATGCACTGGTGACAGGCGCAAGCGGCGGCATTGGCTCGTCGATTGCCGAGGCGCTGGCACGGCAGGGTGCGCGGGTTGCGCTCTCGGGCTCGAACGGCGCCAAGCTGCGCGCCTTCCGCGAACAGCTGATCGAGGATGTGGGCGGCGATCATGTCGAAATCACCTGCAATCTGGCAGACAAGGTGCAGGTGGAAGAGCTGATCCCCGCGACGCTCGATACGCTCGGCAGCATTGATATCCTGGTGAACAACGCCGGGATCACCCGCGACAATCTCGGCATGCGGATGAAGGACGAGGAATGGGACGAGGTAATCGCGATCAACCTTGCCTCCGCGTTCCGCCTGATGCGCGCGGCGGCCAAGCCGATGATGAAGGCGCGCTTTGGCCGCATCATCAACATCACCAGCGTCGTCGGGGCAACCGGCAATCCGGGCCAGATGAATTACTGCGCGGCGAAAGCCGGCCTCACCGGGATGACCAAGAGCTTCGCGCAGGAAGTGGCGAGCCGCGGGATCACCGCCAATTGCGTCGCCCCCGGCTTTATCCGCACCGCGATGACAGCCGCGCTCGATGAAAAGCAGCAGGCCGCGATCAATGGCCGCATTCCGATGGGGCGGATGGGTGAAGGCGCCGAGATTGGCGCGGCGGTGGCCTTCCTCGCCAGCCGCGAGGCAGCCTACATCACCGGCGAGACCGTGCACGTCAACGGCGGGATGGCGATGCTCGGCTAAGGGATGCAGGGCGCGTCTGGCCGCGCCCTGTTACCCCTTATCCCCAACCCTTTGGGCCGCCACAATCAGCCATGCTTGCCCGTGGGTGCAGGTGCGCTAAGGTTTCATCCGACTTTCTGGCGCTTGAGGGCGATTCCTTCGCTTTCTTGCCACATGGGGAAACGATAGGCGAAAGCTATGAAAGCTACGATCGAACGCGCCACGCTGTTGCGGTGCCTCTCCCACGTCCAATCCGTGGTCGAACGCCGCAACACCATTCCGATCCTTTCCAACGTGCTGATCGATGCGAGCGATGGCGGCAGCGTGCGGGTCATGGCGACCGACCTTGACTTGCAAGTGGTGGAAACCATGTCAGCCGCTGCGGTGGAACAGGCCGGCGCGATCACCGTTTCGGCGCACCTGCTGTTCGATATTGCGCGCAAGCTGCCCGAAGGCAGTCAGGTCAGCCTGACGACCAGCGAAAACCGGCTTGAGGTCAAGGCCGGACGTGCCAACTTCAAGCTGCCGACACTGCCGCGCGATGATTTCCCGGTGATTGTCGAGGGCGATCTGCCGACCAGCTTTGAACTGCCCGCCCGCGTGCTGGCCGAGCTGATTGATCGCACCCGCTTTGCCATTTCAACCGAAGAAACGCGGTATTACCTCAACGGCATTTTCCTGCATGTGACCGATGAGGATGAGCCGCTGCTCAAGGCGGCGGCAACCGACGGCCACCGCTTGGCGCGCTTCACCTTGCCGCGCCCCGAAGGCGCCGCCGGGATGCCCGACGTGATCGTGCCGCGCAAAGCCGTGGGCGAGCTGCGCAAGCTGCTCGACGAAGCAATGGACGGCAATGTGCTGATCGATCTTTCGGCGAGCAAGATCCGCTTCACGCTCGGCGGCGAGGGTGGGGTGGTGCTCACCTCCAAGCTGATTGACGGCACCTTCCCCGATTACAGCCGGGTGATTCCGACCGCGAATGACAAGCTGCTCAAGGTTGATCCCAAGCTGTTCTTTGCCGGGGTTGATCGCGTCGCCACCATCGCCACCGAAAAGACCCGTGCGGTGAAGATCGGGCTTGAGGCGGACAAGGTCACGCTCTCGGTGACGTCGCCGGATAATGGCACCGCCGCCGAAGAGCTTATGGCCGATTATGGCGCGGAAGGCATGGAGATTGGCTTCAACGCCAATTATCTCAAGGACATCCTCAGCCAGATCGAAGGCGATACGGTGGAAATGCACCTTGCCGATGCAGGCGCGCCGACACTGATCCGCCAGAATGATCACAGCCCGGCGCTCTATGTGCTGATGCCGATGCGGGTGTGATCGTGGCTCAATGCCGCGCACCTTTGGGCCTTGGGGCATGATGTTCAGCGAAGTCCATGTCCGCAAGGGCGCGGTTCAGGATGCGGTGCTGGCCGAGCGTGAAGCGCTGGCGCTGGCGGACGGCATGGTGCGCCTCGCGGTCGAGAGCTTCTCCGTCACGTCCAACAACGTCACCTATGCCGTGGTGGGCGATGGCTTTGGCTACTGGGATTTCTTCCCCGCGCCTGAAGGCTTCGGCATTGTCCCGATGTGGGGCCATGCGCGCGTGATCGAAAGCCGCTGCCCGGACATTGCCGTCGGCGAGCGGGTCTATGGCTATCTCCCGATGGCGAGCCATCTCGATGTCCGCGCCGGCAAGATCACGGCCAGCGGCTTTGCCGACATGGCGGAACACCGCCAGCCGATGAGCCCGATCTACAACCAATATGCCCGCCTTGCCGCTGATCCGGAGCATGATCCCGCGCATGAGGCCGAGCGGATGATCTTCGGCCCGCTGTTCCGCACCGGGTTTCTGATTGCCTTTTTCATGAAAGCCAATCACTGGTTTGGCGCAAGCCAGCTGGTGATCACTTCGGCGTCCTCCAAGACGGCACTTGGCCTCGCCAGCGCGGCACGCGATCAGTCCCCGCAGATCAAGCGGATTGGCCTGACCTCACCCAGCAATGTCAGCTTTGTCGAGGCGAGCGGGCTCTATGATCAGGTCGTCGCCTATGATGCGGTGGGCACGCTGGCGGCCCAGCCTTCGGTGAGTGTGGACTTTGCCGGCAATGCGGGGTTGCTCGGGCAGGTGCACAAGCATCTGGGCGATAGTTTGCACTATTCCTGTCTGGTCGGTGCCACGCATATCGAGGCGCGCAGCACGCTTGGCGGCGGATCGGCCATGCCGGGGCCCAAGCCGGTGCTGTTCTTCGCGCCCGATCATGCCGTTGCGCTGTTCCGTGAACTGGGGCCGGAAGAAGCGACCCGGCAGATCGCGGCAGCCTGGCAGGGCTTTCTCGCGGCGATGCAAGGTAGCATTGCCATCACCCGGCTACACGGTCTCGGCGAAGCCCGCCGGGTGTTCTGCGACATGGTGGGCGGCAAAGTCGATCCCGCGCAGGGGATCGTGATCGAACCTTAGGCGCCCACTGGCCCTGCTATTCCGCTGCCTCGCGCATCTCGGCGCGCTGCGGCCCGCGGATCAGTCCGCCGGGCGTCGCCCCCGTCCATTGCCCGTCGCGAAAGGTCACAACGCCGCTCTTGATCGTCGCGACATAGCCCTCGGCCTTTTGCAGCAAGCGCTTGCCGCCCGCGGGCAGATCAAATGCCAGCCACGGCTTGCCGAGCTTGAGCCGCTCAAGATCAATGACATTGAGATCGGCGAGATAGCCGGGCGCGATCACGCCGCGATCCTCCAGCCCGTACAGCAGCGCCGTATCGCGGCATTGCCGCTTGATTGCCTGTTCGAGCGCAATGCGCGCGCCGCGTTTGCGGCTTTTCACCCAATGCTCCAGCATGAAGGTGGGCGAGGCCGCGTCGCAGATCGTGCCGCAATGCGCGCCGCCATCGGACAGCGAGTTGACGGTGTCCTCGGCGTGCTGGAGCGGATGGAGGAAGTCAAGATTGCCTTCCGCGTAATTGAGAATAGGCAAATAAATGAAGCCCTTGCCTTCGTTTCTGCACAGGAGATCATAGGCATATTCCTGCGGGCTGACACCCGCAGCGGCAGCGCGGGCGTTTATGCTGGCTTCGGGGCCCGGTTCGTAATCGAAGTCCGGGTCCATTTCGTATTGCAGCGCCCAGCCTTGCGAAATCACCATGACCACGCCGAGGATATCCTTGGGCGCGGCGGAATAATCATTCGGCTCGCTCAGCAATCGGGCTTTGAACGCGGGATCGAGCAGCTTTGCGCGCTGCGCCTCCCACGGCCATTCCTTGATCACCTGCCATGAGGGGCGGAAGGCAAAGGGATTCACGGTGCCCTGCCACGCCATGACGATGCCATTGCCGCGCAGGGCAATTTGCGCGACGATGTTGGCGCCGTTGTCATTCTCGGCGCGCATCGCGGCGATCTGTTCGTCGAGCGGCATTTCCTTGGCAATGGATTGGAGCGCGGCAAAGGTGACGGGAATGCCGGCCTCGCGGCTCAACTGGCCCATCCATGCAAATTCGTTCCACTCACGCTTGAGATCGCTTGCCATTTCGAACACGGCGTGGCCGCCCGCGGCCTTGGCCCGTCCCATCGCCTTGCCGATCGCGATCAGCTCTTCGGCCGTCGCCGTGGTGCCGGGGACGAGTTCGCCATCAACCGATTTGTGCAACACCGTGCGCGAGGTGGAAAAGCCGAGCGCGCCCGCGCGCACGCCCTGTTCGACAATGCGCGCCATTTCGGCAATGTCGTCTTCAGTCGGCACGGCGCCGGGTTGTTCCCGATCGCCCAGCACATAGGCGCGCACCGCACCGTGGGGCACATGCGTGCCTACATCGACCGTGCGCGGCAGCTTTTCGAGCGCGTCGAGATATTCGGGGAAGGTTTCCCAGTCCCACGTCATCCCTTCGGCGAGCGCGGTGCCGGGAATATCCTCAACCCCTTCCATCAGGCTGATAAGCCATTCGTGACGGTCAGGCTTGGCGGGGGCAAAACCGACCCCGCAATTGCCCATGATCACGGTGGTGACCCCGTGCCAGCTTGAGGGTGCCATTTCCTGATCCCAGGTGGCCTGCCCGTCATAATGGGTGTGAATATCGACAAAGCCGGGCGCGACGATCTTGCCCGTCGCGTCAATCACGGTGTCCGCACTCCCGGGAACCGTGCCGACCGCTGCGATCAGCCCGTCCTTGACCGCGACATCGCCGGTAAAGCCCGCAGCCCCGGTGCCATCGACAATCGTGCCGCCCCGGATGATGAGGTCGTAATGCGCCATGTCTATCTCCCCTTTATGGGAAGAACATGTCGCAATCACGCGGACCTGTCCACCGCTCAGGCGGCGGCGGCAATGTCCGGAGCGTCGAGGAATTCGCGGATCGCGGCGACGCTTTCATCGGCATGGGTCAGCAGGAACAGGTGCCCGCCGCCGGCAAAGGTCACCAGCCGTGATCGCGGGATCATTGCATTGAGGATCTTGCCGTTGATGACGGGGACAATCTGATCATCCTCGCCCATCATGATCAGGGTTTCCTTGTTGAGGAAGGGCAGGGCCGGCAGGCTTGTCCAACCCATCATGCACATGAGCTGATAGAGATAGCCGCGCGGGCTCGGCGGTTTCAACCGGCCGATATGGCTGTCTTTCTGGTGCGCTGCGCCATCCTTGTCGACCCCGCCATAGAGCGTGGCGAAGTGCTCGTTCATGAATTCCGGATCAATATAGCGACGCGGATTGGCCATCTTGGTGAAGGCCGCCGGATTGCCGGGCACCATCGCCATGCCCGGCGTGGTGGCGATCAGCGTGAGTTTGCGGGTGCGCCCGGGATGCTGCAACGCAAAGTGCTGCGCCATCGCGCCGCCCCACGAAACCCCCATCACATCGACCTGATCAAGACCATATTTCCCCAGCAACTGGGCCGCGGTCCAGCTCATGGTGAAGGGGTTGTAAGGGATCAGCGGATCGGGTGATTCGCCCGTGCCCGGCATGTCGAACATGATGAAGCCGCGTTCGGGCAGAGCAGCGGCCAGCGGGGCAACCGCTTCGATATTGGCACCGATCCCGTTGAAGAAGAGGATCGGGAGATGATCCGATGGCATATCGAGCCGCCAGGCCGCAGTCCGTAGCGTCCGCCCGCCGATTTGCTCCATCGCAATGGTCGCATCATTCATTGCATCTGCCATGCAATTGGTCCTTTCGCGTGCCCCGCCGGAGCACCGGGTGGGCGCGTTCATCGATCCCTCACGAACGCGCCCATAAGTGGTGTGGCCTGCTGATCGGGCGTGCTTGCCGGGGCACAGGCTGGGGAGGCTGTATCAGACTTCCTCGACAACGTAGAGTCCCGGTGCGGGATCCAGCGGCGTGAAGGTCTTGTTGCCAAGCGTGGCGGGCGCCGGCTTCTTCTTGCCCGAGCGCGCCTGCACCCATTCCATCCAGAACGGCCACCAGCTGCCTTTGACTTCCTCGACACCCTGCAACCATTCGTCGGCGGTTTCGGGCAGCGGGCCCTTCCTGGACTGGACGAAATACTTGGCCTTGGGGTTGGTCGGCGGGTTGAGGATCGCCTGCATGTGGCCCGATTGGCTGAGCACGTAAGTCACGTCCTTCGAGCCAAACAGCTGGGTGGAACGGTAGGTCGCCTTCCACGGCGTGATGTGATCGGTCACCCCGCCAAGGATGAACAAATCGCTCGTCACCTTGGACAGATCGATCTTGTGATCGACCATCTCGACTTCGCCTTTCTTGGTGAAGGCGAGGGTTTCGTAGATCGTCAGGAAATCGCCCATCAGACTGGCGGACAGGTTGGTGGCATCGGCATTCCAGAACAGCACGTCAAACGCGGGCGGATCAGCGCCGAGAAGGTAGTTGTTGATCACATAGTTCCAGATCAGATCATTGGGCCGCAGCCAGGCAAAGCCGCGCGCCAGATCATCCGCCTTGATCACGCCTGCCTTCGCCGCACGTTGGCGGGCGAGCTTCATGCCATTCTCGCTGACCAGCGATCCGGCTTCGATGTCGGTCGCCTTGGGGTGGAGCACGCAGACCATCAGGGTAAGCGCGCCGAGCAGATCGGATTTGTCTGCCGCAAGCTTGCTTGCCAGCATCGCGGCCGTTTGCCCGCCCGAGCAACCCGCCGAGACATTGACCTTCTTCGCGCCGGTGATCGCCGCAACCGCTTCCATCGCTTCGCGGCAGGAATTGACATAATCGGCCATGTCCCAGCGGCCCTGTTCCTTGGTCGGATTGCGCCAGGAAATCACGAAGGTCTGGATGCCGTTGTCGACCTGCCACTTCACCACCGACTTGTCGGGCGACAAGTCATTGATATACATCTTGTTAATCTGCGGCGGGATGGTGAGCTGCGGGATTTCATAGACCTCTTCCGTCGAGGGCGCGTAATGGATCAGTTCCATCATTTCGGTGCGCAGCACCACCGCGCCTTTCGAGGTCGCGATGTTCTCCCCGAGCTTGAACGGGCGCTTGTCGACCTGGCTGACCATGCCCTTGTTGTTGACGAGATCATTGTAGGCGTTCTGCAAGCCCTTGATCAGCGATAGCCCGCCGGAATCAATCACCCGCTTTTGCGCGGTCGGATTGCCGGCCAGCGTGTTGGTGGGGGCAAGCCCGTCGAGGATGATGTTGGCGATGAAATTGGCGCGGTTGCGCTCCAGCTCGTCCAGCTCAAGCTCTTCCAGCCAGTTGCGCATCCCTTTCTGCACCGCGAGGTAATATTGCGCACCCGCGCGGAAGAAGGGGTTGTATTGCCATGCCGGGTCCATGAAGCGCTTGTCTTTGGGGTCCGGGGCAAGTTCGCTCTTGCCGGTCATAATCTTGACCATGTCCTCGGTCATGGCCTGGGCATGTTTGAAGGTCCGCATCGGATCGGATGCAGTCTCGCGCAGCAAGAGGGCAACTGCGCTCACGAAATCCTCGCGAGCGACACCGATCAAGGGGCCGAGCGCCGTGGTCGATTGGGCCGCTTCGTTTTCCAGTTTTATTTCGCCGCGTGCCATATCATCCCCTTTTTTCCAGCCCGGACGGTGAGCCGCATCCGGTGGTGCTGTTCTTGTCTTGGGGCGAACATGCCGACAGGCTCTGCAAAGTTCAAGCCTGCGACATGATTGCGCCAAAGGTTGGCCCGGACGGGCCGATCAGAGCCTCCCCGAAAAGCGATTTTTGGGTTCAAAATGGCGGTGATTTCCGCGCGGCGTTTAACAAATACTAACCAAGCTCTCCTAGGGTCGCAGCGCTAGCAGGCCGAGGCGGCGTGGTGATAGGAGTGGACGGCGCGTGTTGCTGAAAGGGATCCTGGGTGCGAAGCGCGCGGTGCCGTCGCCAGACACCCCCGCGCCAGATAACGGCGCCCCGCTTCAGCAAAGCGAGCGGCTGACCTTGCTTGACGAAGTCGAGCGGTCGGGGCTGGGCTGGTTCTGGGCGAGCGACGCCAAAGGCCATCTGACTTATCTGAGTGCGGCGCTTGCCGAACGTATTGGCAAACCGCTGGAAGACCTGCTCGGTCAGCCGATGGCGACAGTGTTTGTGCCGACCGATCGGGAAGGGCGCGGCAAATCGCTGGCGCTGATGCTGGGGGCGCACAAGGCTTTCAACGGGCTAGCGGTCGAAGCGGTCCATTTACAGGGCGGCGCGGTGTTGCGCTTTTCCGGCCAGCCGATGTTCGGCGAAGAAGGCCGCTTCATCGGATTTCGCGGAACCAGTGCGGACATCACCGAGGAATTCCGCCGCGAGGAAGAAACCGAACGCCTCGCAAAGTACGATTCGCTCACCGGCCTGTCGAACCGTCATCGCATGGCGCACAAGATCGAGAACACGCTCAAGGCCTTTCAGGCCGCGCGCCGCAATTGCGCGGTGATGATGCTCGATCTCGACCGGTTCAAGCAGGTCAATGATACGCTGGGTCATGCTGCGGGCGATGAATTGCTGCGGCAGGTGGCCGAGCGCTTGACCCGTGCGGTTGATCGGGATTGTGAGATTGGGCGGCTCGGCGGCGATGAATTCCAGGTTCTGCTGCCCGATATGGATGATCGCGGTGAGCTTGGCGAAATCGCCATGCGGATCATCACCATGCTGCGTCAGCCCTATTCGCTCGCCGACGGGCGCTGTGTGATCGGCGCGTCGGTGGGCGTAGCCATCGCCCCGCATGATGGCGTGACCCGCGAAGAAATTGTCCGCGCGGCGGATCTGGCGCTGTATTCGGCCAAGAACAGCGGGCGCGGGCAATATCGTTTCTATTCCGGCGAACTGGAAAATGACACGATCTTCCGGCGGCGGCTGGAGGAAAACCTCGGATCGGCGCTGGCCGATGAGGAATTGTTCCTGCGCTTTGAACCGATGATCGAAGCGGACAGCGGATATGTCCGCAAGCTGGAAGCCCATGTCTGCTGGAACCATGCGCAGCGCGGCGAGATCGACGAGGAGGAATTTGCCGAAATCCTCGAAGGCTCCAGTCATGTGTGCGATGTCGGCCTGTGGGCAATCCGCAGCGCTTGCCACCATGCCAGCACCTGGCCGGAATCCTTGCGGGTGGCTGTCAATGTGCCGGTCGCCTTGTTCATGCTGCCGGACTTCGTCGATGAAGTCGCGCAGGCACTCCATGAGGCCGGGCTTGCGCCGGGGCGGCTTGATCTTGAAGTCAGCGAGGCGGTGTTCCTTGGCGATAACGCGGTGGTCGACCGGGCGATGGGCGGCCTCAACCGGCTTGGCGTGCCGCTGACGCTCGACGAATTCGGCAGCGGCTTTTCCTCGCTTGCCTATCTGCGGCGCGCACCTTTCAGCGCCGTCAAGATTGATCGCAAGCTGATCGCCGCGGCCGAGCATGAGGAAGGCGATGATCTGGCGCTGGTGCGGGCGATTGTTGCACTGGCCGGCGCGCTTGCGATGCAGACCATCGCGGGCGGGATCGAGACCACCGGATTGCTAAGCGCTTTGCAGGGCGCCGGGGTGCAATTCGTGCAGGGGCCGATCTATTGCGAGCCGGTGGATCAGGCGACCTTGGCTGAAGTCCTCTCGGCCGGCGGCTGGCGGATCGAGCCATCGGCGAAGCGCAAATATCGCGCGCGCCGCCGCACGGTGTTCCGCAAGATCCATGTGATCCACGATGATCACTCCTACGAGGTGACCTTGCGCAACCTGTCGCGTTCGGGCGCGCTGATCCAGGGGCTTGCCGATGTGCCGAAGGGCACGCAGTTCGTGGTTGATCTGGGGGGCGGCCAGCTCGCGGTTGCTACCGTGATCCGCTCATCTGGCGATACGCAGGGGCTGGAGTTCGAACACCCGCTCATCGACGATGGTGCCGGCGGCCTGTGCACCCGCAACCGCGTGTCGCCCTATGCCTTGGCGGCGGCGGGCGCGCCGCTCGCAGCGTTGGGGCCGGGGGCCTATCAGGCGATGCCCGGCGGCAATCTTGGGCAGGGCGGCAGTGTGCCCTTGTTCGCCTATGCGGCACCGGGACGGAACGAAGCGGCGTAGCGGCAGGAACCTGAGGCGGGTGTTGCGTTTTTCTCGCATGACACATTCGCTCACCATCGCTAAGTCGCGGGACCAATGACCGACCTTTCCAAAATCCGCAATTTCAGCATCATCGCGCATATCGACCATGGCAAGTCGACCCTCGCCGACCGGCTGATCCAGTTCACCGGGGGCCTCTCCGCCCGCGAGATGTCCGAGCAAGTCCTTGATAACATGGACATCGAGAAAGAACGCGGCATCACCATCAAGGCGCAGACCGTGCGCCTCGCCTACACCGCCAAGGATGGTGAGACCTATCAGCTCAACCTGATGGACACCCCCGGCCACGTCGATTTCGCCTACGAAGTCAGCCGCAGCCTCGCCGCCTGCGAAGGCGCGCTGCTGGTGGTGGACGCCGCGCAAGGCGTCGAGGCGCAGACGCTCGCCAATGTTTACCAGTCGATCGAGCATGATCACGAGATCGTCCCCGTCATCAACAAGATCGATCTGCCCGCCGCCGAGCCGGAAAAGGTCAAGGCCGAGATCGAGGATATCATCGGCCTCGATGCCTCGGATGCGGTGCTGACCAGCGCCAAATCGGGCATAGGTATCGAAGATGTGCTCGAAGCCGTGGTCGCGCGCATTCCCCCGCCCAAGGGCACCACCGAAGCCCCGCTCAAGGCGAGCCTCGTCGATAGCTGGTATGATCCCTATCTCGGCGTGGTCATCCTGGTGCGCGTGATTGACGGCAAGCTCACCAAGGGCCTCAACATCAAGTTCATGCAGGGCGGCACCCAGCACCTTGTGGACCGCGTGGGCTGCTTTACCCCCAAGCGCACCGATCTGGCCGAGCTTGGCCCGGGCGAAATCGGCTTCATCACCGCCCAGATCAAGGAGGTCGAACAGGCGCGCGTCGGCGACACCATCACCACCGTCAAGAACGGCGCGACCGAAGCGCTGCCCGGCTACAAGGAAGTGCAGCCGGTGGTGTTCTGCGGGCTGTTCCCGGTCGACGCCGCCGATTTCGAAAAGCTGCGCGAGAGCATCAGCAAGCTGCGGCTCAATGACGCCAGCTTCTCCTACGAGATGGAATCAAGCGCCGCGCTCGGCTTCGGCTTCCGCTGCGGGTTCCTTGGCCTGCTGCACCTCGAAATCATCCAGGAACGGCTCAGCCGCGAATATGATCTCGATCTGATCACCACCGCGCCGAGCGTGGTCTATCGCATCCACCTTGGCCACACCAAGAACGAGGATGCCAAGGTCATCGACATCCACAATCCGGCCGATTGGCCCGATGTGAACCGGATCGAGATGATCGAGGAGCCGTGGATCAAGGCGGTGATCTACACGCCGGATGAATATCTCGGCTCGATCCTCAAGCTGTGTCAGGATCGCCGCGGCATCCAGACCGAGCTGACCTATGTGGGCGGCCGCGCGCAGGTGACCTATGAATTGCCGCTCAACGAAGTGGTGTTCGATTTCTACGACCGCCTGAAGTCGATCTCCAGAGGCTATGCCAGCTTCGATTACGAGCAGATCGGCAGCCGCGAGGGCGACCTCGTCAAGATGAACATCCTCGTCAACAACGAGCCGGTGGATGCCCTCTCGCTGATCGTCCACCGCGCCAATGCCGAAGAGCGCGGGCGCGGCATGTGCGAGCGGCTGAAGGATCTGATCCCGCGCCACCTGTTCAAGATCCCGATCCAGGCTGCGATTGGCGGCAAGGTGATTGCGCGCGAGACCATCGCCGCGCTGCGCAAGGATGTGACCGCCAAGTGCTATGGCGGGGACATCAGCCGGAAGAAGAAGCTGCTGGAGAAGCAGAAGAAGGGCAAGGCGCGGATGCGGGAATATGGCAATGTGAGCATCCCGCAGGAGGCGTTTATTGCCGCGCTGAGGATGGGGGAGGAGTAAGCTTCTCTAATTCTGAGGATGCGGGAGCGCCCAAGGCGCTCACCGCGTTCTGGCTTGCCTCTTGCCCGCATGTGAGTGGGCCGACA
Organism: Erythrobacter epiphyticus; assembly: GCF_034653295.1. Taxonomy (NCBI): domain Bacteria; kingdom Pseudomonadati; phylum Pseudomonadota; class Alphaproteobacteria; order Sphingomonadales; family Erythrobacteraceae; genus Erythrobacter; species Erythrobacter epiphyticus. Next base: position 8,017 of record NZ_JAYEEU010000004.1, on the reverse strand, counting down.
GTATCGATACAATCAATTCCATCGTCGCCCCGGGCTTGACCCGGGGTCCCGCTGGGGCGGTGGGTGTGAGAGCCGCTTTCAGGCAGGTTCAGGGCAGAGCCGTGGACAACCGTCATGCCAATGATTGAATGGTCCTTCATCGTCGCCCCGGGCTTGACCCGGGGTCCCGCTTGCTTTTTCGCCGGGTTCAGATGAGCAAGCCAAAAAGGCCGTCCCAGTCCGGGTTTCCCTGCTCGATCAGATCGAACTTCCACTGACGGTGCCAGCGCTTGATCCGCTTTTAATGCGCGATCGCCGCCGCGATAGACCCGCAGCGCTGCGCCCAGACGAGTCGCTTCAACCCATATCGCGCGCAGAAATCAGAACCGCTTCCTTCGCGATGCTGGTCTATCCGGCGGGGCAGATCGGCTGTCACACCAACATACAGCGTGCCGCGATAGCGATCCGCCATGATGTAAACCCAACCCTCTGATATTGCATGACTCATTTGCGAAATGAAGAACAAGCGGGACCCCGGGTCAAGCCCGGGGGGTATAGGGATAACTGACGAAATGCCGCAAGGTGACCACAGATGGGTTTAGCTATCGTTCCTTGGGGGTCCTTCGCTGCAGCTATGCGCTGTTTTTTTGGCAAACTGCCGGTTCAACGGCAAAGTGCTCCGCAACCGCTTATCGAACGCCATTCCAATTACAAGGGTCATAAAGATCGACCATGTGGCGGAGGAAAGCCAGCCATTTCCAAATCGCAGTAGGATCTCCTGAATTGGCCAGTGAAGCGCATAAAGTGGAAAAGACCATGCTCCCATGAACCGCGCTACAGCCACAGCAACGCCCGCCTGCTGCAACTGGAGGCCGCATAGCAAAATCACTGGATTGACCAGCAGGATTACAATGTAATCTGCCCACCCCAGATAGGAAGCAATTATGATCGACGCTGGAAGCAAGGTAAAACTCAGAAAAGCGCTCCCGCGCGGCGCAGCGCCATTTAGCCGCCAGAGCACGACACCTAAAGTGTATGAAAGTATCACGCGAGGGAAACCTGAAAGATATTCATCACCTTGACCGAGATCTGCGTCATAAACGCCTGTTGTCATGAGCAAAAGCGCTAAACAAAAACCAACCACGCTGACCAGAGCTACTGTTGTCATTTTGCGGAGTAAAAAAAATGAACAATATTTGCAAATATCTCAAAGTGAATTGACCACATCGGATTATTCAAATTGAATGCGCCGTCCCAATTTGGGAGAAATAATAAAGCGAGTCCAGTCTGAACCGTTACCAGATAGGGCTCGAAACCAGACGCAATTTTCCAAACAAAAGAAATGAAGACGCCTAGTGCTATTAGAGGCCAAAGCCGGGAAATTCTAATATCAAAGAACTTGCTCGCACCGAGGCTCGGCATGCGATCTTCGAATGCAGCCGAAATAACAAAACCTGAAAGCAAAAAGAAGAAGTCGACCGCCAAATAGCTTCGTCCAAATGGGGTCCAACCCCCAACCAAGAAACGCGGCATGATTTATCGCCACCATAAGTGCCGCGATGCCGCGAAGCATATCGAGACCATAATATCTTCCCACATCATGATGGAACACCTATCGTTCCGAATAGGCAAGGAAATTCATGCTTCGCGCACTGCGGCTAGCCACCTTACACGTTGGACGCCTCGAAAAACCTTCGCCTTTGATGCGCTGATCTGATTCATTGTCCCCGTCGATGAGCGGGGGCGATGATGGTTGGTCAAGCCTCTAACGCAAGTCACATTCGCCTCAGCTTTCGTCTCAAATTCGAAGCATCAACCCCATGCCGTCGCGCAGCTTCCCGCAAGCCAAGCTCTTTGATCATTTCGCGAAGGCGCTGCAATTCACCCTCGCCAGCAAGGGCAGCGCTTCGAGCCTTCGCAACTTCGACGGGCAGGCGCATGGATAGCCCGCCCGCCGCTGCACCTTCGAGCGCAGCCCTGTCTGACAGTATCGCGCCAAGCCGCCCCGGCGGAATGCGCAGCGCCTTAGCCGCACCGGCCTTGCCCACCAGCGCTACCAGCTCAACAAGCGCGACCCTGAATTGAGAGACGCTATCGGCGCTAAGCCCATATTCGGGATCAAGCTCGCTATCCGCCCCAAGCACCTGCTGCCGGTCAATTTCATTGGCCTCTTTGCCAATGTAGCGGATAGCGCTGGCACGAATATGCCGCCGGTTGGTGGTTCCACGGTCCAGATAATCGCCGTTCAAGAATTTGCTTTTCGGGTGCAGGTGATATCGCCCGATGGCTTCGCGATAGGTGTGCAAATCGCTGGCAGGGACGGCGTTGCCGGTGATGCGGTCAAAGGCGGTTGCGGCGATGGTGGCACTATCCTTGGAGAAAGGCGCGATGGGCTTCACCGGCGACACCTTGCGCGGCCTGCCCTTGCGAGCCTCCGGCGCGATTGTTTCTCCCTTCGCCCAATTGCGCTTGGCGCTGAGCGACAAGAGAAAGCCAAAGGGTTTGACCTGATCGCGATAGAGCCGGTTGGCATTGTGATGCTTGAACCATCCCAGCAATTCGGGCGCGGTGGCACCGTAGCGGCTCACTGCCGGGGCATTCATCGCAGGGTGGAAATCGAGCCGGGGCATATCGGGCTTTAGCCCAAGCCCCGCTAAGACAATTTCGAACCATAGATCGCAATGCCAGCGCTCTACGCCATCGCGCATCACGCTTTCATCGGCCGCGGGAATGTCGGCGGGCGGATTGGCTTGATCATAGGGTGAACGCAAATGGCCCAGCCCATGCGCCGATACCTTGCGCAATATAGGCGCGCCATCGCTTGCAAGGTTGAACAGGGCATAGCGCTTAGAAGATACTGCCCAGCAATAGAGCGGCTCCGGCTCGCCCGTTGCCAACCCGTCATTCTCGCTTTCGATTTTCAGGATCGATCCGGGAAAGGCGTAGGGGTTAAGGGCAACAAACCAGTTGGCGATTTCCTCCACGCGATTGCGGAATTCATCACCTGCCATGGTGCAGGGCTTGGCAATTGCCATGCTGTCCGTATCGCAGAAAGCCCATTCCAAACCCTGCCGTTCGATCAGGCTTTCGGTGATGGCCAGCATCAGCCGCGCCGCGCCGGTGATCAGCGCGCCTAGCAGCGGGTGAAAGAATTCACCGGGCTTTTCAGCCTTGTTGGTTTCGCGGTCAAAAGCCTTGCCATCATGGCCGATGATACTGGCAATGAAACGCTTTGAGCGCTTGGCGACATTGATTTGCAGCCAAATCCCGTAGCTGGTGGAGTTACCGCAGATTTTGAGATTGTGCTGAGCGCCATCGAGCATCACCTTTTCAGCGCCGCTTGCAGCTTTCATCCGGCCCTGCGTTTCCTTGCGCAGTTCGATCACCCGCTTGAAAAAGTCAGTCTCGACAGGATCAACCCGGTATTCGGCCTTCCCGCTGATATTTACCGGGCGCAAGCCATCCTGCATCGGTCCCGGATCGAAGGCGATGGCCTCCACCACTTTGGGCGCTTTGCCGGTCAAGAGCTTGGCGGCAATGCAATCAGCCAGGGTGAACCATAACGGCGCATCGGAGCTGAGATAATTGGCGGCAATGGTGGAGAGCTGTTCACCCTCATAGGCGGCGCGCACCGGGAATATGTCGGCATCGGGCAGCACCTTCACCAGCATGGACAGCTTTTGCCAAAAGTCTGGTGACTGCAAATCCTCGACCGACACACCGGCAAGCAGGCTTTGCGCCTCTGCCGTGGCATCGCGCCACCCCATGCCGCTGGCGGTCACATACCGCCAAAGCCCCATAAGGGTGCACACCGTGGGATACATCGAGAGGAAATCGCACAGGATCACTTGGCGCACCTCTCGCCTGATCCGCACCTCTGATCGCCCGCCATAATAGCTCGACATGAGCGCGCCCATAAGATCCTCGGGGAAATCGGGCTGCACCTCACGCCAAGGGGCAATGCCCATGGCGCGCAGATAGGCTTTGCCAAGGCTGGCTTCGCTAAAGATTTGCTCAGGTTGCAAATCGGGCAGCTCCAAGGCTTCGAGCTTAGACATCAATGCGGCGTAACATTCCCAAGTCGCCTGCACATCGCGCACCACATAGCGCAGCATTTCATCGCAAACCGGCCCGTCAAAATCATCGAATTCGAGCTTGGGATTAGGCACTTCAAGAAACCGGCTGAGCGCGCCGAGATCGAAGCCGCGTGACAGCAAGGAATGGGCAAGCGTGCTTACGTCCACGAAATAGCCGCGCCGAACAGGGGTTTTTTCGCCCCGGTTGCGCTGGCTGCGGCTATCTCGCTGCCGAAAGGGTGCGGCGAAATCCATGATGGCCGCCCGCCGCGACAGGTGCTTGATCCGCACATTCGGCCAGAATTTCTGGTGCGACAGCGTGAAGGTGAAGCCGCCATACATTGCGTCTTTGGCTAAGCCGTGCCTGACAGCGAGCCGGGATATGTCGAAAGGCAAATTGAAGCCCACAATCCGGGCGCGCAGCCGGTAGGCTCTGCCGAACAGGTAATCATCGACAAATTCATCGCGGGTCATGGCCAACAGCTTGTGCCGCTTGGCATAGGCTAGCAGGGTTTCAACCTCAGCCTTGCTCAGCTCTTGGGGATCATAGAACAGCCCCGCGAATTTGACCGCATCGCCCTTGCGCAGTTGGAACGCGCCAAAGCGCAGAGCTTGGCTTGCATCGGTCCGGGTCTCACAATCGAAGGTGAGCGTCCAATCGGATGCGCCGATACCGCGCCTTGGCTTTCTGGCCTTGGGGGCAGCGGCATAAGCGCGAAGCGCAATCGGCAAATGATCAGGAGCCGGGATCATGCGAATGCCTGCCCGGCTTGCTCGCCACCGGCAACGTTGGCCCGTTCGATCAGGGCAAGCCCAAAGGCGCTGAGCTTGTCGATCACCAGTTCAAGCAAGTCCACAAGGCCCAGCAAGAACATTCCAATAGCCGCAAGCATCGCATCGGCCTTGGCACCGATGGCGGGATGATCCTTTTGATCATCGGTCACCTTGCGATGGCAATTGGCGCAGATAAACACCGTATCGGGATCATGCTTTCGCCCTGCGACATGGTGCCGTTCAAGGGTGCGATAATCAGCCTCGCCGCAGGTGCCGCAAATGGGCTTGTCGGTGCCGAGCTTTTCCAATCGCCGCTGTTTGCGGATTTCGCGGGCAAGTTCTTTGTCAGTCATGGTCTTATCCTTTCAGGTGATGATCCGATAGATTTGGTGGTATTCTTCGCTGCCGCTGTAGGTGTAATCTATGCGAAACAAGGTGTTGGGATCGGTTTCGAGCGGGTGGGCTATGCCAGCGGCATCGATCACCGATTGGCCGATGAAGGGTGCGAGCAAGTCGGTCTCAATGGTGCGCAGGAATTCACTCACGGCAGCGAGGTGCTTGCCGTTCAACGATGCTTGCTCAAAATCGCGCAAGGTGAGTTCGACGGCATCGCCGCTGGTGATCACCGTCATGCGGCGGGTGCGATTATCGGCGATGCGCCATTGCTTGCCCCGCCTCTCGGCAAGGCCATTGCTGTGCAGAAACCGGCGAAAGCGCTCAGCGGATACCCCGGCATCCTTGGCGGCGAGGGATTGATTGCCCGTCTCGCGAAGCCGTCTCAACGCAGTCTCTAACCCGGCATCGCTCTGCACCGGCTTAGCCCGAATGGGCTTTTCACCAGCCCGCGCATGGCCGCGAGCCTGCGAGCGGCTCAGCCCACGTTTCAGAGCGTTGGCAATCCGGCGCTGATACTCAGCTTTATAGTCGCGTTGGCGGGGCAATCGTCATCTCCGAATCGGCGATGACGACCAAGTAAGGCATGGGATTCGGCAGATTGGGCTATTCTGCGCAGGTCTCTAACGATTCGCCGGGCGCAGTCTCTTGGAAAACAGCTGGATCACCGCGCAGGAATTCCAAGTGGGGCTGCAAAATGCAGGATCGAACGCCACGCAGGATCAAATCGAGCGATGGCGGCGAAATGGATTGTTGCCGAGACCCAAGCAGACCGGGCTAGGCAGAGGGCGCGGCAGTTTCATCAAAGTTCCCGCCATCAGCATTGCTCAGACCGTGGAGATCGAAAGGCTGTTCGCCATTCGCCGAAAGCTTGACTGGGTGGGCTGGCAGCTTTGGCTAGAGGGCTTCCCGGTTTCAGACCAACACTGGCGCGGTCCGCTCGAAATCGCACAGTCGAGGCTATTGGAGGCACAGGCAGCAGCGGGTCAGTTCGATTTCGTCCAAATCGATGAGGCCCCGGACCCTGAGGCCATCAAGCAAGCCATAGTAGCAGCATTGCGCAGCACCGCGTTGGATGGGCAACTGACCAAAATTTCTGCTGAGCTGGTCGAAACCTTGGCCGGTTTCTTGCAAGAAATGATAACCGGCAATTTTCAGGGATTTAGCCCGGACAGCGCTTCACGGCCGAACGCCAATGAACGCGACGCGGTTTTGAGCGCCATGGGCGTCAAATCGAAATCCGCACAAACAATTGCTCATTTCGCGGGATCAATCGAAATTGAACTTCAACAAATTTCCAAGGCTTTCAGCGTCATTTCGTCTAAAAATGCAATTACCGAACCTTCGATAGAAGCGCGACAAGGTTTGCGATACGCAATTGAAATTGGCTCATATTTATATCGCAATTCCAAGGCTCTGACGGGTGGGAAATCGCTAAAAGTCCTATCTCGAATTGCCGCTAATCCGTCGATCACCCTTCAAGCCATCATGCTTTTGCTTTGGGCAGAATATCGGGAAATCAGCAAAACCATGCTGCCCTTTTTCCAAATCGTAGAGATGCGCAGGCAGGTGCCGAAATTGCCTCAAATTCCTCATTGATAAATGCAATTTTGTCTCCGAATTTTCGCGGCTTATGGTATGGTTGCGAATGCTCGAAAACACGGAAATTACCCCTGATAATAGCGCCGATGAATGGGCAATTCGCTCCGAATTTTGGCTATCGGAATATGGGCAATCGCTCCCCATTCGAAAGGCCCGGCAGCGCAATCCAGCGCCGCTTATATTGAATGGCCACGGCGTTTCGATGTGCATCGAAAACGGGGCATTGGTCATTCGGGATGGCTTTACCCATTACCCGCAAAAGCAAATCCGATATCGATTTTTCCCGCGCGATTTCGAATTGCCGACGCGGATAATGTTGCTTGATGGCAGCGGCACGCTTTCCTTCGAAGTGCTGTCATGGCTGGCAGATCAGGGGGTGGCGCTTGCCCGGATCAAATCCAATGGCGACGTTGCGATTGTCGCCAGCGGGTCGGGTTATGCTGGCGACAGGCAAAAGATTGAATGGCAATTGGCGATGCGCGCCGACATGGCCAAGCGCCTTGAATTTGCCGCAGACCTTATCCGGCGCAAAATCGCGTCAAGCATCGCAACGCTAGAGGCACACATCCCAGCATCGCAATTGCGCGATATGGCGATTGCCAAAGCCTACACTGGAATTGAGCGGCTAGAGCGTGAAACCTTCACTGACATGAATGCCATATTCGCCATCGAAGGCGAGTGCGCCTCGGCCTATTTCCGCTCGTGGCAAGGTCTGCCCGTTCAATGGAAGGGCATCACGCGTCGCCCGATCCCTCAAGATTGGCACGCTTACGGATTGCGCAGCTCACTTGCGACCGGCGTGAAGGCTGAAAATCGCAATGCTTCTCACCCCGTCAATGCCATGCTGAATTATGCCTACGCGGTGAAGCTCGCAAAGGTGCAGATCGAAGGTAAGCGCTGTCCTGAGCCCACCTTGCGCGGGTGACGCGGACCGCGGAGTGTCCGCGCCCTGATTGTAGAGGGCGCTGATGCTATGACGATGTCATGTGATGATGCTGGTATCAGCGGTGTGCGTCGCTTCGAGGTTTTCACCGGTGTCGGCAAGCGTCGGGACTGGCCGCCGGAGGTGAAGGCCTCGATCGTCGCGGAGAGCTATTCGGGCACGGAGAGTGTGAGCGCGGTGGCGCGCCGCCATGGCATGTCGGTATCCCAGCTCTTCACTTGGCGCCGCCTGCTGCGCAAGGAGATGGAGG